>NZ_CANLXZ010000009.1 GCF_947495285.1 uncultured Nonlabens sp. | reverse complement strand
TTTTTTGTGTTGCACCACAAAGGTAACTTTGAGGAACAAATTTCCCTTTCTCTTTTTAAACGTTTAGGACGCTATTGGTTTTATAACTTTATCTAGTCTACATAAACACCGTTTTCTGGTTTTGTAAATGTTGCCGTATCCATATCACCGCTGTCTACATCTATACTTTTAAATTCTCGTACTTTACCAGCAGGTATAGTAGGTCTATTATTTTCTACTTTATACCAAGCAAGTTGTGTAGGTAACAATAAACCGTTTACCTCATTCCACTCCTTATAATTCACAAAACTAAAATTATCTGACTTTCCTTTTTTACCAGCGGTAACTGTATAAGCTAACCACGTCATTTTCTTAGTTATTGGATGATAGTACATAAGGTAATTATCATCTGGAGAGTCTCCTACCGCAGCTTCAAAACCTACTTTTATCCCAGGGAAAATAACTCCATTAAATTCTAGTGGTTCTACCTCTTCATAGACAATACCATTATCTGCGAGTAAGAAAGGCATAGCATAGAAATAGAACATAAGGTTATGATAGAATCTTGCTCTAGCTTCTGGAAAATAAGCACTATCCTGTGCGATCCATACCTTACCATCTAGAGAACCTATGGTATGAGTTGGTGATTTTACGACTATATCTCTAGTCTGCACATCTGCAATAGTTTCTGTTTCATCTAGAGAGTAAGTAAGACTTTTCATTTCAGACCATTTTTGAAGTCCACCATGTGCAGCAAGTACATCCTTTAATCCCTGAGGATATCTAGATAGATCTACCCTAGTATGTTCTACAACGGTTTCTTTTACTTTAGAAACTTCATTTTTTCCATCGGTCTTACAGGACACTATCCATGTCGCTACAAATAAAACTAGTATTATTTTTTTCATTTGTGTAATGTAAATAAAGAGTATCATTAATATGTTAGGAATATGATAAAAATAAGTTAGAAGAAAACAACCCAAGAAAAAATTTTTATATTCTTGCCTTAAAGAATCACAAAGATTAAAACTATAATTCAAAGTCCTTATCTTTAAACGCCCCTTAAAAAACACTTCATGAAAAAGCTCTTCTCTTTACTATTAATAAGTACTTCCGTATTCACCTTTGCCCAAAATCTAGTTGCCACCAGCGGTACAGAAATACAAAATAGTCTTGATAAAAAAAAGCAATTATCACAGTCGTCTCCTTTTAAAAACCTAGAGTTTAAAAACATAGGACCTACAGTCATGTCTGGTCGTGTAGTAGATATAGACATTAACCCAGCAGACCCAACAGAAATGTTAGTCGCATATGCCAGTGGTGGTTTATGGTATACTCATAATAATGGAACTAGCTTTACTCCTATTATGGATAATGCTGGTACAATTAATCTAGGTGATATCGCAGCAGACTGGACTTCTAAAACCATATGGGCAGGAACAGGAGAAAACAACTCTAGCCGCAGTAGTTATGCCGGTATAGGATTACTTAAATCTACCGATTGGGGTAAAACATGGAGCAAGCCCATGCTTACAGACTCTCAACATATAGGACGTATATTAATAGATCCTAAAAACACCGACCATGTAGTCGTTGCGGTAACTGGCCCATTATATTCAGTAAGCGATAATCATGGTATTTACACTACTCAAGATGGTGGAACAACTTGGGATAAAACTCTATTTGCGACCAGTACTGCTGGCTTTATAGATCTAGCGACAGTACCAGATAATTTTAATATCATGTATGCTGCCAGCTGGCAGAAAAACCGCAAAGCATGGAATTTTGATGGAAGTGGAACAGCAAGTGCTATTTATAAAAGTACCGATGCTGGACAGAGCTGGATTAAAATAACTACCGAGGCAAGCGGTTTTCCTGTAGGAAGTGGCACCGGCCGTATAGGACTAGCTGTATATGATGAAAACACCGTGTACGCCATTCATGATTCCCAATTTAGAAGACCTGCTCAAAAAACAGACTCTAAAAAAGAGACTAGAGGTCAGCTTTCTAAAAACGACTTCACCTCAATGTCTCAAAACGACTTCTTACAACTGGACGATAAAAAACTAAACAACTTTTTAAAACAAAACGGTTTTCAAGAAAAATACCGTGCTCAAAACTTAAAAAACATGGTGCGAGCAGGAGATGCCACTCCTATGGATGTTGCAAAATATCTTGAAACAGCAAATACACAGCTTTTTAACACACCAGTAAAAGGAGCCGAATTGTATCGCTCTAACGATGGTGGTAAGACATGGAATAAGACCCATGAAGGACAGATAGACGGTGCGTTTTACAGCTATGGATACTATTTTGCACAAGTACGTGTAGACCCTAGCGATGTGGAGCACCTTTACGTTATGGGCGTACCCATTATTAAATCTGCAGATGGCGGTAAGAACTGGATCAATATTTCCAGAGAAAACGTGCATGCAGACCATCATGCTTTATGGGTAAATCCTAATAAACGTGGTCACATTATAAATGGTAACGACGGTGGACTTAACATCTCTTATGATGACGGTGAGACATGGATCAAAAATAACTCGCCTAGTGTAGGTCAATTCTACTCAATTAATTACGATACAGAAAAACCTTACAATGTCTATGGTGGTTTACAAGATAATGGTGTTTGGGTAGGCGCACATAACGCCAGAGAAAACAGAGCATGGCAACAAAAAGGCCATTACCCATGGAAAAGCATAATGGGTGGCGATGGTATGCAGATTCAAATAGACGCTAGAAATAGTGACATCGTTTATACCGGATACCAGTTTGGTAACTACTATAGAATACATCGCGATTCTGGAGAGCGTACATACATACAACCTAAACATGAATTAGGAGAATCTCCATACCGTTTCAACTGGCAAACTCCTATTCTATTAAGCTCGCATAATCAGGATATCCTTTATTTAGGTAGCAATAAATTACACCGTTCTATGAACAATGGTACAGACTGGACCGCTATCTCACCAGACCTTACTCAAGGTAGTAAAGAAGGAAACGTAGCATATGGAACCATAACAACCATTAGTGAATCTCCATTTCAATTCGGATTAATTTACACAGGCTCAGATGACGGTTTAGTACAACTTACTCAAGATAGCGGCGCAACCTGGAAAAGCCTTAAAGGCAACTGGCCGGCAAACCTATGGGTAAGCCGTGTCGTTGCTTCTCAACACAAAAAAGAACGTGTTTATGTAACCTTAAACGGTTATCGATTTGATGATTTTACCACCTATGTTTTCATGAGTGATGACTATGGTACGACCTGGAAAAACATAAGCAACAACATCCCTACCTCGTCTGTAAACGTGATTATTGAACATCCTAAAAGTAAGAACACTCTCTTTGTAGGAACAGATAATGGTAGTTACATAAGTACAAATAGTGGAGCAACTTGGGATATTTTAAATAATGGTATGCCACCAGTTGCCGTTCACGACATGAAAATACAACCAGTTGCAAACGACTTGTTAATAGGTACACACGGTCGTTCTATTTATACTGCAAATTTAGATGCACTAGCGTTGATGGATAATGATGGTTTCGCTTTCGCGAAAATCGACAAAACCAGAGCCTCGTCTAGATATGGATCACAAGGTTTTATGTGGAGCAAAGGATCAGAACCTAGTATAGAACTTTCTTACTACACACCTATGGCTGGAAAAGTAAAGATAGAGGTACTCAACAAAGATGGAAAAACCATTTATGAAGATGCCAACATGAGTACTATCGGTCTTAACTTCTACACTTATAATGGTACTGTAGGAGAATATGCTTTGAAAAAATTTGACAAAGAAAACAGACCTGCAAAAGCACAAAACGGAAAGTATTATTTACCTAAAGGAGTCTATTCTGTTAAGTTAAGCGGTAGTGGTGGAAAAGCTAGTCAGGAGTTAGAAGTGGAGTAAAGTATTTGTTTTTCTAAAATGACAAAAAAAGAGATCGATCACATTATTAAGAAGGAATCTGGGACTTTTTTACTTGTAAAAAATTCAGAGCAAACCTTTTTTGAGGTAGTTCTTAATAATTGCATCTCCTTTCTTTCTGTTCTATATTTTTTAACTGAAAAGAAACTTAACTATCTCATTTTAAATGAAAAAAGAATAATTTTAATTATTAGAAATAAAGTTTCTAAATAGTACACTCTATCTAATTTTGAAACTATAAATTATAACGGAATTAGATCAGTTATAGAAATAATCCATCTAAATAAACAGCTATCAATTCCTCTAACTAAATTAAAGATAAGTTACGAAGAGTCTAATATTTTAAAACATCAACTATCAGAGTTTTTAATTCGTAAAAAAACGATGTATAAACCCAATTAAACATGACAAAAAAAATAATCCAGTATTTGGAAAGGATTGAAGCAGAAAGAAATATTAAAATACTGTTAGCATGTGAAACCGGTTCAAGAGCATGGGGATTCCCATCACCTGATAGTGACTTTGATATTCGAATTATTTATGTTCACACAAAAGACTGGTATTTATCATTAAACGAGAAAAAGGATAGCATCGAACTCATGTTCGAAAATAATGACATCGATATCACTGGTTGGGATTTGAGAAAATCATTACGACTTCTTCAAAAATCCAATCCTCCTCTGCTGGAAAGAATTCAATCTCCAATAATTTATAAATGTGATAAAACTTTTGTAGCCGACATAAATAAGATTGCATATTCTCAATACTCTAGAATTGCAACCATTCACCATTATTTGAGTATGGCAAAAAAATTCCTAGAAGAATTGAAACAGCATGATGAATTTAAATTAAAAAAGTTCTTTTATGCTTTACGTTCTGCTACCGCATGTAAATGGATTTTAGAAAAAGAGGAACTACCACCTATTGTTTTTCAAGAAATGATTCAAGGGTTAGAAATAGACCAACAATTGATAGATCGAATTAATGAGTTAATTAACCTCAAAGCAACAATTAGTGAAAGTTACATGCATTCAGGAGAAATTGAACTCATAAATTTTATAGAAACCTGTATAAATCAAGCTAACGATAAAAGGAATACACTGCCGAGTTCCCATGGTACATTAGAAGAACTTGACACCTTCTTTTTAACAACCCTTTCATAGAATGACAATTGATTATCTTAAAGAAAACAATCTAATAATTCTTGAATGTATAAGTGGAAGTAAGGCCTATGGACTAAACACTCCTACTTCTGACACAGACATCAAAGGTGTATTTATATTACCTAAAGAATCATATTACAGCTTGAATTATGTACCCCAAGTAAGTAATCAAACCAACGACATTGTTTATTTTGAGTTGGGACGTTTTATGGAATTACTCTCCGTAAACAATCCTAATATTTTAGAGCTTTTAAATACGCCAAAGTCAGCAATACTATATAAACATCCTTACTTAGAGAGAATTGATTCAAAAAAGATATTATCTAAACTCTGCAAAAATACCTTCGGGAAATTTGCTCTATCTCAAATTAAGAAAGCAAAAGGTCTAAAGAAAAAAATCATGAATCCTATAGGGAAAGAAAGAAAAAGCATTCTTTCTTTTTGTTATGTGAATCATAATAAAGGCTCCATAAGCCTCATAAAATACTTAGAACTTAAAAAATGGAAACAAGAACATTGTGGTTTAATTAATATCTCTCATATGAAAGATGTTTATGGTTTGTTTTATAATGAAAATGTAGAATACAAAGGAATTATTAAAAATGATTATTCTAACGATGTAAGTTTAAGTTCTATTCCAAAAGAAGAGGATATGCAAACGATCTTGTATTTTAATAAAGATGGTTACTCAAAATACTGTAAAGAATATAAAGAGTATTGGAACTGGGTAGAGAAACGTAATGATGATAGATATGAAAGTACACAAAGTCATGGAAAAAATTACGATGCAAAAAACATGATGCATACTTTTAGACTTCTAGAAATGGCTATTGAAATAGGAAAAGATGCTGAAATAAATGTAGTTCGTCCTAATAGAAATTTCTTACTAGATATTAAAAATGGAAAGTTTGAATATGATGATTTATTGAGCAAGGCAAATAAACTACAAGATAAAATGACCGAATCATTTGAAACATCATCTTTATCTGAAACGCCTGACATAGATTACATCAATAATCTATTATTTGAGTTGAGAGAGCAATTTTATTCAATAAATTTAGAATGAAAAACTTCATCTTCATAATATCACTAGTTTTAACCAGTTGCGTTGATACGAAAACACCTCAACCTGAAACCACTCACATGAAAACAACCATACAGCTAGAAAAAGAGCAAGTATCTATAGACCTTTCAAAACCACATGATATTAGTCTAGCGGTACAAAATAATGCTGGAGTTGGTGCGTGGTACATAAATCAGCCGGTCATTAAACATGTAGAGGTAGATGGATATGTGGGGAATGTAAAGTTGGGTGGCTCGACTAATTTTAATGACGTTAATTTTAATCCGCATAGTCATGGAACACATACGGAATGTATTGGGCATATTACAGAAGAGTTTCATAGTGTAAATAATGCTCTAGACGGTACATTTTTTAAAGCGCAATTGATAAGTGTAACACCACAAGAAATAGATGGCGATTTAGTCATTAATGAATCGGTGACAACTCCTCTAGCTACTGGAATAAAGGCTGTCATCTTGCGTACCATGCCTAATCCAGAAAGTAATAAGAGCAAGAATTATTCTAATAGCAACCCACCGTATGTAGATGCTGGATTAATGTTACGCTTTCGCGAAAGCGGAATCCAACACATTCTCATAGATTTACCTAGTGTGGACAAAGAAAAAGATAATGGTGCGTTACTGGCACATAAGGAATTTTGGGATTATAATGGTGAGCAACGACTGGACGCTACTATTACCGAGCTGATTTATGTACCTGATGTGATAAAGGACGGCTTTTACATGCTAGATCTTCAAGTAGCGCCTATAGAAAATGATGCTGCGCCTTCTCGTCCTATTCTCTACGAGATATTGTAACTTTGATTTATGGAATTATTATTTTTTCTCGGACTGGCATTAGGAGCAGTCGCTTCATTTTTTATTTTTAAATTCTTTTTTAAAAATAGCAAAAAAGAAAACACACGCGAGCAGAGCGTTGTTCTTATGGAGAAAATACGCTCGGTTTGTAAATTTATAACCGTAGAAGGAGATTTTTCTGAAATCTACCACTATCAAAATGTAAAAGACAAAATTGCCAACTTTCTATTAGGGAAGAAAAAAGCCATTATCTTAATTAATGCAAAGGCGCACATAGGTTTTGACCTTACTAAAATAGAAATGGATAGCGATCCTGAGAGAAAAACGATTGTTCTTAAGAACTTTCCGCAGCCGCAAATTTTGAGTATAGAAACCGATTTTAGTTACTATGATAAGTCAGAAGGCTGGGCAAATTACTTTACTAGCGATGATCTTACTGAGGTAACTCGCAATGCAAAGCAACACATTATTGATAAAGTACCAGAAAGCGGCCTTATGGAACAAGCTCGTAAAGAAGCTGTTCTTGCTATTAAAATGATGGAAGGACTCGCAGCAACCATAGGCTGGACTCTAGATTATAATGCCTTAGTTTTAGAAAAACACGAGGAGACTAAAAAACTAGATTCATAAGATGCAAATAGACCAACTTAGAGACTACTGTCTTTCTAAAAAAGGAGCCACAGAAGAGTTTCCCTTTGACGAGGTGACCTTAGTTTTTAAGGTAATGAACAAGATGTTTTGTCTCGCTGGTCTTGAAAAATGGGAACGTGGAGAAAAAACTATAAATCTTAAATGCGATCCTGACAAAGCCATAGAGTTAAGAGAGCAATATGATGGCACTGTAACAGGTGGTTTTCATTCTAATAAAAAACACTGGAACACCATATACACAGACCGTGATATGACGCGAGAAGAACTGCAACAATGGATAGATCACAGTTATGATCTAGTCGTTGCAAAACTGACTCGCAAAGACAAAGAACTTTTAAAAAACAGCTAATTGGATTCAAAACTCCTCACCTTTTATAGCGAGCGTATTGCTCAATTTACAGACTCTAGCAACCGTTTACAAAAAAAACTGCGGTTATCTAGTACGTTACGGTTTCTAGTATTTTTAGGTGGTTGTGCTGCCGTTTATTTACTGATTGATTACTGGCAGTATGCTTTATTAGTAGCATTTTTGATATTCGGTGTTTTCTTATTCTTAGTTTCTAGACATGAGAATTTAAAACGCAAGCGTGATTTTCAAATAGCGTTAAGAGATATAAATGGTAAGGAATTACAAATTCTAGATCGTGATTTTCATGGTTTTCCCGATGGTAAAGAGTTTCTAACCGAAGATCATGAATATGGTCGTGATATTGATTTATTCGGTGCAGGGTCTATATTTCAATACCTCAATAAAAGTGTTACTAAAGATGGAATTAAATCTCTTGCTCATAAATTAAACAGCAACGACATCTCTCAAATAGAGAAAAAACAAGGTGCTGTAAAAGAACTAGCAAATAAGGTCGATTTTAGACAAGAATTCTGGGCAACAGCTACATTGCTTGATAAGGAACGCAATCCCAAATCGATGTTAGAATGGGTAAAAGGTTATGAATCTTTTGTCCCTAAGATATTCTCCTGGTTATGCTGGTTGTGGCTAGCGTTAAGTATATCGACATTTGCTCTATACTTCTACGATCTAGTTACTGGTTATGTGCCATCTGCTGTGTTTTTTGCAGGTTTAGGAATTACAGGTAAGTATATTAAAAGAATCACTGCTTTTTCTGGTAATATAAGTAGTCTAGAATTGTTTTTTAGTCAGTACAGTCAGTTAATTCTCGCCATAGAAAATGAGAGTTTTGAAAGTGAATTATTAGTAAAATTGAAGTCAAAAATAATAACCGATGGTGCGCCGGCTTCAAAACGTTTTTATGAACTAGCAAGATCCATAGGTAGACTGGACCAAAGAAACAACATGCTTTTTGGTGTTATGGCAAATGGTCTGGGACTTTGGGACTTAAAACAAGTACATACTATAGAAAACTGGCTGCAAGAAAACGTGAGTCATATAGAAAACTGGTTACAAGCCGCTGCAGAGATAGATGCCATGAGCTCGCTAGGTAACTTTGCTTACAACCATCCTGACTTTACCTATCCTAAAATAGTATCAGGTGATTTTCAATTAAAAGCGACAGAGGCACATCACCCTTTATTAGATCCAAATAAATCCATAGGCAACAACATAGATATATCCTCTGGAGAGTTCTTTATCATTACTGGTGCAAACATGGCTGGAAAAAGCACGTTTTTAAGAACCGTATCTATGAAAATAGTACTCTCTAACGTAGGCTTGCCCGTACGTGCTCAACAGGCTATTTACAGCCCGATTAAGCTTATTACGAGCATGAGAACCAGCGACTCTTTAACTGATGATGAATCGTACTTCTTTAGCGAATTAAAACGTCTTAAATTTATAGTTGATAAAATAGAAACCGATCGGTATTTTATTGTTCTTGATGAGATTCTTAAAGGAACAAATAGCCAGGATAAAGCTAACGGTTCTCGCAAGCTTATTGAAAAACTCTCTAGAAAACATGCGACAGGAATTATCGCTACACACGATTTAAGCCTTACTGAAGTAGCAAACGAATACGACACGATTTCCAACTATTTCTTTGATGCTGATATTACTAATGACGAGCTCACCTTTGACTACAAGTTCAAAGATGGTATCGCTACTAACATGAATGCGAGTTTTCTATTGAGAAAAATGGGAATCGTGGATGAGTAGACAGTAGACAGTAGACAGTAGACAGTAGACAAAAATAAAATATGCAATCAAAATATGACGTTAAGTTTTAACTTAAAACGATCGACTTATTTAAGCGTTTTATTTTCTAAAATATCAAAACCAAAAAAACCTTCTTTTACTTCTAGCTCAACTATTTTGAATTCATTTCTTCGTTCATAAAATTGATTTGAGAAAACTAGTTGTTTGCGATAATACGAATTGTATTGAATTTCAAAAATTGGCTTTCTTTCATTTCTATGTCTTTTTCCTCCAGACATGGAAGACCTACTAATAATAGCATGTTTTTGAATTTCTATTTCCTCACTTGCAAAATAAAAATTCATCAAAAGAAAAATCGCAGAAGCGATGAATCCAAAACTAACTAAAGACTGTAACACAGTAAAAAACATAAGTCTTATACCACTATACATAGGGTATATTTTACTGTAGTTTCTTGATATCATAACTACACCTATTATAGTTGCTATAAATACTATGATTAATAATAATCTAGGATCTACAATAGTTTTGCGATAGATTAAAATTTGCCAACACAATAAAGCAAAACCTAGAAATAAAGAATAAGTGTAAACTCTTTTTGCAGTTTTCTCAGTCATACACTCGACCTGTATTAATCTCTTAACACACTAATTTTATTAAACACATCATAAATCACAATACCGGCGCAAACAGATATGTTCAAACTGTGTTTAGTACCATATTGATCTAGCTCTATGACTTCTTTACACGCGTCTACTACTTCTTGCTGGACACCTTTTACCTCGTTACCGAGAACAATGGCTACTTTATCACCTTTTGATGGAGAGAAATTATACAGATTTTGAGAGCGCTCTGCTTGCTCGATAGCACAAGTAGTATAACCTTGCTCATTAAGCTTATTTACTATATCCACAGTATCTTCTACATATTCCCATTCTATGGTTTCTGTAGCTCCTAAGGCCGTTTTTCTAATGTCTTTATGTGGTGGTTGAGCTGTGATACCACATAAATATATTTTTTCAACACGATAGGCATCTGCACTACGGAAAACCGAACCTATGTTATTTAAACTACGCACGTTATCTAACACAATTATCAAAGGTGTTTTATCACTTTCTTTAAAACCTTCTGTAGTAAGGCGGTCTAGTTCTTCATTAAGTAGTTTTCTCATCATGTGTCAAAGGTAAGAAGTTGTCTTTTCTTTCTAGAAAAATTATTTGCGTAAAGAGTTGTAATGATTCCGCTTTCGCGAAAGCGGAACAAAAAAAAGGATAGCCACAAATAGCTATCCTTTTCTATTATAAATAAGTTAGGTAAGATTATAGGTTAACCGCAGGGCAGTTACAACTCCATCTATCTTTTTTACATAAGAAATCGATACCTAAAGTAATCTGGTGAAAACCTCCATTTGCAAACTGTACATCACCAAACTGGTAACTGTAGTTATAACCAAAGGTAAATTCTTTGTATTTCACACCTAGAATAGGAGAAAGAAGAGAAAGGTTTTGTTCTTGTACGCTAGTTCCATCTAAGAACTCAGCCCCATCAAAACTCTGACGGTAAGAAAGTCCCATATAAAGAACACTAGTATCGTTAAGGTCATAATAAGCCTTTGCATTTATGTCCGTAAATTGTTCTCCAGTGCGATCTGTACGTTGATATAACACAGATGGTTCCCACTGCCAGTCACTATTACGTGGCGCAAATAAATAACCTACTGTTGCAACATAACGACGCTGGTTAGTACTTTCAAAACCTTCTGAATAAATTTCACGATTTTGAAAAAGTTTTTTAACAGTAAAGTGAGCATAAAATTCTTTGTAGAAGTAAGACATACCTATATCTACATTAAAGTAAGAATCACTTCTAAGAACTCCTGTAATTATTGGGTCAAAGTCTGCTAGGTTGAAATCTGACTCATCTAGTCTACTTTGTACTAAACCAGCACTCATACCGAAGGACAGTCTGTTTAAATCTTCAAAACCACCACCTATTTGTAGATGATAAGCGTAAGAAAGATAAGCACCAGTTTGTGAATGGTAACCGTTTTCATCATTAAACAGTATTGCTCCTATACCACTATTCTCTCCTATACCTGTATTAAAACTTAATGTCTGTAAATTAGGTGCGTCTTCTTGATCAAACCATTGCTGTCTTACTGTACCTCTTACTTTACCACATGCGGCAGCGCCTGCCATAGAAGGGTGAAGTAGATAATAGTTATCTGTAAGATAATCTAAATAAACTGGAACACCTTCTTGTGCGATAGCTAGCTGACCACTAAAAGCGATAGCTAGTAAAATGAATAGTTTCTTCATGTATAGTTTTATGTAACTCTCTAACGTTATAAATGTTTTATATCTTGTTAGTTAATTGATTTTTCAAGATTGAGAAAAATGACTTTTTAAGTCGCATTTAAAAAAACCTGGGATAAAAACACATTTTTATATAACAAGGTGTCAAATATATAAATTTTTGTTTTAGAAGGAGGTATAACAAGGATTATGTTGAAAACAAATGAAATAAAATCGCAAATTTGAAGTATCCACCTTTAGGATTAGAAAAATAAAAGCTTGCATAAGATTAATAGATTGATTTATATAAAGCTTTAGCTTGTTAAGCTCCTTATCTTTGTATTAGATTAAAACATAGTTATGGAGAATCATCAAATTAAGGTTGTAAAAACTAGTAATGAATCGATTGTAAAATTTGAAAGCAATCATTTCTTAGTAAAAAACCATAGTTACGAGTTTAAAAATATAGATGACGCAAAGCCATCACCACTAGCACAGCAGCTTTTTTATCTTCCTTTTGTAAAAACCGTTTATATCGCACAGAATTTTATTGCTATAGAAAAATACGATATTGTAGAATGGTCAGATGTACAAACAGAGGTTGCCGAGCAAATCGGAGACTTTCTGAATAGTGGAGAAAAACTCATTAAAGCAGATGAAGAAAAGAAGAAAGTGCCGGTAACTGTTTATGCAGAGGCCACTCCTAATCCCAATGCGATGAAATTTGTTGCTAACAAAAAGCTTACCGTTAATAGCAAGGAATTTAAAAGTATCAATGATACAGAAGCAAATACACTAGCAAGGGACTTATATAAATTCCCTTTCATCAAGGAACTTTATGTAGATGAGAACTATATTTCTATTCAAAAACATGACGTTATCTCTTGGGATGAGGTAACTCATGAGGTACGTTCTTTTATTAGAGAGTCGATAGAAAAAGGTAATTCTATAGGACAAACAAAACATGAAAGTGCTGCTATTATAAAAGAAAAAGGAGAATCTGTAGATCTACCTAAGTTTGAAAATCTAGATGACATCTCTAAAAAAATAGTTGAGATTCTAGATGAATATATTAAACCAGCTGTTGCAAGTGATGGTGGTAATATAGTTTTTGAAGGTTATGAAGAAAGTAGTGGTGAAGTAAGAGTTATTTTACAAGGCGCCTGTAGCGGCTGTCCATCTTCTACCATGACTTTACGTAATGGTATTGAGACGATGCTCAAAGACATGATTCCTGGTAAAATAGATAGAGTAGTTGCGTTAAATGGATAAAATGTGTATTTTAAATGCTTAATTTAAACTTAAATACACAACCATGGCAGTTTTAAAAGTAATAGAAGTATTAGCAAACAGCGATAATAGCTGGGAAGAGGCAACAAATAAAGCGGTTGAACATGCTTCAAAAAGCGTCAAGAACATAAGATCTGTTTACGTAAACGAGCAGAGCGCTCAGGTAAAAGACGGTAAAGTGTCTGAATACAGAGTAAATGTAAAAATCACTTTTGAGGTAAATTAATCTAACCTGCCTTAAATTCTTTAAGGTAAAAAGGTTCAAAATAAGCGACATCTACAGTGTCGCTTATTTTATACTTATCCATTGCTAAATCGCACATGGTAAGTGCAGTAGGGTTAGAAGTCGTATAAGTATGCTGGTCTTCCTTAATAAGATCTTTAAACTTAATTATACCTGTCCCGATAAATGTCACAGATCCACTTTGACGAAAGCGAGAAAAACTGTCTGTATCTAATATAACTGCGCTAGGTGGTTCTAGTTGATCTACCCCACCAAAAATAGCGGCATAGACTTCCATCCTTCTCGCGTCTAGCATTGCAATAGAAACATTTGAACTGATATTCTGTTTACTTAAAGCCTTTAAAGTACTCACCGCCATCATAGGTATGCCCAGAGCATAACACAACCCTTTTACTGTAGCTACACCTATACGTAAACCTGTATAAGAGCCAGGTCCCTCACTAACAGCAATACCGTCTAGATCGTTTACGGTAAAATTATTGCGTTTTAAGATTTCATTTATATAAACATGTAATCGCTCCCCATGACTATAACCATCGCTATTATCTTCTAGTACATCTAGACAGTAAGCAATACCATAGGGATTTTCAAAACCTCCATTATCTGACGCTAGCGCAACAGAACAATTTGTAGAGGTAGTTTCTACACATAAGATTAAAGCCATAGGGATACAGGTACTAATTTTCTTAATCTTCTAGAGAATTACTTCTCACTAGAAGAATCATTTTTCTTTGAATTTACTGCCTTACCAGATTTTAATGTTTTAGTAACCGTTCTATAAGGTCCCGTAATTACTTTATCTCCTTTATCAAGCCCAGAAAGTATAACAATATTCTTATCATCTTGAATACCTGTCGTTACTACTCTTAATTTTGCTTTGCCGTTTACCTCTAGATAAACACATTCAAATTTTTCATCGCTAGTAGAAATATCATCTTTTAGAAAAGATGCTTTTTCTACGGTATCGTTTTTAATAACTATAGAGCTAATAGGAACAGCAATTACATCATTCTTTTCTCTCGTGATAATATCTACAGTAGCCGTCATACCAGGTTTAAAAGGGCTATAGTTTTCACTCTTCCCTTCTACTAACTCTTTGTAACTATCTGGTAAAATTCTTACTTTAACTTTAAAGTTAGTCACCTGGTCTGCACTTAAAGTTCCAGTAGCGGTGTTTGCTATTTCTGTCACCTTACCTTTAAACTGTCTTTTAAGGTAAGCGTCTACTTCTACTATAGCTTTGTCACCTACTTCTATCTTAACAATATCATTCTCATTTACGTCTACCTCTACTTCCATTTGAGAAAGGTCTGCAACGCGTAGTAATTCTGTACCTGCCATTTGCTGTGTTCCTACTACTCGTTCTCCTAACTCTACTGCAAGCAGAGAAATAGTACCTGACATAGGTGCAAAAATACTGGTACGTGCTAGATTATCTGTTGCTTCATTAACAGTTGCACCAGCACTTTGAACTGAATAGTAAGCAGAACGTTCTGCAGCTTTTGCTCTCTCATAAGATGCAGTGCTGGTATCAAAATCGGATTGTGAGATAACTCCTTTATCAAAAAGAGTTGAACTACGCTGGTAGTTTGCTTTAGCCTCGGCAAGAGTTGCCTTAGATTGCTCATAACCAGCTCTAGTATTTGCTAGACCAGCTCTAGATCTACTAACACTAGACTGCAATAAATCTGGATTAATTCTTGCGAGTAAATCTCCTTTTTTTACCGCTTGTCCTTCTCTTATAGGTAATTCTATAATTTCTCCAGGTACTTCTGGTGATATACTTACCTCTACTTCTGGTGTAATTTTACCGGTAGCGCTTACTGTTTCTATAATATTCATGGATTGTACGTCCATGACCTCTACAGAAACACCTTTATCACTAGAGCCTGCAATCTTTTGGTATCCCAAAGAGCCTATAGCTATAAGAGCAAGTAGTATTACTATAATTATTATTGCCTTTTTCATGTTGGGATTTTAAAGTTTTACTTCTTCTGGAGCTATACCATTGAATAATTCCAATATTTTTAGCTTGAAAATATAATCGTATTTATTGCTTAATAAAGAACTTTGCGCGTTAGTAAGCGCGGTCTGTGCCTGATTAAAGTCAAAGGCGTTCATAAGGCCTACATTATAGCGTTCTCTAGCATACTCAAATGCTTGTTCTCTAGCCTCTAGCGCTGTCACTGCACTTTCATAAGCCGCCTTAGAGCCATTTGCATCATTATATGCTTGATAAATATTACGTTTTAGAGTCAGTTTAGTCTGGTCTTCGGTAAGCTTACTATTCTCTACATTTATCTTGCTGCGTGCTATATTATTGCTCACAGACCAACCGTTAAAAATAGGTACACTAAGACTTAACCCATAAGAAATACCGTCATTGCGAGATAACTGATCAAAGAATGGATCTGCGTTACCTATTGTAGATGTAAAGTTAGGAGCAACAACACTCTGGTTAGTCCCTTCTACGATACCTATCTGTCTAGTAGGCGCATCAGGATCTAAAAAGGAATTAAAATTACCCTGTCCTGACTCTCTTGTATTATAATTAAAGAAAGCTGAAAGTCTCGGTAAAACGGCTGCCTTTGCTATTTTATAATCTTGCTCAGCTAACAAGGTGTTTTGTTCAGCTATTTTCACTTCAAATCTTTTTGAGCGTGCATTCTCATAAATATCTGCTACGGCCTGATCTAGTACAAAACCATTAGGAGTACTTAAATTAGGATCCTGAACGTCAAAATTAGTATAATTCTCAAAATTTAGTATTTGAGCTAAAGCAATTCTAGAGTTTATAATATTGTTAGTAGCAGCTATAATTTGTTGTTCTTCATTTGCATAGGTCGCTACTATTTCTAATAAATCACCGCGTGGCAAAGAACCTGCTTCCACTAGTTGAGATGTAAGATCTATTTGAGCCTTAGTCTGTACATGTTGCGTCTCTAATCGCTTTAAATTCTCTTTGTTAAAAAGAACATTTAGGTAAGAGTTTGCTACATTGAGCAAGATGTTATCCTCTATTAGCTCAGAATTATATTCTCTTGCTAGAATACTCATTTTTGCTCTTTGTAATCTATACACATTTGCCCAACCATCGAACAAGGTAACACCAGACGAAATTCCATAAGAAGAGTTACGTGTGGTTTGAGTTTGTAAAACTCCAGTTGTAATATTTTGAGTAAGACCAGTATTCCATGAATTACTAGCACTGGCATTAAGTGAAGGCAAGAAGGAGCCTAAGGCATCTTTCTTATCTAACTTTGCAACTTCTGTACTCAGGTCAGCTTGCTTTATGTCTATATTATTCTTAACTGCATACTGGACACATTCTTGCAGGGTCCAGGTTTTTGATGATTGCGCTTTCGCGAAAGCGAAACTTAAAAGAACAATGCTGCAAATTATTAACTTCTTCATAATGTGATAATGTCTATATGTAGATCTAAAATGTAATTTGTTACAAAAATTATAGGTTCCCTATTAATTTCTTCTTCCTATAGGAGCTTTAAGTGGATTCCATACTTTAATTTCATCTGACTCTGTGACACCGCTTCTAATCTCTACGTTGATACCGTCACTTAAACCTAATTCTACGTCTCTTCTTTCAAATTCTTGATCACCAGTCTGAATTTCTATAAAAGGTTTTTTAGTTTTAGGATCGTATTGCACAAGGGCTTCTTTGATCGCTAGCACATCAGTAACTCGATCTAAGATAATACTTGCATTTGCGCTAAGTCCTGCACGTACAAATGTAGAATCTTGCGCAACAGTTTTTAATGTTCCCTTTATGGCAAATTGTATTGCTCCATTCTCTGTAATACCTTTGGGCGCGATATAGTCTAATACGGCATCAAATTTCTTGTTATTATAAGCCCCTACTGTAATCTCTAGCGGCAGGCCTTCCTTTATTTTCCCAACTTCACTCTCATCCACTTTTCCTTCAAAAATCATTTTTTTAACATCTGCAATTACTGCGATAGAAGTGCCGTCATTAAAGTTATTTGCTTCGATAACTTGATTTCCTTCTTTTACCGGCACATCGAGCACCATACCAGATACAGTTGCGCGTACACTTGTGTTAGCATATTTACCTAATCCAGTGGTAGTTCCTGTTCTAATGATGTCATAATTTTGCAATGAACTGGTTAAGCTTACTTGTTCTTGCTTATACCGTTGCACCGCATTATTGTATGCGTTTTGCGCTAGATCAAAATCATTTGCTGCGATTACTCCTTTATCAAAAAGTTCTTTCTGTCTGTCGTAAATTGCTTTTTGATTATCTCTAGCAAGTTTTGCAGTTTCTACCGCTGTACGCTGTCCTGCAATATTATTTTTTGCATTAGTAAGAGAACTCACATTAGGAACTACTTTAATATCTGCTATTAAATCACCAGCCTCTATATAATCACCAGCTTCTACGTGTATTTTATCAATCACACCAGAAATATTAGGTTTAATATTCACCTCCTCTTTAGGGACTATACTACCTGTAGCAACTGTTTCCTTTAGAATGGTCTTTTTCTCGGCTTGCTCTGTTTTATACTCCATAGGATCCTCAAGATCTTTAGTATAGATATACCAGATTCCTGCTGCTGCTAAGAGTAAAATTACTAATAATGTAATTACGGTTCCTGTACGTTTCATTTATAGTTTGTTAGTTGATGTTTTATTTTATTCGGTTCTTAATGCGTCTACCGGTTTCATAGTAGTAGCCCTAGAAGCCGGTATAAAACCTGCGAGTAGTCCAGCTACACTTAATATGATTAAAGCAATAACGACTACGACAATATTCACAGAAGGATTTGCAAAGTTTTCTACTGGTCCATTATTATCAAGAAAATAATTCATTAACCAGATGAGTCCTGCCGAAAATGCAATTCCTGCAAGACCTGAAATCAAAGTCAAAACTATGGATTCTTGCAAAATTTGTGATTTTATATCCCAAGGAGTAGCACCTAATGCACGACGCACACCTATCTCATTAGTACGTTCCTTAACTACAATGAGCATGATGTTAGAAATACCTATACCGCCAGAAAGCAGTACCAGTGCTCCTACAAAGTATCCTACAAAAGAAAGGATATCAAATAACCCAGTAAATTTTGCAAATAACTCTGCTCTATCAAAATTACCTATAGCACGTTTATCATCTGGATGGACGCTGCGTTGTTCTCTCATAATGCTAAGAACTTGCCTTTTAACATCTGTTATGCTTACTTTATCATGAGCAGTTATGGCCATCCACTGTACATTATCAGCAGTATTAAAGGCTTTGGCAAATGATGTAAATGGAATAAAAATAGTATTTGCCTCTTCCTCGCTATTTCCTTGTGTATTTGGGTTTTCAAAAACACCTACTACCTTAAAGTTTACACCTTGTACTTTTATATACGTTCCTATAGGCTCCTCACCTATATCATAAAGTGATTTTACGACATCAGTACCTATTACAGCACTTTTCATTTCTTTTTGAATATCAGAGTAGTTGAGCCACCTACCCTTTACAATATCCATATATTGTTGGTAAATGTATTCTGGGTAATCACCATTTACCTGGAACGCACCAGTTTTTTCACGACGAGTAACATTATTTGCTCCTTGATAACCGCCTAATTGCTGTCTAGGTGAGACATATTTAAGTGAAGGCATTTTTTCTTTAAGCACTTCCACATCTACAAGTTTAAACTGAACCCTACGTCCTTTATTCATGCCCTTATAAGGTACTGAAGTACGTTGTCCCCACATAAACATAGAGTTAGTCGCACTATTTGCAAAATTTGCAGTGGCACCATTTCTCAACCCATTAGTTAACGCTAGCAATGCTACTAAAATAAAAATTCCCCAAAACACACCAAAAGCAGTGAGCAATGTTCTCAACTTATTAGCATTAAGTGCTTCTATTATTTCTATCCAGCGATCTCTATTGAACATATTACTCGTCTCTTAAGGCTTCTATAGGTTTAATATTTGCTGCTCTTCTAGCAGGAATAAAACCAGCTAATGTTCCTGCAACAATTAGGATAATTACCGTAGTTATAGAAGTTGTGAAATCTACTGTAGGATTGTTTATAAAGTCGGTCTCGGCATATGGCGCAATTAACTGTAATAATCCCACACCAGCAAACAGACCTATCAATCCAGAAAGTGCAGTTATAAAGATAGACTCTTGTAAAATCATCCATATAATTTCACTAGGTAATGCACCTAGTGCTTTACGTATCCCTATCTCTTTTGTTCTCTCTTTAACAACTATCAACATGATATTTCCTACTCCTACTATACCAGCAATAATAGTACCTATACCTATAAACCAAAAGACCATTCTTATGGTGTCGATTAAGCTATAGATTTTTTTTGCCTCTTCGAGCGTATCGTTCACTCTTACAGCGATCCTATCGTCTGGAGCAACACTAAATTTTGTTCTTAAATCTAGATCTATAGATTGCGTCATTGCAGCACTAAGAGCCACAGCTTCATCAAAGTTGTCACTCATTTTAACTGTATAAGCAATACGGTTAATGTTCTCCCCTGCGTTAAATACTTTTTGAGCGGTGGTCATGGGAATAAACAACCTAGTCTCTTCTCTTGTACCACCAGGATCTGTATAAACACCTACCACAGTAAAATTAATGTTGTTGTTCACTAAAATAATTTCTCCAATAGGATCCGTATCAGAAAAAAGATCTTCCTTCATTTGATATCCTAACACGGCAACTTTACGAGACTCGTCCACATCGGACTGACTCAAGAAACGTCCCTGAGTTAAAGTTGCATTTTCAATAAATTGTTGATCTGGAAACGCTCCTTCTATGCGGTAACTACCTTGTTTTTCTTTGTAATTGATCTCTCCACCCCAAGTATTATAAAGGCTTGTCTTATATTCTATTTGATCCTCATACTTCCTATTAAGAGTCTCATAGTCAGAATTAGTCATTTGTAGTCTTCTACCAGGATTGAGACCGTTGTATCCTTTGGTAGTAGTTCGTGTACTTACTTGAATGCGATTAGTAGCATCACCCTCAAACTGAGCACGAACCCCATTTTCTATACCAGACGAAAAGCCTAATAAAATTACTAATATAAAAATACCAGCGGCTACAGAAAGGCTTGTTAAAAAAGTACGTAACTTATTTTTACTAATGGTTTCAAAGATTTCTTGCCATCTCTCGATATTAAACATGAGCAGATGCTTTAACCTGATTTACTAATCTATCATCTATAATTCTACCATCTTTAAGATTCACCACACGTTTAGTCATTTCGGCTATATCAGGTTCGTGTGTTACAATGAGAATGGTTCTACCTTCTTCATTAATACCTTGAATAAGCTCCATAACCTCATAAGAAGTTTTGGTATCTAGAGCTCCAGTAGGCTCATCGGCAAGTAACACTTTAGGATCACTAGCAAGAGCACGTGCTATGGCCACTCGTTGTTTCTGACCTCCAGAAAGTTGATTAGGCAAGTGATTTGCCCAGTCTGCAAGACCTACTTTCTCTAGATAATGCATGGCTTTTTCATCTCGTTCTTTACGACCTACTTTCTGATAATAAAGTGGCAAGGCCACATTATCAACGGCCGTCTTATAATTAATCAAATTAAAAGATTGAAAAATAAACCCTAAGAACTTGTTGCGGTATTGAGCAGCAATTTTTTCATTTAAGTTTTTTATAGGAGTATTATCGAGCGTGTAGGAGCCTTGGTCTGCCTCATCTAGCATACCTAGAATATTGAGTAACGTAGATTTTCCAGATCCTGAAGACCCCATTATGGAAACTAACTCACCTTCTTTTACAGAAAAATCGATACCTTTTAAAACGTGTAATGAGGTGTTTCCTGTAACGTAAGACTTTTGCAGATTAGTAATTTCGATCATCGGTGGTGTTTATGAAACCTAATTAAATGGCCTATTTCTATAAGGCTATAAAGTTGCACACTTGTTACACTAAAGATTATAATAAAATGTTAATATCCTACAATCTACCTCTATTTTGAATCTCTATAGATAAAACTTACAAATAATTATGACTCGATATCCTTAGAACCCTTTTGGGTGTTCTTATATATCATGTAAATAATAGCACCTACTAACAGGTATGGAAAGACCATTAAATAGGTGATTCCGTTGTTAAGCCCTTCAGCAGCTGCGGTATCTCCAGAGCTTTCTATAACAGCACGGCACATGGCGCATTGCGCTTTCGCGAAAGCGGGAAAACTAAAAACAATAACTAGAATAAATATCTTTTTCATAGTAAAATATTAATAGTAAGGTTGCATAAAAGCATACACTAGAACACCAGTAATGGCCACATATAACCAGATAGGAAAGGTCCAACGAGCTATCTTTTTATGCTTTTCAAACTTTTTATTCCATGCAAAATACATCGTGTATAACACTAATGGCAGTATAATACCAGAAAGAACGATGTGGGTTAAAAGTATGAATAAATAAAGTGCTTTGAGCGGTGCTTCATCTGGATAAGATACTGGATCATTACTAATTTTAGAAATTACATAACTAACCAAAAACACAGCACTTAACAAGAAAGCTGTGGTCATTACCCACCTGTGCGCTGTTCTACTTCCTTTTTTAATCAGAATAAAACCTGACGTTAACAACACAGCGGTCATACCATTAATAACTGCATGAAATAATGGTAACAAACCTGATTCTATACCTAAAAAGTTATAACGCTCTGGCATAAGCATTAAAAAAACAACTACTAGCGGTACTAGAATAGAAATAATTATAATTACAGCGGGACCTCTTTTCTCTAACATATTTTACTTATTTAAAAGTGTTTCTGCATCTTCAATAATCTCGTTTAATTGAGCAGGTATATCATTTTCCTGAACACCACTATAGTGATATATCCAGTTTTCATTATCCTTATCGATACGCACTTTACGAGAGCGTATGTAACCATCACGATCTACTAACGCAAAATTGCCACTGTGTTCAAAACGTATCGCCTCGTCATCACTCTCGCCTATATAAGCGTTAAACCCTTCACGACTTAGTTTATAAGTAGCCTCTTTATCTCCTACTAGAAATTGCCAGTGATCATTTGCATCATACTTAGCAGCATACTCTTTTAAGACGTCAGGCAGATCATGATCTGGATCTATGGTGATAGAAATAGTTCTAAAATCTTCATAATCCGACAGTGCCTCACTAATCTTAGACATGTTGATACTCATAGGAGTACAAATAGTAGGACATGTGGTAAAGAAAAAATCAATTACATACACCTTACCGAGTAGTGAATCGTTAGTAATAGTATCGCCATTTTGATTTACAAATTTAAAATCTGGGACTTTATTGAATTTCTTTAGAAACTTATCTCCTACAGGCAGGCGATCTTCTGACCGGTTACTATCTACTATCTTATCCTTATTTACATAATGAATGACGTTAGTAATAGCAAAGTATCCAAAAATAATAATTATGATACCTAACCCTATATAGTACGGAGTATCGCTTTTCTTATCGTTCATTTTTCTGAATTTTAACGTCTCTATTTTTCTTAAATGCAAATCTATACTCTGCCAGCAAGACTCTCATGTCATCCATCATTCTTTTATTAAGATTTGCGATAAGATAAGTATCATAGCCATATACCCTACCTAACTCAGGATCGTCATTACGACCTCTCAAAGACATTTGTTTATCTACAATAAACGCGTAGTCTGAAGAAAGATCTTTATTAAGAATTAAGTTAGAATCAAAAGAATTGAATAATTTATTTATAGCATCATCACTACCTACTAGAAAATGCCAGTCATTAAGGTCTGTACTTTCTGCCATTTGTAGTTTGATCTCTTCTATGTCTTTTACCCCTGCTTCTGGGAGTATACTTATCATTTGAAATCCATCAAATTTATGAAAGTCCTTGTATACTTTTTCATTTACATTAGAAACATACCCTAACCTTTTATAAGGTTGATCACCTAAGAATGTAATTATAGAGACACTGTCCTTTAAATATACAGGATCTCCATCTAGATTTCTAAAACCATCGAGATTTGAGACTTTTTCTGTAACAATAGTCAGCGTTTTAAAATGATGTTCTCCATTTAAAAAAAACAAATAGGTGAGTAATGGCAGGGCAAAGAGTATGACTAACACACTTATTATTGCTACCCTACTGGTTTGCTTAATCCCTTCGGCTTCAGGAAATTTAGACATAATTATTATTTAAAAATGAGGTATAAAAAAGGACGGAAAAACCGTCCTTTTGTATATGTTTATTGAGTAGCTATTAAAAGTCAAAACTTACAGCTGCATTTTTATAAACTTGATAAATATATTCACCTTCTACTAAAAGAATAACCATTAAGTATATAATTAAGAAAACTGAAGTCCAAACCACAGATCTTCTTAAACCACTTGTCTCATCTCTCATGTGCATAAAATCCCATGTGATATAATAAGCTTTTACTAAGGTAAGGATAATAAATATCCAGTTTAATAATTTGAGGCCTATGATCTTTCCATTTAAAAAATCTGGTTTAATGTAACCTAAAGCTACCTCTACAATTGTTATTAAAGAAAGGAATATTAATACACCCCATATCTTTTGCGTATTAGATTTAAACTTTAAAGTACCTCTAAAAATCGCTAATTTATGTCCGTCGTGTGCTGCGTGATCTGCCATCTTAATGTCTTAAAAAAATTATACTAGGTAGAAGAATGTAAATACAAATACCCATACTAAATCTACAAAGTGCCAGTAGAGACCAACTTTCTCTACCATTTCATAACTACCTCTTCTCTCATAAGTTCCTAGAAGAACATTAAAGAAAATAATAAGGTTAAAAATTACACCAGAGAAAACGTGAAAACCGTGAAATCCTGTTATAAAGAAAAAGAAATCTGCAAATAAGGGAGCGCCGTATTCATTTTCAGTAAGGTTTGCACCTTCTACTACACCTACAGCATCCTTATTTAATTTAATTAAAGCATCTTCTCTAGAGAGAACTAGTTTTTCACTAGCACCAGTTTCTTCATTTACGATTAACTGTTGTGTTCTTATAGTAACATTAGGATTATCTACAAAACCCTTCTTAACCTCTTCAATAGTATAAGTAGCGTTATACTCACCAGATGTAGTATACCATATACCTTCACTATTACCATAAGTCTCGACATCTCTAGGACCTACTTTGACAAATTCATTTAAGGCAACCCTTTTACCTGTTTCTACATCTAGAAACTGAAGTATTTTACCACCTTTAGTTTTTACTGCTCCATACTCACCATTGATAAAGTTTTTCCATTCCCAGGCTTGTGAGCCTACAAATATAAAACCACCTATAATGGTTAGTAACATATAGAGCGATACTTTTTTCTTGTTCATGTGGTGCCCTGCATCTACTGCAAGTACCATAGTAACCGAAGAACCAATAAGGATAAAGGTCATCAATGCCACATAAAACATAGGCGCATCAGTGCCATGTAAGAATGGGAAGTGATTGAATACCTCATCTGCGATAGGCCATTCTTCTATAAATTTAAATCTCGAGAAACCGTAGGCTGCAAGAAATCCTGTGAAGGTTAATGCATCCGATAGGATGAAAAACCACATCATCATTTTTCCGTAGCTGACGTTAAGCGGCTTAGACGCTCCACCCCATTTTTGACCTTCGGTACCAGTAGTAGCTACTGTTGTGTCCATAACTTTAGATTAGTTGTAATATATTGCAAAAATAGGTTAAAAAATATCTTTAGCAAAAACTAAAAACAGAAGAAGAAAAATCCATAGCACATCTACAAAGTGCCAGAAGATTGCTCCTAACTCAAAACCTAACATTTCTTCCTTAGAATATTTTTTTGTCACAGCCTTAAATGTAATGACTGTGAGGGATATAAGACCAGCAACTATATGAGCGAGGTGTGCCATTACCATGATGTAAATAAACGATCCAGCGACACTACTTCCTTTTCCTGTAAAGAAAATACCTGCATCGGTTAATGACCCAAAAGCAATAAATTGCATGATCACAAAGACAGTTCCCAGTAAAAAAGTGATAAAAGTAAGGATAGCTGCACCAGATAAATTATTACTTCTCAAAGCTTTCTTTCCTAGAAATAAAGTAAGAGAACTAAGTAAAATAACACCGGTACTATAAAAAAATTCTGCAGGTAAATCTACATCAACCCAGTCTCTACGGCTACTACTTATAATATATGCACTAGTTAAGCCAGCAAACATCATGGTAAGACTCATTATAGCAAACCACATCATTTGTTTTTTAGACCTTGCGATCTTCTCTTTAAAAGGCAATTGCGTTATATCTATCATTTTATCTTATAAATTTATCTACCACATAAATTATCTGTATAAGTGTAATATAACTAACACTTACTAACATTAATTTTTTTGCAATAGCGTTACTTCGTTCTTTATATAATTTAATCGCGTAGTATAAAAACCACACTCCTAATAAACCGACTATTACCGCACTATAAGGCGTCATGTATAAATCACCAGTTACACCAAAAACAGGCACCAAAGATATCATAACAGTCCATATGGTGTATAAAATAATTTGCACCGCCGTACCTTTATCTGCTGCGCCAGTAGGTAGCATTTTAAACCCTCCAGCTTTGTAGTCGTCTTCTAGCATCCATCCTATCGCCCAAAAGTGAGGGAATTGCCAAAAAAACTGCAACATAAATAAAGTTCCCGGCTCAATCCCAAAATTCCCACTAGCAGCCACCCAGCCCAGCATATAAGGAATCGCACCTGGAAAAGCACCCACAAAAACACATAATGGCGTTCTGGTTTTTAATGGTGTATAAACTGCCGCATAAAGTAAGATACTTAAAGCACCAAAAAATGCGGTAGCAAAATTGATTAAAAACAACATATAAATGCCACTCAAAGCCATTACCACACCGTAAATCCAAGCATTTCTAACAGACACTCTCCCAGTAGGCAACGGTCTGTTTTGAGTACGCTTCATTAAAGCATCTAGATCTTTCTCTATAATCTGATTAAATACATTTGAAGAACCCACTAGAAAATAACCACCTATACATAAAAGAACAAGGGTTTGCCACTGATAAGTGTCTGTAGCTAGAAAATATCCAGCAATAGATGAAAACACCACCACTATGGACAGTCTAGGTTTAGTAATCTCAATGTAGTTTTTAAACGTACTAGGAGATCGTTCTATGGCATTTACTTCTGTCAAAAAAAAGCTGTTTTTAAAGGAGTGCAAAGATACCTCACAAGTCCTTTGTTGCAAAGGTTTTAAAAAGCTTTCGTTCTAATTAAAATTAATTGCATGATTAATTATTTTAAAAGTGAATCTGATAAGTGTACCGCTTTCGCGAAAGCTACATTTCAAAAAAAAAAGAGAATCATTACAATTCTCTTCTAATTTTTAAAACATCGATAATTTTATCCCACCACAAAATTCACAATCTTACCAGGCACAATAATCGTTTTACGTATTTGCTTCCCTTCCAGTTGTTGTTGCACTTTTTCATTATCTAGCACTAGCTTTTCTAAATCTTCTTTTGAAACGTCTACTGGTAAGTCCAGTGTAAATTTCATTTTACCGTTAAAAGAAATAGGATAAGTCTTACTACTTTCTACTAAGTGCTTTTCATCAAACACTGGGAAAGGCGCTTCACTTATCGACTCGTTATGACCTAATAGTGACCATAATTCCTCTGCAATGTGCGGTGCATAGGGCGATACTAGAACAGCAAGCGGCTCTAACACCTCACGACTGTTACATTTTTGAGCAGTTAACTCGTTTACCGCAATCATAAAACTACTTACACTGGTGTTAAATGAAAAGTTCTCAATGTCATCTTGCACCTTTTTAATAGTCTTGTGCAAGGTTTTCATGCTATCTGGTGATGCTTTTTCATCACTAACAGAAAAACCAGCATCGTTATGATACAGTTTCCATAGCTTTTTCATAAAACCATACACTCCGGTAATTCCTGCTGTATTCCATGGCTTTGCTTGCTCTAGCGGACCTAAAAACATCTCGTACAAACGCAAGGTGTCTGCTCCAAACTGATCGCAAATGTCATCTGGACTAACGACGTTGTATTTAGACTTGGACATTTTCTCAACTTCTCTAGAGACTTTGAATGTTCCATCTTCAGCAGTAATGAATTCTGTTGCTGCATAATCTGGACGCCATTCTTTAAAGGCTTCTACATTAAGATTATTGTAATTATCTACTAATGAAACATCCGTATGAATCTTCACTTCATTGTAATTAAACACAACGTTTTTTACATCATACTTATCAAAAGAGAATAAGTTTGAATTATCTCCATCCAAATTTTCTAGAATTGCATTTTCGATTTCTTTTTCATAATCGTGATCTGGAAAAAAACCTTTACCATCTGAAACTGCAAATCGTGTGTTCAAATTTCCTTCTTGCGAAAACTTTATTGCAATCGATTTATCTTTATCCATTTTTTCAAAAAGACCAAGCTTTAATTCGAAATCAAATTTGAATTTAATTGAAAGTCTATTTACAAAAGCACTCTCACCAAGAATCATCCCTTGATTGATCATCTTTTGGAACGGTTCTTCTACAGTGACTTTACCTAGATCGTGTAATAATTTTACCCAGAATCTACTGTACAGCAAGTGACCGGTTGCATGCTCGCTACCACCTATATATAGATCTACGTTATTCCAGTATTCTTGTGCTTCTGCAGAGAACATCTCGTTTTCATTGTTAGCATCCATATATCTAAACATGTACCAAGAACTACCTGCCCAACCTGGCATGGTGTTCAATTCTAGTGGATACACACAATCACGATCGTCATCGTTAGAAACTACTTTATTTTCTTGAGTACACCAGCTCCAGGTGGTAGCACGACCTAGTGGCGGCGCGCCATCTTCAGTAGGTAAATATTCATCTACCTCTGGTAATGCGATAGGCAAGTGCTCCCTATCTATCATTTGTGGCAAACCGTCTTTGTAGTATACTGGAAATGGCTCACCCCAATAACGCTGTCTAGAAAATACCGCATCGCGCAATCTGTAATTGGTTTTTCCTTTTCCAGAGCCTACTTCTTCTAATTTTTCAATCGCTGCTGCCATAGCACCAGTCTGATAGCTCATTCCGTTTAAGAAATCACTGTTAGATAGCGGCGTTTTATCTTTTGGCGTGTAGGCTTCTTCACTGATATCTACACCTTCAAAAATATTTTTAATTACAGGCATACCATCTTGACCAGCAAAATAGTTTGCAAACGCATGATCACGCTCATCACCGCACGGTACTGCCATTACAGCGCCAGTTCCATAACCTGCAAGCACATAATCACCTATCCATACCGGCACTTGCTCACCGCTTAATGGATGCCTAGCATATGCTCCTGTAAATACTCCAGAAATAGTCTTCACATCGGCCATGCGTTCTCTTTCTGAACGTGCGGCAGTTGCTTTTTTGTAAGTTTCTACCGCGTCTTTTTGTGCCGCAGTAGTAATTTGATCTACTAACTCATGCTCTGGAGCAAGTGTCATAAATGTCACACCATAAATAGTATCTGGTCTAGTGGTAAAAACATCTATTTTATGGTCATCTAGTTGAAAAGACACCATCGCACCGACAGATTTCCCTATCCAGTTGCGTTGTATTTCTTTAATAGATTCTGCCCAGTCTAATCCTTCTAGACCTGTTAACAAACGCTCTGCAAAGGCGCTAATTCTCATCATCCACTGGCGCATTTTCTTGCGCACTACAGGATGTCCACCACGTTCTGAAACACCATTGACAATTTCGTCATTTGCCAAAACTGTTCCTAATCCTGGACACCAGTTCACCTCTGTATCTGCTAGAAAGGTTAATCTGTAATCTAATAAAATCTCTTGTTGCTCTTTATCTGTAAACGCGCTCCACTCTGCCGCCGTGAACTGTCTCAAATCTTCGTCTGTAGCAGCGTTGATGTTGTTTGTTCCGCTTTCGCGAAAGCGAGATTCTAACAAACTTATAGGTTGTGCCTTATCTAAGTCCTTATCATACCAGCTATTGAATAGCATGATGAAAATCTCTTGTGTATATTTATAATAATCTGGAGAAGAAGTTCTTACCTCACGATCCCAATCAAAACTAAAACCGATGCGATCCATCTGATTGCGGTATCCAGCAATTTTGTTTCCAGACTTATCAGTTCCTCCTTCTATGTTAGTTTTAGTAGTCGCTGCAGGATGTTGCCCAGTCTGTATCGCATATTGCTCTGCAGGTAGTCCAAAACTATCATATCCCATAGGGTGCAGGACATTAAAACCCTTGTGACGCTTATAACGGGAGACGATATCACTAGCAATGTAACCTAGGGGATGACCTACATGAAGTCCAGCACCACTAGGGTATGGAAACATATCGAGTGCATAGAATTTAGGTTTACCTGATGTATTGCTGGCTTTAAAGGTCTTATTAGTAGCCCAATATTTTTGCCATTTTGCTTCTATTGCTTTGTGATCGTAGAGTAACATATTTTGTTCTTGTAATAAGGCGCAAAAATACTAAAGCGTTTCTGAATTGTGGTATTAAATAAGTTTTGAGATAAAAAATGGTTTTTGCGCATAATCTATATGCCATTTTCTCCCTAATTTAAAGACTAAAAAACAAGTTATATCGTTTGTGAAATAAAATAACTATCTGGAAATCGTTATAGGTGTGTTACTTTGTTATTTTTGTATCACAATTCAAGTAGCTGTAAAATTTATGTCATCACAGTCCAGTTATCAAAAACGTCGTTTATTCAGCTCCTATTTTTGGGTGGTGATCAGTTTGTTTTTGGTACTTTTTATGCTAGGTCTTCAAGGTTTTTTCTTGCTCAACAGCCAGAAACTGGCCGATTATTTCCGTGAGCAGGTACCTATGTCTATCTATTTTAAGGACACCGCAAAGGATGTGGACATGAGACAACTAGAGAAGAGCTTACAAATGGCAGACTATACAAAGAATGCTGTTTTTGTGAGTAGTGAAGAAGGTGCACAACGTACCAAAGAAGATCTAGGAGAAGATTTTATTAAAAAATTAGATGGATTTAACCCTATACCTAACTCTATAGATGTGAGGCTTAATGCAAATTTTGTTACCGCAATAGAAATACAACAAATTGCAGACCGTCTTGCTGCAAAAGAATATGTGCAGGAAGTAAGCTATGATAAACCGCTGGTTTCACTACTTAATAAAAATGTAAAGCGCATCTCTTTCTGGATGCTTATCGTGTCTGGAATCTTTGTTTTAATAGCATTTCTATTAATTAACAGCTCTATAAGATTAAGCGTTTATGCAAAAAGGTTTACGATAAAAACTATGCAAATGGTAGGCGCTACCAAAGGTTTTATACGCAAGCCATTTATACTGACTAGCATAAAATTAGGATTAATCGCTGCGATACTGGCTCTAGGATTACTAGCTGTTGTCGTTTATTATGCAGACGGTTTTGTACCAGAATTAGAAATACTAGAGAATTATAAGATGCTGACTATTTTATTTGTAGGCGTTCTAGTTTTTGGAATATTAATAAGTTTGATCAGTACATTTTTTGCAACGACACGTTATTTGAATTTAAAAACAGATCAGTTGTATTATTAGCAAGCAAAACCTTTCCCTAGCATTAAAGGGTAGGCTTATATAAAGAGTGATTAAAGTAAAATTTTCTCAACCTATATGGTTGGGAATGAAAAGTGAGAACAGATAAACAGATTCTGCGATTGATGCAGAATGGCAATATTATAAAAATGAAAAAAGGAATCATTAAAGAATCTTACCATAAAGCTTCTCAACCTATTGGTAAACAAGAATCTGCCGAAGCAGAAGAGAATATCAAGCCTAATTTTGAATTTGTTTTCAAAAAGAAAAATTATCTATGGATGGTAATAGGACTAGTAGTCATTGCTACAGGATTTGCCCTTATGGCTGGTGGTGGCAGTGAAGATCCTGCTGTTTTTAACGAGGCTATTTTTTCGTGGAGACGCATAAGACTTGCACCTATGATGGTTCTTGCAGGATTTGGTATCGAGATGTATGCTATTCTTTTAAATCCAGATAAAAAATAAATGGAGACTATAGACGCATTTGTTTTAGGAGTTATTCAAGGACTAACCGAGTTTTTACCTGTTTCTTCTAGCGGCCACATAGAATTAGGAAAAGCGGTTCTAGGAACAGATATAGCAAACAAAGAGGAGAATTTACTTTTTACAGTGGTAGTACATTTTGCCACAGCGCTAAGTACCATTATCGTTTTTAGAAAAGATATTATAGAATTACTTAAAGGTATTTTTGCTTTTAAGTGGAATGAAGAGACTCAATTTGCTTCTAAAATTGTTCTATCTATGATACCTGCCGTTATAGTAGGTTTATTATTTGAGAAACAACTGGAAGAACTTTTTGAAGGTAAAATAATTCTAGTCGGATTTATGTTAATCATTACTGGTTTACTGTTATTTCTAGCAGGCCGCGCAAAGAAAACAGAGAAAGGTGTCAGCTGGAAAGATGCCTTAATTATAGGAGCATCACAAGCCATAGCAATGTTACCAGGTATCTCTAGAAGTGGTGCAACTATTTCTACCTCTGTATTACTAGGTAATGATAGAGCAAAAGCCGCTCGATTTTCATTCTTAATGGTTGTTCCATTAATTTTTGGAAAAATCGCAAAGGATTTATTAGATGTAGTAAAAGGTGACACTATTATAGAAAATGTATCTACAACTCCTTTAATTGTTGGCTTTTTTGCAGCGTTTATAGTAGGGTTACTGGCTTGTACCTGGATGATATCCTTAGTACGTAAAGCAAAACTTCATTACTTCTCTTACTACTGCTTTGCGGTAGGTATAATAGCCATAATTGCTGGTCTAGTTAATTCTTAAATAATCTAGCACAAAATAAATAATTACTTTTAGCATACTAAAAATTAGAAATGCAAAAGTTAATTATAGCTCTCATATTAGTTACAAGCACTGCCGTCACGGCACAACAAACAACCGTTAAAGGCGCTTTTTTAGAAAAATGGAACAACTCACGCGATTACCTTATCGCTGTTGCTGAGGCGATGCCAGAAGAGTTTTATGACTATAAACCTACTACACGCCAAAAGTCTTTTAAAGAACAACTCTTACATATTCAAGGTAATATCAATTGGATAAACAGTACTTATTTTTCAAGACGCGAGACAGAAACAGCGTCACAAGATTATTACAGCTTTAATAAAAAGCAAATCATTGATTTATTGCAGCATACTTTTAATGACGCACACAACAGCATTAATATCACCACAGATCAGGAATTAAAAGAGGTTGTAAAATTCTTTGCTGGACCTAAATCAAAATTGCAGCTCATGAATTTACTCCAGGATCATGTAACACACCACCGTGGTCAGTTATTAGTTTACCTAAACCTTAAAGACATCACACCACCTAGCTTTAGTGGTTGGTAGATTCTTAATTAATTTCATAAAAAATGGCTTCCATCTCTAGAAGCCATTTTTAATTATTAATTAGATGTATATGAGTCCGCTTTCGCGAAAGCGGAACACATATTCATTACACTCTTTTATTCAAAGTCTGCATCTTTAACTGTGTTCACAGATACCTTTTCTACTTTAAAAGCAAGATTTTGCCCCATCATTTGTTGAGTTATAGTCATAGGAAACTTAACACCGCTGGTCGCTTTGTAATCTGCATACTTAACCATAACAGCTACTTTCTGACCTTGTGCTTCTTGAGTAGTTTCTTCAGCCACCTTTAAACCTGTATTTACATCATAAAAAGCCTTTTTATTATCAGACCATTTAATAACATAAACTTGGTTATCGCCCATCATTTCAGCACCTACAAGAATTGCTTTATCTGCTGCATAAAGTTCTGGAATAAACATAGCCTCTACTTGTGCCAGTTCTAAGTCTGCACCAGATAATTCCTGACTACCGCGCATACCACTAACACTTCCCTTGTTGTTTGCAACGACCTGGCGCATCATAGTATTACCAGCCATTTTAAGCGTTTTTACTAGTTTATCATTTTTGGCAGCTTTCATATCTAATATAAGATCACCTTGAGGTGTGGTATAAATAGCAAAGTACGAAGTAGAATTTACTGCAGCAACAGCATCTTTACCACCTATAGCTTTTACATAACTATCTACTACCGTTTGAGCTGTTAAACCAGCAGGAATTTCTATAGTAGAAGGACGCTCTGTCTCGTTTGCATCTTTGTCATAAAATTTAATCGGTACTGTTTTACCATTTAATTTCATTTTTTCAAGAGGCTCAAGAATATCAGCAGCTTTACCTACTAATACGATACGCAAGTTATCTGGGTTTAGGTATTTATTTGCAACACGTTTAACATCTTCTTTAGTTACCTTATCAATGTTGGAAATAAAGTTCTTATAAAAATCTTTATCAAGATTATTCTTCTCGATATTAATAGAACGACTTGCTACTACAGACTTATCCTCTGACTGCATGATAAAGCTACCTAAGAACTTTGCCTTTGCAGTAGAAAGCATCTCGTCCTCTACATACTCATCTCTGATTCTATTCAGTTCTTTAAAAGTCTCTACTAGGGCACTATCAGTAACCTCATTACGCACCTTTGCAGTTGCAGTGAAAGTTCCTTTATAGTTTCTACCTGTACCTATATTAGAACGTGCACCGTATGTATAACCATTTGCCTCACGCAAATTCATATTAAGGTAAGAACCGAATGATCCACCAAACACATAATTTGCAACAAGAACAGCGTAATAGTCTGGATCGCTCATCTTTAATTCAGAAAGACTCATAACCGCAAGCTCTGTCTGAACTGCGTTAGGTACATCAATTAAGTTAATTTGAGTTTCCTCTACGTCAGCTAATACTGGAAGAACGGACTTAGTAGCCATTCCTTTATCCCATTTACCGAAATACTTTTTTACTAATTTCTTAGCTTCTTTCTTCTCGATATCACCAGTGATGATTAAATAGCCATTAGACGGCTTAAAATAATTTTTATAAAACGTGTTAACGTCTTCTAGAGTCACAGAGTTGATAGTTTCCTCTGTAGAGAACTCTCCAGCTGGGTGATTTTTACCATAAACTAAAGCACTACGTACTTTGCCAGCAATGGCAGCTGCGCTGTTCTCTCCAGATTTTAATCCTTCAATAGCTTGAGACTTTTCAAAATCTAATTCCTTTTGTGTAAAATTAGGCTTAAAAGCTGCTTCAGTAAATAGTTGAAAGATTTCTTCTTTGTACTTAGAAAGACCACCTGCAAAACCACCGTTTACACTTACAAAGATATCTGCACCCAGATAATCCACCTTTTCATTAAACTCCTCCTTAGAAGTCTCTGCAGTACCCTTACCTAATAAAGCACCAGTCAAAGACTGTACTCCGGCCTTATCACCTTCATAAACAGGCGGATTATTAAGATCAAGACTCATGTTTATAGTAGGCAGTTTTTTATCTGATACTACAAGAACTTGAAGCCCATTCTTTAATACAAATGTATACGGTTTACCTAAGTTAATTTCTGGAGTTGGTCCAGAAGTAGGCATTTGTGATCTATCAATCTGTGCAATGGCAGTAGCTCCTGTAAGGAATAGTACCATTAAAAATATAAGTTGCTTTTTCATTGTGGTAATTATTTTTTTGTAATGGTAAACTCAGTTCTTCTAGATTGTTCTAACTCTTGATCAGAACAATTTTTGCTTTCACAATCTATAATAGGATTATCTTCTCCGCGCCCTACAGCTTTAATCCTGTTAGGAGCAATACCTTTTGCCAGTATATAGCTTCTAACAGCATCTGCACGTTTTTGAGAAAGAGTCTTATTGTAAGCGTCACTACCTTTAGTATCCGTATACGTTTCTGCAAGAATCTCCATCGATGCGTTTTTATTCATTATATTAACGATACGATCTAACTCTTTGCTTGCGCTAGCTGTTATTAGAGCCTTATCGTTATCAAAGTAAATCTTGTTGATTTGTAATTTATTATCTACTATCTTGATTTCGTCCACAGCAGCTTTCATTTCCTCTTTTGTAGGAGCGGTTCCGGCAAGGTAATCTAGTTCTAATCTTTGATTAGAATTTAAATATTGATTTGCAACACGCTTAATATCCTCGCGAGTGATACCTCTATAAATATCTAACTCTTGATTAATAAGACTAGTGTCTCCCATTAACATGTGGTAACGAGCTAATGAAGCTGCAATACCTTCTACACGTGAATTTGAACTTACATATTGTGCTTCAAATTGGTTTTGTAATTTTTGATATTCTCTTTCTGAAATTAATTCTGTTTGAAGCTTTAAAATTTCTTCATCCATCACTTCTGCTAACTTGTTCAACTCAATATCTCCTTTGGCAAGAGCACCCATCGTGTAAGTTCCATAATCTTGATTAGACTGTCCGAATGCTAAAACCTGAAGCGCTATTTGCTCCTCATCTACCATTCTTTTTTGCATTCTAGAACTAGCTCCACCAGTAAGTACTGCAGAGATGTAGTCGATCACATAAGCATCGCGATCTGTAGACTTAGGCGTGATATAAGAAAATATCTTTACTGGAATCTGAATGTTAGCATCGTATTCTGTAGCAAAACGTGTTGAAGTAATAGGCTGTTCTACGATCACCTTACGTGCATTTCTAGGCGCTTTGTTTTTAATAGGACCAAAATAGTCTTTGATCATATTTTTAGTAGCATTGATATCGATATCTCCCGCTACCACCAGTACCGCATTATTAGGGTTATAATACTTATCATTGAAGTCCTGAAATTCAGAAAGCTTTGCAGCATTCAAATCTTCCATAGATCCAATAACACTCTGTCCATAAGGGTGAGATTTAAACAAATGCTTATCAATACCAGTTCTATAGATAATAGCTCCATAAGGTGCATTATCTATACGCTGGCGCTTTTCTTCTTTTACAACTTCATTTTGAGTATCTACTCCTATCTGCTCAATTTTAGGATGTAACATACGCTCACTCTCCATCCATAAACCCATTTCTAGATTATTAGAAGGAAAAGTTTCATAATAATAAGTACGGTCTTGGGTAGTGTTTGCATTATTACTACCGCCATTTGCAGAGACTATATCAAACCATTTACCTCTCTCTATATTTTCTGTACCTTCAAAAAGCAAGTGTTCAAAAAAGTGAGCAAATCCAGTTCTTCCAGGCTCCTCATCTTTTGCACCTACTTGATACATTACACCTGTAGTTACAACTGGCGCACCATTTTCTTGATGCAAGATGACGTGAAGGCCATTATCAAGGTCATACTCGGTATATTGTACCTCTTGAGTAAAACCAATTGTTGTTGCAAAAGCAACTACAAAACTTAAAACAATTTTTTTCATTTGATAGTTTTTATTGAAATTAGTATCTTTTTTCTAAAGATTGTTACACGTAAAAATTAAATAAATCCCAAAAATAAATGCTTTGAACCACAATTGAGTTAAAGTAAAATCAAAATAGCTGGTAAATAGACCACTATGAACGAGCTTTGTAAGTAAACCAATTTTTATGAAAGCAACACATACTATAAAGTACGCACTCTTCATGGCAACAGCCTTAATAATTTATTTCATACTCATCGATATTATAGGATATGCTGGGCAAAGCTATCTTAGTTTTTTCAACGCTGTAATAGTAGGTGCTGGTATTTACTTTGTGATTAAGGATGTTTACAAGAATAAAAAAGAGTTTAAATACATGGATGGCTTTGTAGCTGGTATCAAAGCAGGATTTATCGCCACCATCATATATACCATATTTATGGCAATATATCTATTTGAGATACATCGAGAATTATCATTAGAATTAAAAGAACAGGTCGCAGTAGCAGGAGAAGGTATAGAAATGGCATTATTATTATTTATATTCTTATCCGGACTGGCTACTTCCATTGTGTTACCCTTAGTTATTTTACCGATCTACAAAAAATCTTGGAATACAAAGGATATTAGAGAAAAGCAGAAGCCTTTAAATAATTAAGACAACAAATTATTGTATAATTTGTTGATAACTTTGCTATCTAAGCTAATAGAACTATATTTGCAGCCCGAAATTAATAATAATAAGCAACAATTATGTACGCAATCGTAGAGATAGCAGGGCAACAATTCAAGATCGAGAAAGATCAAAAGTTGTTTGTACATCGTTTACAAGAGGATGAAGGTGCGTCAATAAACATTGACAAAGTTCTTCTTTTAGGTAATGGTGACAACATCACACTCGGCGCCCCAGCTGTAGAAGGAGCATTTGCAGAAGCAAAAGTTCTGGGACACCTTAAAGGTGACAAAGTAATCGTTTTTAAGAAAAAACGTAGAAAAGGATACCGTAAGAAAAACGGACACCGTCAGTACCTAACTCAAATTCAAATTTCAAGCATTTCTGCATCTGGTGGAAAGAAGTCTGAATCTAAGAAAGCTGCAGCACCTGCAAAAGCAGAAAAAGCTCCAGCTAAGAAAGCTGCTGGTAAAGCAGACGATCTTAAGAAAATTGAAGGTATCGGTCCTAAAATAGCATCTACTCTAGTAGAAGCTGGTATCGTAACATTTGCAGATCTTGCTAAGGCAGATCCTGCAAACATTTCTGAAATCATTGCTGGCGTAAGAGGTAATCACATACCAACTACATGGCCACAACAAGCACAGCTTGCAGTGGACGGTAAATGGGATGAATTACAAGAATTACAAGACCGTCTAGACGGTGGAGTAGAAAAATAAGTTTAACCGCATCTGAATTTTATACAGATCATAAAATAAATTATCATGGCTCATAAAAAAGGAGTAGGTAGTTCGAAAAACGGAAGGGAATCTCACTCAAAACGTCTAGGCGTTAAGATTTACGGAGGTCAAGCAGCAATCGCTGGTAATATCCTAATCCGTCAGCGCGGTATGGAACACCACCCAGGTGAAAACGTATATGCTGGTAAGGACTTTACATTACATGCAAGAGTAGACGGACTAGTGAAGTTTACTAAGAAAAGAAACAATAGATCTTACGTATCTATAGTTCCTGTAGCTGAAGCTTAAGAACGAGTTCTTTTTTAAAAATAAAATCTCAAATCGATTTATTCGGTTTGAGATTTTTTTTGTTTCAATAATTATTGCAAATAGTTATACTAACTACATCACAACTTTATAATGAAACATATTTTTAAGACATTCATTGTTAAATAGATAGCAGTCTTATATTCTATTTATTCTAGTGACAACAAGGAGGAAAGAAACAATGAAACAAAGTGAAATATAGCACACAAAAAGTTTCAGCGATCGCGTCAACGGAAACCGACGGTATTATATTGTTATTTTCAAAAAAGGGAATTCGGATTACTATAAGAGAAATGACAACTATGTTTACCTTACCGATGTAATTATCTATACTGTTTATACAGATAAAAACGTACCTTATTACCTTATTGGTGGCATTTCAAAAACTATAGTAAAACCCATATTGCTCAAAGAATTTAAAAGAAGAGACCTAAGTGTTTCAGGTATATAATTATATCATGCGACGCTTCTAACTGCAGCACCACTGCTGTGTGTACACCGCGATGTCATGGAAAAAGCTACACTCCATGTAATAATGAAAAAAACTGTAAGAACACAGTTTCCACTGGTGGTGTTGCGTTCACACCAGATTAAAAATACGAGAATAGCAACTAATCAGCATACAATGAGAGAGAAGCGTTCAAATATTTATAGAACTAAGTAATTCCTTAGGAGCGCGTTTTATAAAAAACCTCTAAATCCTGAAAGATGATCGTTGTACACCTTAAAAACAAAATTTAATTTGCCAGTCCAGCCCTACCCAATTCCACTATAAGAGAATCACAAAAAGCACCTTCTTCTAACTCACCTATATTTGCTATTTGAATACTATAAACTTCATAAAAACCTGTCAGATCCACTATAGAGGTGTCTCTAAGAGTATTGAGACTTGTTACCAATCTAGAGACAGGCCAGTCATTCATCTTAATAGAATCTCTAGTGATTTTAAGACCAGCTTTACCGTAAACACCAGCTGCGTTACCGCCTATAATAAAACCATTAAGATAAGCTGTATTCACTTCTTTTTTAGGAAAATCTGTACTGCATGATGCTGTACACCATGCGATCAATAAAACTATAATAAACTGCTTCATAATAAAAGGCTTCATTAGGTTTAACGAATATAAAGTTTCTTTATTCTAGAACGAAACAAAGGACAATACTTAAGAGATAAAAAAATCCCGATTAAATGTATGGTACATTTAATCGGGATTTCTACTAACTTTTATAAAGAATTACACTCTAATTCCTTTAAGACGTTTTTCGATCTTTTGTTTTTTTGCAGTAAGCAATTTCATGAGATCCATTATCTCTACATCTTTCGTTTCCTTGTAAATCTCATTAAGGCCTAGAATAAGCTCCTTTGCTTTTCTTGATGAATGTACTCTATCACTAGTCGACATATTACTCATCGATGCTCCTAGCCATTCATTTGCGTCTTTTATTATATCCATTTCTTCTTTAATTTTATATCGCTTTCGCGAAAGCGTAACTATTTAAAAGCAATTACGATGCCAAAAGTTAGTCAATTTTTTTGAATTTCCTAACAAAAGGCTAGAATATTTAAGAATTCTTAATATCTATAATATTCTGGCTTAAAAGGACCATCTACTTTTACGCCTATATAGTCCGCTTGATCTTTCTTAAGCTCTGTAAGCTCTGCACCCATTCTTTCTAGGTGAAGTGCCGCCACCTTTTCATCCAAGTGCTTAGGCAACATATAGACCTCATTCTCATAAGCATCTCTATTATTCCAAAGTTCAATTTGCGCCAAAGTCTGATTAGTAAATGAGTTACTCATAACAAAACTAGGGTGGCCAGTTGCACAACCTAGGTTAACAAGACGACCTTCAGCAAGAAGTATGATATCCTTACCATTAACAGTATATTTATCTACTTGTGGCTTAATCTCTACTTTAGAATCACCATGATTAGTATTTAAGTAAGCAACATCTATCTCATTGTCAAAGTGTCCGATGTTACAAACAATCACCTTATCTCGCATAGCCTCAAAGTGCTCACCGCGTATAATATCTTTGTTACCAGTAGTTGTAATTACGATATCTGCATTACCTACCACATTTTCAAGTTTTTTTACTTCAAAACCATCCATTACAGCCTGTAAAGCACAAATAGGGTCGATTTCAGTAACTGTAACTATAGAACCAGCTCCTTTAAAAGAGGCAGCTGTACCTTTACCTACATCACCATAACCACAAACTACTACTCGCTTACCAGCTAGCATGGTATCTGTCGCACGACGTACGGCATCTACTGCACTTTCACGACAGCCGTATTTATTGTCAAATTTAGACTTAGTTACAGAATCATTTACATTGATGGCTGGCATCACTAGAGTACCATTTTTCATACGCTCATATAATCTATGAACACCAGTGGTAGTCTCTTCAGATAAACCATTAATACCAGCAGCAAGTTCTGGATATTCATCAAAAACCATGTTAGTTAAATCACCACCATCATCAAGAATCATATTTAACGGCTTGCGATCTTCTCCAAAGAAAAGAGTCTGCTCGATACACCAGTTAAATTCTTCTTCATTCATACCTTTCCAAGCATAAACCGGGATACCAGCAGCAGCGATAGCGGCAGCGGCATGATCTTGTGTAGAGAAAATATTACAAGAAGACCAAGTAACATCTGCTCCTAAAGCGACAAGAGTCTCGATAAGAACAGCTGTTTGAATAGTCATATGAAGACATCCTGCAATACGGGCTCCTTTAAGCGGCTGTTCATCTTTATACTCCTCTCTTAACGACATTAAACCAGGCATCTCTGCCTCAGCAAGTTTAATTTCTAAACGTCCGTACTCTGCAAGGGACATATCTTTAACCTTATTAGGTACGTAAGGAACTGTTTTATTACTCATAGAATTTTATTTAAGAATGATAAGTCGTTGATTCTATTCAAAATCAACAAATTAAAAGCATTATTTATTTATTAAATTGCGGCTACAAACTTACAAAAAATCAATCGGTTTTTATGCCCATTTTTCATTCCCTTAACAACCGAGATAATACAGAGGTTTTTATCTGGAAAATAACTGAGACTGAAGCTTTTCTAAGATCAGGAATAGAGCTGTCAGAAAATTCAAAAAACAGGTTATTCACCATGAGTTCTAACCTACATAGGAGAGGTTTTTTAAGTATAAGACATTTACTTAAAATAGCTGGATACAGTGATTTACAATTGTTTTACACAGATAATGGTAAACCGCATCTAGAAGATGGAAGGCATATTTCTATAACACATAGTTTTGAATTTACTGCTATTATTATAAGTGACGTACCCATAGGGATAGATATTGAAAAACAACGTGAGAAAATCAAACGTATCGCTCCTAAATTTATAGGCTACGAAGAAGACTTCATATCTTCCATAGATAACGCTGTTAAGGAACTTACAGTAGTCTGGGGAGCAAAAGAATCTATGTATAAGCTTTATGGTAAAAAAGGTCTGGGTTTTAAAGCGCATTGTTTAGTAGAGCCTTTTAAAATGGATAGTGACTTAACTATCTCTCGTATCGTTTATCAAAATGACAATTTAAAGTTTGATGTTTACTTTCACGAAATCGAGAATTTTATGCTAGTTTATGTAATTCCATCACGCAATGCCTGATATTCTAAAAACAATTGAACAATCAAATCGCTCTTTGTCCATTCTTATAGATCCAGAAAAAATGGAGATAGATGCGATTCCCGCTTTCGCGAAAGCGATAATCTTCACTATCCACAACCTTAAAGGCAAACTACAAATAGATCAATTTTATTTTTTTGTCGGTGGCAGCACGATGGAGAACGTAAATTTTGACAAATGGGTTAAAGAATTAAGAGAAAATTGCAATATACCTATCGTTATCTTCCCAGGATCTCACCATCAACTATCTGAAAATGCCGACGGATTATTATTTTTAAATCTAATATCTGGACGCAACTCTGATTTTTTAATAGAACAGCAAGTCCATGCTGCAAATAAATTAAAGAAAACAAAACTAGAGGTTGTTCCTACTGGATATATCTTAATAGATGGCGGCAAAGAGACAGCTGTGCAACGCATCTCGCAAACCCTGCCATTACCACAGCGCGATATGGATTCTATTGTGAATCATGCATATGCTGCACAACTTATGGGAAATAGATTAGTTTATTTAGAAGCTGGTAGCGGCGCTCTAAAATCGGTTTCTACAGAGATAGTAAGAGAAGTAACGCAGCAAATTGACATACCACTAATAGTAGGCGGCGGTTTGCAAACTATTAAAGATATACAATGTATTTATGATGCAGGCGCACAAATGGCTGTAGTAGGAACGGCAATTGAAAAGAATATCAAATGGAATGGCTAAATTTGTAAGAGAGAAACTAAAAAAATGAAAGCATCCATAGAACTTACCATGTCTCCTTTACAGGACGATTATGAACAACATATCATTGATTTTATAAAAACCCTGCGCGAGTCTGAATTTGAGGTTTTAGAAAACCCACTTGCCACACAAATTTATGGAGATTTCACTCCTATGATGAGTTTCTTAACTAAAGCAATGGAAAAAAGTATGGAAGAGACTAAAGCAGTTCTCTTCTATATGAAAGTTGTTAAAACAGACCGTCATAATTATGAGCCTTTCTTTTAATGGCAGTTTTAGAATTTATTTTCGGACAGTATAGAGACTATAGTACAACACATATTGCATTAGAGATAGCTGCTCTCATTATTAGTCTGGTCAGTGTTTATTATTCATTTAAGAACAGTGTTTTAGTCTTTCCTTTTGGAATAATTTGTACTCTAATTTTCGTCTACTTATTATTTCAGTGGAATCTACTTGGCGACATGGTGATCAACGCTTATTACTTTATCATGAGTGTGTATGGCTGGTATTTCTGGTTAAACGGTAATAAAAACAATAAAGAAGTAGACATTTCAAAAACTACAAGAGCAGAATGGTTAACCGCGATCGCAATATCAGTAAGTACTGGACTAGCTATATATTTACTCTATTATATTACAAATAGGCTAGAAAATTGGGTTTCTTATGTAGATATGATCACTACTGGAATATTCTTTGCAGGAATGTGGCTCATGGCCAGACGCAAACTAGAGCACTGGTTAGTTCTCGCTTTAGGTAACGTTATATCAATACCTCTATATTTTTACAAAGGTTATAGTTTCAGTGCGATACTTTATATATTTCTCTTTATTATTGCCATCCTCGGTTATCAAGAATGGAAAAAATACCTCAACAAAAAGCCTTCGACGGTTTAAAAATAGTTCTTTACGGACCTGAAAGCACTGGCAAAAGTACTCTTACAAAGCAACTTACACAGCATTATAAAACTGTTCATGTGGAAGAATTTGCTCGTGATTACTTACAAGACAAGTATGACAAAACACAAACTATATGTGAGTATAAAGATTTAATCCCCATAGCAATCGGTCAGCGCATATCTGAAAATGAAGCAATTAAAGAAGCAACTGACTATTTATTTTGCGATACAGATGTCTTAGAAACCTATGTATATTCTATGGCTTATTTTGATAAAGCACCAGAGGAGCTTAAAACAGCTGTAAGTAAAAGTGATTATGACTTATATTTACTGCTAGATGTTGACATTCCATGGGTAGCAGACGATTTAAGAGATAAACCAGAAGATCGCAAGGGAATGTTCAAACGTTTTGAACAAGGATTACAAAATTTTAATAAAAAATACGTAATCATATCTGGTACTGGAGAGGATAGATTTAAAAATGCTCTAGCGGCCATTGAAAATATTACAAATTAATGAAGTTAACTGACCTACATAAAAAGCAACTCATTGAAAAAGGCATTTCTGAAAAAGTACTACATAAACAGTTAGATCGATTTAAAACAGGTTTTCCTATAGTCAGATTAGATAGACCTGCTTTAATAAATGACGGCATTATTTCTTTAAAAAAACTTAACAAAATAGAGCTGATTAAATTTTATGAAGAACAAGTACCACAACTTGATATAATAAAATTTGTCCCTGCCAGTGGTGCTGCCACGCGCATGTTTCAATTTATACATGAGTTTTTAATTGTATTTAACCCACATGAAGACTCTATAAATAGTTACATCAACCTTAATAAAGCACCAGAACTATTTACCTTTTTTATCGGGATGGAAAAATTCCCTTTCTATAAAAAGATTATAAAATCTTTAAAAAAGAAACATAAAGATTGGGGTGCAAAACCAGTACAGTCTAAAAAGATTCTGTTCATACAAGAAATGCTTTCTGAAAACGGTTCTAACTATGGCTCCATGCCCAAGGGCTTAGTCCCATTTCATAAATATAAAGACCACACAGCGACAGCCTTTGAAGAGCATTTATTTGAAGCTTCTATATATGCCAGTAGTAATCAGCTAGCAAGACTTCATTTTACCATAGCACCTGCTTTTAAAAATCACTTTAAAGAAGAATTTGATCGCATTCAAAAAATAGTAGAAGAAAAAACAAAAACTAGATTTGAGATCAGTTTTTCACATCAATCTGACAGCACAGACACTATTGCGGTAGATAGTAACAATAAGGCAGTTGTTCTAGAAGATGGGTCTCTATTCTTCCGTCCTGCGGGACATGGAGCATTATTAGAAAATTTAAACGAGCTAGATGCTGATTTAATTTTTATTAAAAACATAGATAACGTAACCACGTCTGCATATGAAAAGCAGGTTAGTGAATACAAAAAATTTCTTGCCGGTTATTTAATACAAATTAGGAATAAAACTTACCACTATCTTAAAACTATAGATAGCAAGAAAATAAGTGATGAGTTGAAACAAGAGGTAGAAAGTTTTATCACCCAACAGCTCGATAATGTACTACCGACAGATTATAAGAAATATGCTTATGAGTACCAATTAGAGTATTTATATGAAAAACTTAATCGTCCATTGAGAGTTTGCGGTATGGTTAAAAATGAAGGAGAACCTGGAGGTGGCCCTTTCTGGATTCACAATCAAAAAGGCGAACTCTCACTTCAAATTATAGAAAGTGCACAAATTGATCCTAAAAATAAAAGCCAACAAGCTATTGCCGTAAAAGCAACACATTTCAACCCAGTAGATCTAATTTGTAGTGTACGTGATTACAAAGGAAACAAATTTAATCTCATGGATTTTTGTGATGAAGAAACCGGTTTCATAACTCATAAATCTCGCAAAGGAATGTGTATAAAAGCACAAGAGTTACCAGGATTATGGAATGGCGGCATGGCCTACTGGAACACCATTTTTGTAGAAGTACCATTAATTACTTTTAATCCTGTAAAAACAGTGAACGACTTACTAAAATCTGCACACCAGCTAGATTAATGAATATAGAACAACTACATAAAGAAGTACAATATAAAGCAGTTGCCAGCAGTGGTCCCGGTGGACAAAATGTAAATAAGGTGGCCACAAAGGTTCAATTGTATTTTGATGTTTTAAATAGTCTCGCTTTCGCGAAAGCGGAACACGAAAGGATTAAAACAGCGTTATTTAAACAACTTACTAGCGATGGCTTTTTACAAGTCAATTGTCAAGAATCCAGAAGTCAGGCCAAAAACAAAGAACTGGTTTTTAAAAAACTACTTGCCATACTTTCCAAAGCTAGTGTAATCATTAAAGTACGTAGAAAAAGGACTGTACCTAAGTCTGTTAAACGCAAACGTCTTAATGATAAGAAGAAACATAGCGACAAAAAAAAAGATCGCAATTATAGATATTAAACCCTATTACTATGAAGAACTTGCTATACATGCTCGTGTCAGTTTTATTGATTTCTTGTAATCAAAAAACTAAGGAAAGCACAACAACTCCTACAGATTCTAGCATCTTAGAGGTAGAAGAAATAACTAATGAATTTGCTATAGTCATTCATGGTGGCGCAGGCACTATAAAAAAGGAGAACATGACTCCAGAACTAGAAGCGCAATACAATGAGAAATTAACAGAATCGATAAAAGCAGGTCATGAAATCTTAAGAAATGGCGGCAGCGCCATGGATGCCGTAGAAGCAAGCATAAGAATTATGGAAGACTCGCCGTTATTTAACTCTGGTAAAGGAGCAGTTTTTACGCATGACGGCATCAATTCTCTGGACGCTAGTTTCATGGACGGTACAACACTCAATGCTGGTGCAATTGCCGGTGTGACTACGGTTAAAAACCCTATCTCACTAGCCAGAAAAGTGATGACAGATTCTGAACATGTATTATTAAGTGGTGCTGGAGCAGACTCTTTTGCAACATCCCTTGATGACAAAAACATTGAAATAGTGGATAATAAATATTTCTACACAGAGCGTCGTTTCAAATCTTTACAGCGCGTCTTAGAAAGAGAAAAAGCTAAAGATCAGAAAACAGTTGCACGATTAGAAATCGAAGATCCTTTTATAAAAGATTCTAAATATGGTACTGTAGGATGTGTTGCTCTCGATAGAAACGGAAATATAGCAGCAGGAACTAGTACTGGCGGTATGACCAATAAAAAATATGGCCGTATAGGCGATTCTCCGATTATAGGAAGTGGCACCTATGCTAACAATAAAACTTGTGGTGTATCGAGTACGGGACACGGCGAGTATTTTATAAGAGCACAAGTGGCTTATGACATAAGCGCATTAATGGAATACGGTGACCGCACACTAGAAGAAGCAACGGAAGAAATAATTCAAGAAAAATTAGTGGATCTAGGTGGTACCGGAGGGATAGTTGCACTAGATAGATTAGGAAACATTTCCATGGAATTTAATACCGCTGGAATGTATCGCGCCATGATGGGTGACAATGGAAAACTAACAGTAGGGATGTATAAAGAGTAATGCGCTGTGAGTTTGTGGGTTTGTGAAAAAAAATGAAAATTCTGAAATAAACTCACAAGAAAAAGAGGAATTAATTCCGCTAAATAACAAGAACGCCGCGACGCGACAAATTAAATTCCTAGCGGCAGACTTCAGTCTGCCATTGGTGAATACAATCATAGAAAAGAAAAAAAAATGAAAATAATATCTTATAACGTAAACGGCATCAGAGCAGCGATGAAGAAAGAATTCATCAAATGGTTAACAGCTGCAAATCCAGATGTTCTTTGTTTACAAGAAATTAAGGCACAAGAAAGTCAGATAGATACAGAGGCATTTAAAGAAGCTGGGTACGAGCACCAATACTATTACAGCGCACAAAAGAAAGGCTATTCTGGTACAGCTATTATTTCTAAGATAAAACCAGATCATGTAGAATATGGAACCGGTATAGAAACTATGGACTTTGAAGGTAGAAACATTAGAGCCGATTTTGGCGATCTATCTATAATGTCTATGTATTTACCTAGCGGTACTAATGATGAACGACTGGGCTTTAAATTTGAATATATGGAGCAGTTTCTAGAGTATTCTAAGGAATTAAGAAAAGAGCGTCCTAATTTATTAGTTTGTGGTGATTATAATATTTGCCATAAGGCTATAGACATTCATAATCCTGTAGGACTTAAGAAAACCTCTGGATTTTTACCAGAAGAACGTGAGTGGATGGACCGTTTTGTAGAAAGTGGTTTTATAGACACTTTTAGAATGTTTAATCAAGAGCCTGACCAGTACTCCTGGTGGAGTTATCGTGGTGGTTCTCGTGCTAGAAATAAAGGATGGAGACTAGACTACCACATGGTAAACAACTCTTTAAAAGACAGAGTAAAACGCGCTGTAATTTTAAGCGAGGCCGTACATAGTGATCACTGTCCGGTAATGGTGGAGATAGATTGATTTAAAAAATTAAGCTGTAGCCATCACGTTCTTGAATATTTAGACTAATTACATAACTGTAAACCTAACTCCACTAATTTTATTTAAGCAACTATCTAATAGTAAGCTTAATCAGTTATGCGGTTAATTAGCACCTGCCAGCACCACTACAAATTCACCCTTAGGTTTTTTGTGTTCGAAATGGGCAATAGCTTCTGTAACCGTACCTCTAAAATGCTCTTCGTAGAGTTTTGTTATCTCACGAGATACAGAAACCTGTCGTTCTTCTCCGTAGTGCGATTTAAAGTCGGCTAGAGTTTTTAATAATTTATGAGGCGATTCATAGAACACGATCGTTCTCGTTTCTTCTTTGAGAAATTCTAGGCGTTTTTGCCTTCCTTTTTTAACAGGCAGAAACCCTTCAAATATAAATTTATCACATGGCATTCCAGAAACTGTAAGAGCAGGCACAAAAGCCGTTGCACCAGGTAACGATTGTACTTCTAACTCATTTTCGATAAGCTTGCGAGTTAGTAAAAAACCTGGATCACTTATCCCTGGAGAACCAGCATCAGTAATAAGAGCCATAGTCTCACCTGCTTGTATTCTCTTTACAATAGTGTCACTTATTTTATGCTCATTATGCATGTGGTAAGATAGCATTTGAGTAGCAATACCATAATGCTGTAATAATTTACCACTAGTTCTCGTGTCCTCGGCAAGAATAATGTCTACCTCTTTTAATACTTCTACCGCACGATAGGTCATGTCTTTAAGATTACCGATAGGTGTAGGAACGAGGTAAAGTTTCATGTGTCTTATTTATTTTACAAAGATAAAGAAGTATAGATGTAAGAAATGACTTTTAAATCTCTAACATTTTATATAACACAGTATGTTTTTATAGAGATGGCTATAGGTGTTCCGCTTTCGCGAAAGCGGAATTAAAACAAATATATACTCCTTAATAAAGCTTTCTAGAAGTATATTTGTTCTATGACTAGAGATGAACAATTAAAAGATAGATGGGCGCGTACAGTAGCGTTTTTTCAATCTCGATTTGCAGATGGTGATGAGATGGATCTAGACGCTATATTATTTATAATAGGCCTGCAAGAACTAGGTCAATTGCATCGCAAGTTTCAAAAAGATGAAAAACTACAATTGATGCATATAGCTATATGTAGGGTTTTAGAGCCTTATGGTTATTATGAATTTTCTCATTATGACGATGATAAATGGCCACATTACATTGTTAAGGAGAATTTGCCACCTCTTAAAGCTGGAGAACAGTCTTTATTAATGAAAGAAGCGATTGTAAATTATATGGTAGTAAGCGAGGTTATAGATTAACTTATTTATCACTACTTTTTCTCTCTCTAGTAACTAAAACTACGGCTAGAATAATAACACCTGTCGAGACTCCTTGCCACAAGTGGAATTGTTCTCCATCCATAATTCCCCATGTGAGACCTATCACCGGCATTAAATAAGTAACAGAACTAGCAAAAACTGGCGAGGTAATCTGGACGAGTTTGTTGAACATAATTTTTGCTACAACGGTTCCTAAAACCGATAAGATTATCATATACATTAAACTACGTTGTACCAGAGGACTAGAATAGTCCAGGGAAGGACCGTCTGCACTGAAAAATACTAAGGTAGCGAGTGGAGCTATGAATATAAAATTACCAGTAGCAATAGCGAGCGGCTTAATATTTTGAAGATGTTTTTTAATAATATTCACGTTAACTGCATAACAGGTACAAGCAATTATAACGAGACCTACAAATAAATAATTTTGATCTGGATGACTATCCATACCTGCAAGAACTAATCCTACAGCACCGGCTAGACCGATAACAACACCTAAAAGTTGCTTTTTTGAAAATGAAATTCCAAAAATTATAGCTCCTATTATTAAGGTTATTAATGGAACTGTAGAATTGAGAATGGCACTTATCGCACTGTCTATTTCTGTTTGAGCATAAGCAAATAAGAAAGCTGGAAAAAATGTACCTAGTAAACCAGAAACTGCTAGCCATGGCCAGTGCTTTCTTTTAGTTGCCGTAAAAGATTTCCATCCTATTCCAGCAAGTATAACTCCGGAAATCATCGTACGTACTGCACCTAGTTGCAGCGGTTGTAACACTAACTCTCCATTATTTTCACCGAGAGCCTTTTTAATTAAGATAAAAGAAGATCCCCAAATTAAGCTTAAGATAATTAGATATACGTATTTGAGCTTAGAATTATCCATAGAAATTAAAAGTGTAAAGATGAAATTTATAACTACTAGAAGTGCAAAATAATTACAAAAGTGTTGTGTACTTCTTTTATTCTTTCCACGTTAAAGTTTCCATCATTTTTACCATGTCTCTTTTCACATAATCTACCGCTGGTAAAATAGAGTCATAATTAGGCTGTGTATAGAAATATAAGGACGCTGTAAGAAAGTGTTTTGTACTGTCAGTGACATAAAATTGCGCATTAGAAGCCGCATTTCCCTCTATTTCATACATCATACCATAGGCAGAATTCATTTTATTTACAAATGGGTAATCAGCTATTATATCTGCTTTTTGATTATGGTCATAGGACAGTTTCTGACCGTCGATGAGAAGTTTTCTTAAATTATCTTTTACCGGTCTGTAGTTTAAGTAAACTGTAGCATCCATGACAGGGTATTCTATTTTCATAGAACAATCAGTTTTAACCAGTATTCTAGCATATTCATTTACCTTGAAAGAAAACGGACAGTCCAGATTGTTAGACTGTACGTAGTCGCCTTTAGGAAATTCTAGTGCGAGCTGGCCGCTAGGTTTAGGTAACACCTCTCTATCGTTACAGCTAGAGACTGTGATAATAAGAGTTAATACAAGTAGTATTCTTAAGCTAGCGTACATTTAATTTGTTTAATGCGTTTATTATCCATTACCTCTATTAAAAAGGTGATGTTATAAAAAGTTATTTTATCTAATTTTCTAGGAAAGTGACCTGTTTGTTCTAATATAAAACCAGCTAGGGTCTCTGACTCACCTTTATTATTATCAAATAGTTCAACCTCTTCTTCTTCTAGATCTAAAACTCTATAAAAATCTTTTAATTGCGTTTTTCCTTCAAAAACATAATTCTTATCATCTAGCTTTGAATAGACCAGATCTTCCTCATCAAACTCGTCACTGATGTCCCCTACTATCTCTTCTATAATATCTTCTAGAGAAATTAAACCGCTAGTACCACCATATTCATCTACTACGATAGCTATGTGTTTTTTCTTCTCTTGAAACTCTTGTAAAAGGTCATCTAGCTTTTTGTTTTCTGGTACAAAATAAACCTCTCTAAGAAGTTTAGTCCATTCAAAATTCTTACGGTCTATATAAGGTAATAAATCTTTTACATAAAGAACACCAGTAATATGGTCTATACTTTCTTTATAACACGGTATACGTGAATATCCATGTTCAATTACTTGCGGTATGATATCCTTAAATAATAACGTGTCATCCAGAGCAAATACATCAGTACGATTGCGCATCACATTTTTAGTATGCGTATTACCGAAACTTACAATACCCTGCAACAGCTGCTGTTCTTCGTCTGTTGTGTCATTCTCATCCGTCAATTCTAGAGCCTGAGATAATTGAGATATAGTAATATTAGATTTTTTACTACCTAGACGGTCCTGTATCAACAAGGTCACATATCGCATAGGTAAACTGATAAAACTGAATATTTTATCCAGAATATTAAGCGGTATCGCCATAAAACTGGCAAAACCTTTAGGATTGCGATTTGCGTATACTTTAGGAAAAATCTCGCCGAATAGTAATATCAAAAAAGTAATAACAACAACCTCAAGAACAAACCTAATGTCTAGATCAAATTGAAACCCAACATCTACAGCAATAGGTTCAATATTTGCAAACCACAATTCACTAAGAATGCCGAATATTAATACAGATGTTATATTGATCGCATTATTAGCTATCAATATAGTAGCTAGTAACTTCTTAGGTCTATCCAGTAATTTTTTTACAACACTACGTCTAGAGAAATCTTCATTTTCATCATCTAACTCTGTGCTGGATAGAGTAAAAAAAGCAACCTCGGCACCACTTATAAGTGCACTACCTATTAATAAAAGTATAAAAACGGCAAGATATATAAATTGATATCCACTGGAAATCAATGAAATATTAAGTAAAAGCGCTGCGTCAGGATCCAATTAGTATGAATTAATTCTTTTAAATTAAAATGGTAAATCATCATCGTCGCTAGCACTGCTGTCACTAGCTACAGGCTGGCTGTAAGTATTGCTAGATGGTGATTGCGGCTGTTGTGGGGCTGCAGCCCGAGGTTGCTGCTGTGTTTGAGTACGTGCAGGAGCGCTTTGTTCTGGCCTACTAGGTGCAGCGGCTTCATTTTTAGGTGTTAAGAAAGTAAATTCTTGCACTTGAATTTCGGTTGTGTAGCGTTGCTGTCCATCTTCTGCAGTCCACTGACGGTTTTTAATGCGCCCTTCTACATATACCTTATCCCCTTTTTTTAGGTATTTCTCACATACTTCGGCAGCTTTGTTACGTACTACACAATTGTGCCATTCTGTATTTGAAACACGCTCACCAGTACTGCGGTTAACATATTCTTCATTTGTCGCCAGCGGGAATCTACCTATGCAATTTCCACCTTCAAAGTACTTCATCTTCACTTCGTCTCCCGTGTGACCTATAAGTATCACTTTATTTACTGTACCTGCCATAATTAGTCTGTATTGAATTTATAAATATATTGTCTTGTATGGTTGTTTAAAAAGATGTCAAAGATATGGAAAAACGCCCACGTCGCTAGATGGTTAGGCCATGTAAATTACAAAATTGTTCTATTTCAACTGCCAAAAATCTCTCATAAAACGTTCCATCAATACATGTACTGGTCTTTCTTGAGCCTCTTTAATAGTAATAGCACCATCTATCTCATCTTCTACTTCCACAATCCAGAAATAGGCATGTATTTTTCTATGAGACAGTTTATGAATAATAGGTTCTTGATTGTATACGCTTTCGCGAAAGCGAGACCCACCAACAATATTTTTAAATATACCATGTCCTGTAATCTCAGCAGGCAACAGTGCACCACCAGCTTCTATATAAGGAAACTCAAATAACCCAGCCCAAATACTACTGTTATCTCGCTGGTTGAATAGCAGTTTTCTAGATGGTGTCTGTAGTACTATGTAGTGATGGAAAAGGTTCTTAACCTTAGTCTTCTTGATCTTTACTGGTAAATATTCAATTTTATCCTTTTTAAAAGCAATACAATGCGATTGAAAAGGACATGTGTAACAATTAGGGTTTTTAGGCACGCACTGTATCGCGCCCATTTCCATTATCGCCTGGTTATGCGTAGCAGGATCTTTCTTGTTAAGCAAATTGCTTGCTAATTTCTTGAATTCTTTAACACCAGCAGGCGCATTAATAGGTGTTGCAATACCATATATACGTGATAGCACACGATACACATTACCGTCCACGACAGCAACCGCTTCATTAAAGGCAAAACTAGCAATCGCAGACGCGGTATAATCACCTACTCCTTTTAAAGTAAGCAGTTCTTTATAGGTATCAGGAAATTTAAGATCATTATCGACTATTTGCACGGCGGCAGCTTGTAAATTTCTAGCACGAGAATAATAGCCCAAACCTTGCCATAATTTAAGTACATCATCCTGGGGTGCGGCAGCAAGTTCTTGAACTGTAGGGTATTTTTTAACAAAGTTTTTATAGTAAGGTAACCCTTGTTTAACGCGAGTTTGCTGCAATATAACTTCACTAAGCCATATAAAATATGGGTTTTGAGTATCTCGCCACGGCAGCTCTCTTTTGTTAACTGCATACCAATCAATAAGTTGTCTAGAAAAGTCCATAAAAAGCATTAAATTGCAGGCTGCAATATATATCTTCTTAAATTTTAATTGATTAGAGATTTCATATTTACTTTTTTAGGGTATATTTGCGCCCTGTTTAATAAACCCTAATTAAATTAAAATTTAAAAATGACTAAAGCAGATATCGTATCTAAGATTTCAGACAAACTGGGAATGGAGAAGACTGATGTACAGGCAACTGTTGAGTCTTTCATGAATGAGGTGAAGGATTCTCTTGAAACTGGAGAGAACGTATATTTACGTGGTTTTGGTAGCTTTATTGTAAAAACTAGAGCAGAAAAAACTGGACGTAACATTTCTAAGAACACAACAATTAAAATTCCTGCTCACAATATACCTGCTTTTAAACCAGCTAAAGTTTTTGTAGACGGAGTAAAATCAAACGTAAAAGTTAAGTAAAAAAATAAAAGATATGCCAAGCGGTAAAAAAAGAAAGAGACATAAGGTAGCAACGCACAAACGTAAAAAACGCAGACGTGCTAATCGTCACAAGAAGAAAAAGTAGTCTTAGACTACTTTTTTTTTATTTTTAAGAGTTCTTTGAAATAGGGTTGCAACTGACAACTCGTTGATTATACAAGTAGTAACAGACTTGTATTGAAAACATATAAACATACTTTACTTGATACTAATCGTTAGTACATGTAAGGTTATAAACATTACAGGAATTATGGATAAAGAAATTATTATCCGTTCCAGTGCTACAAAAATCGATTATGCTCTTACTAAAAATGGAAGACTAGTCGAATTACACAAAGATGAAGAAGAAAATAAGTTTGCGGTAAGTGATATATTCATTGCAAAATCACGTAAGGTACTTTCTGGGCTCAACGCTACATTTGTAGACGTAGGCTATGAAAAAGATGGTTTTTTACACTATCACGACCTAGGTGTTAAATACCTTACCCAACTTAAATTTACCAAACAAGTTTTAAGTGGTAGACGTAAAAACTTTACGCTTAAGGACATTAAATTTGAAAAAGATTTAGAAAAAAACGGTGCAATTGAAAACGCGATCACACCGACACAACCTATTCTTGTTCAAGTAGTTAAAGAACCTATTTCTACCAAAGGACCTCGCCTAAGTGCAGAGCTTTCTTTGCCAGGTAGATATGTTGTTCTTGTACCTTTTTCTGATCGCATCTCTATATCTCAAAAGATAGAGGATAAAGAAGAAAAAAGCCGTTTAAAAAGACTTGTAAAAAGTATTAAGCCTCAAGGATTCGGCGTTATAGTACGTACAGTCGCAAAGGGTAAACTCGTAGCAGAGCTGGACCAAGATTTACAAAATCTTGTAGTAAAATGGGAGACCATGTGTAGCAAAATACACAAGGCACAATTCCCTACTAAGGTTATGACTGAAGTAAGTCGAACCAATTCCCTTATGAGAGATGTCTTTAATGACACCTATACTTCCATAGTCGTGGACGACCAAGAAGTATGTGATGAAATTAAAGATTACTTAAAAACTATTGCCCCACATAAAGAGTCTATCGTAAAATATCACAATCCGAGAACATCTGTTTTTGAGAAATTTGGTATAGAACGTCAGATCAAAACATCATTTGGCCGTACAGTATCTATGAGTAAAGGTGCATACCTTGTCATAGAACACACTGAGGCCATGCATGTTATAGATGTAAACTCTGGGAATAGATCTAATAAAGCAGACAGTCAGGAAGACACTGCACTAGAAACCAACATGATATCTGCAACTGAGATTGCGCGCCAGTTAAGGCTTAGAGACATGGGTGGTATTATAGTAGTAGATTTTATAGACATGCGTAAAGCAGAGAATCGCAAGAAACTCTATGAACACATGAGAGATGAAATGTCTGAAGACCGTGCAAAACACAAGATCCTTCCACCTAGTAAATTTGGTCTTATCCAGATTACTAGACAGCGTGTAAGGCAAGAAGTAAATATCAAAACTCGTGAGGAGAACCCTGATGGAAATGGAAAGGAAATACAAGCTCCTATTCTAGTCATACAGGAAATTACCGAAACATTAGAACGACACCTTAAAGCTGGAGTGAAAAAGATAACGCTCAATGCGCATCCTTTTATCGCTGCTTTTATAACAAAAGGATATCCTTCTATACGATCTAAATGGTTTATGAACCATAAAAAATGGGTCAAGGTAGTACCTAGAGATGCCTATACTTATCTAGAATATAAATTCAAAGATAAGGACGGTAAAGAACTTAAATAATTATAAACGCCTATAGACATTGATCTATAGGCGTTTTTTTATATCTGTTTTTAAGAGTTTCACTACTGCGAAAACGTGCAAACAATAACCTCTCTCAAAGATTATATATTTAAACCATTAATGAACAATTATATGATGAGACTCTATCTGGCCTTGATGAGTTATTTTAAGAACATAAGTCCCTGGTATTAATCCAGAAACATCAAATGAAGTCCCTATTTTATGACCTTTTATAAAAATCTGACGTAAATCTGTAAGATCAAACATTTCTATAACTACATAATAATCACAAATAGGATCTCCTTCTACAGTAGTAAGATAATCGTAACAGTTTGTTGGTGTAAAAGTCCAAGTAGGATTTACATTAAAAGAAATAGTAATATCTGTATCTGCTGGTACTGGTGATATGATAAAATTATCACTCATATCATTACCAGGAGGGTTTGCTGTTGTTGTACAGTCTCCATCACATACATTTAAATCAACACTATATTCTTTCCAGTCTGACCAGCCACAAGCATTACGAGCCCTTGCTTCAAAAACAAACAACTCATCACATTGTGGAAAAATAGCTACTCTACGATCTTTACCACTTCTATAATCTCCATCCCAGTAAGCTTGAGATTGAGGTGATTTTCTCATTTCTACTTCAGCATATTCTATAAAACTTGGTGCATCAATATCAAATTGAATAGAAACCTGCTCACAATATTCAAAACTAGATGGTTGAATTGATAAAGCGGGAATATCATAATTTAAAATTCGTACATTATCTCCCATTATTGGTACTCCTACATATATTTCTCTATAGAACGATTGACCATTCCCTACATTAACTTGAATGTGACCCCAACCATCTTGTAAACCTTTAATTTCTGCAGAATGACCATTACTAGAAACAACTCTAATATTTGAACTTGTTATAAATGTTGGGTCAGTCACAAGCTTGCACTCATTCTCAAAACCTATTCTAATTACCTCATCAACACATATAGAGTTTGAGGTAAAAAATGACGGACTTGTAATAGGATAAACAGGATCTAAAACACTGCCATCATTCAAAGCTAGATTACCTAATAACCAGTCGATACTTTCTTGACTAAAACTTGTATGTCTGGTATTCAATTCTTGACCAAAATATGTGTCAAATGGAGTAAGTTTATTAGACTCACAAGCTAAATTGTAATCCAAAGGATTGTTCCAATTTTGATCTGGTTCTAAATGTGCAATAGCTGAGAACGAAGGAATAAAGGAATGAATAGGGTTTAACTTTCTCACCTGAGTATCCGTACTAACATCTGCTCCAAAAATATGAAATTGTGCTAGTGCAAAATGAAGAGCAGTGTATCCTAATGGAATATGTCTTATATCTACAGGAGGCTCTCCTTCATTTACGGCTACTGCAATATCATCTTGCGCACCAAAGTATCCACCTGGAACATTATCCATAACACCACGATCATTTAAATTAGGAGATTTAATCGTTTTGTTTTCCGGCAGTTTATAAAATTTAGCTAACCTAGACTCAGTATATGTAGGCATAAAATGAGAATCTAAAGTTGCAACATGCGTCCTAAAAACAATATTACCTATAGGTAAATTAATCTTAACTCGAGCAAAGGTTTTTATATTTAAAACTCTTTCACCATCATCAGCAAAATCTAAATTTCCAGTTTGAGTCTGTAAATCTGTCATTTTACTACCACTCAATGAGCCGTTTATAATAGATAGATTTTTAGACTTTATAGGGAAACCTTGAGAGTTAGCAACACCATTAATCGATTGATTATTATAATGTGTCTGAAAGAAATTACTACCTCTATCTTGTGAAAAACCTTGTAAAACAGTATGTCCGTCTAATCTAGTTTGATCTACATGATGATGAGACAGTCCTGGAGCCTGACTATGCGATTCAATAAGTTGCTGTTGGGCGGCAGGACTACCTAATTGGAGGTCATAGAAGTCTGCAGCTTCTGGAGAAAAGTCACGCAACAAGTAAATCAATGCCTGATCTCCCAAAGGAATGTTTGCTCCTAAATGTGGACTGTCTATACTAACCCAATGTGATACATTATGATCCCATATGTCATCTCCTGTTTCTTCTTCTTTTTGCTCCATATAAGCAAGGGCGTAACGAGATATTTGCCCACCCATACTAGGACCTACTAATTTTAAAGTAGCATTGGGGTTAAAACCTTTTGCGATATCTCTAGTTTGCTGGATCAATTTAATCAATGCCATAGCGTTGCTCTCAATATAATAAGCACCACCATCTATTTCTACTTCCTGACCTGTATTTTGATCAGTAGTGGGATAGGTAGGATGATTGACCATGATAACATCATAACCTTCTTCTCTCAAAGTCGTCAATGCATTTTTATCTTGACCATTTTCACTTTCATAAAATTGAAAATCAAACATACTATCATGTAGTGCAGGATTGAATTGTCCATTTTCTGCATTATCACTAGCACAATCTTCATCCTGACCGCAATCACAATCTTCTATTTTACGCTTATCGCCTGGATCAAAACCGTCTAGTATAATTATAGGGTTGTCCAGTTGATTATTACCACCATCATTCTCTGAATAAAAAATACGGTAATCGATCTCTGCAAAAATATTAGGATCGTTGATATTATAGCCCTGAAATGGAATGTCGGCAACTATCCTTCCATTTTCTTTAAATGTAGCACCAGCACAAACTGGAGACAAAGTTTTAGGTACTACAGTAGGCTCATATTTAAAATAGATTTTAGATTTAGTGGTGATGGTCGTATTATCTTCATAAACAATATTATAAACCGCTATTTTCTCTCCATCAGTACTGTAATTAACAGTTATTTGTTGTGCTGTTAGATTAAAATTAGAGATTAAACTCCTACTAGTGCCATCACCAAAATCTGCGGTTAAGGTCTTAATTCGCTGTTGCTGGTTTTGAAAGAAATAGGCAGAATCTATTTTATAGGTAATGCCTGTTCCTACTGCTGCTTTATCTAGTGGTGCAATAACCGTAGTATGTAGGGTATAAAATGGTGGCTGTCCGTTAATTTGACTGAATTCTTGGGTGTCTTCATTATAGAGCAAACCTCCATTTTGCTCATCATCTACATGATGGTTGAGTAATTGAAAGTCAGTATTTAGGATTCCAAGAGGTACTATATTATCTGACTCTACTTTTATTTGATCTTTAAGCACACTGGAAGAGACAAACAAGTTATCGTTACTGGCACGATGCATTTCTAACAGTGCCTGTTTAAAATAATCATAGTTTGCGGTATCAAAACCTTCTTCTCTATTAAAATTGTAAAGATTGGCCAGTTGTAGAGTACGTTCATAAATAATACCACTAGTTACTCCGGTTTGGTTGACATTGACCAGAGCATCGTCAAGAGTTTTCTCTTGATTTTGTGCAGTGGCGTTACATAAGGATAGTGCTATCCCTATGCTAAGAATAATTCTTTTCATAAATTTGAATGTTTAATAGTTAATAAATTAGAGTGTTGCTGTTAAGCATTTATAGACTGCCGTTGGCGCGGCAGTCTATTTAACTAATTAAAAGAGGTGTTTTGTAAGGTAAAAGCTTCTAGGTCAAATCTTCCAAGTACGATATTAATTGTATCATTAACATTTTGAGTGTTTATTAATTTCATATCAAATGTTGCATTATGAAAATTTGTAACTCCCGTATTAATTTGATTCGATATTTCGATTTGTCCAGAATTTGGAAAAGTAATATATCTTTGATATCCTAATTGATCATTCTTCCATATTCTACAATGAGCATATGTATTGTTTAAACCATCTAAACTGCTCAATCCATTAGAGTCTTGCATTAGATAAATTTTAGATGAATTATATCGGAAATTTTCAATATGAATAAGTAAGCTAGAAGTTTTATTGCTCTTGAAATCATCAATCTTATACTCGACATTAGTTGATTCTGTTGTGATTATTCTAAGACCTTTATTATCACTATTAACAGTAATCCTACCATCTCTAGGTTTAAAGAACTTACCATCAATCAAACAACCAAAGGTGTTTTCTCCTGTCATGGTAATGGGTGGTAATAAACTTTCTTGAGATGGAGCGTCGTCACTGTCGCAAGTAGTTATTAGTAATGCTACGAGTAGAATATAAATAGTTTTCATGGTATAAAGATTAAAGTTATCTATAAAATAGATATAATAATATTATTATGTTTGCGTAAAATTGATCAATAAATGATTACAAGATTTACATATTCTTTTAAAAAACATGAAGTCTAACAGCTCATCAGGAGGGAAAAAATCTTGCTGTATCGACATTTCTAATTTATCATGATCTAAAGAATAAAATGTTAAATATTTACTAAAAAAAAACAATAGCGCTTATAGAGTTATAGATAAGTTCCTGACTAACAGATACTAAATACTTGAAAAGAATTTCATTTAATGATTTAATAACACTACTTAACTCTACTAAATACTGCTTTTAAATCTTTTAGGAATCAACTACAATTTCTCAATATTTTCTAAAATTATTCCTTACCACATTAATTACCTAGTACCTTTGAAAAAAATTTAAGCAGCATGCAGCCTAAAACACCTTCACAATCATTTACTACCGTAACCGATATGGTCTTGCCTAGTGAGACAAATCCGCTGAATAACTTATTCGGTGGTGAGTTACTAGCTCGTATGGATCGCGCGGCGAGTATTGCTGCCAGACGTCATTCTAGACGCATAGTCGTTACAGCTTCTGTAAATCACGTAGCTTTTAATAGAATGGTACCGCTAGGAAGTGTTGTAACCATAGAAGCACAAGTAACAAGAGCTTTTAAGACCTCTATGGAGGTTTATATGGACGTATGGGTAGAAGATCGTGAAAGCGGTGAGCGTACTAAAGCAAATGAAGCTATTTACTCTTTTGTTGCAGTAGATGATACTGGACAACCTATCGCAGTTGCTCCTATAAACCCAGAAAGCGAACTTGAAAAAGAACGTTATGATGCGGCTTTAAGACGTAAACAATTAAGTCTTGTTCTTGCAGGAAAAATGAAGGCAACAGATGCTACAGAATTAAAAGCACTATTTGCTGAATAAAGTATACAAACTACTAGCATTAAAAAACCGCTATACACCTAATTATAAGGTAAATAGTGGTTTTTTGTGTTTAACTAGAACTTGCCCGTTACAAAAAAAGAGTGAAAGTTATAAAGTCAACCTCGTTAATCTTAAATACTGAATCTCTTTCTAAGAGAGGGGTTTTACACTCATGGTGGGTTGTTAAAAAACACGATGATCACTTGCCATTACGCACATGACGCGCAATCTGCTAGAATCCCTATCGCTTTATAACTTTAACTTTTGTAATTTTTACAAAAGTTATAAATGAAAAATCTGATATAATTGATTCCCCATAGTTAATCAAAAAAATTCATTGCTTAATAATATTTGACAACTTAGAAAAAATCTGATTGCCTCTCTACTGAGCGTCTCATATCTAAAATTTGAGATCCGAGTACAATATTTTCAAACTACTTACTAGAAATCCATTTTGCAGGATCTACGGTATCATTATCCTGCATGAGGACAAATTTAAGCTCTGTTTCTCCAGAGTTAGAGGTAAAAATCTCACCTATGACGTCTTTTGTATTTACCTTACTTCCTTTTTCTACACTTACAGACTTGAGATTATCATATATAGAAGTGTAGTTACCATGTCTTATGTGTACCGCGAGTATACCATACTTACTTTTTGTGATACGTATCACTTCACCTTCAAAAATAGCACGCACTTTTGCACCTCCAGGACTTTGTAATCTGAGACCATTTGAATCAATAGTAAGCGATCTTACCACTGGGTGCGGCTGCGTACCATAGCGTCTAGAAACAAAACCTTCTTCCACCGGCCATGGTAATTTACCTTTGTTACTTTTAAAATTATCAGCCAGAATTTTTGCTTCTGGTGTTAAGAAGAATTTATTTGCAACTGCGCCTGTTTTTCCTTTATTAGACGCTTTAATATCAGCTGCGATAAGAGCTTTAAGTTTTCGGTCTATTTTATTACGCTCATTTGCCTTTATTCTTATGTCAGCGACATATTTTTTCTCGTTTTCTTTAACCACAGCGAGCAGGTTCTCTTGTTCTACTTTATCAATTTTAAGTGCTGCTCTTTGTTTTTTATTAAGTGCTAGAACTTGTTTCTTTTCTTTTTTCTCTATTTCTAGCGCTACATTTTTTGCTGCTATAGCTTCCGATTTTATCGTTATTTCTTCTGCTTGTTTTTTACGGTAGTCTGCATATGATTTTAAATATTGCACTCTCTTATAAGCCTGTAAAAAATCTTCAGAACTCAGTAAAAACATAAGTCTGCTTTGATCATTTTGAGATTTATATGACTTTACGATCATCTGAGCATACTCTGCTTTTAGCGCTTTTACCTCTGTATTTAATTTTTTAATCTCGGCAGCATTTGCTTTTATATTTCTAGTGAGGTTATTAGCTTGCCTATTAGTAATATTAATAATCTCTTGTGTACGCAATATCTTTTTATCAATGGTCTCTACGAGTAGCACCATTGTTTTTTCTTCTTTACGCACGTTTTTGAGCAACCTATCAAATTGATTTATCTCTTTTTGAATCAATGCTTTACGTTTTTCTAGAGCTGCTTTTTCTGATTGCGCTTTCGCGAAAGCGAAACACAACAAAAACAATATCGATAAGTAAAAGCACTTTTTCATCTACAATTTAAACTCACTGTAACCAGATGGCATGCTGAAAGGAAACGTCATCGATTGATTAAATTCTACATTTTTAAACTCCATTTCTACCTTAGAAACTCGGTAGCGCTGGTTAGCATCTATCTTAACTTCAGTTGGGATTATTCTTCCATCTACCACTTGATACTCGGTGTAATTAACCTTTAAGAAGCTATTTTCTGACGGTTTAGCAATAGATTGCTCAGAAACCTTAAAGTCTGACGGACGAAGGCTGAAAAGCTTAGTCACGATACCTTCTTGCTTAAACTGATACTCGTTATCTACAATTTTAAAATCTTTATTATCCAGAGGCTCTACTGCCTGACCTAGTAACAAATCTTCTAATTGCTTAAAGGAGATTTCTTCTCCTAAAAATTCACTTATTAAGCTGAAATCGCCATCAAACGACCTTCTATTGAGTTTTTCATAAAACTGTACACGGTCTGGCGTTATGTAAACCTTTGCTCCTGTAAAGCCCAGTACACTTAAACTCATCCATATTTTCTTACCTTTTTCCATACGCAGGTTAACGGTGAAGGATCTCGTGGTGTTTGAGTTATCATAACTCATAGAAAGTCTAGCTTTCATGGTTTTAAAATCGATACTAGCCGCGTTATGAGAATTAACCACTTTAGATCTTTTTGCAGCTGCCGTGGCGCGATTTGCAGCACGTTGCGTACCACCACAACCGGCTAGCAGTATGAAAAAGATTATAGAAACGTATTTTAAGTATTTCATTATTTATTTTTAGACAGCGTTTTTACTTTAGAACGCATTTTTGCAGCTTTAGTTGTGTCACCTTTTTGATCGTAACTTATCGCTAGTTGTTGATATATGTCACTTTCTAGCTTAGGCTCATCGAGTAAAAAACTTAATCCAGATTCTAGTTGATCTATGGCCTTATCTGGTTCACCTAACTTATTATGTGCTACGCCATTTAACAAATAGAGCAATGCCTGTGCAGGAAAAACGTTCAGCGCCTCCTCAGTTATCTCTACTGTTTTATCATAATCTTTTATATCGATACTTAAGAGCGCCACCTTTTTAATAAGGTCGTAATTCTTATTATCAATATCCAGTCCTTTTTGATAAAAAGCTATAGAGTTACCTACGTCCTTTCTTTTAAGATAATAATCACCGAGCGCATTAAATGCTTTTACATCTTCCACCTGGTCTGCAAAATCATTTATCGCATTATCAATATCATTATCTTCTATGTCTGTGGCATCAGATTGTATAAAATCGTTAAGCACATTAATCTTAGTCTCTGTATCGAACTGTGTAGATTCAAAAACCTTTTGCATGCTCCTGATTCCCTTGTGTGTTTTACCTGCTTCTAGATAGATTTTATAAAGAGCGAGTTGCGCTTTATCACTTTTGGGCAAGTTTTTATCTAACTCTTCTGCTATTTCCTGAACCTTATCTGTGTTATTCTTTTTACTGTAAAGATAAATGAGGTTGATATAAGATTTTTCATCTTTAGGATTTGCCGCGATAGCAGCCTCTAGATCTTCAATATTGCCATCTCTAGCCTCATTTGCTCCTAGTCTTGCTTGCACCTGTCTTTTAACCAGTATGCGACGGTCATCCTCACCTAGACGTTTATCTAGCTTTTCTATGATCGCAAGCGCTTCTTCATTTTTATTTACTCTCAAGTATTGAAACGGCAGCAACTCTTCATAGTTTTCATTAATTCTTGCCAGTTTCTCAAGAACGGTTAACGATTTTTCATATTCCTTTTGTTTGTTATAAACGTCATATAAAGTTTCTAATAACCATTCTGATTCTCCAGATAGTTCAATGGCACGAGTTATTTTCTGTTCCGCTTTCGCGAAAGCGTTACTCATCAAATAATTCTTTCCCATTTCAAACTGGATGACTCCAGTATCAGGTTGTATTTTTTCACAGGTCTCTAGAAATAAAATAGCCTTATCGTGATTACCGATAGCCTTTGCAGATAGTGCATTGAAAAAATTATCCTTAAAGTCGTCAGAGACGTCACCTAGATCATCCACATTAACCTCGTCTGAGGATACTTCTTCTTGAGCTATAATATGGTTATTACACAAAAAAGATAGTGTAATAAAGGAGAGAATGTGGAGTGACTTGATCATAAGTTATTGTTTTCAATACTAGTTATTCCATGGTAGAATAATCACCGATACTTATTTTAGTAAAATTAGCATCGTATGTTACGTGACTGCCTATCATAGCCTCGTCTAATGTAGCATTTTTAATACTAGTGTTTTTTTGTATCAATGAGTTAGTAATGGTACTGTTATCTATGACTGTACCTGCACCTATAGAAACGTGCGGTCCTACGGTACTGTTTTTAAGAACGACACTGCTATCGATAACACACGGTTGTATAATAGTTGAGTTTTCTAGAGTAGGTTGCGAGTTGATTTCTTCACTTCCATCTTTTTCCATAAAGGTCATGATGCGCTGGTTAGTCTCTATGGCAACATTCTTGTTACCGCAGTCCATCCACTCATCTACTGTACCTGTTTTAAAAACATTTCCAGCAGCCATCATTCTTTTTATACCGTCGTTAATCTGGTACTCGCCACCGTTAATGATCTCGTTATCGATCACAAATTGCAGTTCTTTTTTGAGTTTCTCTATTTCTTTAAAGTAATAGATACCTATAACTGCCTGGTCGCTTACAAATTGTTCTGGCTTTTCTACTAGCTCTACGATTTCTTGTTGGTCGTTTAATTTCACAACACCATAAGCTTCTGGACGGTCTACTTGCTTAGTCCATATAACAGCGTCTGCTATAGGATCCAGTTCAAAACTTGCTCTTATTAACGTGTCTGCATAAGCAACTACTGCTGGACCAGAAAGAGAAGGCTCTGCACACATAATAGCGTGACCAGTCCCTAGAGGTTCTAACTGACGGTAAATACTAGCTTTGGCACCTAGACCTTCAGCAAGTTTTTCTAAACTTTTTACCACTTCTTCTCCAAAGAAAGCCGGATCACCCAGAATAAAAGCGATCTCTTCTACTGGCTCTGAAAGTATGCGTGCTATATCCTTAACTAGTCTATGTACAATAGGCTGGTTTGCTATAGGGATTAATGGTTTAGGAACAGTAAGTGAATGTGGTCTGAGTCGTGAGCCACGACCTGCCATAGGTACGATTATTTTCATAGGCGTTATTCCTATTCAGGTAGGAATTTATATATTATTGAGATGGGAAAAACATCTCTTAGTTAGTCTAGTTTAATATTTAAGTTATTATCAGTACAAATCTTATTAAAAAGATCTTCTTTATTCTCTTTTACAAACATACGATATAAGAAGCCTATCATTTTTTCAGCATCTGCAGAATAAGGTGAGTTGGAATCTAAATACAATTGCCTAGCGTCGATAGCCTTTTTTAAAGAATCTTCTATCAATTGTTGATTCATATAAGTGAGTGCAAGTCCATAATGCCCCTCAGGATCTTTAGGATTTACCTCAATTAGTTTTTCATACCAAAACGCAGCACTTTTAAAATCTTTTTTATAATTATAAGCTACCGCCATATTCATTATAGACGTAGGATTTAAAGAATCTACCTCATAAGATTTTTCATATGCCTTAATAGCTTTGTCAAATTTATTAATCTGCCTGTAAGATCTACCCAAATTATCCCATGCAAAAACAAACTTAGGATCTAATTTAACCGCTTTTTCATACAACTTAATGGCCTTATTATATTTTTCAGCCTCCATATAATCTATCCCATCTAAATAGAATTCCATGGCTTTCTCATTTGTGGAATATGAGTTTAACTTTTCTTCATCGTTAGAAAAAACCAATCGCTCTACTGCGGGACAATTTTCAACTAAATTATTTGAAACCAACTTCAAGAAAGATCTCATTTTTTCTACTGTACCTAGTTTTAATTCTTGAATAGAATTGCTACTAACTATAGCCTCAGTAGTACATTGCTTTATAGCTGTGTTTTTATCTGCTTGAGAAATACTAGTAGAAACCTCACTTATACAGTCACAAGCGATATCGGTAACGTCTGGCAGCATATTTTCTACAGAAACAGCTGCTGCATTATACTTATTGTAAAGATCACACTCATTGGAAAGTAATTCTAACGTTGCCTCCATATCTGATTGATCAATGGTATCTAGAGAAGCGTTGGGATTAAGTGTCAGCGTAGTGTCTCTATCTTTTGTAATTTGAGATAAGGCACCAGCAAAAACAGCTCCTTTCTGACATTCCTTATATGTTTTTTCAAAATTATCTTTCAGAGTACCTTCCTTTTCTGCATTCTCTAAGCATTCACAAATAACCTTAGACATTACAGCATTCTTATTCTCGATTTGAGAAAAACTGAAGATTGAGATAAAGAAACAACTTACTAAAATTAAACTTTTCATAGATCCAACTTTATTAAATGAGTTAAAATTATTGCCCTGTGCAGGAATTTTAGACTTACTTCAATCCAGTACTCCCAAAACCACCTTCTCCACGTTCTGTAGAACTTAATTCTTCTACTTGTTGCCAGTCGGCACGCTCATGCTTTGCGATAACTAGTTGTGCGATGCGCTCACCGTTCTCAACTGTGAATGGCTCGCTAGATAAATTTACAAGAATCACACCTATCTCGCCACGATAATCTGCATCTATAGTTCCTGGCGCATTAAGGACAGTTACTCCTTTTTTTGCTGCTAGACCACTTCTAGGTCTTACTTGCGCCTCAGTCCCTATAGGTAATTCAATAAATAATCCTGTTTTTATGATCGCTCTTTCTAGTGGTTGTAATGTCACTGCTGTTTCTAGATTTGCTCTTAAGTCCATTCCTGCACTTGCTTCAGTTTCATAATGAGGTAAAGCGTGCGATGATTTATTTATAATCTTGATGGTCATTTTCTTCTGAGGATTTTATTGATAATTTCTTTTTCGCGCAAGCAAACTACACCTAATACAATAAGAGTCATTAACACTCCTGTTAGGTAGGTTTGCCACGTTTCTATACCTAATTCACTTCTTATATAGTAAAAGAAAACTAATGATAATGAAATAGAAAGGCATAAATATAGCAGAATATTTTTGAGATCGTAAGGAACAGCGAGGTGTTTTCTACCTATCAAGTAAGAAATCACCATCATTACTCCATAAGCTGCACAAGTAGCATAAGCACTTGCCATATATCCTATATGCGGAATCAGAAGTACGTTTACTACAATAGTAAGAATCGCTGCAGCAATAGAAATGTAAGCACCATACCTGGTTTTATCTTGGATTTTATACCACACCGATAGCGTTTGATAGACACCAGAGAAGAAATAAGCGATTAAAATCAATGGCACTACTTCCATGGCGGTTTCAAAACCTTTATCTACTATAAATGGACGTATAAAATCTACTAGAACTACATAGGCAACTAGAGCTACCGATCCTAGGGCTACAAATGCCTTAGTTATCAAAGCATATTGTTGTGTTGCATTTTTATCGCCAGACTGGCTAAAAAAGAAAGGCTCTACTCCTAGTCTAAATGCTTGTGCATATAATGTCATTCCTACTGCAAGTTTGTAACCAGCTGAATAAACTCCTACTATCGCCTTATTTTCTGCGGCATCATATGGTAGTATATATTGCAACAGTACTCGATCTATCGATTCATTGATTGCAAAAGCTAAACCAGCCAACAAAATAGGCCAACCATAAAACAGCATTTTTTTACATAACGTTTTATCAAATTGCCATTTTAGAAAATAAGGTTTAATTACAATTAAAAATGTCAAAACACTAGCAGAGAGAAAAGCAATAAAGAATAGTTCTATTTTATCTGTAGGTAAAACTTTTTCAATTGCTGGAGCGTATTGTAAAATCGTAAAGAACAAATATGTCATTCCTACTGTAATCACTACGTTAAACAACTTTATTAAGGCATAATTTGTAGACTTTCCTTGAGCACGCATGTAGGCAAATGGAATCACCATTAAAGTGTCAAAAACAATTACACCTATAACCCATTTCCAGTAGGACGCAGAGAGCTCTGTTACTGCAGCAATGAGATCTCTACACAAATAAGCGACACTTCCAAAAACTAATGTTGTTATTAATAAAGAGATAAGAGCAGTACTTAAGGTCTTTGCCTTAGTAGATGCGTCATTATAAAATCTAAAAAACGCTGTTTCCATTCCATAGGTAAGGATCACATTTGCAAAAATAATATAGGTAAAGATGAGATTTGCTTCTCCAAATTCAATTGGGCTAGGTAAATAGGACGTAAGCAAATTAGTCAACAACACAGTAAGCAATCGCGGTAAAACTGTCGCGAGACCGTATATAAAAGTATTCTTAAAAAGGTTTTTTATGGAAGTCAAAAAACGTGGATTAATTGAATTTCAAAGGTAGGATTATTTTCATATATCTTTTACCTCTATTCTTTGCTTGGACCCAATGACATTGATATGGCCACTTATATTATTTGAGATTTGTTTTACTTGCGCTTTCGCGAAAGCGGAACTCAAAAACAAGAGCCTCAACTATAACTAGATTGTTTAAAATTAAAATGTTTTGACAAACCTATAGAAAGAAAGGACTCAAAAATAGTTAGTTACCATGAGTGAACCCTTTCTGATTATGAGTGAACAGTATATTTTCTATTTAATTTCTATTACTTTGAGGTGGAGCACTAGGATAAGCCATGGTTTCTTTTTGATCTATTCCATCTAGTTTTACATACATGGTTTTTCCATTTTTTAAAAAAGCGATAACCGCCTGATCATTATTTAATTGAAAAGGTACGTTTTCTAGATATGGTGACTTATTCCCGTATTCCTTTTTAGGATCCAGAGACATTTCTCTATCTATGCGTGGTAAATCAAAACGAGTAACTAACATTTTTTTATTATTAGAAGTAAAACTGGCCGTTTTTTTCTCCATACCACGGAAGTATGCTGCTACAAACTCGTTACCCTCTAGAATCGAGGCAGGAAAATAAAGCGATACACCACTACGAGAGCCTGGAGCACCAGCAGACCAGATCTGAAAATGAGGTTCTAATTCTGTTTTAAAATCTGATGTAGCCATATTTTTATTTATTTTTTGAGAACTACAAGAGCTCAAAGCAATCCCTAAACAGATAATCAAGTATTTCATAATGGTTTAATTTTTATAAGACAAGTGGTTTTCATTCAGTAATTTTTACAAGCTATTCAATATTTTTGCAGCAGCAATGATTTCTTCGTCTTTCTTTGCAAAACAAAATCTTAACATTTTAGGATCTTCACCTTTCATAAAAACAGAGATAGGAATACTTGCTATTTTATGTTCTATGGTAAGTCGTTTTGCAAAGTTAAAATCACCTTCGTCAGTTATGGCGCTATAATTTAATAATTGGAAATAAGAACCTTGGGCTGGTGTAAAGGTAAACTTACTTTCTTTAATTGAGTTAAGGAATAGATCTCGCTTGCGTTGATAAAATTTACCTAGATCTAAATAGCGCTGTGCTTTTTGAAGGTAATTTGCAATGGCATCTTGACCAGGGTGACTCACACAGAAGACCATGTATTGATGTATTTTATAAAATTCTTTCATGAGATGCAGCGGTGCGAGGCAATATCCAATTTTCCATCCAGTAATGTGAAATGTTTTACCAAAACTGCCTGTTATAAAACTACGTTCTCGCAAACCTTGATATCTAGCTGCACTGTAATGCTCTCTACCTTCATAAATAATATGTTCATACACCTCGTCACTTAATAATACTAAATTGTGTTCTACTACAATTTCTTGTATAACTAACATGTCCTGATGACTCAACATATTACCACTAGGATTATGCGGTGAGTTAATCATGATCATTTTTGTACGTGACGTAATTTTATCCTTTACTTCTTGCCAGTCTATAGAGAAGTCAGGTAAACCCATAGCAACACTTATTATTTTACCACCAGCTAGTTGAATCGCCGGTTCATAGCAGTCATAGGCAGGTGTGAAAACAATCACCTCATCACCTGGATGTACCACTGTTTGTATCGCGCAATAAATAGCTTGTGTAGCACCTGCAGTAAGGCAAATTTCATTTTCTGGATTGTAAAACGCTTCATGCTGTTGCTGTGTCATATTAGAAATCGCAGCACGTAATGAAAATAATCCAGCCATGGGTGCGTACTGATTCTTATCATCTTGAATAGCTTTAATATGTAAATCCTTCAGTATGGTGTCTACAGAAAAGTTGGGAAAACCTTGGGCAAGATTAATAGCATCATGTTCTTGCGACAGCCTACTCATTGTTGTGAAAATGGAGTCTGTAACGTTGGGTAATTTTGATATCATGAAGGGAAATTACAACAATTGTATTACAAAATGAAAAAATAAAACTGATGGAATCCATACAATAAATACAATTCCTTTAATAATAACGTATCATAAAAAAAGTACCCTTGAAAGATACTAATAACCTAAACCAACACATAATTTTAACCTTAGGTAATTTTTATAAGTTGAAAACAGTCTCCACAAGAATACACCTAAATGTTTAAGATTTAGATATAAATACATAACCATCTGTAAACATATACATTATAAGCTATAAAAAAGATAAGTAAAGTAAATAACATCGATAAAAAGCATTTTTATTTTTAATAAATATAAAAATACTAAAATAAAATTACACACCTCTATTATGTTGTTTTTCAGGTATTTAATCTTTGTGAGAAGAGATATTAATATCGATGCAATACAATAATACTCGTTTATCATGAATTATTTATGGTTGACTATAGGGATTTTACACAGATTAACGTGATATTTGTACCGATAAACGAATAAACCGAAAATCATGAAGAATTTTTACTTACTACGTAGCCTGCTTTTGTTTTGTCTCATTTCTATTATTGTGTCTTGTGAAAAGGACGAAATAACTAACGAAGATTTATACATAGACCCTACCGAAGGGACTATTGCTGATTATGTTAAATCGCAAAACAACCTCACCAACCTAGCCACAGCATTAGAACAAGTAGACCTTTTAACTACGTTAGATTCTAGTGAGCTTTCTTATGTGTTTTTACCGGACAACAGTGCATTTAATGCTTTTTTACAAGAGAATAATTACCAATCTATTGAAGATATCCCATCTAACTACCTAAAGCAAGTATTGCTTAATCATATAATGAATAGCGATATTGATATAAGATCACAAAGAACAGAGCCAGAAGTAATCATTACTACCAGAGCCACGCAATTGTTTAACAGCGATAATAATATCGCAGCAGTAGTAAAACACCAGGGTAATACCACTACTTTAAACGGTGTAGATGTAATGAATGAAACCATGTCATTTAGTAACGGTAATGCAACAATAGTAAATAATATCATTGAACCGTCTACATTACAGTCTTTATTGGTTTCTTATGAATCTTTCAATACAATGAGAGACGTAATAGCACAAAGTCCTGAAAGTGAAGAAATAATATCCTTATGTGATCAAAGAATAGTAGAAAGCTCTAACACACCGCTTACCGTATTTTTACCGAGACCAGAAGTAATTGAAGCTGCTCTAGCCTTTGAGGCAGACTTTATTAGCGCTCCTGTAGGAGACAGATTCGGAGATTTTGTTGACTCTCATGTTTCTGAAACAGGAACTCATTATGTAGGACAACTAGAAAATAATGAAGAAGTAGTTACTAGATTACGTACAGCGACTAGCCGTATTAATAATGATGGAAGCGTCTCACTAACTGTGAATAATGGGTTATCCCTACATACGGTTAACTTAATAGGTGACCAGGAAGGTATACTTCATGTAGCAAACGGCACAATTCAAAAAATAGCTGGCTCTCTATACTCAAGATAATATACGTATACCAGTTATCTTAATTCGGTTTTAAAAAAGCTCTTGTACATAAATGTACAAGAGCTTTTTAGTTTTATCAACTATCGCGTCCTAGAATAATCATACACAAACAAAAACGTAATGAAAAGGCAAGGTATTTCAGGATAATCCCAAATAACTATACACATTTTTTTAAATCTTATGTTCTATGTGAAGATAGCAAGGGTTCCATTCAAGAACTAAAGCTTGGGACGAATATGACATTAAAGCAGACTCAACTTTACACCAATAAGCTAAATAATTGCAACATAAATCGAGGAGACATAATTTAATACAACCTATCTAATAAATCTAAATAATACAATTTACAGATGGAGGCATTAGAAATTTGAATGTAAACAGAACGCTGAGGCAGAACATATTTCCTTAAGAGCCGACAATAAAGTGATCCTATAGGATACGCCTGTCGACATTTTGCAGAAAAGAATAAACACATAGGTCATCGACTGATACCGCACGAACAACAAGAGATTATAATTTTCATCTGTGGTTTCTGTGGGAAAATAGGTTTGCCTATCAAGTATGTTATTGGACTAAAAATCAAGAACTAACAAAGAAGGTATAGAACTAAGAGTCATTGAGAAGAACAGAGAAGCACATAAAAATGGCTTAATCGGTGCAAAAAGATGTACATAATCTATTGAGAGTACAATTATAAATGGTTTTACTATAGGAGATGCATAGACTAACCTCTTGGTATGGCATCATTTCATGATAATCCATAACTATTTAAACCGTAAGACAACAAACTCACATCATAGATATAAAACCCAAAAATAGAGTGTGTCCAACTAAACTGACCAAAACAGACCTAGATAATTGGTATTAATTAGGTTATAAAATAAACAAACCCTCGTTACATAACTATAACAACAAAAAACCAAACTAAAAATATAGCTACATAGCACGTATCGATACGTCTAGATATCATAAATAACTAAGTAAGCTAACAACACTAGTAGTCGGTCACCGGCAGTCAATTGATTCTTAAACACGCTTAAAAAGCGATTACATCCTTAAGGCAATAAAGGATCAGAATTAAAAAATCAATCATAATTAAATTTGAAACAAAAAAAGATTCAAAAACGTTACCGCTCTTGAATCCTTTAAAATTTAGGTAGTAATGAACCTTAGATTTATCCTAACGTTTCTGCTTTAAGATACTCACGGTTCATTCTAGCGATGTTTTCTAGCTTAATTCCCTTAGGACACTCAATCATACATGCTCCAGTATTAGTACAGTTACCGAAGCCTTCCATATCCATCTGACGTACCATATTCATAACACGATCCGTGGCCTCTACCTCACCTTGCGGTAATAATGCATACTGAGATACCTTTGCACTAGTAAACAACATAGCACTAGCATTTTTACATGCAGCAACACACGCTCCACAGCCTATACAAGTAGCTGAGTGGAATGCCTCGTCAGCCTTTGCTTTTTCAATAGGAATAGAATTAGCATCTTGAGTATTACCAGAGGTATTTACAGACACATAAGCACCAGCTTGCTGTATTCTATCAAAAGAAGAACGATCTACAATTAAATCCTTTATAACAGGAAAAGCAGCAGCTCTCCACGGCTCAATGGTAATGGTGTCGCCATCATTAAATTTTCTCATGTGCAACTGACATGTTGTAGTCAGTTTTTGCGGTCCATGAGGTTGTCCATTAATCATCATGTTACAAGATCCACAGATACCTTCACGACAGTCGTGGTCAAATTCTACAGGCTCCTCACCCTTATTAACCAGTTCTTCGTTTAAGATATCCATCATTTCAAGGAAAGACATATCACCATCCACACCATCTAGTGGATAAGTAACCATTTTTCCTTTGGCCTCAGGACTAGCCTGTCTCCATATTTTTAAAGTAAGTTTCATACTTTTTATATTTAGTTTGTCTCGCTTTCGCGAAAGCGGAACATTTAAAATTCAATTATTTATAAGAACGAGTTTTCAATTCTACGTTCTCAAACACTAGGTCTTCCTTGTGTAATTTTGCGTCACGTGGATTCTCGTTATATTCCCAAGCAGAGACGTAAGCATAATTTACATCATCCCTCAGCGCCTCGCCTTCCTCTGTCTGGTACTCTTCACGGAAGTGACCACCACAGCTTTCATTTCTATCTAAAGCATCCTTTGCAAACAGTTCTCCTAATTCAAGGAAATCAGCAACACGTCCTGCTTTTTCAAGTTCTTGATTCTTAGTGTCTGCACTTCCAGGAACCTTTACGTTTTTCCAGAAATCTGCTCTAAGTTCAGCTATTTCATCCATTGCAGATTTAAGGTCTGTTTCATTACGAGACATTCCACATTTATTCCACATGATTAAACCTAACTTTTTATGATAATAGTCCACAGAATGAAGACCTGAACCATTCATCAATTTCTCGATTCTAGCGCGAGTGTCTTTTTCTGCCTGATCAAACTCAGCAGTATCCGTAGAGATTGCGCCCGTTCTAATCTCGTCAGCTAGATAATCACCTATAGTATATGGTAGAACAAAATAACCGTCTGCTAGACCTTGCATCAATGCACTAGCTCCTAGACGGTTTGCACCGTGATCAGAAAAGTTTGCTTCACCAGCTGCAAAACATCCTGGAACAGTAGTTTGTAAGTTATAATCCACCCATAAACCTCCCATGGTATAATGAACCGCAGGGAAAATTTTCATAGGTACTTCATAAGGGTTTTCATCAGATATGTTTTGATACATATCAAATAGATTACCGTACTTCTTTTCAATTACTTTTTTTCCTAAAGCAATCATTTCCTCTTTACTAGCATCTTTCTTTCCATGAGTAAGAGCTTCTACTTTACCATAACGATAGAACGACTCTTCAAAATCGAGGTAAACCGCATTACCAGTTTTATTTACACCATAACCAGCGTCACAACGTTCTTTTGCAGCTCGTGATGCAACATCACGAGGCACTAAGTTACCAAAGGCTGGATACCTTCTTTCTAGATAATAATCTCTATCTTCTTCTTTAAGATCAACACCTCTTAATTTCCCTTCGCGTATAGCTTTTGCGTCTTCCAGATTTTTAGGAACCCAAATTCGACCATCATTTCTAAGTGATTCTGACATAAGAGTCAGTTTAGATTGATGCTCACCACTTACCGGAATACAAGTAGGGTGAATTTGAGTGTAACATGGGTTTGCAAAGTGTGCTCCACGACGGTGGGTTCTCCATGCTGCCATTACGTTACTACCCATAGCATTAGTAGAAAGAAAAAACACATTTCCATAACCACCAGAGGCGATTACTACAGCATGCGCTCCATGTCTTTCTATCTCGCCAGTAACTAAATTACGAGCAATGATACCGCGGGCTTTACCATCTACCTTTACAAGATCTAACATCTCATGACGGTTAAAAGGTTGCACCTTACCACGGTTAATCTGTCTGTTTAAGGCAGAATACGCTCCTAATAATAACTGCTGTCCAGTCTGTCCAGCTGCATAAAATGTTCTAGAAACTAATACACCACCGAAAGAACGGTTATCTAACAACCCACCATACTCACGTGCAAAAGGAACTCCTTGAGCAACACACTGGTCGATAATATTAGAAGAAACCTCAGCCAGACGGTGCACGTTTGCTTCTCGAGATCTATAATCACCACCTTTTATAGTATCATAGAATAAACGGAAATTTGAATCTCCATCACCTTGATAATTCTTTGCAGCGTTAATACCACCTTGTGCAGCAATCGAGTGCGCACGACGTGGAGAATCGTTGTAACAAAATGTCTTTACATTATATCCTAGCTCTGCTAGAGTTGCAGCTGCAGCTCCACCTGCTAGTCCAGTCCCTACTACGATAACATCTATGTTACGCTTATTTGCAGGGTTAACTAGGTTAATGTGATTTTTATGATTTACCCACTTTTCAGCAAGTGGTCCTTCAGGTACTTTAGAATCTAATACTGACATAACTTCTTATTATTAATGAGTAAAGTGATGATACAATGCAATAAAAATGAACCCAGCAGGGATCAATACGGACCATGCATAAGTTGCTTTTCTTAATCCATCACCTTTATTGACAGCTTTAGCCCCAACAGACTGGAAAGAACTATTGAAACCATGCCACAAGTGCATCGCAAGCAAAACAAAAGAAATTACGTAAAAACCAACTCTTATAGGGTCTACAAATTTTTCTCTTAACTCAGTGTAATACCTTGTTGGCGCTTCTGGCTGCACGTCTATGTACTTTACCGTCATTTCATGAACCCAAAAGTCATACATATGGAGTCCTAAAAATGCTAGCACAACTAAACCAGTAATAATCATATTACGAGACACCCATGATGAATTAGAATTACCAGAAAACTGTGCATACTTCACTGGACGAGCTTTTCTGTTTTGAAGGTCCAGCACTATTCCCATTACAAAGTGAACAATTAATCCACCTATTAAAATAGGTTGTGCTACAAATTGTACTAATGGATTATAACCCATGAAATGGGACCATTCATTAAATAAATCTGGTGCAAAAACAGATGTGATGTTGATGACAAAGTGTTGTGTTAGAAAGACAACTAGGAATAATCCTGAAAGTGCCATTACCCACTTTCTGGCAAGCGATGATTTTACTAATGCGCTCATGTGTGATTTTTTAGTTTAGACGCAAAGATAACTTTCAGATCTATCAATTTCAATCGTAATAGATAAAAGCCCTTTAACTTTACCTTATTTGGATTCAATCTTAATAGTTTTCTAGCCTCGATGCCCTTAATAAGTAGGATGTTTCTTATTATCCTTTCATAAAAATGGTTAATTAAATGTTGTTTTTTGTTTCGCTTTCGCGAAAGCGATACCTGCAACCATCTTCTCATACGAATTCTAATCCTATGTCGTTTATCAACTATGAAAACCTTTCTTCTATTTATCCTATTTATTCTAGGATCGTGGCAATTTTCTAATGCAAATAAAATTAAAACCATCCATATTTTTGTAGCACTTTGCGATAATGTGAATCAAGGTATCGCGCCTGTACCAGAAAAAATAGGAAACGGTCAAGATGCATTTAATAATTCATATTGAGGCGCAGGTTATGGCATCAAGAGATTTTTTAAACGCAGTAAGGACTGGAAACTAGTTTCAAGCATAAAAAATCAAACACCTATTTACTTGCAGGCGCCTATGATGGTAATACATCCAGCAAACAACTTATAGATTTCTTAGAAGCTAGTGCTGGCCGCAACGGTTTTCAAATAGCTATTGATGAACAGATGCTGTGTTTTGGTGGAGATTCTCAATTATTAGGGTATATAGGTCATAATGGACTAATGGAATTTGATGTAATTGGAGCTTTTGATCCCGTAAACGATCTAAAAAGAGAAACTATTATTCTGGCTTGTTATAGCAAAAATTATTTTACGCAGCATTTGCAAGTTTCAAAAGCAAAACCACTCGTATGGACCACGCATCTTATGGCGCCAGAAGCGTATACAATAGATGCAGCCATCAAGGGCTGGATTAGAAAAGAAAACGCCGATCAAATTAGGGAACGTGCCGCAATGGCTTATCACAACTATCAAAATTGCGGTAAAAATGCAGCTAGAAGGTTGCTAGTGAGTGGGTTTTGATCATAAAAAATTAAAAATACTCATAGAGAACTGGTGCTGATGTATTTTCTAATGTATCAAGATAATAATATTCTGTAAAATAACTTTCTATCCTACCTTGATTATCATATGTAAATATTCTTCTTCTCATCTGTGGACCACCAGGGTCATTCTGGATTGCATCAGGAATATGAGCCGAAAATAAAAGATAGCTGCTTGGAATATTTATAGAATCTCTAAAAGGTCGATACCGTAAAAATCCAAAAAGATGATCTAAGTTGCTTTTACCTGATTGATTTGCTGGATTTATAGTAGAACTATAATCTATAACCTCAGGAAACTCTTCACCTACTGATATATTGTTGTCTACATTAAAATAAAAGGAAAAACTACCTACTGAAAAGCACTCCTCTGCTCTTCCCGTAGTAACTCCATTAGCATCTACTATGGTTATCAAACTATAATCACATTGATCTAGTAAATTGTTATCGATATTTCCTCTGTAAAGACGTTGCCAAGTCTCTGTTTCTGTATATGTAGATGTTATCTCTTGAAAAAAACCATACGTACTGTCTTCTCCATATTGATTTAGCAAAGAGTCGTATGTAAATGTTCTAGATCCAATAGAACGTATTTTATCATTTGCGTCATAAATTACATTATGAACTAGGGTGGCTCCATTTTCAGTAACCGAGATAGAAGAAACTCGAGATTGTGCATCATAATTAAATTGCGTAGTTCGATGCAACGAGTTTATGATGTCTATTCTTTCCTGTGTATCAAAAAGAATATAATTGTTTGTGCTGTAAGTAATCTTCTTCAAACCCATCGCTTGAGTTTGTAGCACTATATCATCATCGCTTGAACAAGAGAACAAACTAAATAGTATTACAATACTGAACAGATACTTCATCAATCAATTTTTTTCCAAATCTAAATATTAATATCCATAATCACCCAAAAATCAAGTTTTCACATCTAAATCTATACGTTTATCGATTTTTAGGTCAGAATTGAAAATAACACAAAGCAGAATCACCTGCTTAGAAATCCAAGCTAAAAAACTACCTTGCAACCCAACAAAACGCCTTATAAAAGCGTTGAATTACGGCATGGATTTTAAGGAACATAAACAATTTTTATCGGCATTTTTTATAATCGCTGCAGGTGGATTACTGTTCTACTTTGCAAAACCTTACTTGCCTTCAAAACTTTTTGTAGAAAACACTACCAGCTCCAACATTGCAGTAGATAGTTTGATGCTAAGAGCTATGAAAGAATTTGAACAGGCAGAAGATTCCACCATCGTCGTAGTAGACTCTATAGTCATTCCAGCTATTAAAACCGATTCCATTATATTAGGAACTATCCCAACAGATTCCATACCTGCACCTGTGATTCAACAGGTTTCTTATTCTGACTTAATTAAAGTAGACGATTTTGACTTCAATTTAGAGCGCCCAACAGACTCTACTGGAAAAATCGCTATTCCATCACCCCTTGCGCTTAAGAGTTATAAGGGAATTAATAACCTCAAGAGATTTTTTGAAAAACTTTATGAGCTCGATCAGTCCAAAGAAGGGAAAATACGCATTGCATATTATGGAGATTCCATGATAGATGGTGATTTAATCGTACAAGATTTTAGAAGCTCGCTGCAAACTCGTTTTGGAGGTAGCGGTGTAGGTTTTGTATCCATAAAATCAGAAAGTGCTCGATCTCGGTATTCTGTTAAACATTATGCTAGCGGTAACTGGACACAGCGCAATTACATGAAAGCAAGAACAGACAGCCTGCCTTATGGTGTAAACGGCGCTATTTTTTTTCCTGTAGACTCTACTGCAAGTGTAAAATATCTAGCTAGTGGAATAAAGAACTCCTACCGACTCAATTCTCCACGTCTATTTTACGGTCCAGCAACAGATAACACTCTTTTAAAAGTCACTAAAGAAAAAGACACTACCTTCAACACAATAGCTTTAAAAGGTAAGAACGGATTAAACACCGTAAATCTATCAAGTAAAAATCTCAAAAAAATAGAATTGGACTTTTCTGGTGCACAAAACACACCTATTTATGGGATAGACTTTTCTGACGCGACAGGTATTGCCGTTGATGGATTTTCTAGTCGTGGTAATTCTGGATTACCTTTGAGTATTTTAAACATCGGCCAGATGAGAAAATTTGATCAGGTATTAAGTTATGACCTCATCATTTTACAATTCGGTGCTAACGTATTAACTCACAAATCTAAAAATTACAACTGGTACTCTAGCAGAATGACTAAGGTTATTCACCATTTACAACAGGCATTTCCAGATGCAGACATTCTTATATTAGGTACTGCAGATAAAGGAACTAAATTTGAAAACATCATAAAAACAGATACTAGTGTAGTGAAATTATTACGTGCGCAGCAACATTATGCAGCAAAAACAGAGTCTGGTTTTATGAGTCTTTTTCATCTTATGGGCGGCGTTAATACGATGCCTATATGGACGGATCAAAAACTGGCCAATGATGATTTCACACATTTCAGCTCTAGGGGTTCTCGTAAAATAGGTCGCATGATTTATGGGAGTTTGATGGAAGATTATTCCGCTTTCGCGAAAGCGAGATCAAAACAATTACAGTTACAAATAGAACGACATAAAGAAGATAGTCTGGCAACGAGCATCTTAAATGACAGTCTGAAAAATATACCATTACATGATTAAACAGTTACTTTTCTTATGGTTAGGAATTCTAGCCCTGCCAGTAATTGCGCAAAATGTGGAAGATTTACAAATCAATCCATTATTAATAGACCGCAGTTTTCAAGAAATTAAGAATCCGCTGGTGTTGAATGATTTCTTTAAAAAGGTAGAAGAATTAGAAAATGGCACACGTAGTCAAGTAACTGTTGTACAAATAGGAGATTCTCATGTGCAAGGACCTTATTTCCCACAGTTTATAAGACAAGGGCTGCAAAATAAACTAGGTAATGCTGGTCGTGGTTTTGTTTTCCCATATCGCGTAGCAGGAACTAATGGTGCCATAGACGTTAAGTTTAAAGCAAATGGCGACTGGACAGCTGTGCGCAATGTAAAAAGTAAAGGAAATGATAATGTAGGTCTAAGTGGTATCAACCTAGAAACTACAGACAGTAATTTTATCATGGAAGTAGATCTGGATAAATCTATAGAAACGGTTACAGAGGTAACCATAGCATCACCACATCCTGAGCGATTTAAACTGAGTACAAGCGATCAAAGCAATCTTATTAAACGAGTAACTAACACAAAAACCTACAAGGTAAAACCTGGTGATTACTTGGGTAAAATAGCTGCAAAGTTTCATACATCAGTAAAAAAAATACAGCGAGCAAATGGGATGAAAAATGTGAATTTGCGCGCTGGGCAATCGCTTAAAATACCTGGCACTACGTCTACAAACAAAGTAAGTGCTAATACAAATTTCAAGGACCTAACATCTATAGATGGTATTACTTATCAAATACCTGCAGGGACACAGCAACTTTATTTGCGAGCTGCGAGAAAAGAATCAAAATACGTCCTAGACGGACTTTTACTGAGTACAGGAAAAAGTGGTGTTCATTTTCACGGGATAGGCGTTAACGGCACAAAATTTAGTGATTACAACAAGTTTCCTAGGTTTTTTGATCAACTAGCAGCCATAAATCCAGATCTTATAATTATCTCACTTGGGGCTAATGAGAGTTTTTATGACACTTATACAGAAGAAAAACTCAAATCTGATATGGATATTTTTAATCGTGAGATGATTAAAAGAGGCATGACTGGTAGTGTTTTATTAACTAGCCCACCACCATCCATGAAGAAACGCAAACGCATCAATTCTACCGCAACGGTGTATGCTTATGAAATGGGAGTTTTTGCAAACTTGAACTCTTGGGCGTTTTATGATTTACACTCTGTTTCTAGAACGAGTACAGCAATGCCTGACTGGTATGCTGCAAAATTAACCTCTAGCGATAGAATTCATTTTATAAAACCAGGCTATCAACTACAGGCGCAATTGCTAGTAGAATCTATTTTCAACTCTTATGATCGTTATAAAAAATGAGCAGATTAGAAAGCATATGGAACTGGCTCAGTTATGACCCACAAAAACCTTTACTATTTAACAGTGAGGCATTTTTGTATTTATTTCTGGGATTCTATTTGCTATATATCTTAATGACTGATGTGCGTAGAACACGTATTTTATATGTTATTGCGTTTTCATTATTTTTCTATTATAAATGTAGTGGGATGTACTTCTTATTACTCATCTTTTCTTCCTTTATAGATTATTATATATCTGATCTTATCTACAAGAGCAATGATGCAAGTAAACGGAAATGGTTACTTATCACCTCGTGTATTATCAACCTAGGCTTATTAGCTTACTTTAAATACACCGGTTTTCTTACCCAAAATTTCAATGCTTTGTTTTCTGGCGACTTGAGTTTTGGAAATATTTTCCTACCTATAGGAATATCATTCTATACATTCCAGACCATGTCTTATACTATAGATATTTACAGAAGAGAATTAGAACCAGCGAGAAATGTATGGGATTTTATGTTTTTTGTTTCCTTCTTTCCACAACTAGTTGCTGGACCTATAGTAAGAGCCAAAGATTTTATACCACAGATATATGAAAAATTAGCCCTATCTAAAAAAGAATTGAGCTATGCTCTATTTCTCATCATAGGCGGATTGCTTAAAAAAGCGGTGATTTCTGACTATATAAGTGTAAATTTTGTTGATCGTGTATTTAATTTTCCAGATAATTATAGCTCATTTGAAAACCTACTGGCCGTTTATGGATATACGTTACAAATTTATTGTGATTTCTCAGGATACTCAGACATTGCGATAGGCCTAGCTCTATTAATGGGATTTGAACTACCAGCTAACTTTAGAACACCGTATCAAAGTACCAGTGTGACCGAATTCTGGCGCAGGTGGCACATATCACTTTCTGGCTGGCTGCGGGACTATCTATACATATCTATGGGTGGTAATCGCAAAGGAAAACTACGCACCTATTTCAATCTCTTTATGACCATGTTATTGGGCGGATTATGGCATGGAGCATCTTGGAAATTTGTTCTTTGGGGTGCGATGCATGGAACCGTACTTGCGGTAGAAAAAGCGTTTAACATTCCTAAGATTTCTAACAAACACTATACTTTAAAAATTATAGCAGGAATAGTTACATTTCACTTTGTGGCGTTTTGCTGGATATTCTTCAGGGCGTCAGATTTTGATAATGCTTTAAACGTAATTACTAATATAGGCATGATGGAATGGAATCCACAAAACTGGTGGAGCGTTTTAACAGGCTATCAAAACGTGGCTATTGTTCTACTTGTAGGTTTCTTATGGCACTTTGTACCCCAACAATGGCAAGATAAACAACTAGCCATTTTTCATAAAATACCAGTTGTAGGTAAAATGATTTTATTTGCAGCAGTAATTTGGGTGATAAGCGCTACTGCTAGCAGTGAAGTACAACCTTTTATTTACTTCCAGTTTTAGGATAGTACTATTGTTCTTGAGCAACGTTAAACTCTAAGTCCCAAAAAACAACATATTCAGATAGTGGTCCCAAGCCCATAATCGCTCTTCTAGAATCTACTTTGCTAGGCTCCTTTAAATCATAAAGTTCATAATTACCGTCTTCATTCATAGTAATTTGAGAGCCGTATAATTGCTGCTTACCAGCATCCATGAGCATTCTATCCTGCATTAAAGCAATACCCTGACGTTCTAAATCTCCTTTGTTTGCAGCTTCTAGCAGTTGCGGAAAATATTTAGTTCGTTTATCTGCACTAGCATGCTGTATCACTAACCAGATAGCACTCATACCTTTATCTCCAGCTGTATCAACATTAGGCATGCCGCATTTTGCGAGAATTTGCTCTACAGAATTCAAGTTGTTTAAATCCAACTCTTCATCCATTAGGTTATCAGTTCTATTTTCCTGATCTCTATCGTAAATGCGTTCTAGAATTCTATTTAAATTACTACAGTCTACCTTATTTATATCTTTAAAAACAGGTTCTTTTTTAAGCGCAATACGTGCCAATTTAGGATCTTGAAACTCGACTTTTCTAAGTACATTTTGATCATTTATAAACCAGTTAGCATAAGGCAAGTCTTCAGATAGAAGATCTTTCTCTGCCTTAGTTAGCAGCTTTCCCTTTTTATCATAATAAGCAACATCGTCTGGCATAGTAAAATCATTTACTAATATCAGGTCTGTCATCTCTTCATAGTTAATACGAGTGAGTTTTTCTTGCTTACAAGAAACGAATGTGATGAAAAAGATAAAACTGAAATATTTGCACATAGCATGGCTTTTAAAAGGTCGATTACTAAGGTAGTAGATTCTACACAAATTTAGATTTAACTTATATTATAAAATCTAACGAAGAAGTTTCTAGCAGATCCCACATAAATTTGAGATTAAATTTCTTGAGTATAGTCGTGCCTAATTTTGCGGGAAGACAATTAGAGTTTTAATTATATTTTTTCATTAACCTGCGAACATAACATACTCAAAGCTAGGACAGATTAACCATAAATAATGCACTAGCAATACCATCACTTAAAAACTTACCTTTTCTAGTCACAAGCAACGTATCGTCATCAATGTAAAGCAAGTGATCTTTAAGATATTGGGCAGCTTGTTTTAAAAGATATTCTTTAAAATTAGGACCGAAATCCGTTTCTATCTTATGTAGTGAGACTCCATAAATAGTCCGTAAACCAGTCATAATGTACTCATTATATCTATCAACTACGGTAAGTTTTTCTATTTCCATAGGTAACTCTCCAGCCTGAATAGCTTTTAGATATTTGACGTTATTATTGATATTCCAGCCACGTTTTTTACCATCAAAACTATGTGCACTAGGACCTATACCTATATAGCTTTTTCCTGTCCAGTAGGCGGTATTATTTTGCGAGAAGAAACCTGGTTTACTGAAATTAGAAAATTCATAGTTCTCAAAGCCATGCAGTTGCATAACGTCTAGCAAGATTTGAAAATGCTCTTGTGCCACCTCATCATCTACGTTTTTAATCATTCCTTTTTCTATGAATGATTTAAGTGCTGTATTATCCTCTACAGTAAGTGCATAACTAGAAATGTGTGGCACTTTTAAATCTATAGCTTTATTTAGGTTTTCTCTCCACCGAGCCTCGCTCATGCCTGGAATTCCATATATGAGATCTATAGAAATATTAGGGAAATAAGGCACGGCAAATTCTATACATTCCTGCGCTTCGGTAGCGTTGTGTGCTCTGTTCATGAGTTTAAGATCTTCTTCAAAAAAGCTTTGAACTCCTATAGAAAGTCTATTGATACGTGTGTTTGAAAAAGCAACTATCTTTTCCTTAGTTAAATCATCAGGATTTGCCTCAAGAGTAATCTCTGGATTTGAACTAACTGTATAAAAATCAAAAACGGTTTGTAAGATTTTATCCACCTCGGTAACCTCTAGTACACTAGGTGTCCCACCACCTAAATATATAGTTTGCACAGTGGTGTTTTTAAATTCGCTTTCGCGAAAGCGTAACTCATCACAAATAGCATCGATAATATCCTTTTTGTACTTTAAATTAGTACTAAAATGGAAGTCGCAATAGTGACAGGCCTGTTTACAAAATGGAATATGTATATAAATACCGCTCATAGTAGCAAAAGTACTAGTAAAAATTCTAGTAAAATAAAGGTGTCAGATAAAAAGTGTTAAATATTGGTTTTTAAGGTATTAAATCGTAAAATAAGTTTATATTTATAAATATTGTTTGTATATTATTTTAATTAAAATTTCTAAAATATTTATGTTAAAAAAAATAATGTTTCTCTTCAGTTTACTGGTGATTAACTTAGCTCTGGCAGGTGATAATTCTCCTTTAATAACTCACCAAAACCCACAACTAGAGGTGATCAATTATCAAGATGCTGGTTTACAGCTAGCACTACAAGATCAAATTAACGCAAACACTCACTGGAGAGATCTTATCCAGCAAAGAAGGATGTCTATAAGTCTAGTTGATATATCCAATAAGGATAATATTAAGTATGCAAATATTAACGGTGATCATATGATGTATGCTGCAAGTATGCCTAAAATTGCTGTTTTATATGCTGCAATGGATGCTATAGAAGAAGGTGACCTTAGACTTACTAAAAAAGTTCAAAAGGATATGTGGTTAATGATTAGTAAATCCAATAATGCTGCATCTACGAGAATGATAGATCGTGTAGGTTTTCAAAGAATAGAAGATCTTATGTGTAATCCTGAGAATCCTTTTTATGATAAAGAAGGAAACGGTGGTTTATGGGTAGGAAAAAGATATGCCGCACAAGGAAAACGTAATCCAGAGCCTATAAGAGGTCTAAGCCACGCAGCAACTACTGACGCGGTTGCAAAATTTTATTACCAACTTGCTACAGGACAACTAATCAATAAAAGCCGCAGCGCACAAATGCTTACATATCTCAAAAATCCAGGTTTGCACCATAAATTTGTAAATACGCTAGATGTAATCGCTCCAGGTGCTACTCTTTATAGAAAAAGTGGCTCTTGGAAAAAATGGCATTGCGATTCTATAATGGTTATAGACGAAGCTAGAGGTAAAAAATACATTCTAGTAGCGATGGTAAAGGATACAAATGGAGAACAAATTATAAGAAGTTTAGTAAAACCTGCAGAGATTGCACTAGATCAAAGCGGTACCTTAGCCCCAGATTTACAAAAGAATGAAGTCATTATTACAGCAGGTACATAAATTTTTTGACATTAGGGATGGAGAAGAATCCATTTCCTTAATGATGCAGCTGTATATATTCCTAATTATATGCGCACTACTGATAGTTAAACCTACAGTGAGTGCGCTTTTTTTATCTCAGTTAGGTGCAGAGAACTTATCAGTTGCCTTTATCATAATCGCTATAACAGCGGTAGTGGTATCTTTTATTTACAATAAATACTTAGAAAAATTTGCCCTGCGCTACATTATAAGATCAACACTTATCTTATTTTCTGTAGGATTTATTGCTATGGGATGTATCGTGGCTTTGGGATGGGTAACACCGTTTTTCTCTTATCTTTTCTACACCATGGTAGGTATGTTTGCTCTTTTAGCGACTTCTCAATTTTGGGTTTTGGCAAATGTGGTATTTAATGTTAGAGAAGCAAAAAGACTTTTTGGATTTATAGGAGCCGGTGGTATTGCAGGTGGTATTATAGGTGGTTATCTTACTTCTATCCTTGCTGGATATTTAGGTAATGGTGTTTTGATGATACTGTCTGGAGTACTAATAGCGGCATGCAAAATCGTTTTTAATCGCATCTGGAAAACTCGCGTTCAAACCTTGAGTAAATTTAAAAGGAAAGAACGCGCTACTGTATCTACAGAGTCTTCTATAAAGCTTATTTATAAATCAAAACACCTCACTTACCTTGCTGCTGTTATAGGACTAGGCGTTCTAGTTGCAAAACTAGTCGATTACCAATTCAGTTACATCGCGGCTGCAAAAATTCCTGACCCACAGGAACTAGCTTCTTTCTTTGGTTTCTGGTTCAGTACATTTAATATTGTTTCTTTATTAATTCAGCTTTTTGTAACTAATAAAATTTTAGAAAATACAGACATCAGTGTAAGTCTTATTGCCTTACCTATAGGGATAGTTTTGCTTTGTCTTGCTCTACTCGTTTTTCCAGAGCTATGGATAGTTATTATCATTAAAGGCCTCGATGGTAGTTTAAAGCAATCATTACATAAGAGTGCCGTAGAATTACTAGCGTTACCTATACCGTCTAGCATTAAGAATAAAACTAAAACTTTTATAGATGTAGTTGTGGATAGCCTGGCCACAGGTATAGCTGGATTTTTATTGATATTTGTAATCAAAGGTTTAGAGTTATCTGCCACATACATCACTTTAATTACTATCCTTATAGTTCTTGTATGGATAATAGTAGTCTTTAAAGTAAGAGATGCCTATCTAGGTACTTTTAAAGAAAGCATCATGATGCGAGAAAACATGGGCAGCACTAAAAAATCAATAGGTCGCATACGTCAGAATATGCGTGTGATTTTTGAATCAGGATCAGAAAAAGATATTCTAGAAATTATTAAGCGTTTACCAGAAATAACGCATCCATCTCTTAAAAACGATGTTCTCAAATTACTAAACCATGAAAGTCATAAAGTAAAAGCTGCTGTTGTTGATAGTCTTAGATATATTACAAAAGAACCACAAACTAAGGTTCAAGATTTTATTTATATAAAAGATGACACTCTTATCATGGCTACTATGCGTTATCTAATGTCACAAGACAAAATCTCTTATCAGTTCTTTGAACAGTACTTAGATTATGAAAATGAATTTATAGCAACTGCCGCTTTACTAGCGCTAGCAAGAGAGTCTGAAGACAACCCTACTCTAGCTGCAAAATACAATCTCCACCTGAGGATAAAGATGTTTATCGACGAGCTAGAAAGTGAAGATAGCGACCTGAAAATATCTGAAATCGCTAGACTAATAGAAACTCTAGGTTATGTAAAAAGAACAAAGTATCATGACATTATTGAAACGTATTTAAAACACCCTAATCCTATTCTAAAAAATGCTGCAATATTAGCAGCTGGAGAAACAGCAAGAGAAAAATTCTTGCCTGTACTTTATAGCGAATTGGAGAACATCGCTTATCGTGAGAGTAGCATTAAAGCCATCTCTAGTTTTGGTAACGCTATTATACCCACTCTGTATAAAAAGTATCTAAACGCAAACCTTAACAGCCAACAAAAATCACAGATACCGACTATTATTAGTAACATCCATACTGAAAAGGCTTATCGTGCTCTGTTTAAAATGAGTCAACGTGGTGATTTTAAATTGAGAACTAAAGTAGCCGACTTACTTTATACATGGCGCAAAGAGGGAATTGATTATTCTATTAATCAGCGTACTTTAAGATTAATTATAGCAAATGAATCTAAATTGTATAGACAATTATTAGGTTGTTATTTTTCCATCCGTATTATAGAACGATCAAAATTGCAACCGCTCAAAGTAATCTCCTTACCTGAAAAAACAGAAAGGTCTCATTTAATTCAACAATTAAAAACATCTCTAGAACTAAACCTAAAAAGAGTTTTCAACTTACTCGCCTTATACTACAATCCAGAAGATGTATTTGTAGCATACAGAGGCTTAAAAAGTGAAACTAAAGAGTCTCAACTACACGCTATGGAATACTTAGAGGGTTTACTAAGTAGAAACCTTAAAACGCTTCTATTACCGATACTAGAAAGCGGCACGTCTTCTCCTAATCAAGAAATGAGTGACTACCATAAACATGTCTCTTTACTCAATCAAGAAGATTGCCTTAAAACGATTATGTATCTTGAAGATGAGTCCTTACAAATCAAAGCCATCGCCTTATTAAAGATAATAGAAGATGACTATTCCTACAAGTTACTAATAGACGCCTCAGATTTAGCATCTAATAAAATAACAGAGGCTGCCTTAGAAGCATTAAAATTTAAGAATGGTAAACAACGCAGTGCCTAGATAATTAAAATAAAAAAAAGCTGACATTTTAAAGAAGTCAGCTTTTTTTAGAAACCATAGAAATATCACTTCTCTTCTACCTCATATTTTTTTCTAATAGCTTTATCAATAGCACTTGCTAGATAAAGATGTGCACCAGCACTATTTTTACTCAACACGTTACTTTCTAGACATACTATATAATTGACACCACTAGGGTGCTCTACTATACAAACACTGTTCATATAATTGTACACATTTCCTTTATATTCTCCATATGGAGTCCCTAGAGATTTATTATTACTATAAAAACTACCAGATTTAAAATACACTGCAGCATCATTTAATTGTGGGCTTGCTCCATACCGTATTCTGCGATCAGTCATGTAGAGTAAACGTTTGATCTCAAGACTAGACTCCTCATCTACTACAAGACCTTGTTCTAGTTTAATAAAGTACTTCATTAAACCTTTGGGTGTTCCTATAGAACCGCCTTTACTACCTACATAACGATCTGGACCATTTGTAAACAAACTGCCTAATCTCCACTCATCATTGGTAATACCTAGATTTCTTAAAGGATCATTTACCACACTTATTGCTATGTCAGTAATTTCACTCTTATCTACCTGATCAAAATAAGCGTCTGCTTGTTCTTGAGTTAAATTAAAGTACTCATCGCCAAAAACACGCATTAACATCGCTTCTCTCCATACTATACTCGCTGCGCCGTTATTACTAACGCTTAGCATGTGATCCACCCATTCATAAAGGGTAAACTCGTCACTAGCGATAACAGTACGTTTTACATAACTGTCCTTTTCTATATTATAAATAGGAATCGTATGATGATCATAAAGACCCCAATTACCAGATTTTACCACCTTATTACGCATTAAATTAGTACGCACATTAAAATCCTCTGGACACAGGTTTTTTAACTCTGTAAAAAATGCAGTTGCTACCGCTATTTTACCTACACTGCCTGGCTGGAAACCAGTATTTTCATTCATCTCTGCATAGCGCGTATTATTGACATCTGTAATATCCAACACTGTTATACCGTATCCAGAACGACTAGGGAAAAGTCGCAACATCTCTTTCTGGAATTCGGTATCTACAGACATAATCTTATCTATGGAATCTGTTTTTTCACACATCCATAGATTGATCTCATCATACTTTTTGAAAGATCCTTTTCTAAGATAGTATTCATTAAGAGTACTATCTAGAGTCTTTTCAAGTCTTTTAAGTCGCTTTATCCCAGTCTTACTAAATCCATCAATAGGATAGAAAGCTAGCAAGAAAACCCCTGTAAATAAGACTGCTATTATTTTTGTTATATTTTTCAAATTGCGATAGGTTTATGTAATAATAAGGCAGTGTTTACATCAACATCTGCATCGATAGAATTTAGGTATTCAGAATTTACAGCTTGTGTATTTTCTACAAATGGTCTTATCTGGAATAAGTACATTTTACCATCCTTAAAACCTAACTCAATATCCCATGCGCCAGTATAACTACCGTCTTTAGAACCTGGCATGATCTCGTGCACCGTTTTAGCAAACTCTCTAATGGTTTTTAAATTTTGCGACGTTAATATACTTGTGTCAAAATCTACATGCTCCATCACAGACCCACCAGTTATAGGTAATTTGCGTTGCTTGTTTTCTCTAGCCGGAGAGATCAATAAACCTTTTCCTTCTTGATCTATTAAATACGTTTCGGCGTTCTGTCCATCTACAGCACCACCAGCACCACGACTCATAGCAACCGTAATAGAATTCTCATTATCATTAATAAAATCTTTAGTAATTAACACACCACTATAATCTACATCTACCGTGGGAATAATTAATATCGATGGATATACGTTCTCTGGATTTTCTAGATATACTTGTCTCCATTTAAAACTACGCTCTGTATAAGGACTGGCCCATACCTCGCGTATTCCATTGATTACTTTTTCTCTTGCCACAGCATTAAAAACAGTAAGGTTTAAACCGGCTCCAGTAAACTCTTCAAGGTCTTCCATATTGGTATCACTACGCAAGAATACAGGCACATTACCTAATTTATCTCCTAGAATAGATTTAAAATCAGCCTCTAAAGCATTGATAAAACTTGGTTTAAATTCCATCTTAGAAATAGCGTCTCTAAGAATAGCTAATTCACCTAGCTGGTAATCTATAATTTCTTGTTCTGATTTTCCATCTGCTTTTAACTGTTTCGCTTTCGCGAAAGCGGACATCAAAAAGTCCCAGTAACTACCATTAGTTTCTGGCATATTTTGATTCATATGATCTTTAAAAACCCCAAACGGAATCACAATCCCATTCACTACTCTATCAGGGAAAAGCTGTTTTAATTGACCCAAATTTGCCGCCTTAGGACCACAAAGAATACCACTGTCCGAACTGCCTACAGCAGCCATGTCTAAAGGTAAGACGCCATCTAGTTTAAGTTTACCTTCTGGAATTCTGATGGTTTTCTTCTCTTTCTTGCTAGCGGTATTGAAAAGAGCATTTTCTTTATCATTCATGTCGCTAGCCGATTTAATAATCACCGTACCACGATTACTCACAGCATAGAAAATCTCTTCTCCATCAAGTTCTTTTAAATCATTTAAGTTATCTATAGAAATAGCAGCGTTAGGGATACCTAAATTACGCGCCAATAATTGCACGTGAGAAACTAGATTTCCTTCTGACACTGTTGCTATACCAGCGACAGGTTTTAAATCGCTAGGCGGATGATCAAAAATGTAAATTTTATTAGGGTCTACCTGCATACCTTCGGCATTACCGCTTACTACTACCAGTTCTCCTTTTGTATATCCAGGGTTAAGACCTCTTATGGTACTCACATTATTTACACTTGCTATCTGACTAGTAAGACCTATCTGTCTAGAGACTAGACCACCTAAATTACCTATCGCATCACCTAGAGGTAAAAGCAAAGAACTTCTTATACGGTCGTCATAGAAACCATATGCCTTAGGCTCAAACTGAGAATATTGTTCTACCACGTCGCCATAAATAGCGTTTACCATACCTGTTCCCCATTCTACCTGACTACGGCCAGTATTGATAAAATCGAGTAATTCATGTGCTTTTATAGTCTCACCATTGGCTAGAAATAATTCGCTTTCTATTGCGTACCATTCCCACATTTCTACATAACCAGCACTTGCTAGTGCCTCACTAAGGGAATATATTTTATCCAAATGTTCTTGAAGATCTACCGGCTGCCAGTTACCTGCCTGTTGGAAAATTAATTCTTCTAATCTTAAACTTAATTCTAGTGCATTAGTACGTCGTGTACCTCTTTTATCATCCTTAATATTGGTTTTAATGTCGCACATTAAATTTGCAGCTGCAGGTACTAATATGGCAGGGTCTGTTTCAGTAGCATAAAATTTTGAGAACCACTCTGTTTGTGTTCTTATGTAAGCATCTTCATTCCAGTCTGCCACCATTTTATTTAAATCTCTTACAGACACTGGTTCAAAAAACTCTTGCATATCGCTCATAAGTTTATTGAAGTCTTTTTTAGATTGCTCACTTATATCGGTTTCATTTTTATCTAGCCATTTTTTTACAGATTCAATATCAGCAGCTTGTGGATTACCGTGAATTTTAATCCTGATGTCCATAAACTTTGAGTGACGCTCTGCAAGTACTTTACTTAGACTTCTAATATCTTGAGCCAGGTTAGTATCTCCATCATGTGGTATATCGCGCAAACTCTCTCTTATTAAAAAGAAATCGCGCTCTACGAGATCGTTATCTGATAGTATGGTGTAATAGAATTTACGTCCCCATTCTTCTTCGTCCTCAATTTGTTTTGCACCGCGATAAAATTTAGAACGTTCTTGTATCCAGCCATTATCAACAGACTCTAGATATTTACCTAATTGATATTGTTTTACACGACTGTGATTATTATTTCCATCCCAAAAATCCCATACTTCATTAGAAGCAAGAATTTCACCCAAAAAGATATGACGTTTTCTAGCCAGTTCTTCAACATCTTTCTTATAACTAGCATGTTGTATTCCTTCACCTATAACATCTGGACAAGGATCTTTTGCGTCTCTAATGGTACCGTCTGGGCAAAACCAGTTGATACTCTTGTACGGTCCACGATCGAGCTGTCGGTACTCATTGATCATTTCTTTGATACGAGTATCTGTAAATTCTTGTGCAGTGGCAACACTACTCGCAATAATCACTAATAGCAATAAAATTCTTTTCATAATATCAAAAGTATTGGGAATCAACATAATTAACCACTACTTAAGAACAGTTTAACTCTAATGTAAACAATAAACTAACCTTTCTTTTAATAATTTGATAATGGTGCATTTTAAATAGCAAAAACATAACCGCATATTAAAATGTTTTCAAATGCCTAGCGTTTTATAGTAGAAAGGGTTAAGCTGCGTTAATATATGTTAACCGACTTCTATGTATAAGAGGAATAGCGCACCTTTGAAAATATGAATGATAGAAAATATCACTTTCTTCTAGTTTTAATAAGCCTGGTAGTACTAGCTACTCTAGCTATACAAGTCTATCTTAATTACATAAACTTAAAGGACTCTGAAGACCAGCTGGTCGTCGAGCTTCAAAATAGCCTGGATGAAAGTGTAGATACTTATTATGCCTTACTTGCCAAGGATAATAATATAGGTATTATGGTAAAAAAAACTACTAATAAACATCCTTATATTAAAGACATGTTTGAGCGTTTTGATACCGATACTCTTAGCCGCAGTCTGGGTTACAACGGTTTTAAATTTGACGATATACCTCTTGATGATATTTCAGAAATATTCCTATATAATGGAGCAAACATGTCTACTCTTAATGAAATAGAACCTGTTAAAGATCTATGGAATCTACCTAATTATGAGATAAACGCACAACCAGATAATAACTTTGCACTAGAAATACAGACCTTTTTTGCCGATACTCAAAACTTACAAAAAGCAGTAGCAGAGCTCAATTCAAAAATGATTTTAAGTATCAAGGAAGAGAGCATGAACTTAGAAAGACTAGATAGTTTAGTAAATTCTAATTTAGACAGGAAAAAGATTCATGTCAACTTTGATCTTATGTTGATTAAAAAACGACAGGTTGACTCATTATTTCCATTACAAAAAAATAATGCTCTACGTGCGTCTTCTGAATTACTACCTAGAAATCAAGCGCTAACTCTTACCTATTCTAGTCTATCTAAGACCATCTTTAAATTAAATATAACAGGTATTTTATTAAGCGCACTTCTTATCGCAGCAGTTGTTTTATGTCTTTTTTATCTATTACAGATAATTAAAAAGCAAAAAGCGCTAGGCGAGATGAAAAACGATCTCATCTCTAACATTACACACGAGTTTAAAACACCTATCGCTACTGCTAGCGCTGCACTAGAAGGAGTACAGAGTTTTAATAATAGTGGAGATCTCGATAAAACCGATCGGTATTTAAGTATGGGGCGCGACCAGTTAGTAAAATTAAATGGTATGGTAGAGCGCATACTAGAAACTGCCACACTAGACAGTAAAGATCTTATGCTACAGAAAAGTGCTTTTGAAATAAATGAACTAATAGATATAATTATTAAAAAGCATCAAAATCAAACTTCTAAAAAAATCACTTTTAAAGAGATAGATAAAAACATTACCATTACTGCCGATGCTTTTCACCTAGAAAACGCCATTAATAACCTGGTAGATAACGCAATAAAATACGGTGGTGACCAGATAACGGTAGAATTAAAAAACAATAATAATTACACGGTTATAACTGTTAGCGATAATGGACAGAATTTAAGTAATAAAGACGTAAAACTAATTTTTGACAAGTTTTATCGTGTAGGAAAAGGAAACCGACACGATGTTAAAGGATTCGGTATCGGTTTATTTTATACTAAATCTATTATAGAAAAACACAACGGTACGATTACTGCTGCTGCACAACCACAAACCACTTTTAAAATCACGATGCCTCATGAATAAAAATACTACCATAGACATTATCCTCGCCGAAGATGAACCTGCACTAGGAATGATCGTAAAAGAGAGTCTAGAAACTAGAGGTTTTAGTGTACGACATAAAGAAAACGGTGCACTGGCACTAGATGCTTTTCATGAAAAACAACCAGACATACTGGTGCTAGATGTAATGATGCCGCAACTAGACGGTTTTGAACTTGCTAAGAAAATACGCGTAGAGAATGAAGAAATACCTATTATTTTTCTTACCGCAAAATCTCAAACAGAAGACGTTCTAGAAGGTTTTCATGTAGGTGGTAATGACTACCTTAAGAAACCCTTTTCTATGGAAGAGCTTATCGTGCGCATAGAAAATTTATTGAGTAGACAGACGGTTCAAAAAACAGCTGCTATTTATGAACTAGGCGACTATTCTTTTAATTTTCCAAAACAACAACTCATTTATAAAGAAGAGGTTACTAAATTAACCCACAGAGAATCACACTTACTGTATCATCTAGTTTTAAAGAAAAACAAAGTACTAGACCGTACTTTTATTCTTAAAAAATTATGGGGTAATGACGACTTTTTCTCTGGCCGTAGTATGGATGTATTTATTACTAAGTTGAGAAAAAAACTAGCGCAAGACGACCAGTTAGAAATAGTTAACGTGCGTGGTTATGGATATAAATTAATGGCGCCATAGTAGTTATCAGAATACTAATTGCTTTTGCGGCGATCTAAATTCAGCCAAAAATGACCTATTTAAAAAGTCTTCTTACCATCAAACCGTGGATTTGGTTTTCAATATTTGTTCTCTATAGTATTGTAGGCAATGCGTTTCCTATATATGTACCTATTTTTCTATTTCTATTGACATCTTTCTTCACTTATTGGACTCTAGGTGTAGGAACTGAGCTTCATGGGAAATTAAGAGACAATAGTATGTTAAGATTGAAACGTTTTAAATTTCAGATAGGATTTGTAATTGTGATCATATTAATAGCTTTATCGTTAGTTATAATAGGACAAAAGATTCTAGCTGAATTTATTAATGATAATAGTTGGATTTTGTGGATAATTATACCAATACATTTTCTTACTATGTTCTTTATGTTTCACACCATATACTTTCTCTCAAAGTGTATCTCAGTTTTAAGAAATGAAAGAGGAAACGTCCACTGGTATATGCTTGGTTTTTGGTTTTTCCCAATTGGAATTTGGATTATTCAACCTAGGATCATTAAATTGATTAATAAAGAAGATTGATAATCTCATTCTCTAAAATCCGTTACATAGTTGTAATTTGCGGTTATGAAATGGACCTTATTTTTACTTTTTATCAACTCACTTTCCTGGGCTCAAAAAACAGATCAAGGTTTTAATCTCACGGCAGACTCTTTCTATGGTCTGGATGATTTTGGCGCTGTTTATTATGGTAAAAAAGATGCCTTTTTCAAGAAAAATGGTAAAGAGATCACACAATTCTATGACCTACAATTAGGCGATTTAACTGAGGTAGATCTCATCAACCCATTAAGCATTTTATTATTCTACAAAGACACTCAGACCATAGTTTTACTAGATAATAGGCTTAATGAAAAGCAGCGTATTCTTTTAAATCAACTAACACCTAGCAGGTTTATAGAACACGCTAGACTAGCCGGCGAGCGACGTTTATGGCTGCACGATCTGGACCAGAACCGTCTAGAGTTATACGATTACATTAATAACAAGACTCTAATAAGCACCGCTGTTTTAAAAGAAACTACATCTCAATTATTGAGTGATTATAATTTTTGTCACGTGGTGAGTGATCGTTCTATAGAAACATACAACTCTTATGGTAGTAAAACCTCTTCCTTACCTATAGAAAGCGCCACACTTATAGATTATGATTTTGAACATCTAGTTCTATTAAAAGAAGGCGTAATTAAAGTGTATAAGTTAGATAAAACGTTCCGCTTTCGCGAAAGCGAGATCGCAACCATCACCATCTTAGAAAAGGACATTAAAACCCTTTATCTAAAGGGCGGAAAACTTTATCTTTGGCACGATAAACGTGTGGACGTTTATAAGATCAATCCTATTAAGAAATAAAAATGCATATAGCCGTTGCCGGAAATATAGGTGCTGGTAAAACTACCCTAACTAACTTACTTGCAAAACATTATAAATGGACACCTCAATTTGAGGACGTTCTAGAGAACCCATATCTAGAAGATTTTTATCAAGATATGGAACGCTGGTCCTTTAATTTACAGGTCTATTTCTTAAACAGCCGTTTCCGTCAGGTGCTGGATATACGCGAGAGTGGAAATAAAATTATACAGGATCGTACTATTTATGAAGATGCCAGCATATTTGCGCCTAACCTACATGCGATGGGATTGTTATCTCAACGTGATTTTGATAATTACAGTTCCCTATTTGACCTTATGGAAAAGGTAGTCGCTGCTCCAGATTTATTGATTTATTTGCGCAGTTCTATACCTAATTTAGTGAATCAAATTCATAAACGTGGTCGCGATTATGAAAACACGATCTCCATAGATTACCTAAGCCGCTTAAATGAGCGCTATGAGGCGTGGGTTCATGGTTATGATAAAGGTAACCTATTAATAATCGATGTAGATGATATCGATTTTGTAAACAATCCTGAAGACCTAGGTGGTATTATTAATAAAATTGATGCCGAGTTAACTGGGCTTTTTGCTTAAAGATTAAAGATATCTGATTAACGATTAGAGATTTTTGATTTGTTCACTCTTGTGAAAATAATAAATTAACAAAGCCTGTTCTAAATATTAGAACAGGCTTTGTTATAAATAAGTATTCAAGTATTAATACCCTACTTTACTACGTACACGTTTTAATACATCATTTGCGATATGACGTGCTTTAAAAGCACCTTCTTCTAGTGCCTCGTCTATTTCATGTCTGTTATCCATAAGATAGTTATAACGTTCTCTTGCATCTTTGAATCGGTCACAAAGTGCTTCAAAAAGCGCTTGCTTAGCATGTCCATAACCGTAATTACCAGCCTCATAATTATTGCGCAATTCTTGTATTTTTTGCTCTGGTGCAATTAACTTATATAATGCAAAAACATTACAAGTATCTGGATTTTTAGGCTCTTCTAACGGTGTACTATCTGTCTCTATAGACATACACTGTTTGCGCAATTTCTTATCGGTCTGGAAAATATCGATATAATTGCCTCTAGACTTACTCATCTTTTCTCCATCAGTTCCTGGAATAAGCATTCCATCCTTTTGAATCTTTGCTTGAGGTTCAATAAAAGTTTCTCCCATCTTATTATTAAATCTACCAGCAACGTCTCTAGTAATCTCAAGATGTTGTAATTGATCTTTTCCTACAGGAACGATCTCTGCATCATATAATAAAATATCTGCAGCCATTAACATAGGATAGGTAAAAAGACCAGCGTTTACATCTTCTAGACGGTCTGCTTTATCTTTAAAACTATGCGCTAGAGTTAGCCTTTGAAATGGGTAGAAACAAGCAAGGTACCAGTTTAATTCTGTTACTTGCGGTATATCACTTTGTCTATAAAAAACGGTCTTATTGATATCTAGACCACATGCCAGCCATGCTGCTGCTGTAGAATAGGTGTTTTCTCTTAATAAATCTCCGTCCTTAATCTGTGTCAAGGAATGCATGTCTGCGATAAAAAGAAAAGAATCGTTTTCTTCATTTGTAGACATTTCGATCGCTGGTAAAATTGCTCCTAGAAGGTTTCCTAAGTGCGGTGTCCCAGTAGATTGAACGCCAGTAAGTATTCTTGCCATTGTTTTTAATTGAAGATCAAAGATAATTAGTAAAAAGTGATCAACACAATGTAAAACGCGTTAAAGCTTTATAAAATATCGAGAGATCAATTATTTTAAGTAGATCGATAGATATACATGATCATAAAATCATAAATTCTTCTATTTTTGATATCTTGAAATGGATGCGCTACATATTGATGCCTTTGTACCGAGTATGGTTTTATATTTTAATGGGTGTACCCATTATTATTATGTTTCCCTTACTGGTACTGCTTACTATTTCAGAAAAAACGTATCATTTATTCTTTAAGGTAGCTCGATTATGGTCGGCAATAATTATCTATGGCATGGGTTTTTGGCCAGTTATTAAGCGTGCACAACCCATGAAAAAGAATCAAAGTTATATGCTGGTTGCTAACCATACGAGTATGACAGACATTATGATGATGTTGTTGATCTCTAAAAACCCTTTTGTTTTTGTAGGTAAAAAAGAGCTTTCTAAGATTCCTGTTTTTGGTTTTTTCTATAAGCGTACTTGCATTCTAGTAGATAGAAAAAATCCTAGAAGTAGAAAAGAGGTTTTTAATCGTGCTAGCCAGCGTATGCAGGATGGTGTTGGGATTTGTATTTTTCCTGAAGGCGGCGTTTCTGAGGATTTAAATGTGGTTTTAGATCCTTTTAAGGATGGCGCTTTTAGACTAGCTATAGAGCATCAAATACCTTTATTACCAATTACTTTATACGATAATAAAAAACGATTTCCTTTCTATTTTTGGGGTGGTAGTCCTGGGATTATGAGAGCAGAAACTCATGCCCCAATAGAGACGGTAGGTATGAAGGTGATGGAGGATAAGGCACGCTTTCGCGAAAGCGTAAGAAACATCATTCTTCATTCTCTGGAAAAGGCTTAAAATAGAAAAACCGCTCCATGGCAGTGAAACGGTTTTTCATCATCATTGCAAAAATTGAGTTTCAATAACTAACCTCAATATTCTTCTTTTTCTTTTTCACTGAAATCTTAACTAGCTCACAATGACTACTAGCGATTTAAAAATTTAATGCCACACCACTTTGTACCCCAATGGTATAAGGCTTAAAGTCTGCAACGTTATTTCTTAAGGTACTTAATTGATATTTAAATGTAGGTTCTATAAACACACCTAATTTAGATGTAAAGTCATAACTTATTCCTAATCCAAAGTTTGCGCTCTGGTTGAATTCATTAAAATTACCATCCTCACCTAGTTCTAATCGCTGATTATCATTTTGAACAGTCACCATATTATCTGTTAGAAATAAAGCGCTCATTCCACCTAATACGTTTACCTTAAACTTATTGTTTACTAAACTGTATCTAAGTTCTAGCGGTACTTCTATGTAACCTAATCGTTGAGAAAGCTCTCCTTTAAAGCCTTGTAACTGGCTACCTACTAACTCTTGCGCTCCAAAACCAGTATCTAAGACATCATTAGAAATAGGGCTTAAATTATTCCCAACTGCATTGGTTATAGCACTAGAAGAATAAGCCTGAGATAAAAATCTACCGCGACTAGCTATATCTACATTTACCTGATAATTAACATCTTGTGTGGTAAAAGTCATATTTACATGATTAAGGCCGCTTCTCACACTCCATCGAGGAGAAATCTCATAGCTCAATCCTATACCATAACTTAAGTTAAGCCCTGCGTCTCGATTATTATCGACTACTTCACTGTTTATGGCACTACCACTTAAACTGCTGGAATACACAGGCCCTACTTGTGTACTTGCTGCCCATTTTCCTTTAAACACAGCTACATTTAGACTGTCTTCTTTTTCTTCTTGTGCTGCTATTTCTTCTAGAGTAGATAGTTTTTTCTTAATGGAGTCTACTACTGTAACGGTGTTCTTTAAAGCCTGTTTAGTTAGAATATCACCGGCTTTATTTTTTGAGCTATTAATAATACCTACTTTATTACTAGCTGTAGAATTATTTTCTGTAACAGAATTTATATCTTTAGAAGTTTCATTTACTACATGAGAATTATCACTTTGTGTTGCTAAAACAGATGAGTTATCACTTTGCGCAATAGGAGTTCTATTATATGTATTGTTAGCTATAGTTTTAGAGGGACTAGAAGGTGCATTTATTACCGTGATTTTATTTAAATCACTATTAGTAGAAGAATTACCAGCAGTTAATAAATTACTCGCTTTTTTAGGAGATTTTATTTGAGTCTTTATTCTCGTATCACTATAAGGATGTTTATTTAAATTATTTAAGCCGTTTTGTTCAGAATCAAGATTCTTAGTTACTAATTGCACATCACTAATTGATTCTTTGCTATCAAGTGTTGTGTCTAGATTATTATCGACATCTTTGACAGCGGTCTTTTTTTGAGTTTTTCTATGATTATCAATTGATGTAGGCACATTAACTATAGGTAGCTTATCATCTACAGTTGTGTTGCTGTCTACACTTATATAAACGGATAACAAGAGTGCTACTCCAGCAGCTACACCGGTTAGAATCAACCATAATGAAATGGTTTTATGCTTTTTATTACGTCCTATTTCTTGGCCTATATTATCCCAAACCATAGCAGGTGGCTTCACCTCAAAGTCTATAAAACCTTCTTGAAAAAGTCTATCTATATCTTTCTTATCACCCATAATAACTGGCGTTAGATTTATGCGATTCTCGCCATGCTTTAACCATTACTTGCAGGTTTTGCCTTGCTCGAGCAAGGTTAGATTTTGAAGTACCCAAGGTAATCTCCATCATTTCTGCTATTTCTTTATGACTGTATCCATCCATTACATACATGGTGAAGACCAGTCTATACCTTTCTGGTAACTGTTGTACCATAAAAAGTAAGTCTTTAAGCGGCACGTCATCAGATCCTTCTATCTCAACGGCTTCTACATCTTCTATTTGATCCTGATGAACTAAGTCAAATACTTTTGTACCTCTATACCTTTGTAAGGCTGTATTTACTGTTATTCTTTTACACCAGCCTTCAAAAGAACCTTTAAATTTAAACTGATCAATTTTTTTAAATATAGTGATAAAAGAATCTTGCAAAATGTCTTGTGCTTCTTGCTCATTAGGAGCATATCTTAAGCAGGATCCATAAAGCTTAGGCGAGAACATTTCATAGAGTACCTTTTGCGCTTTAGGATCATTATTTTTACACAATAAAACTATCTTTTTATAGTCCACAACTTAAAACCCAATCATTCTTCTACAGGTATCGTATATTCTAAATAAGTAGGTAGATTATTTACATCAAATCCTGTAAAGAATTTAAATACATAAGTTCCATTACTTGCTGCGAGAAATCTTAAATTTTGATCACTTCTCACTACCTCATCAATACAATTACCGTTACTAACTGATGCCACCACGGTAATAACCCTTTCATTTAAGTTAGAATCTACTTCAAAACCTGCAAAGTTCTGACAGCTGTTAGTAAAATCAAAAGTAACAGGAATTACATGCACATCACCGAAGGTAAACGCTTGTGGCAGGTCGACACTTTCTACAGCTAAAGCTTCATAATTAATAATTGCAGCGTTATCACCATCATCTATGCTACAACTTTTAAGAGTACTTAATGCTAGAGCAAGAATTATAATAAATTTTAATCTCATCTTCATTTTCAGTATTATACATTATAGATGCTCAATTATAAAAAAGGTTGCGTGTAGATTTAAAAAAACCGCTCCCTATTACAGAGAGCGGTTTAATTTTTTATAAAAACTAAAAGACTAGTTACTTATAGCTTTTATAGATTCCATTATTTTAACTTCTAACTCTTCTACTAGATCTGGATTATCTTTAAGAATAGTCTTAACAGAGTCGCGACCTTGTCCTAGTTTAGTATCTTCATAAGAGAACCATGAACCAGCTTTATTGATGATTTCATAATTAACACCTAAGTCAATGATTTCTCCTAGTTTAGAAACACCTTCACCGTACATGATATCAAATTCGGCCATTCTAAATGGTGGCGCTACTTTATTCTTAACCACTTTTACACGAGTCTTGTTACCTTGCACGGCACCACTACTGTCTTTAATTTGTGTAGATCTTCTTATGTCTAATCTTACAGAGGCGTAGAACTTTAATGCATTACCACCAGTAGTAGTCTCTGGATTACCGAACATCACACCTATTTTCTCACGTAACTGATTAATGAAAATAACGGTACAATTTGTTTTAGAAATAGAACCTGTTAGTTTTCTAAGTGCTTGAGACATTAAGCGAGCGTGAAGACCCATTTTACTATCTCCCATTTCACCTTCTATCTCACTCTTAGGAGTAAGTGCTGCTACAGAGTCCACTACTATTATGTCTATTGCTCCCGAGCGTATTAGGTTATCTGCAATTTCTAGAGCTTGTTCTCCATTATCTGGTTGTGAAATAATTAAATTATCAAGATCAACACCCAGTTTCTCAGCGTAGAAACGGTCAAAGGCGTGTTCTGCATCAATAAATGCTGCGATACCGCCTGCCTTTTGACACTCTGCTATGGCGTGTAAAGTTAATGTCGTTTTACCAGAAGATTCTGGTCCATAAATTTCAATAACTCTACCACGTGGATAACCACCTACACCTAAAGCTGCGTTTAACGCAAGTGATCCGGTAGAAATAGATTCTACCTCAACAACTTGCTTATCACCCATTTTCATTACCGTTCCCTTACCGTAAGCCTTATCTAGCTTATCGAGGGTTAATTTAAGGGCTTTTAATTTTGCTTCTTTCTCTTTATCGTCTGCCATTGTAATTATTTTAGGTAAAAATACGGCCTAGATAAAGCAGAAACAATAGTATAAAGATTAGGTTATTAACGATGTTTATAAAAATTCCGCTTTCGCGAAAGCGAAACTAATATCCAACAATAAAACATAAAAAAGGGAAACCCTGAATTAAGGTCTCCCTCTCTAATTATCAATTGAATAACTTAAGATTACTTTTTTGATCTTAATTTTGCTACCCCAATACCTATTGCAGCGCAAACAGCTAATAGCAAACCAGGAATCGGCGCAGTATCTTCTACATCATCCACAAAACCAGGAGCTTGTGCGTGTGCTATAGTACCTATTAATATAAAAATTACTAAAACTACATATTTGTTATTATTCATTTCCCTATATTTTTTTTTAAAAAATTATCTTTTAATTACCGCTTCTATCTTGTTAGAGATGTTCACTATGTATGGTTCATTTTCTAATCTAGAAATTACTTGCTGCCTGGCGTTAAATAAAGTCACCTGCAACTTTTCTCAATAAAAAAAATAAAGATAAATAAATTGCATCACCATTTACAAGATTAAGCAAACATTTACCTAATTAATAAACAAATGATCATCATTTCCTAACGTTTATCCTTAGAGAACTATATCAAATTTACATAAACCTTTACTTTCTATTTGATTTAAGATTATAGACATTTTATGATCAGTACGATAACAAAGCACTAAAAGACTTTATTTTATGTATAATCTCGTGATGATCTTCCGCTTTCGCGAAAGCGGAACAACAACAAATAGAACGGCATAAAAAAAGAGAATCTCATTACAAGATTCTCTTTTCTCAATAAATTAAAAGTGTGAATTACTTGATTACTCCTTTATAAATTTTAAAGTAGTCTGAGAAGCTCCATTAACCACTTTTACAAAGTACATACCTGTTGAAAGGCTAGAAATATTATTAATATTAATTGTAGTATTTACTTGATCAAAAGATCTAGTCATTACTTGCTGTCCTATAGAATTATAAATAGCGACCTCTAAAGAAGGTGCACTAGAGCCATTCATATTTAGAGTAACTACATCGCCATTTACTGGATTAGGATAAAGAGATAAATTATTTTCAAAAACACCTTCATTACCAGCTGTACCATCTATAATGAATCTACCTACATGAAAATCATAATCTTCTAAATCATCTGCTACCCCATCGCTAGCAAGAAATGCAAACTGAACTGTACCGCTGTAAGAACTTAAATCAACAGTTGCTCTGGTACCATCTACTGCAGGCTGGTTTGCAACCGTCCATGTTAGTAAAGAAATCCATGTAGTACCACCGTCTGTAGTTATAAGTAAATCTACCTGATCATCAGATCCCATAGTATCTGGAGCGCTTGTACTATTCCAATTAGTTACTGCCACCTCTACAGTAAGTACATCATTACTAGTACCTGTCATGTCATATCGTTCAGAAATAAGCCACTCTCTATCCAAATTTTGCCAAAGGTTGATCGCATTACTAGGTACAGAAGTACCTGAAAAATCCAGATAAGACCTACTATCTCTCCAGTCTGAAATACCGAATCCTGAAGGACCATCTACTATCTCACCATCACCAGCCTGATCCCAACAATTATTAGGAACATTTGAGGTGAAGTCTGTTGTTACAGGGTATGAAGTAACCGGATCACATAAAGTAGTAAAATTTAACGCATTTAAAGTCCATGGACTCTCATCACCTGCAGCACAAACCTCTCTAACGTAAATGAAATATTCTGTGTCTGCAGTAAGACCCATGACTGTATAGGTAACGTTAGGCATGTTACCAGCCACATCTGACCATGTTCCTGTAACTACAGGTGCTGCAGTAGCTGTGTCCATTAAAGCATATTCATAATTACCTGCGCTTGCAGCATTACCACTATCAAAATTAATTACAGCATCAGAAGAAGTAAAACTTACTATAGCAAGATTTGCAACGTCTGGGCAAGAAGGTACTTCTCTAACTTGAAATTTACTTACATGAAAATATACATCCTCAATATCATTTACTGTACCTTCATCACCTAAAAATGCAAATTGCACATTACCAGTAATTGAAGATAAATCATAAGTGATTTCTTCACCTATATCTGTAGGTACAGTTCCTTGTACCCAAGCTTGCATTTCGGTCCATGTAGAACCGTTATCAACAGTCATTAATAAACTCACTCTATCATCAGAACCTAAGTCTGCACCAGAACCGCTAGTACCACCTTCTGTTAAAGCTACGTACACATTTAATTCACTAGGTGCAGCAGTAGATAAATCAAAAACAGGTGATATAATCCAGTCACTTCTAGTCGCTTGATACAAGTTAATTCTATTACTAGGTGTGCCATTATGATTTGAAGCAATCCAGTTACCAGCACCAAAATCAGAAGGGCCAGAAGTCATATCTCCAATATCTGCCTCTTCCCAGCAATTAGGTACATTTACAGACATATCTGCATTGTAATCTGGCTGTATAAAATCACAAGTTGTTGTGAATGAAAACGGTCCAGAAAATACGCTAGAACCACCACCACAATCAGCACGTACATAATACTCATAAGAAGTTTCTGCTGTAAGATTTGTAGCAATAAATGGGTTAGACACTGCTATGTCAGTTGGGTTTCCTGTTGGAGTAAATCCATCAATCCCTAATTCTATATCCCAAGAAGTTTCTCCACTACCTCCAGATAACCATGATAATTGAGCGCTATCTGGTAAAAAATTACTGGCATTCAAATCAGTAGGCGGTAAACAAGCTGGTGGGTTAGGAACAACAATCATAAAAGAAGCTTCTAATTCATCAGCTGGAGTTTCCCAAGATGAATCAATGTCCACATTAGTACCATCATCTGGCGATACACCACCGTTATTACCTATAGAAGTACCATAAGCAGTAACATCTATGGTCGTACCATCCCAAGAGTCAGCATATCTATCATAACAGTTCACCCAGTAAGTACCAGGAGCTATAGCAATATTTTGATTAATAAGACCTTGTCCGTTTCCATAAGTTCCATCTCCTTGACCCCAGATTTGAGTCCCTGCACCGTCTGCCATGTCTGTTATACTAACCCACTTTTCAGATCCGAAACTACCTCCAGAGGTAGTTATATTAATAGTAGACTGTCCTTGAACTAACAGTCCAAAGGTGAATACCACCATAGTGGTTAAGAGTAATTTTAATTTCATATGATATTAGTTTTAGATTCTAGACTAAATTCTAGACCTAAAAAGTACAGTTAATTTAAACCTTATCTCAAAAACTAGTATTAAGTAGTTTAAATGACGCATTTATCGGACAAAAAGCTGCCTTTAGTCTTTTATTAATTCTCAGTACCTTTGCGCAAATTTTCAACACATAAACTGTTTATAGCATGCAACTGTATAACAAATTAAGTGCTGAAGAAAGACGTGTATTAATACGCGAGGCTGGAAAAGAACGCCTTACTATATCTTTCTATCAGTACCACCAGATCGGTAATCCCCAACTTTTTAGAGATCATCTATTTCTTCACTGGCATCCCATGGATGTTCTAGGCAGAATTTATGTCGCTCATGAAGGTATTAATGCACAACTATCTGTTCCAGGAGATCGTTTTAAAGAGTTTAAAACCTTTTTAGACGGTATAGATTTTTTAGAAAACGTACGTTTAAATATCGCAAGAGAACACGATAATGAGAGCTTCTTAAAACTCAAAGTAAAAGTGCGTAAAAAAATAGTCGCAGACGGGCTTGAAGACCAATCCTTTGATGTTACAAATAAAGGCATACATGTAGATGCAACAGCTTTCAATGAACTTATCGACGACCCTAATACCGTTCTCGTGGACATGCGCAACCATTACGAGTCAGAAATAGGACATTTTAAAAATGCCTGGACTCCAGATGTAGACACCTTTAGAGACAGTCTAGATTATATAGAAGATAAACTAAAAGACCATAAAGAAGACAAGAAGCTAGTCATGTATTGTACTGGTGGTATACGTTGTGAAAAAGCTAGTGCTTATTATAAACACAAAGGCTTTAAGGACGTTTATCAACTAGAAGGTGGTATCATAGAATACCACAGACAGGTAACTGAACAAAATTTAGAAAATAAATTCAGAGGTAAGAACTTTGTCTTTGACCACAGACTGGCAGAAAAGATAGGCAACGAGGTGATCTCTAACTGTCATCAATGTGGTGCACCTTGCGACACACATACTAATTGTGAAAACAATGCGTGCCACTTGCTATTTATACAGTGTGATTCTTGCAAAGAAAAATATGAGAATTGTTGTAGCGAGGAATGTAACGATATTATTAAATTACCATACGAAGAGCAAAAAGCTTTAAGAGCAGGACATTACAACAGCAATAACATTTTCAAGAAAGGCCGCTCAGAAAAGTTGGCTTATAAGAAATAGCTTAAGAAATTTAAATTAAGATTTTACAAGTTCCGCTTTCGCGAAAGCGGAATTTTCATTCAATCCTTACCCTAACAACATGGTTAAAATAGGCGATATAGAATTACCAGATTTCCCATTACTACTTGCACCTATGGAAGATGTAAGCGATCCACCTTTCCGTACGTTATGTAAAGAAAATGGTGCTGACGTAGTTTATACAGAATTCATTTCTAGTGAAGGTCTTATACGTGATGCTGCAAAAAGCACCATGAAACTAGATATTTATGAAAGTGAACGACCTGTAGGAATCCAAATATTTGGTGCAAATCTAGACTCTATGCTACAATGCGTAGAAATAGTAGAACGTACAAAGCCAGATATTATAGACATCAACTTTGGCTGTCCTGTAAAAAAGGTAGTCTCTAAAGGTGCAGGAGCAGGAATACTTAAAGATATAGATCTTATGGTAAAACTCACTAAGGCAATGGTAGAACATACCTCCTTACCCATTACCGTAAAAACGAGATTAGGCTGGGACGACGACTCTATAAAAATAGTAGAGGTTGCAGAGCGTTTACAGGATGTAGGAATAAAAGCCTTATCTATTCATGGCCGTACACGCGCACAAATGTATAAGGGTAACGCAAACTGGAAACCTATTGCACAGGTGAAGAACAATCCACGTATGCACATTCCTATATTCGGTAATGGAGATGTTACCACACCAGAGCTTGCTATGAAAATGCGTGATGAATACGGTCTAGACGGCTGCATGATAGGCCGTGCTAGCATAGGGTATCCATGGTTTTTTAACGAGATCAAGCATTTTTTTGAGCATGGAACACATATGGCACCACCTACCATGAAAGATAGAGTAGAAGTAGCTCGCAGACATTTACAAATGGCAATAGACTGGAAAGGAGAAACGCTAGGTGTTTTTGAAACACGCAGACATTATACAAATTACTTTAAAGGAATACCTAATTTTAAAGAATACCGCATGAAAATGGTCACTAGTGACGATTCTGCTGGGGTTTTTGCAGCCTTTGATGATGTGTTAGCAAAATTCGGTGATCATAATTTTGCCTGAGAAAGCAAACGATCATTTATTCTTCTAGAACCTATATAACTGGCGATTATCCCTAATACGGTAATAGTCGCCAGAGATATAATCACGTTCCAGAAATCCATCGCAAACGGATAAGGTAAACCAGGTGCTATATAGACCAGTTTATATTCTACTTGCAACACCACAAATAGCAACCCAATCACCAGACCTATAATCCCACCAGAAAGTGTCATAAGGCTGCCCTGTATAAAAAATATCTTGCGCAATGCTACCACTGGAGCACCTAGATCTAGTAAAGTTTTCAGGTTCTTCTTTTTATCAAGAATCATCATGATAATACTGCCTACTACATTAAATAAAGCAATAATTAACACCAGTGTAAAGATTAAATACACAATTAGATTTTCTGAATTAAGCATTTTATAAAGAGCATCATTCATCTGGAATTTATCCTTAATTTTAATAGGCTCTTTAAAAACATCATTAATCGCCATGCGTACATCGATCTCGTTTGCCGTAGGAGATAATTTCACCTCAACAGCACTAGCTGTAGAGTCTTCCATATTTAACAATCGGCGTGCTGCACTTATTCTAGTAAAAATGTACTTACTATCCAGCGTCTCATTAACGCTAAAAGTACCCACAGGTATAGCATCCATTTTAGAAAACGAACTAGTTATATTTAATTTATTAATGGCGTTAGTACCTGGTTTAGGCACCATAATTTGCATGTAACTACCATAGTTATTTACCGTAAGTGATAATCGAGAAGCTAGGGAGTATCCAGCTACTACTTGTGCATCGCTTTTAGATAACCAGCTACCATTATATAAAATAGAATCTGGCTGGATCATGTTTACATAATCATCAGGAACCCCTTTTATAAAGGCTATGTCATTTTTCTCTTCATAATTTAGAAACGCCTTTTCTTCTATGATAGCACATATTAATTCTACCCCTGGGATTTTTTCAAGTTCTCGCTTTCGCGAAAGCGGAATCGAAACAGTCTTACCTTTTACCGGTAAAATTTTGAGATCTGGATCAAAATAATTTGAAAATTCTGTACTAAATTCCTTAAGTCCTGAAAAACCAGAAAGCACGATAAAAAGTGCCGCAGTCCCTACTACAGTAATAATAAAACTAAGGATATTGATAATGTTAATGGCGTTTTTGCCATTTTTAGAAACGAGGTAACGTCGTGCTATGTAAAGAGAAAAATTCACTAAGACTTTTTACGTCGTGGCAAGAGATCTGGATTATCAATAGGATTATTCTCTCCTCTCAGTTCGCGATCTATTTGATCCATGTATTCTAAAGAATCGTCATTAAAAAACTGTAATTCTGGCATGCGTCTAAACTGGTGACGCACCTTTGCAGCCACTTCATAACGTATCTCATGACCCATTTCTACTATCTCCTTAACAACTACAACAGATTTCTCTGCTGGAAAAACAGACAGGTACACCTTTGCATAACCTAAATCTGGAGTAACAGTAACCTTAGTCACTGATACTATAAGATTGTTTACAGCATTCTTTCTCATCACATCCTGAATAACCGTAGATAGGTCGCCCTGTAATATTCCGGCTATTTTCTTCTGTCTATTACTTTCTTCCATGCTGCAAAGGTAAGTTGTTCCTCATTAAAAGTTAGTAGACTAACCGTAATATGACTATAGAAATAAGTTCTAATGGATTATCTACATTAAATTTGCCTTACAAAAAGTAAATTTAATGTTTGGAAAAATAGAACACTTAGGAATTGCAGTTAAAAATCTAGATCAAGCAAATGAATTATACACAAAACTTTTGGGGCGTGAACCCTATAAAACAGAAACGGTAGAGAGTGAATCTGTAGATACAAGTTTTTTTAAAAGTGGTGATAATAAGATAGAACTTCTTGCCGCAACTAGCGAGAGCAGTGCGATAGCAAAGTACATCGCTAAGAAAGGAGAAGGTATACATCACGTAGCATTTACCGTAACAGATATCAAGTCAGAGTTAATGAGATTAGAAAAGGAAGGTTTTCAAATTCTTAACAAAGAACCCAAACGTGGTGCCGATAATAAATGGGTCGCATTCCTACATCCCAAAGGAACAAATGGAGTTCTTATAGAATTATGTCAAGAAATTGAATAAAAGTTTGCAGTTATGGAATAATTGATTAAATTTGCACACTTTTTAGATAAGATATTACCAGCTATTATCTTATTGGGCCTATAACTCAGCTGGTTAGAGTATCTGACTCATAATCAGAAAGTCCCTGGTTCGAGCCCAGGTGGGCCCACAACAAGACCTTAGTTAACGCTAGGGTCTTTTTTATTTTAACACCTTTTACATACATGGCGTGGCTCTATATTATTTTTAGTAAACAATTGAATAAATTCTATGTAGGCATTACTCAAGACAGCCCAGAAGCAAGACTCAATGCACACAATCAAGGCAAATACGGAAATGCAAAATTTACTGCTACCACTCATGATTGGGAAATGAAACTAACTATACCATGTGATGATTACGCACATGCTACTCGATTAGAAAAGAAAATTAAAAGTATGAAAAGCAGAACGTACATCAAGAATTTAATGAAGTACGAAGAATTGCGAGAGAAAATCTTAAACAAAACTAGATAATCTGACTCTCCCGATAGCTATCGGGACAGAAAGTCCCTGGTTCGAGCCCAGGTGGGCCCACAACAAGACCTTAGTTAACGCTAGGGTCTTTTTTATTTTAACACCTTTTACATACATGGCGTGGCTCTATATTATTTTTAGTAAACAATTGAATAAATTCTATGTAGGCATTACTCAAGACAGCCCAGAAGCAAGACTCAATGCACACAATCAAGGCAAATACGGAAATGCAAAATTTACTGCTACCACTCATGATTGGGAAATGAAACTAACTATACCATGTGATGATTACGCACATGCTACTCGATTAGAAAAGAAAATTAAAAGTATGAAAAGCAGAACGTACATCAAGAATTTAATGAAGTACGAAGAATTGCGAGAGAAAATCTTAAACAAAACTAGATAATCTGACTCTCCCGATAGCTATCGGGACAGAAAGTCCCTGGTTCGAGCCCAGGTGGGCCCACAACAAGACCTTAGTTAACGCTAGGGGCTTTTTTGTTCCTATCGTATTTTAAAAAATCCTTACCACATTCTATTGGCCTCACAATAAAAACCCACAGGTCATTGTGTATTATTATTCAAGAGTTTAAATTTAAACTACCTCTATTTACTATCGCGCAACTCCTTCATTTGCAATTCTAACATCGCCAGTTTATCTTCAAAAGAGTCAGAGAAATCTGGCATACGTCTAAAGAAAACGTAACGCACACGCCACAATTGCTTCACAGCTTTTTTATCTACAGTAATATCATCAACATTTTTATGATCAGCTCTAAGAACCAGCCCCTTGTCCGTAATATACAGCCTTCTTAAAATAAGTGTCTTATCAGTTACCACAAGAACCACAGTTCCATTATTAAGCTTAGTAATCACATTTTTAGGCACCTTCTCACCTACCACTACATCTTTAGGAAACAGTCCTTTGTCATGTGTAGTCATTTCTAGATTAGTCACCGTATAACCTATAAAATCCTTTTCTACATTAAGTGGTAATGTAAGCGCAGGCAAATCGGAAAGAAAAGCATCATTGTCATAATATTCTATATAATCATGTGCCGTTTTTTCTGTAATACAAGGTATTTGTGCAAACTGCTCTCTCTCTAACTCTTCAGGCGTTAAAGTCAGGTTATCATTGAATCGCAGTAACTGATTCACGGTTAATTCGGCCGTGAGCATATCCCCTATAGCAATGCTAAAATAATTAGCAATAAGGATTATAGTATCTATCTTAGGCTCACTCCTACCTTCTTCATAAGCGCCTAAAGTACCTCTCTTTAAGTCAAATAGGTCTGCAAAGGCTTGCTGACTCAACCCTTTAACTCCACGTATTTTTTTTATGTTCTTTCCGAAAAATGACATATTTTGCTAATTTTATTTGCAGATATTAAATAATTATGTATCTTTACACTAACAATATTAGCTAAAGTATTTGATCTACACTAATATTTTGAGCAAAAGTTCTGGAGTTGTAACTCACTTTTTAGAACGATTGTTATTTAATACAACTGTAATAATGCAATAGGCCGTTGCTGTTTACGCTTTCGCGAAAGCGAGATAACCTTAAAACAAAAAAACTATGACACCTTTTATTATTTATATTATTGAAATAGCTACCCAAATTTTAGTGGGATTACCATAAGCTTTTTCGTAATATTAAACCTGCCAATTAACAAACAATGAATAATTACTTCAATACGATAAAAGACTACCTCTTACAGCTTGATTTTGACATCATCAGAGAAAATCCGCAAGACGGAATAATGGTGGTAGAAAAAGAAAGCGCTGGAGTTAAAAATATGATTTTGGGAATCGCACCGCCTATTCTCATTATGGAACAATATATTTTTAAAATCAATAATAAAAACGAAGAGGTTTTTAAGAGCCTGTTACAAAAAAACCGAGATATCATTCACGGCGCGTTTGTACTGGATGAAAGTGGTACTAAAGTCATATTTAGAGACACACTTCAAATAGAAAATCTAGACCTTAACGAGTTAGAAGGTACTCTTAACTCATTGAGCTTATTAATGAGCGAGTACTCAGACCAAATTATCAAATTTTCAAAATATTAGTACAAGCGCAACGCTTGCCCCTAAGTATAACAGCGGATGCAATCCGTCATATAAACACAACATCATGAACATATTTAAAAGAATATTTAAAATAGGAGAAGCACAAGCTAACAAAGCAGTTGATAACCTAGAAGACCCTATCACAATGACCGAACAAGGAATACGTGATATGAAAGAAGATCTTAATAAAAGTGTAGAGGCGGTCGCACAAGTAAAAGCAATGGCCATACGTTCTAAAAATGAATGTAATGAACACGAGGCAAAAGCTAAAGACTATGAGTCTAAAGCTATGTTGATTCTCAAAAAAGCACATTCTGGCGACATGGCAGTTGATGAGGCAGATCGCCTGGCTAAAGAAGCACTTACAAAAAAAGAAGAAGCTCAACAACACGCAAATCGTGCTGCTGCAGACACAGAAAAGTTTGAAAAAAATGTATCACAATTAAAAGATACCATTGAGACCATTAAAGGAAACATCACCAACTGGGAAAACGAACTTAAAACACTGAAAGCACGTGTTAAAGTAAGTGATGCAACAAAAAATGTCAATAAACAAATGGCAGAACTCGATAGCGCAGGAACCGTAAGCATGCTCGAGCGTATGAAGGAAAAAGTAGCGCAAGACGAAGCTCTTGCTGAGGCTTATGGAGATCTCGCAAAAACAAATAAATCTGTAGATGATGAAATTGATGCCGCTGCAGACATGACAGCATCTAAACTGGACGACGACCTGGCAAAACTTAAAGAGCAGTTAGGGATCAAAAAAGATGACGCGTAACGGACGCATGCCATGCGTCCAAACGTAAGGGCGGATCGCATCCGCCAGACATAAACCACTAAAAACTAACCAACCTTGGAAAACTATTTCAACATATTATTCTCTGAAGTGAACATCACACTTACCGTGTTGTTGATCATTCTCATTCTATACTGGCTTGCTACCATGATTTCAGGTATCGATTTTGACCTGGACATCGATGTTGACGTAGACGTAGATATAGATGCAGACATTGATCTAGACACCGGTATAGAAGGTGGTAACATGGATTTCCAGGATGTTGCAAATGCTGAGGTAGATCGCCAGCACGTGGTGAATAAACGCACTCGTAAACTTAAATGGTGGCAAATATTTTTGATCTACTTCAACTTTGTAGGCCTGCCATTCATGTTCACATTTACGTTTTGGATTTTTATCTGGTGGATGTCCTCCGTACTTACCACAATTATAACCAGTAGTTATGACAACTCATTTGGATATGTAATTGTTCTTGCGGCATTTGTACCAGCCTTAATACTGACTAAAGTGATCACCACACCATTTAAATCCTTTTTCAAAAATTTGAATAAAGATGGAGACAAAGCAGTAGACTTTTTAGGCCGTGAAGCCTTACTTTTATCTTCCATTTCTGGAGATAAATTAGGAAATGCAGAGGTCATGGCAGATGGTAACGTGATGAGTATCTATGTAAAATCTTTAGATGGATCAGAATTACGCTTTCGCGAAAGCGTGCTCATCATCAAACAATCTGATGATAAGAACTATTTTTTAGTGAGTAAAGCTTAAGTGTTTGGAAGAAGAGGAATTAAAAAAAATCGTTCAAGATTTAAGAACTCATAATTTAGAAAAGGATGCGTTCTTCGGTTTTATTCAGTATGGCGGTGGTCCTGATGAATCATGTATTAAAGCTAATAAAGAAGGAATACGATTATATGCAGCAGAATTATTAGCGGCCAGTGTTAAAATACCAGAAAAAAATTCGATTGGATTGCAAACAGAATGGACTTATGATAATGGTGATTTCTTTTTCGATTATATAGAGATTTCAGAAAAGATTGAAAACCAAGAAGAACAAGAAGCAAGAAAAAACAACTGGTGGTTAAATAAGTTATTTACTGTTGGGTGTATTTCAGTCATTGCTGCTTTAATTATATTTATAATAGTAGGTGGCTATACTGTTTTAAATTGGCTTCTGTAAAACAAAAAATGTCAGTCTGAGCTTGTCGAAGACGATGTATTTATCAATAAAAATAAAAACAACTAAATAAAAATAAACCAAACAAAAACTATGGACGGAACATTAGGAATCATTGTAACAGGAGTAGGAATCTTTCTATTTCTTGTAATTGTTTACTTCGCTATCATCGCGATGTTTTACAAAAAAGTACATCAAGGACAGGCGCTGGTGCGTACTGGTTTTGGAGGTACTAAAGTAGCTACAGACAAAGGACTTTATGTCGTACCAGTATTCCACCGTGTGGAGACTATGGATATTTCTGTAAAGAAAATCCAGATTGAACGTATGGGCGTAGAAGGACTGATCTGTAAAGACAACATGAGAGCCGATATTAAAGTAGCATTTTTCGTGCGTGTCAATAATGAAGTAGAATACATTAAAAAAGTAGCTCAAACCATAGGTGTAGCTCGTGCATCTCGTAAAGAGACACTTGAAGATCTTTTTGAAGCAAAGTTCTCTGAAGCATTAAAAACGGTAGGTAAGAAATTCGAATTTATCGATTTGTATGAAGCACGTCGCGAGTTTCGTGATGAGATTGTGGACATTATCGGTACGGACTTAAATGGTTATACACTTGAGGATTGTGCGATTGACTTCTTAGAACAAACCAGCGTTTCTCATTTAAAAGCTGACAACATCTTAGATGCTGAAGGTATCAAGAAGATTACAGATCTTACCGCTGCACAAAACATTAAAGCAAACCTGATCAAACGTGATGAGGAAAAGGTAATACGCAAGCAAGATGTGGAAGCTCGTGAAGCGATTCTAGAACTAGATAAGCAACTGGCCGAAAAAGAAGAGCAACAAAAACGTGAGATTGCTAACATAAAGTCTCGTGAAGATGCTGAAACACTAAAAGTAGCTGAAGAAGAAAGATTGAAGTCAGAAACAGCTCGTATCGCTACTACAGAAAAAGTTCAGGTTGCCGAAGAAAATATGCAACGTCAGATTATCGTTGCAGAGAAAAATAAGCAACGTACTGCTGCTGTAGAAACAGAACGTGTAGAAAAAGATCGCATGCTAGAACTTACCGAGAGAGAAAGAGTGGTGACTCTAGCTCAAATCGAGAAAGAAAAAGTAGTAGAGGTTGAGAAAAAGAACATTCAAGATGTCATTAGAGATCGTGTAGTCCTTGAAAAAGGTGTGGTAGAGGAGCAGGAAAATATGAAAGATATAGAGGCTTTCAAAACCGCAGATCGTGCTAAGCAAGTCGCTATAACTAATGCTGAAGCAAAAGCTCAAGATGATTTAATTAAAGTAACTAAGGCTGCAGAGGCTTCTAAACAAGCTGCAGTTCAAAAAGCTGAAGAAATCAACATAGAAGCACTTGCTCATAAAGAAGCTAGTGAAAAAGAAGCAGACGCACGTAAGATTCTTGCTGAAGCACAAGCTAAAGAAGAAGCAACTGTAGGTTTATCTGAAGCACAGGTAATGCATGCAAAAGCTGAGGCTAGCGAGCGTCAAGGAATTGTAGACGCACTCATCATCCAGAAAAAGGCTGAGGCTGAAGCAAGCGGTATCGCTGCAAAAGCTGAGGCTAAACGTAAAGACGGACTTGCAGAGGCTGAAGTAATCAAAGAAAAAGCCCTTGCAGATGCTGCTGGTATCGAAGAGAAAGCTGAAGCAATGAAGAAACTTGATGGCGTAGGTAAAGAACATGAAGAGTTTAAACTACGTCTAGATAAGGAACTTCAAGTAGATCTAGCACAAATCAATATCCAGAAAGATATTGCAGACGCACAAGCGCAAGTAATAGGAGATGCATTAAAAGCGGCTAAGATTGATATCGTAGGTGGTGAAACCATGTTCTTTGAACAAATCATTGGTCAGATCACTAAGGCAAAAGGTTATGACAGACTCGTAAATCATTCTGAAACTGTATCTGAAGTAAAAGATGCTATACTAGGAAGTGATGACGTAAAAGGTAATTTACTCGATAAGGTAAAGGACTTTGCAGACAAGTATAACATCAGCTCTGAGGACATCAAGAACCTGAGTATCGCAAACATTTTGAACAACCTACACGGTAAATCAAATGATGGCGATGAGAAAAACATGCTGAGCAACTTGTTGAACATGGCAAAAGGTATGGGACTTTCTGGGAAAAAGCTAGGAGATATCTAAACAAACAACCAGTAAGGGCGGATCGCATCCGCCCAATACTGTAAAAGACGCATGCGATGCGTCAACAACACGCATGCGATGCGTCAACAACACGCATGCGATGCGTCAACAACACGCATGCGATGCGTCAACAACACGCATGCAATGCGTCAACAACGCGCATGCAATGCGTCAACAACGCGCATGCAATGCGTCAACAACACGCATGCGATGCGTCAACAACACGCATGCGATGCGTCAACAACACGCATGCGATGCGTCAACA
>NZ_CANLXZ010000008.1 GCF_947495285.1 uncultured Nonlabens sp. | reverse complement strand
AAAAAAATGGACAATCAAACTATAAAATCAATCACAGGAAATCATCATTATCTAAAAGCTTTTTATGCGGCATTTAAAAACTAAATTGGTATTATTTAGAAAAGATGCAATTCAAAATAAAGATGTAAAAAACTCATCAAACAAAAAAAGGCTACTCGATAGAGCAGCCTTTGTAAAAAATTATTTATTTATTGTTCTAGAAAATATAACCAGTCCAAGCAAATAATGATGCATCAGTACCAGTGTTAGCCGTTGTTACAGTTGCTGTAGCAGTAGTAGAACCGTTAGTTCCAGAGAACTTGTTATCTGTACCATCTGCAGTACCGTTTGCAGTTGCATTTACAACAGTTGCATCCGTAGCTGTTCCTTTATCATCATAAAAGTCGATAAAGTCAGAAGCAGTTGCTGTACCAAAAGTACCTGCTAGCGCGTTATTAACTGTACCAGTTGCACCACGACGTATCTTGATAAGGTCAGAAAATTCTACTGCATTACCAGAGTTGATAATAGTAATGTTATTAACTGTAAAGTCAGATTGAGTATTATCTGATGGAGAGTTACCATCTAGGTTACCATCTGCTTCAATACCTCTTGGGTCTGAAGTTACCGCTACATAAGATGCCTCACGAACACCGTAAAGGTTAGTAAGTGTACCTCTATACCCCTGTGTCACATCAAACATGTCATCTTTTGCATTTAAAACAAAGATGTTAGAGGCATTTACAGATCCGCCGAAAAACTCGATAGCATCATCATCACCGTTTGCGATCCAGATGTTAGAAAGAGTTGTTCCAGAACCAACACCGTTAAGAGTAAGACCGTTATGCTCTGCATCACCATCGATACGAGCACCAGTATACTCTATAATTACGTGATCTAGTATACCAGAATTTTCTGTATCATTATTACCACCGAAAAGGATACCAGCGTTTACTTCAGTACCAGCTTCATTCTGTCCTTGTGCGTTCTGACCAGATATAAATGCATTACCGTTAATAATTACACCACCCCAAGCAGCAGGAGTTCGTGAAGTAGAAGTAAATCTAATAGGAGCTGAAGGAGAACCGTCTGCTACTATACGACCACCTCTTTCAACAAGAAGATAAACATCAGTACCACCAGCGTTTGCAGTAATAGTTGTTCCTGCAGGAATAGTTAATGTCGCACCATCTTTTACAAAAACAGGACCACTAAGTACATAAGCTACATTTGAGTCAAGTGTTCTACTTTCTGTAATGTTACCTATTAGGTTAGAATCGTCACCACCAGTTGCTGGTCCAGCCACATCGTCATCAGTTTCACATGCAGTGAATGTTAAAGCAGCAATTGCAAGAGCAGATAGAATTAATTTTTTCATCGTTTTGAGTTTAAATTTTTAAATTCGTTTGTTGCTGCAAACATACTATTGTAATAAGGCGATTAAGGTTATCTAAACTTTACGAAACTTTAAAATTTATAGCTATATCCTAGACTAATATCAACACCGCGTTTATAATTACTTAACACTACGTTGTTATCAGATCCGTCTCTTTCTAGCTTTATATCTGGGTTAAGAAGGTTTTTTGCTTTTAAAGAAAACTTACCATTTTTTCCTACTCCTATGGAACCTATTAGATCTAATGTAGGCACACCTACTTCTTTTATATTTTCAAATCCACGTGTTCCTACAGAGAATACACGCTCACTGAAGTAGTTAAATACTACCGCAGCATTCACATTACTCTTACCTATAAAAGTGTTGTAGTTAACATCAAAATTTAATAAAATAGGCGCAGCTCCTTGAAGCTCTGTAGAGTCTTCACTAAATTGTGCCAGTGGATCTTCTAGGTCTTGTTTGCTGTATATATAAGATGCGTTAAAACCAGCAGCTAATTTTGATTCACGATCTATTTCTAAACCAGTATCCGGCATTTCTCTTACAAATAGGTTTTTTCTTATTTCAAATTCTGCTCCTAATACCGTTGCATTATCTCCTACATTTAAGTAAGTAAGCGTACTACCTGCACTAGGAATCTCAACTCTTGAAACTGGATTTGAAATATTCTTATAGAATCCAGTTATAGAGATCAACTCTCCTTTAGTAGGATAATATTCATAAGCCAGATCGAAGTTATAAATATCAGAGAACTCAAGATCAGGATTACCCTGTATAGAGAACTGTACACCGTCATATCTAAAAGGTGCGATTTCCTTAAAACGAGGTAACATATAAGTCTGACTTGCTCCTAATCTTATAATGTTATCTTCATTAATATTAAACTTCATACCTAAACTAGGTAAGAAAAATGATTCTTTAATAGTAGAAACACCATCTATAGAACTACGTGCTATGTTTGTATTAAACTCTACTTCTTGATCTATATTTTCAAATCTACCACCTACGTTAATTAAGAATTTATCAGAAAATGCTTTTACATAGTTTACCTGACCTGCGATAGTTGTTTTATCACCTATGTAATAAAATGGATCAAATGCATTAGGATTAAGTGCACTACCACGTCCCGTCTCTAGTCTGAAGTTTCCTGCGTTAATAGATTGCTGATTATAAATAGCGTCTGTATCATTAATATCTACAGCTATTCTTGTATCAAAAGTATGGTTAAAAGTAGTGGCTTTAAAAACGTGATGGGTTGTTCTGTACTCAGCTCCTAATGTAATGTAGTGCGCTCTTTCATCTTCTTCACTAGTATTAAAGTTGTATTTTAAGTTTGCGATACCGTTATAATCGTTTTCTTGTACTTCACTAAAATACCTTTGATTATTACCACCAGAGTCAATGTTTGGAGAATAAAAACCATCTCTTAATAAGTACTCAAAACTACGTCTGTCTGGCTCACTACCTCTTATCGCATTAAAAGAAGCTTTTACATCTAGATCTATTCTATCAGAAAGCTCAAAATGAGATAGTAATTGATTTACATAAAGGTTATTATTATTAGTTTGTTGTCTTCTTACAAATACTCTATCACCTTCTTGTTCTGGATTATTTACACCTTCATACTCTTGAAAACTTTGCGAGTTCTTGTGAATATAACTAGATATGAATTCTATGTTGTTTTTACCAAAACGGTAATCAAGATCTGCCATTGCAATTTGAGAAGTTTCATAATCATACTTCTCTCCTTCTACATCAAAATATAAAGTACCATTACTAGTTGTGTTTTGCACCTGGCGCTCAGCAAATTTATATCCATTATCAAATGTCAATAAACCATATACGTTCAAGTAATTATCACCAATATCGATTCTTTTACCACCAGCGATAGAAAAACCTACATTAGGACTAGTAGAACTAACATTAGGCGCTAGTTGATTCTCAAAAGAATACAATCTCAAGTTATTTACAGGTAAATCTGCATCACTAAAACCGAAGAAACCCTCTCCATCTATTCCTTTAAAATCTTCTCCTATAGTCTGAGTATTCACTCCAGAAGAAAGACCTACTTCAAGAGCGCTTCTCCCTTTTAATCCTTTAAGGTCTATATTAATGTTTGCACCAGCATTATCTCCAGTGATACCAGAAGTAAAAACCTTGTTTATATCTACACTTTCTAAAAGATCTGAACCAAAAAAGTCTAAAGAGATATTTTTATATTCTGGATCATCAGACGGTAATGGCAATCCATTAAGGGTCGTAGAGTTATAACGATCACCTAATCCACGTACAAAAACGTTTTTCACGCCAGCTTGCTTAGATATACCACTTACCTTAGTAACAGCACCTTCTGCATCGCTTACCCCTTTTTGAGAAAGCTCCTCAGCACCTATAGATTGCACTATAGTTACTGCATTCTTTTTTTCTTGAATTAACGCTTCCTGACTTTCTCTACTTTTAGTCGCAATAATTTCTATCGTCCCTAGTGTAGCAGCCTCGGCAGTCATAGGCACATCTACCTTTGTTATAGAACCACTTACTATTTTCACATCAGTAATCTCTACTGTTTGCATTCCTACAAATGTCACAACTAATGTGTACGTGCCTGCAGGTGCTACTATAGAATAGTAACCATCCATATCTGACTGTGCACCTAGAGATGTACCCTTAAGTTGTATAGACGCAAATGCTACTGATTCATTGTCAAAATCTTTATCGGTAATTAATCCTGAAACCTTACCGCTTTGCGCTGTCGCAAAAGCACTTAGGAATAAAATAAAAATAAAAAATAACTTCTTCATTATGTGTGAATTATATTTTGCAAAAAAACAAACTAAATACACTTGACTAGGTTACTATAATATTAAGTCACTTATTAGCTTTGTTAAGAAACAGTAAATTCTAAGTAACTTAATCATACCTTAAAATGATTCTTATCTTGCACAAAATTTCCTTTTAAATGAACTGGCAGCAATTATTATCATTAAAGAGATATGGCGATTCACATCCTAGACCTCGAGCAAAACAAGATGAGTTAAGACTAGGCTTTGAGGTAGATTATGACCGTGTTATATTCTCACAACACTTCAGGTCACTACAGGATAAAACCCAAGTCATCCCTTTAAGTCAGACAGGTTTTGTGCACACTAGACTAACTCATAGTCTTGAAGTAAGCGTTGTAGGGCGCTCTCTAGGTAGAATGGCAGGAAAACTTATTCTAGAAAAGCATCCAGACTTAGTAGCATCTGGTTATAAACTACAGGATTTTGGAGCGATAGTAGCCGCAGCCGCACTAGCGCACGATATAGGTAACCCACCATTCGGACATAGTGGTGAGAAGGCTATAGGCAGTTATTTTAAAACTGATCGAGGAGCAAGGATGATAAGTACGCTTTCGCGAAAGCAACAACAAGACCTACTTTCCTACGAGGGAAATGCAAATGGATATCGTTTATTAAATCTCGATAGCCCAGGAACTGCCGGAGGCTTGAGGTTATCATATGCTACCTTAGGTGCTTTTATTAAATATCCTAAAGAATCCTTACCATACAGACCTACTAAGCATATTTCTCAGAAAAAATACGGCATCTTTCAGGCAGATGTTGATCATTTTAATGATGTGGTTAACGAGCTAGGTCTGCTCAACAATACCGATAGTGAAGAGTCTCATTACCGCCACCCACTTACTTACCTAGTAGAAGCTGCAGATGATATTTGTTATACGATAATCGATTTTGAAGACGGTATCAATCTAGGCTGGATAAGTGAAGACCATGCGCTAGAGCAATTAATAAAACTAGTAAAAGATACTATAAGAACAGATATTTACACTCAGCTCTCTACGACTTCAGAAAGGCTATCCTATCTAAGGTCTCTAGCGATTAATAATCTAATTACCGACTGTATATCGGTTTTTATGAAAAATGAAAAGGCCATACTCAACGGTACTTTTTCACGTGCGCTTACTGATAAATCCTCGTACAAAGCACAAATAGACGACATACTAGCCATTACTATTGATAAGGTTTATAACAATGAAGAGGTCATTCAAAAAGAAGTAGCTGGTTATAAGATATTACAAGACATTCTGCACGCTGCCGTTAATGCTAGTATAAATAACCTGAATAATACAGAGGACTCTTATGATAAACTGATTTTAAAATCATGTAAAGGACTAAGGTTAAATGGAACCACAAATTATGAACGTATATTAGATGTTTGTGGCTACGTAGCATCATTAACCGACAGTAAATCGATAGCTCTTTTCAACATTATTAATGGTAACATCTAGAGGAATCTATTTTTAAATACCTTATCTTTAATTCTTTAATTACGTAACTATGAATAAAAAAATACTTTTAACTAGTATAGCTATATGTATTACAGCAGTTAGCTCTTATTACTTTTTAAGTAAAACAGAGCCTATCATTTCTATTCAAAAAGCAAGAGATCTACACAAGCGGTACGTAAATAACAGCCCTTATAAAGAGACTATAAAACTTTCTAGAGAAGAGCGCAAAGCTCTTTCTATACCGCCTAATGCGTATAATGAGCGTATATGGGAATTAAGTATGAATCCTACTATAGGAATTCCTACACCATACAAAGTAGAAACTATTGCTGCTAGTTTTACTAAGAGCGCGCCTGGATCTACAGCTAGAGCATGGGAAGAAAGAGGTCCGTCTAATATAGGTGGTAGAACTAGAGTGGTTTTTTACGACCCCAACGATGTAGGTGTTAATAATGGTGATGGTATAGATTACAACCGTGTTTTTGCCGGTGGTGTAGGTGGTGGTTTATGGGTTAATAATGACATTACATCTCCTAACTCTACATGGAATATACTGCCTGGACTGGCTGCAAACTTAAACGTAAGCGCTCATGCTATAGACCCTAACGATCCTATGACATTCTATATAGGTACTGGTGAGCAACATGTTTCAGGTGCTGCAGTAGGTAATGGACTTTATAAAACTACCGATGGTGGCGCCACATGGACTAACGTAAATATTACGCCTGCAGGACAGGGAACTATAGGCAGCACACAGGCAGATTTATTCACTGCCGGTATATTTTTTATTAACGATATAATAGTAAGAAACAACAACGGCACTAGTGAGGTGTATGTAGGAGTAGGATCTACTAATTATGTAACCCCTAACTTCAATATTTCGAACCCAGTAAATGTATTAGGAGCACAAAACGCTGGGCTTTACCGCAGTGTTGACAGTGGTGCAAACTGGTCGAGAATAGAGAATACGTCCATGGCATATTTCTTTGCTGGTCAGACTTTTTATGTCGCTCCTAATGATTTTGAAATAGCAGCAGATAACAGTCTTTACATGGGTACAATATCTGTACCTGGCACGAACACAGGCGGTGGTCGTTTTTATAAATCTACTGACGGTATAAACTGGACATTACAAAGCTCTATAAGCGGTGGTAATCGTGTTCAAATCGCGGCCTCTAAAACAAATCCTAATTTATTTTATGTAGCCATACAACAAGGCAGCGCTGCAGATCTATTTGTTAGTAATGACGGTTTATTAACTACCGTAGCTATTAATGAACCTAATGATGCTGACAACTCTATACCTGCTACCGATTTTGCTAGAGGACAGGCATTTTACAATCTTGTCATAGAAGTAGATCCTTTTAACGATCAAATCGTTTATGCAGGAGGAATAGACAGTTTTAGATCTACCGACGGTGGTAACTCTTGGTCTCAAATATCAAAATGGATCAATGCAAACGGATTGCAATCTATTAACGCACCGTTTGTACATGCAGACATTCATGCATTAAGTTTCCATCCTACAGATTCTAATCAGGCTCTTATAGGTAGTGACGGTGGCGTCTCTTGGGCCTCCAGCCTTAATAACGCATCTTTAAACAGTAATTCTATATCCACTAGAAATAATGGTTATAACGTGACTCAATTTTACTACGGTAGTATCGATTCTGATTTTTCTAATGGAGATAACCTAGTAGGAGGTGCACAAGATAATGGAACGCTAGTTATCAACAATGCCACACCAGGAACAAATAACTTTATTGAAACTCTAGGAGGCGATGGTGGTCATGTAGCAATAGATAGCGATGATAATTATGCCGTAATATCATCTCAATTTAACAACCACAGACTTGTCCGCTATCCCAGTTATAATTTTGCCTATTGCATCGCCACATCAAATTGTACTGATGGAGGAGCAAACGCAGATGGTGATTTTATTAATGTGGCAGAGTTAGATCACCATCTTAATTACCTTTTCTCTAATTCTAGAAATTTTAATGGCACAAATGGTATCGATACCTGTGAGTTATTAAGTAACACATCGATATGCACTACCATTACTAACAGTTTAATTTCTAGTAACAGACCTACAGCTATGAAAGTCTCGCCCTACACATTAGGTTCTTCTACCTTAATGGTCGGAACAGAGTTCTCTCTAGTACTAAAAGTTACCAACGCAAATACCACAAATCCTATATGGACTAATATCACTGGACCTAACTTTTTAGGTAGTGTGTCAGATATAGAATTCGGTGCGACAGAGTCAGAAATTTATGTAACCATGCACAATTATGGAGTTGAGAATATATGGTACACAAATGATGCTGGTGCAACATGGAGTGCCAAAGAAGGTAACTTACCTGATATGCCTGTAAAAACTATTTTACCTAATCCATTATTACCAGGAGAGGTTATCATAGGCACTGAAATGGGAATCTATGCAACCAGTGATTTTAACAGCGCTAGCCCAACATGGCAACCACTTATAAATGGTATGACTAACGTAAAAGTTGTAGACCTGGATTTAAGAACTACAGATAACACCATACTAGCAACTACTCATGGGCGTGGCATGTTTACTGGAAAATTTGATACTCTTAGTATAAGTGCGGTAGATAAAACAGATCTAGGCATTAAAATCTACCCTACCGTGTCTAGTGGAAACATTAGCATCACTTCTAGTAAAGATCTTATAAACACAAATATTAAGATCTATAACTTAAGTGGACAACAAGTTTTTATGAATAATAGCGATTTAAGCACTGTAGAAACTGCGTTACAACTCGATTTAAAAAGCGGCTTTTACCTAGTAAAAATTAGCTCTAACGGCAACACGCAGACAGAGAAAATTATAATTGAATAATTAAAGAAGTTCTTTAATCAATTTCAACACGGCCTCCTTATCGATTCCTGCTATTTTATGCAAATCGGCAGTGGGGCCGTGTTCCATGAATGAATCTGGAATACCTAGTTTATATACTTTTCCTTGGTACGCTTTCGCGAAAGCGAGATCACCAACAACACTTCCTAGTCCACCTACTACCGTACCGTCTTCAATGGTAATAATGTGATCGTGATTTTTAAAAATCAATTCTAATGCCTTAGTATCTATAGGTTTCAAAAACCTAATATCTAAATGAGTAATACTTAATTGCTCTTCCTTAATTATGTCTTGAATCATAGTTCCTATAGGTCCTATGCTTATTACGGCTATATAATTTCCATCACATAGCAATCTAGAAGAACCTATTTCCATAAGCGTAAAAGGTTGCTGCCAGTCCACAATTTTACCACGCCCACGAGGGTACCTGATTGCGATAGGTAAATCCAGTCCTTGAGAAGCGGTAAACATCATATCTCTTAATTCTACAGCATCCATAGGTGCTGAGATAATTATGTCTGGTATACAATTTAAATAAGCCAGGTCAAAAACACCGTGATGTGTCGCACCATCTTTACCGACTATACCTGCTCTATCTAGACAGAAAATTACCGGCAATTTTTGCAACGCTACATCATGAATTACCTGATCATAAGCTCGCTGTAAAAAGGTGGAATACACGTTACAAAAAGGTACTAATTCTTGAGTCACCATTCCAGCGGCTAGTGTTACCGCATGCTGCTCTGCAATACCTACGTCAAAGGCACGATCTGGCAATTCTTCCATCATAATTTTCATGGAACTACCAGTAGGCATCGCTGGAGTGATACCTACGATGCGATCATTTTTCTTTGCTAGTTCTAATAGAGTGATTCCAAAAACGTCTTGAAATTTAGGAGGTAATTTACTAGTATCACAAGGTGTTAATTCTCCTGTGATTTTATCAAATTTCCCTGGCGCGTGGTAACGCACTTGGTCTATTTCGGCCTGTTTAAGTCCTTTTCCTTTTACCGTTCTCACATGTAAAAGTCTAGGTCCTTTTAAGCTTTTTTGTCTTTTTAGCTCTTTAATTAACAGCGGTAAATCATGTCCGTCTATAGGTCCAGAATAATCTAAGTGTAGTGATTCAAAGATATTATCACTACCTGTCTCTTTACCAGATTTAGTTTTGGTCAGGTATTCTTTAAGCGCACCTACGCTAGGGTCTATTCCTATCGCGTTGTCATTGAGAATAACCAGCACATCTGCTCCACTGACGCCAGCATGGTTCAAAGCCTCAAAGGCCATACCGCTAGCTATACTCGCATCACCTACTATAGCAATGTGTTTTCTATCTTCTTTCTTTAAAGCACTAGCCATAGCCATTCCTAGAGCGGCACTTATAGAGGTAGAACTATGCCCTGTCCCAAAGGTATCGTAAACACTCTCCGATCTTTTAGGAAAACCAGATATCCCACCTAGATCTCTATTGGTATGAAAAACGTCTCTACGACCAGTTAAAATCTTGTGTCCATAAGCCTGGTGCCCTACATCCCAAACCAGTTGGTCGTCTGGAGTATTAAATACATAGTGTAGAGCGATAGTAAGCTCTACCACACCTAGACTTGCACCCAAATGTCCTTCTTTAGCAGCTACTACATCTATAATAAAAGCTCTTAATTCTTGTGCAACTCTAGCCAGATCCTCTTCAGGAAGTTGCTTTAAATGAGCAGGAGAATTAATCTTAGAAAGTAGTGTCGGAGCCATGTTTCAAAGGTAAGACGTATGAACTTGAATCTGAACTCGAAAATGAATTTTGAAAAACAAAATCAAAAAAACTCATTCTAATCATATGAGATATAAGCTACAGTAGTTTTACATAAAATAAGCGATAAGTCTCCTGTTTTATTAAATCATTCAACGTCTAGAAACTAACATGCTGCGTTTTTTTCTTGGCATCTTTGGTTAATATCAACTGAGCTTAGAAATAGCAAAAAAGAATCAAGACCAGATTTAAACAATGCCAACACAAATAGTTACATGTTAAATCTTACGTATTTCTCTTACCGAGATTTTAATAGCGTTTTCGAATACCACTCAAACTAACAATGTTTTTCTTTTACTTTTATTTTTGATTTTGAAATTATAAAAACCAACATGCAAAGTGCTTCTAATGAAATGTTAAAACGACTTCGATAAAGCTAGATATTTATCTAAAACGAATATCAAAAACTAATTTAAACAATGCCATCACAAATAGTTACATGTTAAATCTTACGTATTTCTCTTACCGAGATTTTAATAGCGTTTTCGAATACCGCTCAAACTAACAATAATTTTCCTTTACTTTTATTTTTGATTTTGATTTTGATTTTGAAATGATAAAAACTAACATGCAAAGTACTTCTAATGAAATATTTAGACGACGTCGATCAAGCTAGATAATTGTCTAAAACGATTATCAAAAACTGATTTAAACAATGCCAGCACAAATAGTTACATGTTAAATCTTACGTATTTCTCGTACCGAGATTTTAATAACGTTTTCGACTATCGTTCAAACTAACAATGTTTTTCTTTTTACTATTACTTTTGATTTTTAAAATTATAAAAACCAACATAGCTGACGTCGATCAAGCTAGATAATTGTCTAAAACGAATATCAAAAACTAATTTAAACAATGCCAACACAAATAGTTGGCATGTTAAATCTTACGTATTTCTTTTACCGATATTTTAATAGCGTTTTCGAATACCGCTCAAACTGACAATGTTTTTCTTTTTACTTTTGTTTTTGTTTTTGATTTTGATTTTGATTTTGAAATTACAAAAACCAACATGCAAAGTGCTCCTAATGAAATGTTTAAACGACGTCGATCAAGCTAGATATTTGTCTAAAACGAATATCAAAAACTGATTTAAACAATGCCAACACAAATAGTTGGCATGTTAAATCTTACGTATTTCTTTTACCGAGATTTTAATAGTGTTTTCGAATACCGCTCAAACTAACAATGTTTTTCTTTTACTTTTATTTTTGATTTTGATTTTGAAATTATAAAAACCAACATGCAAAGTACTTCTATTGTAGTGTTTAGACGACGTCGATCAAGCTAGATATTTATCTAAAACGATTATCAAAAACTGATTTAAACAATGCCAACACAAATAGTTGGCATGTTAAATCTTACGTATTTCTTTTACCGATATTTTAATAGCGTTTTCGAATACCGCTCAAACTAACAATGTTTTTCTTTTTACTTTTGATTTTGATTTTGATTTTGATTTTGATTTTGATTTTGATTTTGATTTTGATTTTGATTTTGATTTTTAAAATTATAAAAACCAACATAGCTGACATCGATCAAGCTAGATATTTATCTAAAACGATTATCAAAAACTGATTTAAACAATGCCAGCACAAATAGTTGCATGTTAAATCTTACGTATTTCTCTTACCGAGATTTTAATAGCGTTTTCGAATACCGCTCAAACTGACAATAATTTTCCTTTACTTTTATTTTTAGCTTTATTTTTACTCGATGATAGAACCATTCGACCACGAGTATTTTATGAGAAAAGCGCTACAGGAGGCTGAGGCTGCTTTTGATCGTAATGAAATTCCTGTAGGCGCAGTTATAGTAGCGCAAAATAGAATCATAGCCAAAGGTCATAACCTCACAGAAACACTTACAGACGTGACTGCTCATGCAGAGATGCAAGCCATAACCGCGGCATCTAGCTTTATAGGTGGTAAATATTTAAAAGATTGTACGCTCTATGTAACCTTAGAACCTTGCCAGATGTGCGCCGGTGCTTTATACTGGTCACAAATAGGTACTGTAGTTTTTGCTGCTAGTGATGTGCAACGTGGCTACCTAGCTATGGGAACACAACTGCACCCTAAAACTAAAGTAATATCTGGAATTCTAGAAGAACCTTGTGCAAAATTAATGAAGGACTTCTTTATAAGACAGCGAGGATTAAATTAGAAAACTCCATTAAACACACAAAAAACGCCTTATTTCTAAGGCGTTTTTCAATAAAGTATATAAAAAACTACTGTTCTTGCTTCTTTCTATATTGTAAAAAGAGATATAGAGGGATTATGATAAAGCAAGCAATAACCGCTAGGATTAAAAATTGCATTATAAATAAACCTAAACTAAAATCATTAATCGTCTCTACCATTTTATAAATCAAATTTATCGTTTATAACCTAGACCTACTCTATTTTAAGAATCAAAACGCGCCTTCACACGGTCTGCGATATCCTGCATTTCTTCTTTACTTAAGCTCACTTTGTTACTAAAACGCATATCTTCCATATCACGTAATGGTATTAAATGCACATGTACATGTGGTACTTCTAGCCCGATTACAGACATGCCTATACGCTCGCAAGTAACCTCTTCTCTTAATGCAAGAGCTACTTCTCTAGAAAAATCCATAAGATCAAAGTAAGTCTCACTATCTAGATCAAAGATTTTATTCACTTCTTTTTTAGGAACACAAAGTGTATGACCTGGCGCATTAGGGTTGATGTCTAGAAAAGCGATAAAATCATCATTTTCTGCTACTTTATAGCTAGGTATTTCTCCAGTAATAATTTTTGTAAAAACACTCATAATTAGTCTCTTGTAATTTCCATGATTTCTAACTTAATCGTTCCTACTGGTACAACAGCCTCTGCCACCTCGCCTACTTCTTTACCTAATAATGCCTTACCTATAGGAGACTCTACAGATATGTGACCTTTAGTTACGTCTGCCTCACTTTGTGCGACTAGCTTGTAATTCATGGTCATTTTATTATTTAAGTTTTTAATTTTAACCGTACTATGAATTAAAACCTTAGAAAGATCTAGCGTGTCCTCATCGATTATACGTGCATTACTCACTATAGCATCTAATTGTGAGATGCGCATTTCGAGCATTCCTTGAGCTTCCTTTGCCGCGTCATACTCTGCATTTTCACTTAAATCTCCTTTATCACGAGCCTCTGCTATGGCTTGCGACGCTGCAGGACGCTCCACATCTTTGAGTTGCTTTAACTCGTCCTTTAATTTTTTTAATCCTTCTTCTGTATAATATGATACGTTACTCATGTCTTTTCAATTTTAAGTGTTGTTGTTTGTGTTCCGCTTTCGCGAAAGCGATATAACCACCAGCCTCACTGCTTACATCATGACTAGGTGTCTATAAATAACAAAATCCCATCATTGCTGCGGGATTATCAAACAAATATAATAAATATCAATCAGTTCGTTATACTTTTGAAGCCAATTGATTTCTTATGAACCTACGTCACCCTTATATACTCGCTTTATTGCTTACCGTTTTTGCTTGCACGAGCGATGACAGCCGCAATAACAACCCATTTCTAGTAGATCTAGGATTCCAGATGGACCTTAATACTAATTTACCTCAATATAGTAATCTTAATTTCCCTGGCAATTTTGTGATCATTCCTAACGTAGGTTTGCGCGGTGCGGTGGTTTATAATTTTAATAACTCGCAATATGTGGCTTATGAATTAAGCGATCCTAATCACTCGCCTAACAGTTGCTCAACACTCGAGATAAACGGTATAGAAGCATCCTGCCCATGCCCAGATGATATTAACAAATATGATATTCTAACCGGCCAGCCTATAGAAGGTGACGGACAGTATGGCCTAAAAGCCTATCGTGTAGAAAGAAATGGTGCGATTATTAGAATATCTAATTAATTAACACCATAAAAGTGATTTATAAAACAAGACCATTAAGAATAAATGTAAATATCTATTTATTCTTAATGGCGCTTGTTGATTTTATGTTTTAAAAAATAAGCGTCGCGCCTAATAGGAAATTAGTTCCTGCCTGAGGATAAAATCCTGCTCCTTCTACCGTTGAGATAGTTCCTGGATTTGTAAAATCGTCATCAAAGGTGAAGTAATAACCGTTAGAAACAAACTTCTCATTAAAGATGTTGTTCACTAAACCGGTAAACGTAATGCTCTGGAAAACAGATTTAGGCTCTATAGTATAAGTTACATTGATGTCGTTAGTAAAAAAGCTGTCTAACTTAGATAAGTCTGCCTCTGTATTACTCATGAATTGTTCTCCTACAAATTTACTTAATAAAGAAAACTGCAGGTTTTTCACTGGTTGATACACCAGGGCATTTGCTGCCACTACATTAGGAGAGAATGCTATATCTGTACTTACTAGGTTTTGTAAAGCTCCATCAAAATCGCGTATGGTCTCTACATTCTTGTTGATGCTTAAAGCAAGATTAGGCTGTATAGTAAATTGCTTAGTTACAGGAATAACGGCTTCCAGTTCTAGACCTAAACGGAAACTCTCTCCACTATTTGTTCTTAAAGGAGCACCTACATCATTAATTTCACCGCTTAACACTAATTGCTCATTGTACAGCATTAAATAGGAATTTGCATTAAAAGAAAAGTTTCCTTTTTTATGACGCCATCCTAATTCAAAATCATTTAATTCTTCTGGTCGTATGTCTGGATTACTTTCAAAGTCATTTCTATTAGGCTCTCTATTAGCACGAGCATAAGAAACATAGAAGTCGTTATCTTCATTAAATTTATATGTAAGTCCAGCTTTAGGATTAAAGAACGTAAAGTTTTTATCTACTAGAAACAATGATAGATCTGAGTTGATACCAGATGTCTTATAATTTACATTTCTTACTTGTAGATCTCCATACAACTGCACGCGATCGTTTACTTTATAAGTAGCTTTAGAGAATACAGAAAAATCGTTTTTTCTTCCGTTACCTTCATAATAGCGACTACCCAACGGTAATTCTGAGGCGTACTCAGCCCAAATCACCTCTCCAAAGTGATCTCCATCATAATGACTTAAAGACGTTCCGAAGATCAAATCAATGTCGTTTGCTTTATAGTTAGCACTAGCATTTAAAACATAATAGTCATTATCCAACCATCTACGTCTTATGTAATCCATACTTTCTATAGTCTCACCGTCAACATTTATAGGATCCAAGCCTAAAAAATCAAATCTAGAGTCACCAGAAAATAAAATGTTAGAATAATAATAATCATCTATATATTCTTCGAAATAACCACGCCCATAAGTATAATTCAAACCTATGTTTGTAGACCAGTTTCCATTTATACGTTCATTCCAGTGCAACTGGTAATGATCTTGTCGATAATTATCTACCTGATTATCATAAAAACCTGTTCTGTTACCATCATTATCAAACTGGATTCCACCTATGTTAAATTGTCTATTTTCATTCAGATTTGGGTTTTGACCTATGGCTGCAATAGTCCCAGGATCAAAACCGAACCACGATTGATAGGTCACATTATTACCACCGAAGGTAACCGCTTTAATTAAGGTATTATCATCTACATAAGAACCTTGTAAAAAGTAAGACTTAAGACTTGTAGAAGCGCGATCTATATAACCGTCTGACTCAATATTAGATAATCTACCAGCAATCTCAAAGTGGTCATTCATCAAACCTGTAGAAAACTTTACAGTATGTTTTCTACTATTAAAACTACCGAAACTATTAGAAATTTCTCCACTAGCCTCTTGAGAAAAACCGTCGGTAAGTATATTAATACTCGCACCGAATGCTCCACTACCATTTGTACTCGTACCTACACCACGTTGCACTTGTAAGTTTTCTACAGAAGATGCAAAATCTCCTAAATTCACCCAGAAAGTTCCTAACGACTCTGCATCAGAATATGGGATTCCATTTATAGTAACATTAGTAGATTGCGAGCTTACACCACGTATTCTTAAACCGGTATATCCTATTCCTGCACCAGCATCACTAGTTGTGACTACCGAAGGTAAAAAATTAAGCAACTGCGGGATGTCCTGCCCTAGATTGCGTTTGGCAATTTCTTCTTTAGAAAGGTTGCTGTGCGTAATAGGTGATTTTGCATTTACTCGTACTGCTTTTACTAGAACTTCGTCTAGTTTTTCAGCGTTTGTAGAGTCTTTGACTTGTGTGTTTTGCGCCATTGCAAGACTGGTTGTTGCCAGTGCAGCTGCAATTAAAACGCGGGATAAATGTTTCATAAGAACTTTTTTAAGTTCAAATAAAAGGGGCATTTATTCGGTTTAATTAAAATAAAATGTTTGAAGGATTCTCTTGATAAAGAAAGAAACTATGCACGCTTTCGCGAAAGCGAAATTATAACACACACATCAACTAACTTACATCTTTTCCCTTAGCGACATTACTCGCCCAGGTTCCTTGGGTATTATCTCAGCCTTATTTAAAAAGCACCCCTTGAGACAGGCGGCAAAAGTACGACTGAAATTGAAAAAGAAAATCAAAATCAAAAATAATTTTAAACCTAGTTCAAAAATTATTTTAATCTATTTTATTTCAACGACTTACTATGTATTAAAAAGCTTTTTGTTTTCTTGTTGTAAGAAATGTATCTAAATGTAGTTGCAGTAAAAACGGTAGACGAGTGTTTTAACTTCTTGTTATTATCTATATCATCGATGTAAGATTTCTTATCTATGTTTTTATGAATAGTAGTCACATCACTAGCCGGCATGATAGATCCATTAGCATGAAGACCTATTTCAAAAAATGAATCTGCCTTTTCTTTTACCGTATAAATAGGGTATGCGTCAGACACATCTGGCCCAAAACGCGGCAGGCTGTTTTGTAACATCATTCTGTTTTGCTGTTGTTGCATGATCCACATTTGGTTTTGCATCATCCAGTGATGGTGCCACCACCAGTTATAATTGTAACTATATAACTTCTTATTTACATAATCAACTCTCAGTTTTAACGCACCATCTCGTGCCTCATTAACTGTAACGGTAGGTTGGTTCTTACCTTTGGTAGCATTTTTAAGAAAGCTATTTGCGGCTGCTTTACTAGAAGCTGCACTTACCACATCACCACTCAATAGGTTAAGTTGCTTGTTACTTTTATCATCTAGATTGTGAATATCTAGAGTAGCAGCATCTTTTTTAAGATTCATCTGGAACAACTTATTATCTGAAACGTAAGAAGTACTTTTCTTCAACTTACCTTCTCCACTGTCATTACTTTTAAAGTTAGTCACCTTTAATTCTGTATTTGAAGAATCACTGGTGTCTATTTGCGCCACATTTGTAGTACCTTCTTTAGTATTTTCTTGTGTAATGGTAATCGTGCCTTGATCACTATAGATTCTAAAATCGTTTATAGAACCATTTTCTACAAAATCTTGACTACTTATTGCATCAAGATTATTTTTAGAAAGCGCTTTTAAAAAATCTTTATTAGCAGCCGTAGCTTCTATAGTGATATCTTTTACATCGCTAGCATTTTTAACAGCCACTATTTTAAGCGACTCTTTCTCTGAAAAGACCAGAAAATTTTGATCTTTTTCTCTAACCGTGGTTTTATAATTCTCACCATCTAGAGCCTCAGATTTTTTAACAGTGTGATCTTTAAGGTTTACATCTACCACCTGAAACTTTCTAGATTTACCTTCATTATAAGAAGTAACTACAGATAATTGATCTCCATTATTATGAAATGACAACACATTAGGCTGCTCTTTAAAAGTGATAGGATCCATTTTCACAACCTCTTCATTCTTAAATTGAAAAGGTAAGATATTGTAGTTTTTCTCTTTTTTATTTTTTGCTATTATAAAATGAAAGCTGTCCTCACCTTGAGTATTTCCAGAAAAAGTTCCTTGTACTTTATAGTTCTGGTCTATTTTAAAACCATTTGCCGTATTGCGATCTGGCTTTATAAAACTGGTTAAAATGACAAAAGCTAACAATAGTTGGATGGTTGTTTTCATTGGACAGTAGGTTTGGTTAGGCTAAATATATGAAGATTAATGATATGTAGAAATTATTCCTATTAATAATGATAAGTACTCTTACGAAAAGTAGATTTGTGATGTAATAGCCGTTAAAAATAATTAATCAAATGTCAAATCGTTATATTTGATTAGAAATCCAATTTTTAAACACCTGATTTAAAATGAATTATTTAATAAAACCGTTCTCAATTATTTGCGCGCTCATAATTCTTAGCAGCTGTGAAGAAGATGAAGTTGTAGAAAAATGTCAATTCACTGATCCCACTTATCAATTTACAACAGAGCAAGAGCAAAAAAGAATCTCATTTGAATATTTTGAAGGACAGATTATTAAATATCGTAGTAACGATAATGAAGTATTAAATTTTGAGGTTTACGAGGTGAGAAATTGTCCTAGAGGTTCTTATGAATCAGGATTTTTTGGAACTTCTTTAAAACACACTTATGACAGTCAAATTATAAGGCTACAAATTATCGAAAATGACACTGCCAAATACAGTTATAGAACTAAAGTTCAATATTTTCTAACTTCCCAAGGAAATAGATTTAGAAATGCTTTCAATTTTCCACTTTGGAATGTTAGAAATGCTGGCTATGCTAATCCAGAAGAACAAGACCCTGCAAACATTTTTATAACCAACAATGACGAAATCAATTCTATTGGTACAATGAACATTCTTAACCATACCTTTAACAAAGTAATAAAAATAGAATCTAACTCAACAGATGTTGTTTCAAGTAGAGAATTTGGCTTGTTGGATCAAAATGTTAATATCCTTTACTATGATCAAGACTTTGGAATAATTCGATTTGACGAAGTTGATGGAACTATTTGGCAAGTAAAATATCCTGAGTAACCATTTCAAATCTTAGATATTAAAAAAGGGGCAGAATTAATTCTGCCCCTTTTTGATATAATGTATTTTAATTTCTACGCTATAACCGCACCATTCACACTAGCATCATCTGGATTTACAAAAACTAGTTTTCCATCAGGATCTTCGGCTAGTAAAATCATTCCTTGAGATTCTACACCTCTTAGTTTTCTAGGTGCAAGGTTTACTAAAACCGTTACTTTGCGACCTACTAATTCTTCGGCAGTATAGTGTTGTGCGATTCCAGAAACGATGGTTCTTTTATCTATTCCCGTATCTACTGTCATGACCATAAGCTTGTCTGCTTTAGGCATTTTTTCTGCAGTAAGAATCTCTCCTACTCGCAGGTCCATTTTCATGAAATCGTCGTAATTAGTTTCGTCTTTTTGTGGCATGAGAGTTAATTTTTCTGCAGCATTTGCAGTTTTTGTAGCTTCTAATTTATCTAGTTGTGCTTGTATCTGCTCGTCTTCTATTTTAGAAAAAAGCAATTCTGATTTGTTGATTTCATGTCCTGATGGTAGCGTAATTAATTCATTCCATGAATTAAGAGCCGCAGGCTGCGCATCGCATGCGCTTTTATAATCAAGAATATTTTTTAATTTCTCAGATGTATGTGGTAAAAACGGCTCGCTTAATACAGCAAGCGCCGTCGTTATTTGTATACATACATACATGATGTTCTTTACCTGTTCTGGATCTGTCTTTGCTAGTTTCCATGGCTCAAGACCTTCTTCGGCAATGTACTTATTACCTATACTGGATAAGTTCATCAATTCCTGTAACGCCTCTCTAAAACGGTAACGATCTAGACTATCACCTATAGATTTAGGGAATGTCTTAATCTGATCTAGAACTTTTTGATCACGCTCTGTAAGATTTGACGTTTCTGGGACTATACCGTCGTAATACTTATTAGTAAGTACAATAACACGGTTTACAAAGTTTCCTAAGTTAGCTACCAGTTCATTATTATTTCTCGCTTGAAAATCTTTCCAAGTAAAATTATTATCCTTTGTTTCAGGAGCATTGGCCGTTAACACATAACGCAATACATCTTGTTGCCCAGGGAAATCTGCTAGGTATTCATGCAACCATACTGCCCAGTTTCTAGAAGTAGATATTTTATCGTCTTCTAGATTTAGAAATTCGTTTGCAGGTACATTTTCTGGCAATATAAAATCACCATGAGCTTTTAACATCGCAGGAAAAATAATACAGTGAAAAACAATGTTATCCTTACCTATAAAATGAAGTAGAGAAGTATCCTCATTTTTCCAATAATCTTCCCAATTTTTACCTTCTCTAGCCGCCCAATCTTTAGTTGCAGAGATATATCCTATCGGTGCGTCGAACCATACATAAAGCACCTTTCCATCTGCTCCATTTACTGGAACTGGGATACCCCAATCCAGATCACGAGTCACTGCACGTGGGTGCAGCCCGTCTGTAATCCAGCTTTTAACCTGACCTAGTACGTTTGCTTTCCAGTCCTTAGAATGTCCCTCTACGATCCACTCATTTAACCAGTCGCTGTACTCATCTAGTGGTAAAAACCAGTGTTTAGTCTCTTTTAATTCTGGTGTATTTCCTGTTATGGCACTTTTAGGATCTATTAAATCTGTACCGTTATGAGAAGTACCACATTTCTCACATTGATCTCCATAAGATTCTGTATTACCACATTTAGGACAGGTACCTACTACAAAACGATCTGCCAAAAACTGGTCTGCTTCTGGATCGTATAACTGTTCTGTTACTTGTTCAATAAATTTACCATCATTATATAATTTGGTAAAAAATGCGCTAGCCGTTTCATGATGAACTGGCGCACTGGTACGGCTATAATTATCAAAAGAAATACCGAATTCCTTAAAAGAATCTCCTATGATCTTGTGATAACGATTTACCAATTCTTGAGGTGTAATCCCTTCTTTCTTTGCCTTGATGGTAATAGGCACACCATGCTCATCACTACCACAAATAAATGCGACGTCGCTACCCTTCATACGTTGGTAACGTGCATAAATATCTGCCGGGACATATACACCAGCTAGGTGACCTATGTGTACTGGTCCATTAGTATAAGGCAATGCTGCCGTAATCGTAAAACGTTTTTGATCGCTCATGAAATTCTTTTGAAAGCTGCAAATTTACGACATTGATACCTCTTTAAAGAGGCTTTTAGTATTCTATAAATGGGAGTTTATCTCGCTTTCGCGAAAGCGGAATTCCAACAAACCGCAAACATATTTAATCGATTGCCGTATTTTTAAACCAAATCTCTTGAAAAATTGAACTACCACTCTATTCCCCAACTTAAAGAAGGCGACCACATAAGGATTTTATGCACCGCTAGAAGTGCCGAAAAAAGCCAACTAACACCTGCAAAAGACCTATTAGAATCATGGGGACTTAGGGTAAGTTATGGAAATACGATAGGAAAAACAGAACACCAATTAGGCGGTACAAAAGAAGAGCGCCTAACCGATTTACAAAAAAGCATAAACAATACCGATGTAGATGCCGTATGGATAGCACGTGGTGGTTATGGAACGGTACAGTTAATAGATGCGATTGACTTCTCTGACTTTACTAAAGTAAAATCTACCATCATCATAGGCTACTCTGACGTAACATTGCTTCATGGTAAATTACAGTCTCAAGGTTATGCTAGTTTACATAGTTTCATGCCGCTAGAACTATCTAAAAAACCAGTTTCTAGTATAGAAAGCTTAAGGAAAGCTCTCTTCGGCCAAAGCCAAACTATAACCATCAAAAATTCATTTCACTTATCTAGTCAGGTGATAAAAGCCCCTGTCACCGGTGGAAATCTTTCCATTTTATACAGTATGTTAGGCAGTGACACCTTTCCAAAAACGGACGGTCATATTTTATTTATCGAGGATATAGATGAATACCTTTACCATATAGAACGTATGATGTACTCCTTAAAAAGAGCGGGCAAACTTAAAAACATAAAAGCATTACTAGTAGGCGGCATGACAGATATGAATGATCATGAAATCCCTTTTGGCAAAAATGCCCAAGAGATTATTCTATCCCTTACAGAGAGTTATGAATTTCCAGTTATTTTTAATTTTCCTGCGGGACATATTAAAGATAATCGCTCTTTAATTTTAGGCAGAGAAATAACTATAAGTATAACACCAGAGTCTATTAACTTTAATCAATAATCATGGCAGAGCATAATGAATTAGGTAATGAAGGTGAAGAACTTGCTGCCACACATTTAATTAAAAACGGATATGATATTCTGGTAAGAAACTACACCTATTTAAAGGGTGAGATCGATATTATAGCTCGCAAAAAAGATGTAATAGTTGTGGTAGAGGTTAAGACGAGGTCTACTCCTGACTTTGGCGATCCACAAGATTTTTTAAAACCTGGACAAATTCAAAGACTGGTCGCTACGGCAAATCATTTTGTGGAAAACCTTGTAGATGAGGATGTAGAGGTACGTTTTGATATAGTCGCCATTATTAAAAATAAAGCCGGCACAAAACTGGAGCATATAGAAGATGCTTTTTATCATTTTTAAGCAAAAAAAGCACCTCTATTGAGGCGCTTTTTTTAAATATCATAATACCGGAGTATCGATATATTACTATTTTTATGACGCTTTACCGCTGTCCTAGATTTCTTTTACTATATAAACAAATACCGGAAAGTGATCACTGAAGCCGCCTGTAAATGCACCGTCAGAAAAACTACGCATAGGGTATCCTTTATACCTACCTGTTTTATTAGTCATAAAAATTGGGTTATAGATATTAGCCTGGTAATAACGGTAACCACTTTGATTTGCTTCATTAAGCAATGGATAAGTAAACATAATCTGGTCAAAAATATTTCCAGAATCACGATATGCTAGGGTGTTAAAACCATCTTTTAACATCTGTATATATGGATTATATATCATTTGTGGTTTTACGTCTTCTCTATCTTTTTGTGCATTAAGAGTAACTAACACGCTCTTATTAGTAGGATCGTCGTTTAAATCTCCCATTACAAAAACCTTAGACATCGCGTCTATACTATGTAAAGAGTCTATTGCTTTTTGATTTAAAGCTGCTGCTGCCACACGAGACGCACGACTTTTTTGCTCTCCTCCACTACGTGATGGCCAGTGATTAACGATAATACTCATTTTATCACCATCTAACTCTCCTGTAACGACTAACTGGTCACGTGTATACCTGCGTTTTCCAGAATTTTTATCATAAATAACTAGCTCATTGCTCTGACTATTTAACACTCTAAAATCACTCTTTTTATAAAGCAATCCTGTATCAATACCACGACGGTCTGGAGAGTCGTAATGCTCAATTCCATAATCAAATTCTATAAGCAATGGATGATTTACTAAGTCTTCTAAAACTTTTCTATTTTCTACCTCACAAACACCTAATATAGATGGAGCAGATTGTGATTTTTCAGCACCTATCTTACGAATTACACGCGCCATAGAAGTAAGCTTTTTCTTGTAGACCTCTGCTCTTACACCTTCGGCCATTTCCATGATCGGACTAGCCTCATCATTAATCGTTATGTCATCTTCTGTGTCAAATAAATTCTCTAAGTTATAGAACGCAACCGTTCTCACTTTATATTTTTTTGCTTTTACAGTGTTTTGTGCTGTTACAGCTTCTGCAAAAGCAAAAACACACAAAGCACTCAATATTAGTTTTTTAAACATTTTATTAAAGATATGTTAAGATATGTTAAGTTATGTTATTGTAAACTTCATTACAAACTATGAGCCAAAGGTACGCAACTGATTATAAAATTGTAATTTTGCCCGCATTTCATAACGTATAATTAATATTAATAAATGACAAATCAACATTTTAAGAAGTTTTTCCTGGGTGTTTTTATGCTCGTATCTAGCCTAGGTATAGCACAAGAGCTGTTAAAAGGTCGTGTGATAAGTGACACTACTGAAGAACCTATTCCTGGTGTGATTATTTCTGTACAAGGAACAAATTTCAAAGCTGCAACTGATGCAAATGGATATTTTACGGTAAAAGGGGCTATTCCTGTAGGAGATCAAAAAATAGTTGTAAGTATAAATAATTACTACCCTAAGACTATCCCAATAGTGATAGACCTGGCCAGTGTAGTGGATATAGACCCACTTTATTTAGAAAGAGACAACTCTGACATTACCCAATCTCAAGGTATTATTTCTTTAACAGAAAATGATCTTGCAGATGATGAGAATGCAGCAAACAATGTTTCTGGATTGCTTCAAGCTTCAAGAGATCAATTTTTAAGAGCAGCTGCTTTTGATTTCAGCGCTACATTCTTTAGACCTAGAGGTTTAAATAGTGAAGATGGTAAGGTACTTATAAACGGTATCGAGATGAATAAACAATTTTCTGGTAGACCACAATGGAGTAACTGGGGTGGAGTTAATGATTTACAACGTAATCAAACGTTTACAATGGGATTAACTGCTGCAGACCAAAGTTTTGGAGGGTATGCAGGTGTACAGAATATAGATATGAGAGCTTCTCAACAAAGAGCTGGTAGTCAGATATCTTATGCGAGTTCTAACAGAAGTTATAGAGGTCGTTTTATGGTCTCTCATCGTTCTGGTCTTCTTAATAACGGCTGGTCATATGCTATTACCGCTTCAAGAAGAGCTGGTGAAGAAGGTTTTACGGACGGTACTTTATATGACGCAAACTCTTTAGGTCTCTCTGTAGAAAAAAAGATCAATGATGCACACTCTATCAACTTTACGGGATTATATACACCTAATAGAAGCGGACGCCGTACTGCTGTCACTCAAGAAATAAGAGATTTAAAAGGAATCAAGTACAACCCATTCTGGGGCTTACAAAACAATGTACAACGCAACAGTAGAATAAGAAAGATAGAAGAACCTATTTTTATGCTGAATCACTACTGGACGATCAATGATAAAGTGAAATTAAACACTAACCTAGGGTATCAACTAGGTAAAATAGGAAACACTCGTATTGATAACGGTGGTACTAGACTCGTAGAAACTGATGGTCAAAGCTCTTACATAGGTGGAGCTAGAAACCCAAATCCTGATTATTATCAAAACTTACCTAGTTTTTTCTTAAGAAATGGACAAGACGCTATCGATTTTCAATATGCATATGAAGCACAACAAGCTTTTATAAATGACGGACAGTTAAACTGGGATGCGCTTTATGAAGGTAACCGTATCGTAAGAGAAAACGGTGGTAATTCAATTTATGCTATTCAAGAAGACCGTATCGATGATAAACAATTATCTGTAAATACTATTTTAACAGCAGATATTACTGACAACATCCTTTTTAACGGTGGTGTTAGATATAGAGGATTAAACAGTCAAAACTATGCTCAAATTAATGACCTTTTAGGAGGTACAGGTTTCTTAGATGTAGACTTCTTTGCAGAAGAAACAAATGATATTAATTTAGATCAAGCTGCACAATCTAATGTACGTACTCCTAATAGAATAGTACGAGAAGGTGATCGCTATAAATACAACTACGATATCAACGCAGAAGTTGTTGCCGCATTTGCTCAAACACAATTCAAGACTAAAAACGTAGACTTCTTTGTAGCTGGTAATGTTTCTAGAACTACGTACCAAAGAGATGGGAAATTTGAAAATGGTAACTACCTAGGAAATCTTTCTTTTGGTGAAAGTGAAGAATTAGACTTTACAGATTATGGCTTTAAAGGTGGTGTAACTTATAAAATTTCTGGACAGAAATTTATTACTGCAAATGCAGCATATATAACCCAGGCGCCGACTATCAGAAACTCTTTCAGTAATGCAAGACAAAATAATGAAACTGTAGTAGGGTTAGAATCTCAAAGATCTTACAGTGGTGATATTAGTTATGTATACACTACTCCTGTGGTAAAAGCGAGACTAACTGGTTATTACACACAGTTTACTAATGGAACTGACTTAGGTTTCTATTTTACAGAAGATATTACAGGACTTCCACTTGATGATGGCAGTGCATTTGTACAAGAAGTATTAACTAACGTAGAGAGACGTAATGCTGGTATGGAATTAGGTCTAGAAGTACAAGTAACACCAACTATTAAACTTAAAGGTGCAGCTGCGGTAGGGCAAAACGTTTACACTAATAACCCAAATCTATATCTTACAAGTGACGATTTTGATGGTCAACTTACATTTGGTGACGGTACAACTAGTTTAAAAGATTACCACGTTGCTGGTGGACCAGAAACTGCTTTACAAGTAGGTTTTGAATACAGAGATCCAGACTATTGGAACGTAGGTGTAACAGCTAACTATTTTGCAAACGGTTATTCTGACATTAGTAACTTAAGAAGATCTGCTAATTTTAGATTAGATTACGACGGACAAGAATTTAATGATTTTGATAGCGCTGTTGCAAATGATTTATTAAAACAAGAACAATTTGATAACTACATGTTATGGAATGTAATAGGTGGTAAATCATGGAGAATTGATGGTAAGTATGTAGGCTTCTTTGCTACTATCAACAACGTATTTAATCAGGAATACAAAACTGGCGGTTTTGAACAATCTCGTAATTCTAACTTTAGATCAGTACAAGAAGATCAAAACAACCCTCAAGAAGTATTTGCACCACGTTACTTCTTTGGTAACGGAACAACCTATTACCTAAACGTATATTTAAGATTTTAATAAGCAATGATGAATTTATTTAATAATAAGAATATGAGAAATTTCAATAAACTTTTTGCAATTGCTGTGCTATCGGTAATTACATTTTCTTGTGTTGAGGATGACGACTTCAGTATTCCAGAAACTACCCCACAAGATGTACAAATAGAAGGAAGTATTATCACTCTTAATGCTCTTTATAGCAGGATGGTACAGGATGATTACATCACAACTTTTGATTCTGCCTCTGACGCTTATACAGTAGGATATGTAGTATCTAGTGATGAAGGTGGCAACTTCTTTGAAGAATTACTAGTACAGGATAGTCCTGAAAACCCAACTAGAGGCGCTCGTATAAGTATAGACGCAAGTCCTTTATTCACTAAATATAATGTAGGTAGAAAAGTGTTTATTAAACTTGCTGGCCTCTCTGTTACTACAAACACAGAACCTGAATTTGATAACTTTGGCAACATACAAAACAGCAGTCTTTTAGGGATGACCATAGGTAAAGGATCTACAGTAGGTAGAGCAGAACAGATAGGTGGTTTTCAAGAAGAAAACGTCCTTGTTCGCGATGCTGAAGTTGCTACCATAGTTTACAATGAACTAGAGTTTACAGACCTAACTGCAGCAAATATCTATACTGCTGTAAAATTTAACGATGTACAATTCGACCGTAGACAATTAGATTTAACTTTTGCAGGAGAAGTTTCTGACACTTTTGACGGTGATAGAACTCTAGTAAGCTGTTCTTCTAATGCAACTGGTTTGTTCCAGACTTCTACCTTTGCAGATTTTAAATCGCTTAATATTCCTGATGGTCGTGGTTTCATAAATGCAGTAGTTGCAACAGATTTCTTTGGTGAGAACTATACACTATCTGTAAACACTCCAGATAACATTGTATTGACTGATTCTAATAGATGTGACCCTAGTTTCTTAGAATGTACCACACCAGGTACAGGTGGATCTACTGTTATCTTTGACGTTGACTTTGATACTACTGTAACTAATCAAAGCGATCTAGATGCGCAAGGCTTTGTTAATGAAAATGTTTCAGGTGGTTCTGAGCGTTATGAATTTGGAAGCTTCAGCAACAACAGTTATTTAAGTGTAAACGCATTCGGACAGTCAGATGACCCAATGATTGCATGGTTAGTACTTCCAGGAATGGATTTAAACACTACAACAGACGAAGCTTTAGAATTTGCTGTACAATCTAACTTTGATCAAGGCGGCTTGTTAGAAGTATTCATAAGCAACAACTTTACTGGTGATGTGAACACAACTACATGGACACAATTAGATGCTGCCATCCCAGTTGGTCCCGCAAATGGATTTGCATCCAGCTTTTCTAATGTACCTGCCATCAACATATCCTGTGTAGACGGAACAGATGTACGTATTGCATTCAAATACACCGCATCAGACCCACAAGGAACTACTACACGTTACCACATCGATAATATATCAGTTACTGGTAACTAAATTATAAATTAAACGATAAGAGTTCTATTTATGTAGCTTTCGCGAAAGCGCAATTTTAAAAAGCCCCTAGCATCAATTGATTCTAGGGGCTTTTTCATGCAGTTAATTTAAAGCTTTATAGCATACATAAGTACCATCTACTTAATATAGTTATTAAAACAACACTAAGTTGATTGAGAAAGCTTGTTTAAGGTTCAAAAGAGCAAGGGAAACAACTACTGGAAGTAAACTTATTAGGTTTATACAACAGACAATCATACCAGCATTATTTATAAAACAACATCAAGTTGATAGGACATCATCGCTTACATATTTACTTTACATAAATTAGAACAGCCTTCTTCTTACACTTATAATACTTAAAAAGATGAGTCGCACATAAACCTCTATCAACTTTCATTAAAACAACAATGTTTTTGGAATAATACAGTCTCCTTACAATAATAAAAGAAGGGTATTGAGATTTAGTTACCGCATTAAAATAGAGGTAGAAATAGGTTTAAACAAGATCTAGTCTTTAAGGGAACTATGAGTTTAAAGCACAAAAAAAGCCACTCTTTTCAGAGTGGCTTTCTATTATCATTAAATGTTAGTGATAACTTATTTTACTAAGTTAATCTCTACACGTCTGTTTTGAGTTCTACCAGCTTTAGTACTATTGCTAGCTACAGGCTTAGCCTCTCCATATCCTTTAGAGCTTAAACGGAATTCATCAATTCCATTCTTTACTAAGTAATCTTTTACAGAAAGTGCACGATCATCAGAAAGTCTTTCGTTGTATTTAGCACTACCTGAACTATCAGTATGACCTTCAATTGTAAACTTAGCTTGTGGATATTTTTTTAAGATCGCAGTAATATCAGCTAACGTTGATGCAGACTGTGCCTTTATAGAAGCTTTGGCTGTATCAAATAAGATTGTTTTAGCATACTCATTTAACTGTGCTTGTACTTCTTTAGTAGGTACAACTGGTCTAGGACAACCATTTAATTCTGCAATACCCTTCACATCTGGACATTTATCCATAGCATCTTCAACACCATCATTATCTCTATCTTTAATAGGACAACCTTGTCTTGCAACAGGACCAGCTTCATTAGGACACTTATCATCAGCATCAGCAACACCATCACCATCTGCATCTGGACAACCCATAAGAGCTACAACACCAGGAGTATCAGGACATTTATCATCTTTATCAAGAACCTTGTCACCATCTCTATCTGGGCAACCGTTAGTTTCAGCAGGACCGAAATCGTTAGGACAGCCATCTTTAGAATCTTCAATACCGTCATTATCAGAATCTGGACAACCCATAAATTTTTCTAATCCAGCTACTGTAGGACATGCATCTTTAGAATCAACAATACCATCACCATCAGTATCTACTGCGCCCCAAGTAAACTTAACACCAGCTACATGTTGCCAGTGCTTAGGAAAATTATCTTCAAAGGCATGCTTGTAAGAAGTTTGAACATTTGCATAAACGTTATCGATTATCTTCACGTCAAAACCAAAAGCACCATTAAAAGTACCAAAACCTTGATCATCTAACCACTGGTAAGAACCACCAACACCTAAATAAGGGTTAAAAACTTCACCACCGTTCCATAATTCTGCAAGATTATATCTCAATCCTCCATCTAAAGAATAGTAAGAAAGGTTATCAATGGAGCTATCTCCAACAGTATCTATTGAATTCACAGAAAACGCACCAGTTGCAACGATGCCATCACCTACGTAGTATCCTACTTCCACACGGCTAGGTGCAGTAAGTAAGTTGTAGTGGTCTAGATTAAAGAATTCATCAAAGTAATCACCTAATCCAGCATCTTTTTCTCCTACAGGATAAAGGTCGATTGCATTAATTCCTACTGCGATACTCCAGCGATTGCTTTCATCTTGCGCGTAACTCATGCTGGCAGAAAGTAAAATTGCACCAGCAACTAATAATTTGTAAATATTTTTCATGTTGGGGTTTTTATTAATCAACAATGCAAAATTAAACCGTTCCATCTCTTTAACAAGACATAAACTAATAAATTTGTCTAAAAATGCAGTTTTTGTTGCTTTTAACTTATTAATTTTAGATAACACCTAGCTTTTTTCCTACTTTTTCAAATGCTGAGATAGCCTTTTCTATGTGAATTTGCTCATGTGCAGCACTTAACTGTACTCTAATTCTTGCTTTTTCTTTAGGAACCACTGGATAAAAGAACCCTATTACATAGATACCTTCTTCTAAAAGCATATCTGCCATTTGTTGAGACAACTTTGCATCGTATAACATTACTGGTACTATGGCACTATCACCATCCACGATGTCAAATCCTAAGTCTTGCATTCCTTTTTTGAAAAACGCCGTGTTGGATTGCACTTTATCGATAAGCTCTGTACTTCTATCTATTAATTCTAGTGCTTTTAATGATGCCCCTACTATAGAAGGCGCAAGAGAATTACTAAAAAGATACGGTCTAGAACGCTGTCTTAATATTTCAATCACCTCTTTATTTGCACAAGTATAACCGCCCATAGCTCCACCTAATGCTTTTCCTAGAGTTCCAGTAATAATATCTACTCTACCTAAAACACCTTTTGCTTCTAGAGTACCACGACCAGTATCTCCTAAGAAACCTGCGGCGTGACACTCATCCACCATAACTAGAGCATCATACTTATCTGCTAGATCACAAATCTCGTCTAGAGGTGCTAATAAACCATCCATAGAGAATACACCATCTGTAACAATTAGTTTAAACCTAGCACCATCTACAGTTGCTTGTTGCAGTTGTTTTTCTAGGTCTGCCATGTTACCTGTAGCATAACGATACCGACCAGCCTTACATAAACGCACACCATCTATAATGGACGCATGATTTAAAGAATCTGAAATAATGGCATCTTCCTTAGTAAGTAATGGTTCAAAAACACCACCATTAGCATCAAAACAAGCAGCATATAAAATAGTATCCTCGCAACCGTAAAAGTCAGCAAGTTTTTGTTCTAACTCTTTATGAATGTCTTGAGTCCCACAAATAAACCTGACAGAACTCATACCAAAGCCATGGGAATCCAAAGTATCTTTTGCAGCCTGTATCACTTCTGGATGGGAAGAAAGTCCTAAGTAATTATTAGCGCAAAAATTAATCACCTCATCTCCATCATTTAATGTAATAACAGCGTCTTGTGGTGATGTAATTATTCTTTCTTTTTTATATAGTCCAGCTTCCTTAATTTGAGCCAGCTCTTCCTGTAGGTGTTCCTTAATTGATCCGTACATATTGATTTATTTGTTTTTAAGTTTTACAAAGGTAATAAGACTATTAAGGCTTACCCTTGCCATTTCACTATTTCTAGAGAATCTGTATAGACCAGTATTTTTTCTAAAACCTCCATATTCATAGAGATTAATACAGCCTCATACTTATTAAGTTGAGATCTGTGATCATCCATAACTGCTCCTGTTTTATAATCCATGATTACAACCCCTTCCTTTTTAATAACTAATCTATCTGGTATTAATCGCGCACCAGTAGGAAGCAAAATAGGCTGCTCATTGCGCACCTCTAACCCTTCTTTATAATAAGAGACGAGTTCTGGATGATGTATTACACTTGTAATCATCACATTCATCTCTTTTTGTTCCTTTTTTGATAAAGAAAAATCACGATCTATTTTATTCTTTACTTTCATTAAATCGTTAACCACAACAACTTGTGAAAGATACTCGTGTAGCACATTACCCTTTTGGATCGCATCACTAACACCGCTAGCCCACAGCAGTCCTTTTCTAGTAGAAATACTCAACCTATCTGTGTCTAGGTTTACCTTATACTCTTCGAGCATCTCGCTCTCTTCTGGTTTTACCTTTACTGACCTGCGGTGCACCTCTCCTATTTGAGCGCTTTGAAAACCTTCTTCGATATTTAAAATAAGTCCCTTTCTATCGACAAAATCTTTTAATAAAGAAGAATAATTAGTCGTTTTACTATCTATACCACTTATAAACAACTGCTCTCTAGCTCTTGTAAATGCAACGTAGAGTGTATTTATTTGATCCATCTGTGCTTTGGCAAGATTATTCTGATAAACTTGTGGCGCCTTGCCAGGATAAAATTCATTCTCTTTTTTTAGATTGATATAAACGTGATCAAAACCATCATATTCCTTCTCATCTACTGTAACCCAACCGGCCGGATTTCTAGCATCATCTAGTTTCTTATCGCAATGTGGCACTATCACAACAGGAAACTCTAGTCCCTTAGATTTATGGATAGTCATTATTTGCACCGCATCAGAATCTGCAGCAGCTGGTACGCTTAATTTTTCTTTTTTCAATTCCCAGTGCTCCATAAAACCAGAAAGTGAGACTTCATAACCTGTGGAGTATTCAAATAAGAATTCCATAAAAGCCTGTAGTCTGGTATCCTGTTCTTTAAATAATCCTAAAGAATCTGCTACGTGTTCTGTTGCCTGAAATAATGCCGCTTTCGCGAAAGCGGAACCTAAATCATCTTCTTCTACACCTACTAACTTTTTTCCTAGATCCAGCAGGCTCTCCTGTAAATGTGCCGTCACAAAAGAATGTATATCTTCCATATGAAAGACTCTCGTATAAGCTATTAAGAACTCGAAACGTGGCTGTTGCTGGTCTGGAACCTGGATCATTTTCATTAATGAAACTAACAACTGGACTTTATGAGACGCAAAAACTAGCAGACTATCTCCAGAAACCACACGCATTTCTTGAGACACGAGATATTTTGCAATCTCATGACCTTCTTTATTTGCGCGAACTAAAACACATATCTCGCCTAAGGAAAAGCCATTATTATAGGCTTTTAAAATCTGTTGATGCACGTGATATGGGTACGGTGTTTTAAAGTCGTCTTCATTCTCATAAGGCGCTTCAAAATCTTTATCTATAAAATCTATTTGTATGTAACCTCCTTCTTTTGCCCTAGTTTTTTGTTCTAAATACTCTTTGTACAAAGTCTGATAGACGTCGCTAATTAAGTGATCTCCATAAGTGTCAAAGAATTCATTATTGAATTTAATTACCTCATCAAAGCTGCGCCAGTTAAACTCTAAGGTCTCGTCTTTTTTAGGCAACATAAAAAGGTCTGGTGTAGCGAGTAGTCGTAAAAACTGATCTGCATCTCCACCACGGAATCTGTAGATGGACTGTTTTGCATCTCCCACGAGCATGAGACTACCTCTTTCTTCATTTTCTCGTTCTTGCTGCAACTCATTTTCTATGAGTGGCGAGAGATTTTCCCACTGCATGCGGCTGGTGTCTTGAAACTCGTCTATAAAATAATGACGGTAGCGCTCACCTAGTCTTTCGTAAATAAATGGTGCTGGCTGGTCTTTTATCTGCTCTGCAAGAAGTGCATTAAATTCATAAATAGGTACAATTTGTTCTGTTTCCTTAATTTTATCGATTTCATGGAGCAACTCATTAAGTAAGGATAATGGTGTGAGAGTGCTCGCTATGTTTTTATAAAAAAGCACAGTACCCATGTTTTCTTTATACGACTCTGCAAATTCTTTAAGGTCTCTCGCCATGGTATCGATAGCGTCTTTAATTTCTTGTGCCTTATTTTTAGGATACAGGTCACCTGCTATTAAATCTCTTATAGAGGCTGCGTCTAGTTTTACCGTAAAATCTTCTTGAGACACTTTAACAACTACATTAAAAATACTTCTAGAACCACCTTTAAAATCTTTGGGAGTAATATGTAGGCTTTCTGACAGTGCAACAAGAGTTTTTGCTTTATCAGTTAAGTGTTTTTGAGATAGGTTGATTTTCTTATATAAACTTGTGCGAAAACGTAAAAAATCTTCTACCTCTTTCCCCTTTAATTGCTTTAAATAAGTGTAATGATTTTCATTAAGAATTAATTTTGCGATATCTAAAAGATCATACTCTACATCCCAACTTTTACCTTCTTCTATCTTCAAAAGAGAAAAATCTACCAGAAGCTGTGTAAGCTTATTATCTTTTCCTGCACGCGCAATAAGGTTATGAATGGCTTTTGATATAAGTCTATTGCTATCTAATTCTACCTCAAAATTATCTGGCAGGTCTATATCCTTTGCAAAGGTTCTTAAAATACGATGGTTAAAAGAATCTATAGTCACGATATCAAAAGCAGAGTAATCGTGAAGCAATTGATTAAAAATAGCACGCGCTTTCTTTTTAAACTGCTCCTTATCTAGAGCTGTCTGGTCCATTATATGACTAGCGATACCAGCAACACTGTGTTCTAATTCTTCTAGAGTAAATTTATGTAGGTAATCGAGAATACGTTCTTTCATCTCGCCTACTGCTTTATTTGTAAAAGTAACAGCGAGTATGCGACGATACCCATTTGAATATGGATTTTTAAATAGCAGTGTGAGGTAATCCTTAGCTAGTGTAAAGGTTTTACCAGAACCTGCGCTGGCGCTATAAAAGGTAGTAGATGATTGAGACATAGTCAAATATAAGCATAGAAAACAGGATCAATTTAAATTAATATTAAAAGAAGTCTTTATTCTTTTAACTATTTTACTCATCATTTTAAGGTTGAACACTTTAAGTATAATATAACGCAGATTATTTTAACAGTAACTTTTAAGTACTTAATTTTAGAGCTCGAGAATTAACACAATAAAAACTATATAAAATGGCTTTTGAATTACCAAAATTAAATTACGCAACAGACGCACTAGAACCACATATCGATGCAAAAACTATGGAAATACACCATGGTAAGCACCACCAAGGATACACAACTAAATTAAACAACGCTGTAGAAGGTACTGATCTAGAAGGTAAAACTATCGAGAACATCCTTTTAAACTTAGACTTAGAAAATAAGGCAGTAAGAAATAATGGTGGTGGTTTTTATAACCATAGATTATTCTGGGAAGTAATGACTCCTAATGGTGGTGGTCTTCCTACTGGCGACCTAGCAGATGCTATCAATGCTTCTTTTGGTTCTTTTGAATCTTTCAAAGATAAATTTAGCGCTGCTGCAAAAGGACAATTCGGTTCTGGATGGGCATGGTTATGTGTTCACAAAGATGGAAAACTAGATGTATGCGGTACTCCTAATCAAGATAACCCATTAATGCCTGGTGTAGGCTGTGGTGGTACTCCTGTTTTAGGTCTTGATGTATGGGAGCATGCATACTACTTAAACTATCAAAACAGACGCCCTGATTATGTTGAAGCTTTCTTTAATGTAATTAACTGGGAAGAAGTATCTAAAAAATATGCTGAAGGGAAGTAATCCTAACTAGCTAAAATTTAAAATCCCCAAATCAACGAGTTGATTTGGGGATTTTTTTATGCCATAAATACTAGCTCTTAATAAGCACGCTCATCATTTCCTTCAAAGAAATTGATATATGCGCGGTTTACTACACGATTACCGCCTACAGTTGGGTAGTCACCTGTAAAATACCAGTCTCCTAAATTTTTAGGGCAGGCCTTATGAAGATTTTCTACCGTTTGATAAATCACCTTCACCTCTGCATTGATGTCTTCGTCAGATAGCAACTCTCCTATTTTATCAGAGATCTCCTGGTCTTCAAATGGTGCATATAAATCTACTACGTGATTTACTACATCTACATCTTCTAACTCTGTTTGTAATTTACATTTATTATAAATATCTTCTATAACATGATAAGTACCACGATCTTTATGTAATGCTAGCGCCGCTCTAAAAGCAACTAGACCTTCTAATCGTGCCATATCGATACCATAGCAATCTGGGTAACGTATTTGTGGCGCACTAGAAACTACTACTATTTTCTTAGGGTTTAATCTATCCATCATTTTAAGGATAGACTTTTTTAACGTCGTTCCTCTTACGATAGAATCATCTATGATTACCAGATTATCTTCTGGCTGCACTACTCCATAAGTCACATCATAAACGTGAGCTACAAGATCATCACGAGAAGAATCTTCTGTAATAAAGGTACGTAGTTTTGCATCTTTAATAGCTATTTTCTCAGTTCTCAGCTTTCGCGACAGCGTTTCTTCCACCTGCTCTGCTGTTAACTGTCCATTACCTGCAATAATGAAATCTCTTTTTTGCTGATTAAGAACTGCATGACCTTCTTCTACCATACCGTAAAATGAAGTTTCGGCAGTGTTAGGGATGTATGAAAAAACGGTGTTATCAATATCGTTATCGATACTTTCCATAATCTTAGGAAACAATAATTTTCCTAACATTTTACGCTCTTTGTAAATCTCTGCATCACTACCACGAGAAAAGTATATACGTTCAAAAGAACACGCTTTGCGTTCTAATGGTTCTGTAATCTGGTCTAGGGTAACCGTACCGTTTTTCTTTATAATAATTGCTTTACCAGGGTCCAGTTCTTTTACCTCATCAAAAGGTGCATTAAAGGCAGTCTGTATAACCGGTCGCTCACTTGCTACTACTACTACCTCATCATTTTTAAAATAATAAGCTGGTCGTATTCCTGCAGGATCACGCAACAAAAACGCATCTCCATGCCCCATAAGTCCACCCATGGCATAGCCTCCATCCCAGTCTCTTGCACTTTTACGCAAGATCTTTGCAACATCTAGTTCTTCTGCTATTTTAGGACTAGCCTCTCTTTTAGAAAGTCCTTTAGATTTAAATTTCTTGTATAGCTTACTTACTTGTCTATCCTGAAAATGACCTACTTTTTCCATGACAGTTACGGTGTCTGCCATATCTTTAGGATGTTGTCCTAATGACACTAACTTATTGAAAAGCTTGTGGACGTTAGTCATATTAAAATTACCTGCCATAATCAGGTTGCGGTGCATCCAGTTGTTCTGTCTTAAAAAAGGATGTACCGATTCTATACTATTTTTTCCAAAAGTTCCATAACGCACATGCCCCATTAAAACCTCTCCTATATATGGAAGTTGTTCTTTCTGGGCAGCAAAGTCGTCTTTAAGTTCTGGATTTTCAATAAGCCCAGTATTAATGCGGTCGTTAATTTGAGCAAAGATATCTTGAATAGGTTGCGCAGCATTACTACGTACTCTAGAAATATAACGTTGCCCTGGATCTAGATCTAGTTTAACACTTGCAAATCCAGCACCATCCTGACCGCGGTTGTGCTGTTTCTCCATCATTAGATACATTTTATTTATACCATAAAAGGCTGTACCATATTTCTCCTTGTAAAATTCTAATGGTTTAAGAAGACGGATAAGTGCTATACCACACTCGTGTTTTAATTGATCGCTCATGATGGGGATTATAAGGATATAAAAATAAAAAAGCCCCAAGAAAATCTTGAGGCCTTTTGATAGAATTATTAACTTTTTATTTCAAACTTTGTGAGCGCCTTGAATTGCTCTAAACGTGTTTTGATCTCTTCATTTGTAATGGTCTGCATGCGCTCTGTACCAAATTTCTCTACTGCAAAAGATGCAAAGTTAGATCCATAGATAATGGCACGTTTCATGTTTTCAAAACTATAGTCACCGCTAGCTGCAAGGAATCCTGAAAAGCCACCTGCAAACGTATCTCCTGCTCCAGTAGGATCAAAAACTTCTTCTAGTGGTAATGCTGGTGCAAAGAAAATCTCTTCATTATGGAATAATAAAGCTCCATGCTCTCCTTTTTTAATCACCACATACTTAGGCCCCATAGCATGAATCTTTCTTGCTGCAGCAACTAGAGAATATTCTCCAGACAGTTGTCTAGCCTCTTCGTCATTAATAGTGATTACATCAACTTTGGCAATTACCTCGTGCAACATATCTAGTGCACTGTCCATCCAGAAATTCATGGTATCTAGGACGATTAATTTTGCTGCTGGAGTCTGCTCTATAACACCTAATTGCACTGCTGGATGTAAGTTTCCTAACATCACAACCTCAGCATCTTTAAATGATTCTGGCACAACTGGATTAAAATCTGCTAATACATTAAGCTCTGTAACTAACGTATCGCGCGTGTTCATGTCGTTGTGGTATTTTCCTGACCAGAAAAAAGTTTTCCCTTCTTTTACCACTTCTACACCTTCCACATTCATGCCGCGGTTAGTCAGCATGTCTAAATATTCTTGAGGAAAATCACCTCCTACCACACTTACTAGACCTACTTCTGTATTAAAGTGAGATGCACTAAGTCCTATAAAGGTAGCGGCTCCACCTAAAATCTTATCTGTTTTACCAAACGGAGTTTCAATCGCATCAAATGCTACTGTACCTACCACAACTAATTTGCTCATGTAAAATTTTTTTGCAAAAATACGGTTTCGTTTTGAGTTATAACTTGCTCGCTATAGATTTTAAGCATAGTTCTTTTAAAGATTAATTATGAGGCTCTAGAACATCTATCTATCTCGAGCAACTCATCCATGTACTCTCTAGAATTACTTAATCTAGGTATCTTATGTTGACCGCCTAGCTTATCCTTCTTCTTTAACCAATTGTAAAATACATCTGGCTTTGCATTGTGTATGATCAATTGTTTTAAAGTTATATCATTAGCCCGTTTTGCCTCATAATCACTATTTACTCGTTGTAGATTGTGGTCTAACGCTTTCGCGAAAGCGGAAACATTTTCTGGCTCTGTTGCAAATTCTACCATCCACTCATGCGCTCCTTTTTCTTTACCTTCCATAAAGATGGGCGCTACACTGTAATCTTTAATAGCACAAGGAATTTCCTTAATGGTTTTCTTAAGTGCTTCTTCGGCATTTTCTATAATAAGCTCTTCACCGAATACGTTTATATGGTGTTTAGTACGACCACTTACTTTAATACGATAAGGGCTTTTACTAGTAAAACGTACCGTGTCACCTATTTTATAGCGCCACAGACCAGCATTGGTCGTGATGATAATAGCATAATTCTCACCTAACTCTACCTCGCTAATAGGTATCACTTTTTCTTGCGGCGTTCCATAAGTTTTCATGGAGATAAACTCATAAAAAATTCCATAATCTAGCATAAGTAATAGTTCCTTACTATCATTAGTATCTTGGATCGCAAAGAAACCCTCACTCGCATTATAAGTCTCGTAATACTTTATATGTCCTGCTGGTAATAATTTTTTAAACTGCTCTACATAAGGATCAAAACTCACACCACCATGAAAGAAGACCTCCATTTGTGGCCATACCTCTAGAATATTATCTTTTCCTGTAGTCTCTAGAACATTATTGAGCAACACCATCATCCAGGAAGGTACTCCTGCAAGACTGGTTACATCTTCTTTTATTGTTTCTTTTACGATCGCAGGCATTTTAGTTTCCCAATTTGCCATAAGAGCTACGTCATTACCTGGTGTAGAACTATAGTCTGCCCAAAAAGGCATGTTATCTATTAAAATGCTACTCAAATCTCCAGCTACAGTTCCCGACTTTTTATCTAGTGTATTGCTACCACCTAGTCGCAATCCTTTTCCTTTGAATATCTTAGAATCTGGATTGTTATTGAGGTACATGCACAATAAATCCTTAGTTGCTGCATAATGGCAGTCTTCTAGTGATTGCTGGCTTACAGGAATATATTTGCTACGCGCACTAGTTGTACCACTACTCTTTGCAAACCATTTAATATCACTAGGCCAGAAGATATTACCTTCTCCGCTCATCGATCTCGTTATGGCATCTTGCATTTCTGTATAATCAGACATTGGGACGCGGCTTGCAAACTCTGCATAGGATTTTATAGTATCAAAACCATACTTTTTACCGACCTCTGTATGTCGGGCATAATAAATAAGATCTTGTAATATATTATCTTGTAATTCTTGTGGATGCTTCATAAAAAGCTCCATATCATGAATACGTTTCTTAAGAAACCACGATACTACAGAATTGACTAGTGCGTTTGCCATTATTAATTAGAGTTCATCTTATTTTTACAGATTCAAAGATACTTCGATAATTTTTAAAGTTACTAAAATGATCCTTACTGGCACTATAAGAAAAATGCAAACTGAACTCAAAGAAACAGTTCAATACTATCTGGTATTCCCAGACAACTTTGTACACATGAATCAGTTGCTGGATAAAAGCATTTCTTTAAAGCATGTAGGTAATGAGTGTCTTAACTGTAGTCTGGATAAAAAAATATGGCGTCAGGGTTTTTGTTACGATTGTTTTACCGCATCACCACAAGCTGGCGACTGGATTATGCGTCCAGAATTAAGTCGCGCTCACCTAGAGCAAGAAGATAGAGATCTAGAATATGAGAAAAAAGTACAACTTAAACCACATATCGTTTACCTAGCAAACAGCAGTAATATAAAAGTAGGAGTAACTCGTAAAACGCAGGTTCCTACCAGATGGATCGATCAAGGTGCACATGAAGCTGTTGCCATTCTTGAAACACCTAACCGTTACCTAGCCGGTATTGCAGAAGTCGCACTAAAAGATCACGTAGCCGATAAAACCAACTGGCGCAAGATGCTTACTAATAGTATAGAAGATGTTGATTTGTTACGCTTTCGCAAAAGCTTACTCCAGCACATTCCTCAAGAAGCACAACCTTATATTCTCGATAATGAAAAGGAATGGGAAATCAACTTTCCTGTACTTCAATATCCTGAAAAAGTGACTAGTGTTAATCTTGCAAAAATTACCGAGTACGCAGGAAAACTGAAAGGCATTAAAGGACAATACTTAATCTTTGAAGATGGTAAAGTAATGAACTTGAGGAGTCATGAGGGGCTTGTGCTAGAAATTAAGGTGGAATAGAGAAAGTAGGAATTTTACGGACAAACATCTCTTTAAAAAACTCCCCTACAAACCACTATTGTGGAAAAACTATAATATCCTACTAGAAACTGAATAAGAAGCAAAAATGATCAAAGACCTAGAAAAAAAGATGAGCCTTAAAGAACAATTTGAGAAAAATTAAAAATCAATTGACATCAAACTTGCGAGCCTCGTTTTTTTTTTTTGATTTGTAGAGAAAGCTAAACAAAATGTCTAGCAACTAATCAAAATATATTATTTATGAAAACGTTAAGTTTAAATGAAAGTAGTAGTGTAATGGGTGGTGACAGATGTTCAAGATTAACAGCTCGTTTGGCACGTCAGACTGCGCGAGGTAATGCAGGTAGCGCAAGATGGATTAAGACATTTGCAAAGGGTGCAGCTGCTTGCGCAGGGCAGTAGTAAACTTTCTAGCTTTATAAGCTTATAAAGCTGGTTTAATTAAAGACCAGCTTTATTTATTTTAAAAATATGAAAAACATACAAATTATAATTTTGTTTTTATTGACAACTACGTCCGTATACAGTCAGCGTATAATAAGTGGAACAATAACCAGTAGTAATAATGATATTCCAATAGCTAATGTAAATATTTCCTTTCAAAATGTAAATTTAGGAACAATATCAAATTCAAATGGTGGCTTTGAGATAATTACACCCAATGATCCAAAATATTCAGTGCTTGTTTTCTCATACATTGGCTATAAAAATTATTATCTAAGAATAGACTCATTAAAGAAATTTACTAATTTAAAATTAAAACTTGAGCCACAAATTATTCAGCTGGATGCGATACTCTTAGAAGAAAGAAAAGAATACAATGCAGATGAAGTTATTGATTTTGCTATCAATAACATGAAAAACAATTTGATAACAAATCCATATATAGCCGAAGGATTTTTAAGACACACCGAGAAATCGTCAAATCAAGTGAAATGGCTAATTGAAGCCGCTATATCAGTTTATGATGAAGGCTACTTGACTGATACTAACAACATTCAAATTAGTATAGATGAATTAAGAAAAAGTATTGACAACAGAGATTTAGACTCTACATACTTGTACACCAAATATTTAACAACGAATAAAGGTTTTCGATTTAAAAAAGCTTTGAAAAGTGCTCAAAGAAAAGATTACTCTGATCTTGAGTTTACAAAAGCTTTAAATTACCTAGATAATCAAAAAAGTTCTTTGGAACTCCTCTTAAAATCAAATCAAAATTTGATTAGATACGCTTATGAAAAAAATGCCATTTTAGACGATGATTTTAAGGAAAAGCATACTTTTAAATTGGACTCAATGGTAACTCAAAATGATAGATTTCTTTATAAAATAAAAATACTACCATCTTCAAAAAATAAAAGATTGAATAACTTACTAAAAGATAATTATTTACCTATTGGATGGATATACATATATGCTGATAATTTTGCAATCAAAGAGTTAACCTACTCTTTAATTGGAAGTGAAAAACGTAGAGAAAGTATGCGCATTTTCACTGGTACGGAGATACTATATACTTTAAATTACAAATTTAAATCTTATTACGACAAGATGTTTTTGACATATATCTCGAAAACTGAACCAAAAATAATAGGAACAGAAGCCACTGAAAATTATTTGGAAAACAATTTAAAAGATAATTTTAATTTGACCAAACAAGAAATACTATTTAGCAACTATGTTACCAATGAAGATGTTATCGAAACGAAAATGAAAAGTTCTAAAAACAATGGTTTATTCGAAAAACGACCTTATAATGCTGAATTCTGGAAAAACTATAACATTTTACTAGAGACAGAAGAAGAAGCAAAAATGATTAAAGACCTAGAAAAAAAGATGAGCCTTAAAGAACAATTTGAGAAAAATTAAAAATCAATTGACATCAAACTTGCGAGCCTCGTTTTTTTTTTTTGATTTGTAGAGAAAGCTAGACAAAATGTCTAGCAACTAATCAAAATATATTATTTATGAAAACGTTAAGTTTAAATGAAAGTAGTAGTGTAATGGGTGGTGACAAATGTTCAAGATTAACAGCTCGTTTGGCACGCTTGCAAGCTAGAACACAAACTATCAGAAGAGCCGATAGAATATACAAACAACAACAAAAAGCGGCAGATGCAAAATGCCCAGGATTTATTAAAGGTTAAGAAATATGAAATCTATAGAACTTAATACGCTAAGCGAAATAATAGGTGGAGATTACTGTAGTAGAATCAATGCAAGATTAGACAGATTAGGTGATCGAGAAGTAACGGATAGAAGAACAAGAAGAATTAATAAACAAATAAGAAAATTAGGTGAAGCTCGCTGCTCAAGGAATGGTGTGTCTGTCCTAAATCCACATAGTTAATTATTTTAATAACACTATAGAGTTTAAAAAGGTTACGATTATAAGTGAAACCTTTTTAAACTTTTTTTTTTAAAATGATATGAAAACATTTTACGCTATTTTACTGTGTTTATTGACTTGTCTTTCCGAGTATTCTGATTTTGAGTTAAAAATCATAGACGCAAATGGCAACTCTATGGAATCTGTACATATATACGTTAAAGATCTGAATCTAACATTAATTTCAAACTCAGATGGCAAAGTTATCCTTCCAGTTAATAGGCTGAGTAACAACACAAAAATTTCATTCAGTTATATAGGATTTAAAACATATATCACAAGTCTAAGCGACCTTTCGAAAAAAAATAAAACCGTTATTATGGTTCGAGAGTCAACTCTTTTAGAATCTGTAGTTTTGAAACCTTTGTTAAAGAACCCTAAAAAAATTATAGAAAATGTATTGTTAAATTATTATGACAATTTCCCGTCAAAACCTTTTGCTACAACTGGTTTCTTGAGGTATACTGAACGAACTAAAAATGAGTTCAGATTCCTTAGTGAAGCCGCTATAAAAATATGTGACCCAGGTTTTAATTTTCCCTCACAAAACATTTCGGTTGATTTTTTAGAAACTAGAAAAAGTTTAGACTTTAGAGAGTTAGATTCTATATTTATACTATCACAGCATCTTAGAAAAACAAGGGAATACTCATTTAAGAGAAGCAGAAAAAAGGCCTTAAAAGAAAATGAGTTTTATAGTAAAGCCCAATGGAATGAAATAATTAGAGTTTATGATCAACGGAATTTTGAGGGCTTAAACCTTTTTGACACTCGTATTATTAAACCAAAAACAAATAAAAAAGGTAAAATAAATTTAAAAAATAATAATTTTATTAATCAACATAGTTTTAAGTTAGACAGTGTTATACATAGTGAAGACAATACAATATATAAAATCAAAATTCTACCCACAACACCACCTTCAAAAGTTGTACCAAAATGGGGTGATTCTATGCTTCCGTTTGGCTATATTTATGTTAATGCAAATAATTATGCTATTTTAGAGATGGAATACACTCTTATTATCAATCCCTCCAAAAATTTTGTTCAAACATTTGAAAAAATTAATGGTTCTAAAATATCTCTACAATACAAAATTAAATTTAAAGAGCTTCATGAAAGAATGTATCCATACTATATTTCTTATTGGAGCCCTTTGTGGCACAACGCAACATTATCGTCAACCGACAAAAATAAAAATGATCAATATTACTATAATAAAATTGAAATTTTATTATCAGAAACCGTGTTAGAAAGTAATGAGGTTACTGTAAACAAAAAAGACCTGAATATTAACAATAACGTATTATTTAATAAAAATAAATACAACCCAGAATTTTGGAAAAATTACAATGTCCTATTGGAAACCGAAGAAGAAGCAAAAATGATTAAAGACCTAGAAAAAAAGATGAGCCTTAAAGAACAATTTGAGAAAAATTAACTACACATGACTCGATTTTTAAAAAGCCACGTGCTTTTAATAGCATTAATGGTTGCAATTTTATGTTTTATACTGTCCTATCTAAGTACAGACGTAGTATTAAACGATCAAGTATATCAAGAATTTCTAGATGAAAAATATGAGGCAAAGTATGATGAGTATCAAGATCTAGATATAGACCTCAGCGAGTTTGAGGAAGAGCTTGCTGCCTTTGAACAAGATGTAGAAGAAACCTCTTACGGTTGGGATGAGCTTTATGTAGATGCCTTGTTTATTTTTATACCTTTATTACTAGTAGTGGTAGGATATAGTTGTACTTATCTGGTATTGATATTGTTTCATGAACGATTAAACATTATTAAATACGCAAGTTTATTAAAAGTCACTTTAACTAGTTTTCTAGTTTTTTACATTCCAGAGCTATTAGCAACCATTTATTTTGTCATCTTTAAAAGTGATTATAAAATGGAAGACATAAGGCATTTTGATAATTATTTTCAAATGTCCAGTTGGTTTGAAAAAGAGAATGTCCCAGCATGGCTGTGGAATATTGTAGCAGAGACCAGTTGGGTTTATATCTTATTCCCTTTACTAGTAGGTTTATTACTGCGATTGCTCTACAAACAATTTACTGCGTTACAATTGATAGGGTATTCGTATCTCGCATACCTTATTGTATTTATTTTTTACAACACCATTTTCTGGTATTTGTTTGACCTTTTTTAAAATGATGCGCAAAATCTATGTAGTAATCATTGCGTCACTACTTCTATCGGTAATAATGATTGTAACTTTAAAAGCACAAGATGTTAAAGAGAATCATGAAATAGTCAAAGAAGAAAGCGATATTACGTCATTAAACAATCAAATACCCTTGTTTGAATTTTTACAACAAGATGGTACTCCTTTTTCTAAATATGATCTTGATAAGCAGCGTAATTTAATTCTTGTTTACTTTGATCCAGACTGTGGTCTTTGTGAGAAGTCTGGTGCCTTTTTTAAAACATTTGCAAAGCTTCATGCATCTTCACAAGTCATATTTACAAGTCCTGCCTCATGGGATAATATGATAGATTATAAAGAGCGACATGAGCTGGATAAGGTTTCTAATGTATCGTTTCTACAATGCGATTCAGATCAGTTTTTTACACTTTTTAAAGAAGCTGGCACACCTACCTATTTCATTTACGATAAAAAGCAAGAATTAGTAAAAACGATTAACGACCAGTTGCCTGCACCTCTACTTATTAAATATATTAAAGGTGCTCAAATGGAGTAAGAGTTGGTTGTATTATCGCTTTCGCGAAAGCGAAATAAACTACTTTCAAAATAAAAATGTTTAAAACTTATAGCTATAAAAAACACCTTGTTTTACAACAGGATCAAAAGGATTGCGGTTGTGCATGTCTTAAAATGGTACTGCGGTATTATAGTAGTGATGAAAATCTAGAGTATCTCAAAGAATTAAGTGGTACAAATGAAAAAGGCACTTCTTTCCTAGGATTAATCCAGGCTAGTGAAAAGCTAGGTATAGAAGCTATTGCCTATAATGCTTCTATAGAAGATATTATAAAGCTAGAGACTCCATATATATTACATATAGAAAATGATGGAATGTTGCACTACGTGTTGTGTTTTGGCTATAATAAAAAGAAAGGTTTCATAATAGCAGATCCTGGTTATGGAATGGCTTACTACAGTACAAACCAGTTAGAAAAACTCTGGAAAAGTGGTAATATTCTTGTTTTTAATAAAACAGAGCGACTGGTTACCAAGTCTGTATCTAAATACGAGCACTTTTTTTGGGTAATGAGTATGATTAAACAAGATCAAAGCTTTTATATTGCAGCGGTTTTTATAGGAGTTATGATCTCTTTACTAAGCATGAGCACCTTGGTTTTTACAGAAAAACTTATAGATGTAGTTTTACCATCACGTGATATAGGGTTGTTGTTTAAGACGTTAACGATATGGTTTTTGCTTTTAATTACTATTCTCATTTTGAGTTTTGTGCGTTCTAAGGTGTTATTAAATCAAGCATATCGTTTTAATATTAGGGTTTTTGACTTCTTTTTTAAACGATTATTGCGCATGCCTAAACTTTTTTTTGATAGTAAAAAGAAAGGCGATATGATTGCCAGAATGAACGATACACAGCGCATACAACGCAATGTAAAAACCATTATTGCAGACTCCTTTATTGAGTTTTTCACCTTAGTCGTAGCACTTATATTTTTGTTTTCTTATTCTACAGCAGTAGGCTGGTTAGTAACAGCATCGTTTCCAGTATTGCTATTATCTGTATGGTTGTATATTCCTACTGTTAAAAGATTGCAGCAACGTATGTTTTCTAAATATGCTGTTGTAGAGTCTAATTATATAGATACTATAAGCGGTATAAATACCATTAAAGTATATAATAAAGAGCCTATTTTCTTTAGTAAAACGGTTGACTATTATAAAGCCTTTCAAAAATCCATTCTGGAACTAGTACATAAAGATATTTCACAGGCGCTTTTAGTGACTATTTCAGGCACTATTATTACTGGAGTAGCTATTGCTTATGCAGTATTGCAAGTCTATGATCGCGCTATAGAAACAGGTGATCTAATTGCTATTATCTCATTAGTTACGATGGTAGTAGGTGGCGTTGAAGGTATAGTACAGCTTAACTTTGAAATCCTAGAAAGTAAAATAGCTTTACAGCGCATGTTTGATTTTGTACAAAGAGGAACGACCTTAGAAACCGAAATTCAAACGGATCAAAACACTTCAATAGATCAGATATACTCTATTTCTATTAATAACGTAGTCTTTGCATATCCTGGGCAATCATTAATTATAGAGAAAAGTGATTTATCATTTAAAAAAGGGCAAATACATTATTTAATGGGTTCTAGTGGTAGCGGTAAAAGTACACTGGCACAATTATTACTCAAATTTTATAACCCTGTTGAGGGCACTATTATGATTAATAATGACGTTAACCTTAAAAACATAGATAATAAGAAGTGGTTAAGTTATGTATCTTATGTGCCGCAAGACATTAAAATATATAATGAAAGTTTATATTACAATCTAACGCTAGGTCTAGATATAGAAATAGTTATAGATTATTGCGAGAACGAATTAGGTTTGGCTTCATTTTTCAATAAATTTAAAGATGATTATAACACTATTCTAGGAGAAGAAGGTGTAACGCCATCTGGCGGCGAGAAGCAATTTATAGCTATTGCTAGAGCCTTAATACATAGACCTAAATTATTAATTTTAGACGAGGCAACTTCGTCTTTAGACAGTTTAAGTCAACTGAAAGTGTTGAAATTACTGGACTCCATAAAAAAAAATATGATTATTTTATTTATAACTCATGATGATCGTATTGTAGAAAAAAACAACAGTACAGTTTATGAATTAAGAGATAAGATTATTTCTTTGAATAGATCTATATGATAGAAATTAAAGAAATCATACAAGTGGCTTATTCTAATTTTGATAAAAGTAAAAACTCAGGAATAACTGTTGCCTGGGGTATATTTATCTTAATTCTTTTAACCGCAACTGGCAATGGCCTTCAAAATGGAATAACAAAATCGCTCTCACAGTTTACGATAAATTCTATCGATGTGTACGCAGGGCAAATTTCTATATCAAGCTTGGGAGTAACTAAGGGCGATTATGTGGATTTTAATGAGGTTACTACCTCTCAATTAAAGCGCAATTTTAACGAGATAGAATATTTATCTCCTGTTATAAATGTATCAGGTAAACAGCTATCTTCTGATTTAAATACTACCCAAAGATTTACACTTTATGGAGTAGAGCACGATTATTTTAAAATAAAAACATTGAACCTAAAACATGGGAGATTCTATAACTATAAAGATGTAAATGAACATGTAATAGTCGTGGGACATAATATTGCAACATCTATGTTTAATAATTCAAATGCAGTAGGAAGAATACTTATTATAGATAATAGAGGGTACAAAGTTGTCGGTGTGCTTGAGGAAGATAATTTTATGAGCAATACTGGACTCCATGTATTTATGCCTTATGAAGTTGCTATTGCATTAAATGAGAATAGAAATTTTGATAATTTTGTACTTTCTATGAGTCAAAAAACTAATACGGAATCTTTTACAAAAACGTTGAAAACATACCTTAAAAAAATTAAAGGAATTCATTCTAACGATAAAACAGCATTATACCTTGACCATCCAGCCGCTATTTTAGAAACCTTCAATACTGTATTTAAGGCGATTAATTTGTTTTTATGGTTTATAGGAATTTCATTTTTAGTAAGTGGAATGTTAAGCATTTACAATGTGATGACTATAATTGTAACCGAAAGAACTGGAGAGTTTGGTATTAGAAAATCATTAGGAGCAACACCCATTTCTATACAAAAAATGGTGCTTTATGAAGCTCTTATAATTACATTACTTTCAGGGATATTAGGAATGATTCTCGGCTATTTTGTAGTGCTTCTTATTAATACTTATCTTAGTATAACAAGTACAAATGAATTTCTTGAATTAACGATCAGTCCCTATATAGTCATTTTTGGAATTTTACTTTTAATGATATCAGGATCTATAGCTGGGATAATTCCAGCTAGAAAAGCATCTAATGTACTTCCTGTTGAAGCATTAAGAGCATTAAATAATTAAAATATGAATAAAACACTAGGTTTCATAATTGTATTATTAATACTTGCAGGAGCTGCTTTTATTATAACCAATGATAATGGTAAAAATATCCCTACAGAAAAACCCAAATTAAGAAATATATCAAAAACTGATTTTTATATAGGTAATTTTAAACCATCAGAAATTGTAAAAATAGCTTCAGAAATTCCAGGAGTAGTTGACACTATTTATGTTAAAAACAACCAAAAGGTTGAGATAGGTTCTCCAATAGCAAAGGTGAAAATTATTCAAAACCCTAATATTATTCAAGATGCAAAAAGATCTGTTCAAATTACTCGTGCAGATTTGAATCAAAAGAAAATTGACCATGGCAGGAACGAGCAGCTTTTTAGCAAAGGTGTTATCGCAAGGCAAGCGTTTGAGATTACTCAGTTAGCTTTAGATATGTCTAGGATAGAATATCAAACAGCAATAAACAACTTAGAAATTGCCAGAAACGGATACGTTAAAAAGTCAAAAAACGCTCCTAATTTTATTATTTCAAAAACTCAAGGCAGAGTTTTACAAGTATTAGTTAAAAATGGCAAACAAGTTACTGAACGCAATACCTTCAATGATGGAACAACGATTGCAATAATAATTGACGATTCATCATATTATTTTTATTTTACAGTTTCTGAATTAGATATCAACAAACTGGAAGTAGGCTCTGATTTCAAGATTGTTATAAAAGCGCTAGATAATAGTGTCATAAAGGCACAAATCGAAGAAATTATCCCTGTAATCAAACCAGATGAATTAGTGGATTATAATGTTAAAGCTATAGTTTTAGATTCAATTTCTGGTATCAGACCAGGGTTTACAGGTCTTGCAGAGTTTGAAACCGCAAGTGTTAAAAAATCCTTGAGTATCAAGGAAAAAAACATCATTTATAGACGGAGAAAAAGCTATGTAGAATTAGTTGATAAGCAACAATCTATTAAAGAAATTGAAATTGAAACAGGAATGTCTGACGGTATTTTTACTGAAATTAAAACTGGATTAAAACTTACGGACAAAATAAAGATACAGTAAGATAATTATTACTTCACTTTTATCAAGCACGACTTTTAAGTCTATTTTCTACGTCGAAAATAATGCGCAAAATTACGTACTTTTGCCAGCTTTAAAACACCAGTGTAATGAGTAAGAAATTCAACGAATACAAAGGATTGAACCTACCTGAAGTAGATGAACGCATCAAAAACTTCTGGAAGGAAAACGACATTTTTAACAAGTCCATGACGACTCGTGAAGGAAATGAACCTTTTATTTTCTTTGAAGGACCACCGTCTGCAAATGGTTTACCTGGTATTCACCACGTTATGGGACGTACAATCAAGGATTTATTCTGTCGTTTTAAAACCCAACAAGGATACCAAGTTAACCGTAAAGCTGGATGGGATACTCACGGCCTACCTGTAGAACTAGGTGTAGAAAAAGCACTAGCAATTACTAAGGAAGACATAGGTACTAAAATATCTGTAGAAGAGTATAACCAGGCATGTAAAGATGCGGTATTAAAATACACCGACATCTGGAGCAAGCTTACTGATGACATGGGCTATTGGGTAGATATGGAAGATCCATATATTACTTATAAATCTAAATACATGGAGTCTGTATGGTGGCTATTAAAAGAAATCTATTCTAAAGATTTACTTTATAAAGGATATACAATACAGCCCTATTCTCCAGCTGCAGGTACAGGATTAAGCTCGCACGAGTTGAACCAGCCTGGAACGTATCAAGATGTTACAGACACCACAGTAACAGCACAGTTTAAAGTTGAGGATCCATCAAAATTACCATTTGAAAACAATGGAGATGTGTTTTTCCTAGCTTGGACTACTACGCCATGGACACTACCATCTAACACTGCACTTACTGTAGGTCCTAAAATCGATTATGTACTAGCTGAGACTTTTAACCAATATACTGGAGAATCTATGCAGGTGATTCTTGCTGAGAAATTAGTGAGCTACCAGTTTGGTAAAAAGTATGAGCTTTTAGAAGGTAACGCTTTCGCGAAAGCGAAACTAGAATACAAATTAGGAGATAAAAAAATCCCTTATCAGTTATTAGGTTCTTGTAAAGGAACTGATCTGGTAAATTTAAGATACGAGCAGTTGTTGCCTTATGCACAACCGTATGAAAACGCGCAAGATGCTTACAGAGTGATCGCAGGAGACTTTGTAACTACTGAGGACGGTACAGGAATCGTACACACAGCACCTACATTTGGTGCAGACGATGCACTGGTTTCTAAACAGGCAAATCCACCTATCCCACCGATGCTGGTTCTAGATGAAAATCAAAATCCAGTACCGCTGGTAACTCTTCAAGGAAAATTTAGAGATGAATTACCTGAGGTAGGTGGTAAGTATGTAAAGAACGAATATTTTGCAGATGGAGAAGCGCCAGAACGCTCTGTAGATGTAGATATCGCAATTGCTTTAAAAGAACAGAATCGTGCTTTTAAAGTAGAAAAATATGTCCACAGTTACCCACATTGCTGGAGAACTGATAAGCCTGTTTTATACTATCCGCTAGACAGTTGGTTCATTAAAGTGACGGAATTTAAAGACCGTATGCACGAGCTGAATAAATCTATCAACTGGAAACCTAAATCTACCGGAGAAGGAAGATTTGGTAACTGGCTAGCAAATGCAAACGACTGGAATTTATCTCGTTCTCGTTTCTGGGGAATCCCGCTACCTATATGGAGAAATGAGACTGGAACTGAAGAAATGATTATAGGTTCTATAGAAGAACTTACCGCAGAGATAGAGAAATCAATAGCAGCTGGATTCATGACTTCTAATCCTTTTGCCGGTTTTAAAACTGGCGATATGAGTGAAGAGAATTACAATCTTGTAGATCTTCATAAAAACGTGGTAGACGACATTTATCTGGTAGGTAAAAATGGAGAGAAACTAACACGTGAGACAGACCTTATTGATGTATGGTTCGACTCTGGTTCTATGCCTTATTCTCAATGGCACTATCCTTTTGAAAATAAAGAACAAGTAGAAAATCAACTGAGAAAAGCAGATTTCATTGCCGAAGGTGTAGATCAAACTCGTGGATGGTTCTACACACTACACGCTATCGCTACCATGATAAGCGATGATGTGGCTTATAAAAATGTAGTTTCTAATGGGCTCGTACTAGATAAAAACGGACAGAAAATGTCTAAACGTCTAGGTAACGCAGCAGATCCTTTTGAAACTTTAGGTAAATATGGAGCAGATGCTACTCGCTGGTATATGGTAAGTAATGCTAACCCATGGGACAACCTTAAATTTGACCTAGACGGTATCACAGAGGTGCAACGCAAGTTTTTCGGTACACTTTATAACACGTATTCTTTCTTCAGTCTGTATGCAAACGTGGATGGATTTACTTATAGTGAAGCTAACATTCCACTAGAAGAACGTCCAGAAATAGACCGCTGGGTTTTATCTGAGTTAAATACTTTGATAAAAGAAACTACTGCTTTCTATGAAGATTATGAACCTACAAAGGCTGCAAGAGCTATCACCACTTTTGTGACTGAGAACTTAAGTAACTGGTACGTACGTTTATGTAGAAGACGTTTCTGGAAAGGAACTTATGAACAAGATAAAATTGCTGCTTACCAGACACTTTATACTTGCCTTAAAACGGTTGCACAATTAGGCGCACCTATTGCTCCATTCTTTATGGATCAACTATACCGCGATTTAACTAGTGTTTGTGAAAGTGATGCTAGTGAGAGTGTACACCTTGCATTATTCCCTAAAGCAGATGAGTCACTAATAGATGCAGTTCTAGAAGAAAAAATGCACAAAGCACAAGTGATATCTAGTCTTACTTTATCATTGCGTAAAAAGGAAAGCATCAAAGTACGCCAGCCTTTACAGCGCATTATGATACCGGTTCTAGATGCAAAAGATAAAGCGCAAATAGAGGCAATTGCAGATCTTGTAAAGAGCGAGGTAAACGTAAAAGAGGTAGAATTAATAGACGACGCTAGCGGTATTCTAGTAAAAGAAATTAAGCCTAATTTTAAGGCTTTAGGGCCACGTTTTGGTAAAGCGATGGGACAAATAGCTGGTAAGATAAAAAGTTTTCAACAAGAAGATATCGCTTTGTTAGAAAAAACTGGTCAGAAAAAGGTAGAAGTAAATGGAAATGCAATTATATTGACCCTTGAAGACGTAGAGATTACATCTTCAGATATAGAAGGATGGCTAGTAGCAAATCAATCTGGAATCACGGTTGCACTAGATGTAACCATATCGCCCGAGCTTAAAAAGGAAGGGATTTCACGAGAACTTGTGAATCGCATTCAAAACATAAGAAAAGACTCTGGACTAGAGGTAACAGATCGTATTAAAATAGCTATTCAATCACAGAGTGAAATTGATGGAGCGGTTGCGTCTAACGAGCAGTATATTAAAGATGAAACCCTTGCAGATGATTTAACGTTAATACAATCTGTAGATAATGGTACGCTTGTTGAATTTGACGACATTGTGACCTCAATACAGGTTATAAAATTATAGAATATGGGAACAAATGCAGATGAAAAATTAAGATATAGCGATGCTGACCTAGCTTACTTTAAAGACTTACTTAATGCAAAAATTAAAGAAGCACAAGAGCAGTATGAACTGATTAAAAGTGCATATATGAATGGTGCTAGTAATGGAACTGATGACACTGCACCACAGTTTAAAGCATTTGATGAGGGAAGCGCAGTAATGAGTAAGGAAACAAGCTCACAACTAGCTATACGTCAGGAAAAATTTATACGCGATTTAAAAAACGGATTAATACGCATCGAGAATAAATCTTATGGTGTGTGCAGGGTAACTGGAAAACTAATCAATAAGAAACGTCTAGAGTTAGTACCGCACGCCACGTTAAGTATCGAAGCTAAAAACATGCAATAATTACATCATCTGGCGCAATGCTAGTATTTATTTTAAACCTTTGTAAATATGGATCACAGTTATACTTGTTCTAGTTTACAAAGGTTTTTATGTTTTATGATAATTGTTGCAGTTCTCGCTTTCGCGAAAGCGGATGCTCAAACAACTTCTACTACTAGAAATGCGACCAGTCATAATCTGGCTACATTTAACACCATAGATATACATCTACAACAACATGTGCAGCTAGAGATTAAAACCGGTAATTCACAAGATGTAACATTAATGACGTCCCTAAATGGAGAATATAAAGATGCGGTGGTCTTATCTAGCATAATTAGAAATGATTCATTAATAATTAAAGACCCTATTCTCCCCACGTTCTCTTTTCCTGGAGACAAGCTAGGCGTACACAAAGTTATAGACAGCGAGGCTACAATCGTACTGCCTAAGAATAAAAAATTAGTTATTAATCTACAAAGTGCCGACTTAAAAATAAGTGGAACCTATAATAGCGTATACATAAATCAACTGTCTGGAAGTTGTAAAATAGAACTACTACAGGGTGACTTACGTTTTATATCTGTTTATGCCAGCATATATGCAAACCTAAAAAACTATAATATTACTAGTGCATCACGATCGGGAAAGGTAAAAGAATTTAAAAAACCATTAAAATTAAAGTATTTTGCTAGGATAGAAACCGTATCAGGTAATATAAGCATGCTTAACAAACGTTTTAATTAGTATTTTAGCATCTCTGAAAAAGATTCAATGAAATTAACAAAAGCTATACTCATCATACTATTGATCCTTATAATTGATCAAGCTAGTAAAATTTATATAAAATTAAATTATACGTTAACCGGCAGTACTAGTCCAGCGATAGTAGATTGGGGTAAATTTAAACTTCTTTTTTATGAGAATGCGGGAGCTGCTTGGGGAATGGAGATACCAGGTGATTATGGCAAATTAATCTTAGTTGTTTTTAGAGTTTTTGCAGTCTTCGGTATAGGGTACTGGCTAGTAAGTAGTATCAAAAAGCACGGACATAAGATCTTAATTTTATGTATTTCACTAATTTTTGCAGGTGCATTAGGTAATATTATAGACTCTGTTTTTTACGGCGTTATTTTCTCTGGCAGTTATCACGGTGCCATAGCTACAGCATTTCCAGAAGCTGGAGGTTATGCAGGTTTAGGATACGGTCAGGTAGTAGATATGTTATATTTTCCATTATTTGAAGGAAACTGGCCACAATGGGTACCATTTGTAGGAGGAGAGGATTTTAAGTTCTTCAATGCAATTTTTAACGTCGCAGACAGCGCTATTACCGTTGGGGTGATTCTATTAGTAATTTTTAGTAAAAAAGCATTTCCAGATGCTGATAAAAAAACTGCATCTTAACTAAATAGAAAATGCTTTTATCATAGATTGCTTATCAATAGGCTTTGTAATGAAGGAGTTAACGATATTACTACTATTCACCATATCTATCTCAACAGGATTTATGGTAGAACTTACTACGTTAATTTTTAAACCTTCCTCTTTTATTTTAACTGCATAAGGTTGCATCTCATCTAGAAAATCCCAACCGTCCATTACGGGCATGTTAAGATCTAGCAAGACTACCTGTGGTAAGTCAGGAGTTTGCTTTTCTAACTGATCTCTAAAAAATTGAAAAGCTAGTTCACCATTCTCAAAAATAAGCAACTCTTGTGCAAGATTATTTTTTTTAACCAGCATTTTGATTAAACCGATATACAGTTTATCATCGTCTATTATACAAGCTTTCTTTATCAATTTTATTTAATATTAAATTTTACAGTGAACAAACTGCCGCTTTACGTTACCTAATACGAGTTTTACCATTTATATATTTTACTCCATTCTTTATTAAATACAATTCTATGATACTCGCATCTAACTATCAATGGAATATTTAAAAAGTATCAAAATTCTTAACATTAATGTTATATAGATCTATATCGATAACATTAACCAGAAATATAATTACATCAGCATTTCCTCAGTGTTGATTACCAGACACTTATGAATAACTGTTTTTAATAACGTAAAATAATATATCTGAAAAGATACTACTTAGAAATGACGTTAGGTAATTTACCTCTAATTTTTAAATTTATCAAATAAGATTACTAACTACTTTGAACGCATTTTGATTTGTTACAATGTAATCTAGCTTAATATCCTCATCATTTACATCTATTTTATTATTCAAAGGTTCGAAAAAAGATAAACCTACTTTTAAAATACCTGGTTTACATTTCTTTAAAAATCTGTCATAAAACCCTTTTCCATAGCCTACCCTATTGCCAAATTTATCTACTGCTAATAAGGGCACAAATACAACATCTAGTTGCTGGTCAGTAATACGTATTCCTTCTTCATGAGGTTCTGGAATTCCATATTCATTATTTATAATCTTAGTCTGATCTGTTAACAAGTAATGAGACATTGAAAAATCATCAAAATTTGATTTAGAAATGATAATATTCTTATCCTTTCCCTGGAGTATGTGTAATAAATACTCTGTATCAACCTCATTATGACGTTCTATAGGAAGAAAAATATGGTAATTAGAATACTCCCAAATATCAAGTTTCAATGCCTGATTTGCTATTTGTAAACTGTACTCTTCTACTTGATCTGAAGTAAGTGTTTTCCTGAGTTGAGCGTACTTCTTTCTAAGTTCTTTTTTACTCACCATCTTTAGATATATGAAATATAGCATCTCCCTGGTACACTAGCGGACTATAATTCACATTAATGACGTAACCAGCATGAGGTGCTTTTACTTTATATCTTAACTCTCCATAAGGATCTGTGATAACAGCAATAAACTCATCCTTTTCTACTCTTTTACCACATTCAACTTTGGGGTGTAGTAGCCCAGAATATTTTGCTCTAATCCATTTTGAACTGGTAATAATTACAGATTCTTTTTCTTCTACGGGAACTGGAACACTAGGATCTAACATTTTTAAATGGTCGAGCACTCGCATAGCACCGTTTACAGCGGTAGAAACTACTTTCTTATCGCTATGACCAGACATACCACCTTCAAAAAGTAAGTATTTCTTATCCAGGCCAGAACAAGTCGCTCTAAAGGTCTTTTTAATATTACTACCATGCATTAAAAACGGTGCATTAAACACTTTGGCCAGATCCCACGACTGCGCTTCTAGCTGGGATACTCTTAAATGAGGTGCGTTAAAACGTTGTGCTCCACCTGTGTGAAAGTCCATCACTAAATCCACTATTGGTAAAATCTCCTTAGTAATATGATAGGCAAACCTACTAGCCAGGGCGCCTGACTTCGTTCCAGGAAAAACTCTATTTAAATCCCTACCGTCAGGAAATTCTCGTTGCCCATTAAGGAAACCAAACACGTTTAATACTGGTATGGCAATTATCGTACCTATTGCTGGTTTATTTAAATTCTTAGAGATCATCTGGCGCACGACCTCGATACCGTTAATTTCATCACCGTGAATACCACCAGTGATTAGAACCACTGGACCTGCTTTCTTACTACGATTAATAATAACAGGCACCTCAATACTGGTAGAGGTGTAAAGTTTTGCCATATTAAAATTGAGCTTGTAACTAGTTCCTGGCTCAATAACAGTATCAAATATCTTAAGTTCTTTAAGCATTTACACCTTTTTCAATATATTTTATAATCTCTCCTGCAATATTCCTATTTGTAGCCGCTTCTATTCCTTCTAGTCCAGGAGAACTATTCACCTCTAACACTAATGGTCCACGACTACTTTGTAATAAATCAACACCACATACACCTAGCCCTAGAGATTTTGCTGCACTTATAGCTGTTTCTTCCTCTAGCTTTGATAACGTGATACTCTTTGCAGTACCACCTCTATGGAGGTTAGATCTAAATTCACCTTCTTGCGCTTGCCTTTTCATTGCACCGACTACTTTGTCTCCTACGACAAAGGCACGCAAATCTGCACCTCCAGCTTCTTTTATAAACTCCTGTATAATTACACGAGTTTTCAACTCGTTATTAGCATCGATAATAGCGTCTGCTGCCTCAATAGTCTCTGCTAGATTAACACCTATACCTTGAGTACCCTCAAGAACTTTTATAACTACTGGTGGGCCATCTACACGTTTACAAATATCATCAGTATGCTCACCAAAATTGGTAAACACGGTCTTAGGCATATCTACACCACTTCTAGAAAGCAATTGTAGACTTTGCAACTTATCTCTACTTCTTACCAGTGCCATAGAGCTTACCGTCGTGAAACAACCCATCATTTCAAATTGCCTAACGATAGCCGTACCATAAAAAGTAATACTAGCACCTACACGAGGTATAATAGCGTCTGGTGTAACGAGACGTTCACCATGATAATATACGGTAGGTTTTTGCTTTTCTAGTTTTATATCACAATGGAGCACATTTATTGCTTTTGCGATATGGCCAGCTTTTCTAGCCTCTTCTATGAGTCTTTTGGTACTGTAGAGACTTGTACTACGAGATAAGATATTAATCTTCATGTTGTGATTGTAAATATGAAACGTCCTGTAACTCAGGATCTACTATAAATTTAGGGGATAGAAATTTGCGGCCTATTAAAACTGGATATTTCATTTCTTCACGATTACTTAGGGTTAAAGAAATTTTATAGAGTTTCTTAAAAAGTCTAATATTTCCTTGAACTTCATATCGCATTTCTACACTACCATTACTACTGCGTACACTAGTAATTTTATATTCTTCAAAACTTAATCGCTTACCATGGTATTGCTCATGCTCCACATCTAGAAGCGTGGTGTGTAAAACACCATCTATCTCTTCTATATCCTTGCAGTGAATACTACTGGTATATGCTCCTGTATCAATTTTGATATCTATCCCTTCTATCTGTAATTTAGGGAAATCTGCACGATCGGTGCGACCTATGATTGTTTTTTTAGTTGCCAATTTTGTGTTTAATTATTCAAGCAAAGATGCATAATTATTACACGATATAATAAGTACATAGCATAAATAATTAGGTGTTCTTTGAAAGTTGTTCCGCTTTCGCGAAAGCGAGAAAACATAAATAATTTCATCAATAAATCAAATAAATAGAATTATTTAATAGATCCTCACTTCTCTTTTTATTCAAAAAGATCTATTTCTTCATGACTATCAGACAGTAATAAATTAAAGACTGGAATATCTACCGTAATTCCAAAATTGAATCGCAATATATTATCTTGAAAATCAGAGTTTTCACTCAATTTACGCAATTAGGGAATCCAGTTTCTATTACAGCTTATTCTTCTGATCGTATTTTAAGCTTCAGAAGACTTAGAATTGTAGCCGCGATTAAATTTTCTAGAAAGAATCTCAAAAAAGGAGATTCAGGAAATGAAGTAATTCTTTTACAAGATACTTTAAAACAACTAGGTCATGATTGCGGTACTTCTAACGGGATGTTCGGTCCTAAAACTGAAAGTGCCTTAAAGCAATTCCAGAGCACTGATCGCAGTATGTAAATTAATGGCGTTTTTGATAAAGCTACTCGTGAGCATTTGACTGCTTTGATTAATAGATAGCTGCACAAAACCAATTAACTCCTCTATTCTACCAAGATTTATTAACATTTTAAAAAAGAATACAAATAAATTGCATAATTACTCTACTTTACTTTACTTAGCACTTAAATTAATTTAAAAAACTTTAATTATGAAGAAATTATTTTTATTCGGTGCTATTGCTTTTGGTTTAATGAGTTTTAGTGAATTTGAAGAAGGCACTGATTGTTTTACACTTGCAAATGAAATAACTGATGAGATGCATTTGCGTGCTCCAACTTTAAGTCAAGAAGCATTAGACGATTCATGGGATCGATTTTTCACAACATGCTCAAGTCAGTCTGGTCAATTGCTGGATGAGGTAAAAGTTAAATAAATTATCAATGAAGCTTTTTATTTTTTTATTTTTATTAACAAGTTATTCATTGCAAGCTCAAATTGTCACTAATTATAGTGTTGATTACAGCGGATTCAATCTGACAGAAGGAAATAAAAAAGGAAAATCAAATGCTTTTATTAAGACCTATATAATACCAGCCGTTGACATAATTAATAATAGCATAGCTCGATTAGAAATATGTGATGGAATCTCTTTTTTGTCAATGGAAAAAAGTAATTCAGACTTGAATACTAATAACCCTATAGCAGAAGCACTATTAGCTGCGGAAACGTGGTATACTGTGGATGAAGAAGCTGCAAGTTTAAGTAAGAAGAAGAATCGATTAATTGTAGCAGATTATAATAAAAATGATTGGAAAATTGTAGATTCAGATAGAAAAATTTTGGGTTATCAATGTTTAAAAGCTACAAAAACTTTGTACTCAAATAATCCTAATTTCAAACCACGGTTGTTAGAAGTATGGTTTACTACAGAATTACCTTACAACTCAGGTTTTCGAGATGCAACAGTACTTCCAGGACTCATATTAGGTTATAATGATCAAGTGTTTGAGTTCTATGCACTTTCTATTGAGGTAGATAATAAGTGTGAATTAAACATTCCAAATATTGATAAAATTTCTTTCACAGATTCAGAAATTGAAGCTAAATTAAGATTAGACAAAAAGAGGAGAAAGAATAAATCGTAATATTTATGCCCAGAATATTGATAAAATCATTTATAACAGGACCAGCATTACTGCTGGTTTTTTTATGCAGTGGGCAGTCTGTGGTAAAGCAAGAAGGAGTTATTCTGGATAGCATAGGAGAATCCATAGCCTCTGCAACCATAATAGCGAAAGGAATAGGCCATAAAGATTTTAAATATGCTAGTGCAAATATTGATGGCGCATATAAAATAGATCTAAAAAAAGAGTTGGGTTATCTAATCACTATACGTTCTATAGGATATATAACAGTAACAGATACGGTACAATGGAGCGAGAATAAAAGCATAGATTACATCTTAAAAAAAAGCGCAGAATCTCTAGACAGCATATTAATAAAGGCTCGTGCTCCTATAAACATAAAAGGAGATACTACTGCTTATAGAGTAGAATATTTTCTTACAGGAGAAGAGCGTAAAGCAAGAGATATATTAGAAAAATTACCAGGTGTAGAAGTAGATTCTAGAGGTAATGTTCAAGTAAGTGGTAAAGATGTTACCACTCTTATGGTAGATGGTAAAACGTTCTTTTCTGGGGATGAAAAACTAGGGGTCAACAATATTCCTGCTGACGTCATTGATGAGATCGAGATCATTCAAAATTATGATCCTATCCCATTTATGAAACAATTAAAAGAAACAGAGCAAATTGCGCTAAACATCAAATTAAAAGAAGATAAAAAAAACTTTGTTTTTGGCGATATAGGACTTGGTTCAGGTTATAAAGAAAATTATAACACAAATGCAAATTTGTTTTACTATTCAAAAAAACTTGGTATTAATCTTGTCAGTGGTGCAAGTAATGATGGTAAACGAGTTTTTACCGTTGAAGATTATATTGATTTTGAAGGTGGAACCTCTTTACTATTAAATAATTCTGAAAAATATTATGAACTCCTAAACTCAGACTTATCAACCTATTTAAGAAGAGACGATTTTGAAAAAAACACCAACGTTGTAGGCGCTGTAAATGTAGTAAATGAGGTGAGTCCTAGGTCTACGATTACAGCATACAGTGTATGGCTCAATGATAAGTCCTCTTTTAACACATTAACAAGTCGTTTTTATCCATTACAAAATACCCAAGAGCAAGTAGAATCTAGAGATAACGTAAAAGCTCTGTTAGGTTTAACAAAATTAAAATGGCAATACAGAAAGACAGTAAGAAACTATTGGGATTTTAGCGCATTGTTGCGCAACTCTTTTTCTAATAGTGATTTGAATGTAGACTCTAGAAACTCTAATGTTTCTAACAGATTCATAATAAAAGATGGAGATTTTGAAAACTACTCTGTTGAATTGAGATCTTCACACCATGCGCAATGGAGTAAGAAATCATTTATAGAATGGGAGACCGTACTTTCTAAAAGTGAAAGTGATACTCGTAATAACTGGAATTTTAATCAACCTGTTTTCTCTAACTTAATTAACTATGAAGGAGCATCAAACAATCTCTTCATAAGACAAGATAGAATTACCGACAACAATTCTATAGATTCTAAATTAGATTACTATTGGAGTATTAATCGTTATAGCCAGTTAAATCCGAAGTTTCAAATTAATTACAAAAAAGAAAACTACACCTCATTAGATGGAGAGTTACTTAATGATAATTACCTTTCTTTTCAAGATGATGATTTTAATAATGATTTAGACTTTACTTCCATAATCTATGGGACTGGATTAGACTATTATAAAAATAAAGGAAATCATTCTATAAGATTGGGTTTTATGATAAATCAATATAACTATTCATTCAATAATTTTTCAGATAATTCAACATCTAAAAATTTGATTCGATTCTTACCTAAATTAGAATACAAGATTACATTTTTAAAAAATAGAAAACTTAATTTTAATTATTCAACAAGAGCATTTTTACCCAATAGTAGTGTGCTGGCAAACAGATTTAGACTCGGCAATTATAACTCCATCGTTCAAGGTAATGAATCTCTAGAAGAACAATATTTACATCGATCTAGATTGACTTACTCTAGCGGTTCTAGAGAAGTAGGACACTTATTTTTTAGCTCTATAAATTATAGTTATAGAAATCAAAGCATTACGTCTTCAAGAGAATTTATAGAAATAGACCAAATTTCTAGATATGTCTTACTTAATCAACCCAATCAAAATTTTGGACTTTCTTTTAGCTCTACTTTTCTCAATAATAACTGGAGATTTGTTACTAAACCATCATATCAAATATCATTATCAAATGATATTATTAATGGAGAAACAGTACAATTAGAAATAAATAGACTGAAATATGATTTAAGAGCAATTTCAAACTATAATGACTTTATAAATTTTAAAATTGGATTTAACCAAAGCTACACCGATTATAAAGGCTTTAGAGAAAATAGTTTTTTGAACTCTGTTCTCAGTATAGAATTATCATATGACTTTAATGATTCATGGATTGCTAATATTGACTTTAATCAAACATTATTTGAAAATTTAAGTACAAAAAACAAAAGAAGTTATGGAGTATTAAATTTTAATATTAATTATAGACCTAAAAAATCACAATGGTCATTTAACTTAAGTGCTTACAATGCACTGAATGTAAACTCTAGATTAGATTCAAGTTTTTCCGATTTTATAGTTAACGATACCGAAACCTTTATTCTACCATTTAGGTTTGTTTTAAAAACAAGTTACAATTTTTAAAAATATTCACTTTCGCGAAAGCGGAACTATAAACAACCTTTAATTAAGAAGTAGTTATTGAAGCAATGCTTGCTCCAGATCTTCTAATAAATCAACGATATCTTCTATTCCAACACTCAGGCGTATTAATGAATCTACAACACCTGTTTTCTCGCGATCTTTTTTAGGTATACTCGCATGTGTCATGCTTGCAGGGTGGCCAGCTAGAGACTCTACACCACCCAATGATTCTCCTAAAGTAAACACCTTTAAATTTTCCACAACCTTAACTGCACTTTCTAATGTACCAGCCTTTGTGCTAAAGGAAACCATACCGCCATAATCCTTCATTTGCTTTCTAGCAATTTCATGATTAGGATGGTCTTCAAAACCTGGCCAGTACACTTTATCAACATGAGGATTTGATTTTAATGCGTGAGCTACTGCTTTACCATTTTCACAATGACGTTGCATTCTTACATGTAGTGTTTTAATACCTCGCAAAACTAAAAAACAATCTTGCGGTCCAGGAACAGCCCCACTTGCATTTTGTATGAAGTACAATCTTTTAGCCAGCGCCTCATCATTTACGACTAGAGAGCCCATAACAACATCACTATGACCACCTAAATATTTAGTAGCGCTGTGCATGATTATATCTGCTCCTAAATCTAATGGCTGTTGTAAATATGGAGTTGCAAAGGTGTTATCTACCGCTAGAAGTAATTCATACTTTTTAGATATTCTTGCAACGGCTTCTATATCTATAATACTCATCATAGGATTAGTAGGCGTTTCTACCCAAAGCAGTCGCGTCTGTTCATTAATATAATTCTCAATATTAGCAGCGTTTTCCATTCCTATAAAATGGAACTTGATACCAAAATCTTGAAAGATCTGTGTGAATAATCGATAAGAACCACCATATAAATCGCTAGTAGAAATTACCTCATCACCAGGTTTTAATAATTTTAGTACCGCGTCGATAGCGGCAAGACCAGAACCGAATGTGATTCCATAAGTGCCGTTCTCTAGACTAGCCATAGATTTTTCTAAGGCATCTCGTGTTGGGTTGCCACTACGTGAGTATTCAAAACCCTTATGCCCATGTGGGGTACTTTGTTTAAAAGTAGTGGTTTGATATATAGGTGGCATTACAGAGTTATAGGCAGGGTCTATATTTTCCTGACCGCCGTGAATGGTTTTGGTATTAAATTTCATATCCTTCTTTTCTTCGGTATAAAGGTAAAAGCTAGTTTTAAAAATGGCATGTCTTTTAAAATTTATTTAATTGTTCTTAAACGGCTTTCTAATAGGAAGAACATAGCCTAGTTTATGTTCCTTAATATTATCCATACGCAACGCCTTTTCTACATCACATTGTATAATTAGTACTAGTTGTGTATTTCTTAAACACCTTAAAAGATCTGTTCTCGCAGTCTAGTTTAGTTTTCTTATGCAAGGCTCACTACCTAGACTTTGCAATCTACTACCTACACTTTACTTACCACATCGTCCCGTGTTGCCGTTACCTTATGTTTATGTACATTGTTTGATTAGAATATTTACAGATTTCACGGATCCTAAAATAGACCTTGCCCTGCAATAATGCTATGCGCAATATTTTAAATGTTATTATTTTTTAATACTTATGGAATCCGTTTTAATTCATGTACAGTAAAGTATTTATTCTATAGAGATTAGAAACAGCTGTCTAGTAACTGGATTATATTTGAATAATTAAATGACATAACGATGTATTTCAACTACAGTTGGTATTATTTCGCTTTCGCGAAAGCGAAACGAGCACATTAATTAATGTTAAAGATATTCCTTATCAAAAAACCTATCGTAATTTTGCAATATGAAAAATCTATTCATTTATCTAGATAGCTGCAATACTTGTAAACGCATAAAAAGTGAGTTAAAACTTACAGAAGACATCTCTTCACAAAACACAAAACAAGAACCTGTAACCATAGATCAGGTTGAGTTTTTAAAAGAACAGGCAGGCTCTTATGAGTCTCTTTTTAATAGAAGAGCTCAATTATACAGAGGTCGAGGTCTTCATGAAAAGGATTTAACAGAAGAGGATTATAAAAACCTTTTACTGGATCATTATACGTTTATAAAAAGACCTATCCTTATATACAATGATCAGGCATATATAGGTAATTCTAAAAAAGTAGTCACTGCGGCGCAGGAGGCACTGTCTTAAATGAGTAAAAGAACAGTTGCTATTATTTGTGGCTTTTTAGTAGCATTATTTTATGCTTATAACTTTACGGCTGCAAAGGAGGTTACTCCAGAGCATGTAGGACCATTAGGCCTGGTATGGTATAGAGTTGTAGCTACTTGTGTCATATTCTGGATTATCTCCCTTTTTACTGAGTCTAAGAAAAAAATACCTTATCGAGAATTACCGCTCATAGCCCTAGCTGCTTTTTGTGGTGTAGGTTTTAACATGATTACCTTTATGTGGGGACTCTCATTAACGTCTCCTATAAGCGCATCTGTTTTAATGGTAAGTACACCTATAATCGTGCTGGTTTTGAGTGCTCTTTTTTTAAAAGAAAAACTACATACTTTGCGCATAATAGGTATTATGATTGGGTTTTCTGGGGCAGCGCTATTAACACTTCTTTCTACAGGAGCAAGCACCGCAGCAAAAGATCCCTTTTTAGGAAACATACTAGTTCTAGTAAACGCGATTTCTTACGGTATATATATCCTACTGGCAAAAAGACTAACCGCTGTATATGATGTGTTTACACTTATGAAATGGTTGTACTTTTTTGGTGTTTTAATTATCACACCTTTTGGCATTTCTCAGGGACTAGAATTTGAGATCACAACTGCTAGCACAGAGGTTTTACTGAATATAGGTTATGTGGTAATTTTTGCCACCTTTGGGACCTACATGCTCAATATTATAGCTATAAGAACATTAAAACCAAGTGTAGTTGCTGTGTTTATTTACTTACAACCTTTACTAGCAACACTTATAGCTGTAGGACTGGATAAAGATGTGATTACCTGGCAAAAACTCGTTGCAGGTTTGTTGATTTTTACTGGTGTATTTTTAACAGGACTTAAGAAAAAGTAACTTTTATAATATTTGAACAATCTATTGAGTTCTCTAAATATAAAGCTCAACACATACGCACTAGTATATTGGTAAAAATTAGAGAACGTACAAAATTGATTCAAATACAACACTTTTAAGTACTACTTGATACTATTCTACAATAACCTCTATACGTGCTTAAAGAAAATGAACTCATTCAACTGGTTTAATATAATAATGATTACCACGATTAAGCACATAAACCATTACCTTACCTCTAATGTTGCGGTGAGGCGATCTCTTATCCATCGCAATTTTCATGTAAGTCTAACAGAGATCACCCTTCCTTTTGTCTCTTAAAAAGAAATAGAAGTCTTCAAAATGGCAATTTGATTCCCTTTAAGCTCTAGTGTAAAATACAAAATCTGCTTAAACATTATAAAAAGCTATTGATACAGTACCATAATGGCTGAAAAACAAGCTGGTACAATACTTTTTCTTAACTTTTCAACTACCTTAATATTTAATCTGGTTTTAACAAAACAAATTAAATATCTAGATCTTGAGCAAATTGTCCATGGGATCTAGTATCTGATTTTTGTAATATTTTAAAATCTGCAGATCTAGGGAAATGTTTAATTTTATCGAGCAATTCTGGATGTAAGGCGGTTATTTTACGTTCTCTTAAATTCATCCATGCGCCGGTCATTAAACCTCGCGCAACATTACGACCCTTAAAATCATAAAAATTATGCACAAAACTGAATAGGCTACCGTCTTCACTCATTCCAGTTACTTCACAACTAACTCTAATGGGTCTACCTTGATGAATTTCTTTAAAATAAAATATATTTTCATTAAAAATGACCGGTCCTGTTTCATATTGGGACATTTCTCTATGACCAAAGTCGTTCTCTATTAAAAATGCCATACGCGTATGACTCATGAAATTTTGATAAGCACTGTTTGCCATGTGCCTATTAGCGTCTAGGTCACTCCATCTCACATCAAATTCTTTGATATACATAAAAGCTTAATTTTTAAGTAAAGATATTATATGCGCAGATAGTAAAGAAAAGGTTTAGAGAATATTTAATTATTCCGCTTTCGCGAAAGCGGAAACAAAATAAATTACCCTGTTATTTTTATTTTCAGTTTCTTCATCGCTTTCCACAAATAACCGGCAGTAATAATTGTAGAGAACACGTCTGCAATGGGAAAACTAATCCACACTCCTAACTCACCATATAAACCAGGAAGAATTAATAGCAATGGAATAAGAATAATAGCCATTCTCAAAAGAGTCAATAGCAACGCAGGAATTGCTTTACCGATAGCCTGATAATATGCTGCTCCTATTAACTGAATTGCTATAAATGGGACAGATAGAAAAACCATTTTCATTGCAAATGAGCTTTTTTCAATTACATTAATATTGTCTGTAAAAGCACCGGCTATTTCATAAGTAAATAGAAAAAGCCCCATAAAAATAAGAGCTCCTAGAATACAAGAAATCTTAATCGAGGTGTAAATAACTTCTCGTACACGACTCCATAATTGTGCACCGTAGTTAAATCCAGCGATGGGTAAAAACCCTTGTGTTACTCCTAGAACAGGAAATATGGCAAACATCATCATCGCCCCTATAATTCTAAAAACAGCAACACCATCTGCACCACTTAATTCAAAGAGTATATTATTCATGATCAAAAAAATAATACTGGAAGTTGCCTGTCTAGCAAGGGTAACAAAACCTAAACTTCCTATTTCTTTAAGAATATTTCTATCTGGAATTAAATCTCGTAGCGATATGTTTAATTCACTTCTTCCAGATAGAAAAAACCATGTCACATAACTAAAACACAAGAAATAACTAGCCGTAGTCGCCCACGCAGCTCCGGCCATTCCAAAATTGTACACATTAATTAAAATATAATCTAAAAACAAATTACCTACTGATGGAATAAGCATGGCAATCATAGCATGCGTAGGAGCACCTTCTGCACGAATGACATTATTTCCCATCATACATAAAGACAGAAATGGTATACCATAAAAGACAATCTGGCAATAGATGCTCGCTGGCTCGAACAAGACTCCTCTACCACCAAAAGCAGGAACCAGTGTATGGATAAATAACAGACCTAAAACGGTAAGAATAGCGGTTACAACTATAGTAAGGGCTAGCATATTACCCAAGGTTAGTTGTGCCTTAGTTTTATTATCAGAACCTAAAGCTCTAGAGATTATACTTGATCCACCTATCCCTATAGCCATTCCTAAAGCTCCTACAAAAAAGGAAATAGGCAACACTACACCCACGGCTGCTAGCGCATCAGAACTGATCCAGTTTCCCACAAAAAAGCTATCTACTAAGATGTTCAAAGACATCACAAGTATTCCTATAGAAGCAGGCACGGCTTGCTTGATAAGTAGCTTTGTAATAGGCTGTTTACCTAATAGTTCTGATTTACTAGAGTTTAATGGTTTCATGAGCGGCAAAGGTATGCGTAGTAAAATAAAAAAGGTCTCCTGACTAGAAGACCTTTTGTAATAAAGTAAAACATCATATTTATAAAGTAACCTCACTCATTGCCCATTCATCTATCCATCGAGAAAGTACTTTTACCCAATCTTCACGATCATTGAGACATGGAATTACATGAAATTCTTTACCTCCTACTTCATGAAAAATCTCTTCTCCTTCCATAGCTATTTCTTCTAGTGTTTCCAGGCAGTCACTCACAAAAGCTGGAGTAGCAATGGCCATTTTCTTAGTCCCACCTAATCCCATTTTTTCAATAGTACGATCTGTATATGGTGTTAACCATGGGTCAAAACCTAGTCGCGACTGGAAACTGGTAGAAAAAGTACCTTCTTCCATACCTAGGTATTCTCCTACTAATCTTGTTACCTCCTTACATTGATGACTGTAACAAAACTCGTGTGCTGGTGATGGTGTAGAACAACATTTTCCATCCATTTTACAATGTGACTTTGTGATATCACTCTTTCTTATGTGCCTTTTAGGAACTCCATGATAAGAGAACAATAAATGTTCATAATCTTTGCCTTCTAAGGATTCTCTAATAGATTCAGACAGTACGCGTATATAATCTGGATGATTATAAAATGGCGGCATGTGTGTAAAAGACATATTCGGGAATTTTTCCTGACGCAGCTCTTCAGCAAGTACTTGAATAGTTTCAGTAGTCGCCATAGCAAATTGAGGATACAGAGGTATAAGCAGTACCTCATCTACACCTTTATCATGCAATTCTTGCATTCCTTTTTCTATAGACATAGATCCATAACGCATAGCAAGAGCAATAGGCACACTAGTAAAAGCGTCTATTTTTTCTTGTAAGCGTTCTGAAAGTACAATTAATGGACTTCCTTCATCCCACCATATTTTACTATAGGCCTCAGCACTTTTTTTAGGCCTTGTGTTTAATACTATTCCCTTTACTAGAATAGCTCTCAATATGTATGGTAAGTCTATAACTCGCTCGTCCATCAAGAACTCATCAAGATATTTTTTTACATCTTTTGGGTTAGGACTATCTGGAGATCCCAGATTAACCATTAATACACCTTTTTTCATATTATTGTTTAACAGTTACAAAAGTCGGTAATAAGGAGAAGTTATTACTTAATTTGGTTCTAAAATGTGGAAAAGCTTTATGATTAATAATAAAATTGTAATCAAAAAGAATTACTTTTTAAATAGCCATTAGCTCGTATTTCTTTATGAAATGCCTCTATATCTTCTGGAATATCTGCATTTAATAGCCAGTTGACATCAAATCTATTAAATGTAGCTGCGCGCATCAAATACTTATTATCAGAAATGAGAGTTCCCAGTTTTTTTAGGTCATCTTCAAATTCCATAAATGTATCTTCATGCATTTTACAGATTAAAATTAATATTTTAAAAGCTCTAGCAATAATGTAAACAGAAAGTTTCCTAGACTTACCAGGGGTGTATTCTTCTATTTTTTTATTATGAATTTTTAAACACTCAACTAGCATCAATAAATTAAGACTTACTTCTCCGAATTTATCTTTAGTTATCTTGAGATGCTCGGTAATTCTACCACTCATATCTCTTAAGTCCATCATTAGATAACCTGGTGTCGTTACAAAAGTAGCTCTATATTCTATTTCGTTTTTTAAAGCTATTTCAAGATCAGCTCTTCTATCATCAACACTTCCATTGTCCAATAATTCAAAGGCTAATCTATTAGCCAGCATAAGATCTTTCTTTAAAAGTCTTAGAATGAGTTTATCCTTCTCGACACTTGATAGATGACTTAGCGCTTCTTTAAATTCTTTATGGAACGTCATTTAATTCTTTTATTTATTCAGTACTCACAATTATATATCTATTATCAATTTACCAGTGTTACTTAATTAAAAAGCTACCATATAAGTAACTATAATATTTAATTTAATCGGCTTTTATCATTGATATCCCAGTCTTCGTCCTCTTCACTTTTATTTTGATGAAAGTTAAATTTAGAAAGGTCCTTATTTTTATAGCGCGTCCAAATAAACGATGGCATGATGACTAAAAATATAAAAAGCGTAGCAAGCCCGATCATTTTATGACCTAACGCATCGTTACCTTGATGTAGTAATAAAAACCCTACCGCTATGGCCACAACAGCACATAAGAGTAGGATTCCTAATGTTTTTAAAAAGTTCATATTTTTAATAGGGTCGATGTGATCTACCTTTACGATACGGTTACTTTTAAATTCAATTCTTTCAATTGTTCTAGATCGATAGCACTAGGCGCATCTATCATAACATCTCTACCACTATTATTTTTAGGGAATGCGATAAAATCTCTAATCGTTTCCTGACCTCCTAAAATAGAAACCAACCTATCAAAACCGAAAGCTAATCCTGCATGTGGTGGCGCTCCATATTCAAAAGCATCCATAAGGAAACCGAATTGTGCTCGAGCCTCTTCTGGAGTAAACCCTAAATGATCGAACATTAAGACCTGTAATTCTTTATCAAATATTCTCACAGATCCACCACCTATTTCATTACCATTCATGACCAGATCGTAAGCGTTTGCACGCACATTTCCTGGATCTGTTTTTAGCTTTTCTATGTCTTCTGGTTTAGGAGAAGTAAATGGATGGTGCATGGCGTGGTAACGCTCTGTATCTTCATCCCATTCTAATAATGGAAAATCTACCACCCATAGAGGAGCAAATTCATTTGCATTACGCAATCCTAGTCGCTCTGCCATTTCCATACGCAAGGCACTTAATTGCGCACGCGTTTTATCTGCAGGTCCTGACATTACACAGATCAAGTCTCCTGGTTCTGCGCCAGTAGCTTCTGCCCATTTTGAAAGGTCTTCCTGAGAATAAAATTTATCTACACTAGATTTATAAGTACCATCTAGGTTGCATTTTGCGTACACCATTCCTGTAGCACCTACTTGTGGACGTCGCACCCAATCAATTAATTTATCAATTTCTTTACGTGTCATGCTCTCCCCACCTGGAATTGCAAGAGCAACAACCAGCTCTGCTTCGTTAAAGATTTTGAATTCTCCCGCTTTCGCGAAAGCGGAAATATCAGCAAACTCCATCCCAAAACGAATGTCTGGTTTATCATTACCATACTTCTCCATCGCCTCCTGATAGGTCATACGTGGAAACTCTGCAACATCTACGTTCTTCACTTTTTTCAATAAATGGCGCGTCATATCTTCAAAAATATTCAAGACATCTTCTTGTTCTACAAAAGACATCTCGCAATCTATTTGAGTAAACTCTGGCTGGCGATCTGCACGTAAATCTTCATCTCTAAAACATTTTACAATCTGGAAATACTTATCCATTCCACCTACCATCAGCAACTGCTTAAAGGTTTGTGGTGATTGTGGCAAGGCATAAAACTGCCCTTCATTCATGCGCGATGGCACCACAAAGTCACGAGCACCTTCTGGTGTGGATTTAATTAAAACAGGCGTTTCTACTTCAATAAAATCTTTATTTGCTAAGAAATTGCGCACTTCCATAGCTACCTTAGAACGGAAGATTAAATTCTCACGCACTGGATTGCGACGTATATCTAGATAGCGGTATTTCATACGCAGCTCTTCACCGCCATCTGTTTTATCTTCTATGGTAAATGGAGGCGTTTTAGACTCGCTTAATATTTCTAATTCTTTAACTAGAATCTCAATTTCTCCTGTAGGAATATTTTTATTTTTAGACTCACGCTCAATTACAATACCTTTTACCTGGATCACAAACTCGCGACCTAACTTTTGCGCCTTTTCTATGAGTGCCTTTTCTGTACGTTCTTCATCAAATAGCAGCTGAGTAATACCATAGCGATCTCTCAAATCCACCCAAACGATAAAACCTTTATCACGGCTTTTTTGAACCCAACCGGCAAGTGTTACTTCTTTATTTATATCGCTAGCACGCAGGCTTCCACAATCGTGTGATCTATACATAATAATCTCTTCTATTAATTATGCAAAAATAAAGGGATTTCACTCATAAACATATAACTAATGATACAAAGATTTTGCATTACGACTCCTTAAAACACATTTTAACATGATGTTTCATTTTGTTTAATTAATTGATTTTTAGATTATTATGAATTCAATGTAAATTTAATGTTACCTAATTGTTGTGTAAAAGCGTTTTTAATGTTAAGTTTGATTATAATTAAAAGAAAGAACGATGAAGAAATTAATAATTTTTGCAGTAATGATGGTAGGTGTATTTGCAACGGCACAAGAGGTAAAACCTACTTTTGAAAAAATGGAAGATGGTGTAGTTAAAGCTACCTATTTTCATGAAAACGGAACAGTAGCACAAACAGGAACATTCTTAAATGATAAAAGACACGGTGAGTGGATAAGCTATAGTGCTGATGGTCTTAAAACTGCTAAGGCAGAATATAAAAACGATAGAAAAGCTGGTAAATGGTTTTTCTGGAAAGGTGACCAACTTACAGAGGTAGATTATAGTGAAAATGCTATTATAGCAGTTAACACCTGGGTAAGTAAAGAGCCTGTTGCTACTAACAAACCATAGTTCACGAGTTACTTATAATCTTGAAAATCCCTTTTTAATTATTTAAAAAGGGATTTTTTTTGTAACATTATTTGTAAATGATAAAATTTTAGTAAAACTTTGTACATCGCTAAAATCACTTTATTGTGAAAAAACAACAAAACAGTAAAATAGCAAAGGAATAAATTTAGAAAATATTTTCTCAGCTTTGCAGTTATGACACCTTTAGTACTTGCCACTGGATGCAAATCTAGATCTTATAAGTATACAGAGGGAAGCGATTTTATAGGAGAATTTGATGTTGCATTTTATGATAGAATGATCCATCTTAATCCATGTGATAACAAATTGTATCTTAGGCTGTATTCACCTTCTCAACTGGAGATAGAAATAAGACCTGTACAAGTAGAATTTTAAAAAAGAAACTATGAATAATATAAAATTAATAGCGGTAATCATCATCAGTCATCTGTTTTTTGTAAGCTGCAATGATGACGATAATATCGAAACTTTACCTGCTAACCTGGGCATTTATGAATTGCAAAGTCTAGAATCCAGCATAGAAATGGACTTAGACTACGATGGTATTGCAAGCACAGATTTTAAAGAAGAGCTACAATTATTGTGGTTTTCCTTTCCATTCAGGCAGGAACATCATCATCTAGAACTATATGAATCTCAAACTAAAGGAAAATATTGGCTTGAAACAGAAGGCATGCCTAGAGATGACTATAATGGCTTTCATCAAGATTTGAATTATAGATTCAAACCTCAAGGGAGAACACATTCCCTATTTATAGAAAACGAGGAAATTGTTTCGTTCGTAGAAGATGAGCCTTATTTTAACCATTTAGATCCTACTGATATATTAGGTCAATCACGACCGTATTTAATTGAATTTGATACTTCTGATAAAATAACCATGGAGTTGACACAACACTTTTATGATCACATGATTGATGAATGGATAGAAGTCAGTTTAATAGCAAAATTTAATAAAAAAGAAGAAAATTTATAGCATTATCTTTAAGAAATCGTGTTTGATTTTTACAAAAATCCCTTTCTAAAATTTAGAAAGGGATTTTTTTTTGTGTGTGATGCTAAGTTTTAGAGTTAAACAACGACCAAATCTTAACATTCTTTTGTTTAAACTTATTATGTGATAAGTTGAACAGAGATTATCTTTACATATATATTTAAGATTATGGCAACGACTAAAAAAGCACCAGCAAAAAAGACTCCCAAAAACAAGGAAATCACTAAGCATGATATTCTTACTGCATATATGGATTATGTTCTAGAACATGAAAAAACACCTAAGTCTGTTTTTAAATTTGCTAAAGAGAACAATATGCCAGAGCAAGATTTTTATAAATTCTTTGGAAGTTTTGACAGCCTACGCAAGGATATCTGGAACACCTTCTTTACCATGACTATGGATGTCTCGCATAAAAATGAAGAATATGTTCATTTTTCTAACCGCGAGAAGATGCTTACTTTTTTCTATACTTTTTTTGAAATTTTAACTTTAAATAGAAGTTACGTGATCTACACGTTGAAAGAAAATCAGCACATGATGTCCAAAATGGAGCAACTGAAAGGTTTGCGCAAGCATGTGAAGAATTTTGCCAAAGAACTGATCATGGAACGCAATGAAAATAAGACTAACATCCTTTTAGAGCGTTCAGAAACGATTTATAGTGAAGGCGCGTGGGTACAAATGTTATTCCTTATAAAATTTTGGATGGACGACGACAGCGCTGGATTTGAAAAAACAGACATGGCGATAGAAAAATCTGTCAATACCATTTTTGACGTTTTTGATAACACACCTTTAGACGCTGTTTTGGATTTTGGTAAATTCCTTTGGAAAGAACGCATGTCTTAATAATATAGAGATCTATCTCTTTTTTAGAATTATTTGATTGTAACTATTTTTTATTGCATGTTCCGCTTTCGCAAAAGCGGAATTAATATCATCCTATGAAAACACTAGACAAAATACCTACCAGTAAAATAGGCCGTACCACAGAGCTAGTAAAAACTGGCGCTAAAATAGGTGCTAATTATATCAAGTATTATTCTAAAAAAGCAGTGAATCCTTCTATGGATAGATCTTCTCTAGACGAAGACAATGCCACTGATATTTATGATGGATTAAAGAGCTTAAAAGGTAGCGCGCTTAAGGTAGCACAAATGCTTTCTATGGATAAGAGCTTACTGCCTGGAGCTTATGTAGAAAAATTTAGTCTAGCACAATTTAGTGTCCCACCACTTTCTGCTCCTTTAGTAAGAAAAACGTTTAAAAAATATCAAGGTGCTTTTCCCGAAGAGATTTATGATACTTTTTCAAAAAATTCTGTAAACGCAGCCAGTATAGGTCAGGTACATCGAGCGACAAAAGACGGTAAAGAACTAGCGGTAAAAATTCAGTATCCTGGGGTAGCAGAGTCTATAGGTAGCGATCTTGCGATGGTAAAACCTATCGCTATAAAAATGTTTAATCTTAAAGGTGAAGATTCAAAGCGCTATTTTGCCGAGGTTGAAGATAAACTTACTGAAGAGACAGATTACACCCTTGAAGTAAAACAAAGTATTGAAATTACAGAAGCTTGCAGTCATATACCTAATTTGAAGTTCCCACAATACTATCCAGAGCTATCTAGTAAGCGCATCATTACCATGGACTGGATGACGGGACAACATTTAAGTGAATTTGCAAAAACCGAATTCGCTCAAAAAACTGGTAATAAACTAGGGCAATCGCTTTGGGATTTTTATATGTTCCAGATGCACGGTCTTAAAGCCGTCCATGCAGACCCACATCCAGGAAATTTTTTGATTTCTAAAGATGAAGAATTAATAGCTATAGACTTCGGTTGTATTAAAGAAATCGTGGACGAATTTTACCAACCGTATTTTGAGCTGGCTGTACCTGCAAGTATAAATAATCCTGCTATTTTTAAAGCAAAATTATACGAGCTAGAGATTCTACGGAAAGACGATAGTGAGAAAGAAATTATTTATTTCAGCGCATTGTTTCATGAAATGTTAAGCCTATTTACAAAACCATTTCAAGAAAAGACCTTTGATTTTGCTGATGAATCATTCTGGGATGAGATTTCTTCCCTAAGCGAGAAATACAGCAATGATAAAGAATTACGTAAGATGAACGGTAACCGTGGTAGCAAGCATTTCTTATACATTAACCGTACGTTCTTTGGCCTTTATAATCTTTTACACGATTTAAAAGCGACTGTGAATACACATGAATATGTAAAGTATCTAGAAGAGAAAGGTTTTAAAAATCATAGTGCTTTGTAGTAAGAAACCTTTATTGAAAAACAAAAAAACTTATTTCCCCTGCCTTAAAGGGTTAGGGAAAAGGTTTCTCATCTACTAAACCCAAACTTCTTTCCCCTACCCTAAAGGGTGGAAGTTTTTAGTCTGTCTTTTATTATAGCTTCTATTTCATTTTGAACCTTTTCAAAGTCTTGAATTACTTCAACGTCAGTGAATCGAATAACATCTACTTTATATTTTGAAATTTCTAAAGTTCTGTCTCGGTCTTTTTCTTGTTGCTGTCTAGTAAAATGATAACCTCCATCAACTTCTATTCCTAGTCGTAACTTATGACAGTAAAAGTCTAATATATAAAGATTAAAAGGATGTTGTCTTCTGAATTTTATCTCAAATGGTTTATTCTTTAAATAAGTCCACAATTTATCTTCAGATTCAGTAGTATTTGCGCGCAATTGAATCGCAAATCTTCTTACATCAGCGGTTGCTCCTGCAAACATTCCTTCAATTTTTAGATAATCTATTTCTTCTTTTTTCATTGTGTGACATACTAGAAGAAACCTACCCTTTAGGGTTAGGGAAAAGGTTTCGGCATTTGATCTTGAACGGTTTCCATTCCCCAACCTTGAAAGGTGCGGAAACAAAAAATTCAGGATTATTTTTAAAATTTAATAGTAACATTCAATTGTAATCTAGAAACCTACCCTTTAGGGTCAGGGAAAAGGTTTCTCTTCTATTAAACTAAAACTTCTTTCCCCAACCCTAAAGGGTGGAAGTTTTTAGCCTGTCTTTTATTATAAAATCAACTTTAAAATAGCTCTTCAAAAGGATATTCTTTATTAATCTCTTTATCTAGAAACCTACCCTTTAGGGTTAGGGAAAAGGTTTCACTTCTACTAAACCAAAACTTCTTTCCCCAACCCTAAAGGGTGGAAGTTTTTAGTCTGTCTTTTATTATAAAATCAACTTTAAAATAGCTCTCCATAAAACGAAATCATTTATGAAACGCTTTATTTAGAAACCTACCCTTTAGGGTTAGGGAAAAGGTTTCAACATTCAACCTAAAATATTATCACCATAAGGCAGTGCTTATTAAGCTCTATCGATTTATTTAAGTGTATTATTACTTTAATGGCATTATAAACCGTAAGACGGTAAGTATTCCGCTTTCGCGAAAGCGAAAAATGGAAAAACCCCTATAAAAACAAATTACATCTTTGTTTTCATAAGGGTCTTTTATTTATTATTAGATCTTCATCTATCTATTCAAAAACTCTTTTACATGATCTGTAATGAATTTAATTTGCTCGTCGTCCAGCTCTGTGTGCATAGGTAAAGAAATACATTCTTTTACTAGCTGGTTAGTCACGGTAAAGTTTTCTTCTTTATATCTATCGTCTACATAAGCTTTTTGTTTATGTAAAGGTATCGGATAATAAACACCGCAAGGAATGTTATTTGCCTGTAAATGTTTTACAAGTCCATCGCGATCTGCGTCTTTAATAACTAGTGTGTATTGATGGAAAACGTGACAGTCACAATTATCACAAACTATAGGTGTTATTATTTTTTCTTCTCCTGCAAATGCAGCTGTATACTTTCTCGCCGCATCTCTACGTGCGTTATTGTAATCATTAAGTTTAGGCAGTTTTGCTCTTAAGACTACGGCTTGCATTGCGTCTAGCCTAGAGTTAACACCTACTACGTCATGGTGGTAACGCTCGTACATACCATGATTTACAACACCTCTTATAATGTGTGCCAGCTCATCGTCATTTGTAAAGATAGCGCCTCCATCTCCATATGCACCTAAATTTTTAGATGGAAAAAAAGATGTTGTACCTACATTACCTATAGTACCAGTCTTAGACTTAGAACCATTTGCGTGCATATAATTAGAACCTATTCCTTGTGCATTATCTTCTATTACAAAAAGGTCGTGCTCGTTTGCAATAGCCATGATCTCGTCCATATTTGCCGTCTGGCCGAATAAGTGAACTGGTACAATCGCTTTAGTTTTAGGCGTTATAGCTTTTCTTATCGCGTCTGTATCGATATTAAAGTTATAAGGATTTACGTCTACTAGAACCGGCGTTAGATTTAAAAGTGCAATTACTTCTACGGTAGCTGCAAATGTAAAGTCGGCAGTAATGACTTCGTCGCCAGGTTTTAAACCTAGTCCCATCATAGCTATTTGTAAAGCATCAGTACCATTTGCACATGGTATTACATGTTTTACATCTAGATAGTCTTCTAGCTCTTTTTGAAAAGCATGAACTTCTGGTCCATTAATAAAAGCCGCCGACTCGATGACTTCTTTCAACCCATTATTCACTCTATCTTTTATTCCTTCATACTGACCTTGAAGGTCAACCATCTGTATTTTACGCATTTGCAAATTTTATTAAATTAGTGCGTTTAACCACACTAGTCCTTGTAAAAATAAGCAATAATGAGAGGAATGCCTACACCTAATTTCACACTACTCAACTGGGAGTTTTAAGGATAAGGAAACTTATAACCACTGGTTTTGGATAAATAGAGAAACTATTTTTTTTTTATATCACTACGTTTTAGTCTTGTAAATTTAACTAGTAAATGCTATTGTGCTACATTTGAAAAAAAACTGATTTTTGAAGACGTTGTATGATATTTTTTCCGCTTTTGCAAAAGCGTGCCTACCACTAGCCGGTCCCTTTAATAAAAAACTCCAATTAGGTGTTAAAGGACGTGCGAGAACATGGGATATTATAGACCAGAAAGTAAAATCTTCTCTGCCTAAAGTATGGGTACACGCAGCGAGTTTAGGAGAATTTGAACAAGTAGTGCCTGTCATTGAACATATTAACCGTGATAAATTTCAGATAATTCTTACCTTTTTCTCACCTAGCGGTTATGAGAATAAAAAGAACACTCACCTGGCAGACGTAGTTTGTTATCTACCTATAGATGCCGTAAGCAATGTGAATAAATTTATGGCAACGGTAAATCCTACGGTGGCTATTATGATTAAGTATGAATTCTGGCCTAATTATTTAAATGCGCTTAAAAAAATAGACTGTACGACTATATTAGTGAGTGGCGTTTTTAGAGATAAAATGTCATTTAATAGCTGGTATGGAAAATGGATGACTAGATCTCTAGAGAGTTTTGATTATTTCTTTTTACAGAATAATTCTTCTCTTAAAAATCTAGAAAAACTGGGTTTTACAAATGCTAGTGTAAGTGGTGATACGAGATTCGACCGTGCGAGCCAGTTGATAGAACAGGACAGTACAATAAAGCAACTAGAAGAATTTGTAGGAAACAAGAAATGCATAGTTATAGGCAGTTCCTGGCCAGAAGACATTGAGATCATGAAAAACTGGCTCAATGAAAATGAAAAGACTGGAGCTTATAAGGTCATTATCGCACCGCATGAAGTAGGAGTTTCTCACATAAATGAATTAGAAAAAACACTGAGTTATTATCCAGCCAAATGGAGCAGTCTACAAGGCTGTGTTATTCATGATTTAAAAAAGTCGTCTACCCTAATCATAGACACTATAGGTTTACTGACTAAAGCCTACAGCTATGCAGATGTTGCTTATGTAGGTGGAGCAATGGGCACAAAGGGATTGCACAACATTCTAGAAGCAGCTACCTACGGTGTACCGGTAATTATAGGCAAGAATTATGAAAAATTTCCTGAGGCTGGAAAACTAGAAGACTTAGGCGGCTTATTTTCTGTTGCGACTTCTACAGATTTTAAATCTATCGCAACCCAATTATTTGAAGACGATCATTTTAGAGATAAAAGTGGTATGATTTGTGGACACTGGATCAATAGCAATACGGGCGCAACTCGCGAGATAGTCGCTTATTTAAAAAACATCAATGAAAAACTTATTCTGGATTAGTCTCATATTACTCAACTTAAACCTAATACAAGGTCAGGACATCATTATCAAAGATGGAGCTACTCAAGAGGCGATTGCTTTTGCTACTATTAGTTTTGGTAATGGTAAAGGAACATTTGCCGACGATGAAGGTAGTTTTAGGTTTACCAAAGAATTATATAAAGATGTAGATTCTTTATTCTTTTCCAGCATCGGTTATGCAGACTTAAGTGTGTCTGTAGCCAATTTAAAATCTGAAGTTTTTTTAACTCTAGAAGCAGACGAACTAGAAACCGTAATCATAAGCGCCGCACTTACTGGCAAACATAAAGATCGCAAGCAGAAGGAAATAGGTCATGATAATTATTTTGACTGCTGGTTACCTACGGTAGAAAGTGAAATAGCCGTAAAATTTGAACGTTATGATGGCGAGCCTACACAAATTACTCAACTTAAATTACCTGTAGTTCTAGAAGAAAGTCAGCGTAGTAAGAAAGGGAAGCTACGTAAATTTTCTACGATGTTTAGAGTTAGTTTTTATGACGTGCAAGAAGATGGCAGCCCATCGAGAAAATCTTTATATCCTTCAAAAACATTTGTGATCAATCAAACTACCGAAGAGACATACGAACTAGACATTACAGAACTTAAAATAAATATTCCTAAAAATGGAATTTTTGCTTCTATACAAGTATTAGGTTATACAAAGCCCGATGGAAAATTAATCAAGGCAAAGAAATACCGAGAGATTAAAACTAGATCTGGTTTTGAGAAAGTTTCTACTACTTACCGACCGCTTTTGCCTTTTACTAAAGAAATAGAAGGTAAAAACACATGGGTACGCCGTATTTTCTTTAATAATAAGACTTGGCAATTATTTGATTTGACTTATAATCCTAACAGTAAATTAGTGCGATCTGGAAACGATGATTATGGTATGGGCGCAGAGTTTAAGGTGTTTTATAGGGATAAGTAAAGGATGAAAAAACTTATCTTTTTATTTCTATTATCAATTCTTATAGGTTGCAAAGAATCTGATTCAACAACAACTGTAATCACTAATGAGTTTAAATTAGAATTTTTAAACGAGGTGTTTTCTGACACAGTAGATATTCAAATACTTTATTCAAAAAGCGAGATAATTTCAAATTTTGGTAAAGGATAAATGTCACCTCCCTTATCTATGGATCCCGATATGATAAAGACCATTACGGGATCTGACTTTAGTTACCGTACTGCTTACTCTACAGAAAACACAGACTTGAATGAACTTGAATTAATCTCAAATAGCTTATCAGAACCTGATACGGCTTTCATTCAAAAATAAAGAAAAAGCGTTTCAACCATTGATCTTAACGAGCTATCAACTTATGGTTTCAGAATTCTTGATGTTAAAGAAATGTCTAGAAATAACTATTCTTATGAAAATATCTTAGAATCGGCAGATAGTATAAATCAAAAAACTGGTAACTACAGTTTTTTAAAATTCACAATCCCGATTTTTAATAAAGAAAAGAATCTGGCGTATATAAGGTTAGAAAAAGACGGTAGCGGTGAAGCTATTATTTTGGAGCAAAAAGAGTGTGGCTGGAAAAGGAACATACAACTTTATGAATGGGTAGAGTAAAATTTAAACCGTTACCGCTTCACTCAAATAAGTTCTAAAAGGTTTCATCTCTTTATACAACTTGATATAAAGATCTGTAAAATATGGAGATAGAATCTGTTCTCTTGTTAATGGATATTCTACGGCAAAGGTCTTTTTACGCAATAAATCAATATGCTCATGATCTTTAGGAAAACCCTTTGGTGCTGTTTTTAAAGAATTCCCATCGTCATATAATTCACCGTAAATCTTTTTAAAAGAAGGCTTTTCAATAATTGCTATTAATTCTTCTCCGTTATAATCTATGGCTTCTCTTATGGATTTGAGCACTTTGGCTTCTGGTCTATAAAAACCACCTGCTATAAAAGATTGCTCTAGTCCTACTTGTAAATAAAAATCATTTTGTTTTTCATGATATGAAAGGTCCAGCCCTGCTCCAAAATGATCTTTATAAATAGGCTTATTAGGCTGAAACATCAAATTATTATTGATCCTATTGATAGACCTTTTAACATCTGTATCTGTATAATCTGGATCGATTTCTACCAGACGCTCTTGCATTTCTGTAAGCCAATTTATAAACCATAAACGCACCGCTTGGTATTCTTTGCGGTTCACTACCATCCATTCTTTGTTATTATTGACTTGTAATCGTTCTAGAAAGTCATAAAGATGCTCAAAACCCATATTATGTCTCTTAAATAATTAGAATATCCGCTTTCGCGAAAGCGGAACAAACAACCTATTACTTCCCTTTTTTAATGCTCTGTATTTCTTCACGCAAACTATCTAGGCCTTGTTTTAAAGAAATCATCGCTTCCTCGCCTTCATGAACGTCTAGATCAAAGCTGAGCTTAGAATTCACTTCCCAAAGCTCTTTAATATCTACAACTGGTTGCTCGATAACTGGATATTCCCTATTTAAAGAAATTAAATTTACCGCTTCTGGAGATTCTGATTTGCGTAGTTTCTTCACAAGAACACTATCTGCGGTAACCACTACATGAATGCGGTTATCGTTTGCAGTGCGCACACTTTCTACCGCTTTACCCATTACCCATTCTTGAGGTTGTAAGACCGGCAACATACTATCACCTTTTACTTGAAAGGCACGATAACTTCCTTCTCTATACTGTGGTAAGGGTATATTAAACGCAGGCAAATCGTTATACCAGTCTGTATCTTGAACGTTACTCGCATATCCAGCACTTGCTTTTATAGGTACCATGATCATGTTTTCACGATCGTTAGTATCCATAGTAATGATTTTAGGAGCGGTACTCGTGCTAGTTTCTAGATACTTATTATAACTGTTACCATACAACCACAGCGGATTCACGTTAAACTGTCGCAACAACTCCGTCACGATCTTACCTGTAATTTTCTTTTTACCACGTTCAATATCTGCCGTTGTACTACCTGCATCGAGCAAGTCTGCAAATTCACTTTGTGTCTTTCCTAGGTCTTCACGAACTTGTTTAAACCTTTTTGCTTCTGTTGAAATCTCTTGTGCCATAGAACAAATATAGGGTATTTAGGAATATTTCCAATTTTAACAGTGGAATTATTCCATAATATTGGAATTATTCCATATATTTGAATCGTTAATAGGAATTATTCTAGGAATATTTCCGAAATACTATAATTATGTGTGGAAGAGCAACGATAATTACACCAGCGGCAGAATTAGAAAAGCGTTTTAATGCTGCTTTTATAAAAGGCACTGTACTTAATGAAAATGTGAACATAAGCGCAGGTAATAAAATACCTGTCATCACAAACAAGCAACCCAACCATATACAGATGTTTACCTTAGGATATACTCCTAAATGGGCACATAAACAGACGTATATGATTAATGCGCGTAGTGAAGGCGATTTGAATCCAGAGAATAATCCTAAGTATAAAGGAGCGATGGGTATTTTTAATAAACCTATGTTTAAACATGCTGTAAAATCACAACGTTGTCTAGTTCTAGTAGATGCTTTTATAGAAGGACCTAAACAAGAGAAACTTAACAAACCATATCTGGTTTATCCTAATCGCGACAGAGGCCCATTTGCTCTAGCAGGTATATATGATACATGGCAACATCCATTAACAGGAGAATTGCACCATACAGTAGCTATATTAACAAGTGCTGCAAATAGAATTACACAAAGAATAGAACACCATAGAGCACCAGTTATATTAAGTAGAGAAGATGAAGAAAAATGGCTTAATTCAGATATGTCAGTTGCAGAGCTTTCTAGAATGATGGAGCCATTTGATTCTAAAGGATTTAATGCTTATCCTATATCTTCAAAAATAAAAAGTCCTGATGCAAACGGACTTGAATTATTAAAACCTACAGGAGATAAACTTTTCAAGGATTACGATCGCTGTTTATATGAACGTCTTAAATATGCCGAAGAAGATGATTATGTTATAAGAGAAGAACGTCTAGTAGAAGGAGACCAATTTGTTTTATTTTAAAATGATTACCGACATGAATATTGAACTTATTAAAACAGAGTTAGCCCAAAGAGTAGAACAACTCGTAATTAAAAGAAAGACAGGAAAAAAAGCGACTATGAAAGTCGTACATAAAGTAAAAACCTGGTCTGATAAAGTTGCTGAAACCGAAGATCTTATCCATAAGGTTTATCATACATTACATGAGGTACTACAACAAAATGGTATTCATTTTAAAAACGAAATTGAAAAAGAGACCTTTGTGAATTTTATGGAGCCTACCGTAAATGATCTAGTTATTAAAAACATGATCGATTAATTAAGTAGCTACGCATAAATAATAAACTGATTAACATACACCTCACAAGAAAAATCTTGTGAGGTTTTTTAACCTCTTGTTTTAAAAAAGCATTTAAATAAAATCAAACAAATCGATTCCTAATAATACAGGAATAACAACTATGAGCGATAAACAAATCATGCACTTAGATCTAGACACTTTTTACGTTTCGGTAGAGAGAAAAATGGATTCACGACTAGAAAACCGACCCTTATTAGTAGGTGGTACGAGTGATCGTGGTGTGGTAGCTGCATGCAGTTATGAAACTAGAGGCTATGGTGTGCATAGTGGTATGTCTATGAAACTTGCTAGACAACTATGTCCAGAGGCAGTAGTTATAAGAGGTAATGCAGGTGCTTACTCTAGACACTCGGACGAGGTGACAGAAATTATAAAACAAGAAACCCCATTATTTGAAAAATCGAGCATCGACGAGTTCTATGCAGATCTCACTGGAATGGATCGTTTTTATGGATGTTATAAACTAGCTACAGAATTGCGTAAGAAAGTAATTAAAGAAACAGGACTACCTATCTCCTTCGGTCTATCTACTAATAAAGTTGTTTCTAAAATAGCAACCGGCGAGGCAAAACCGAATAATCAATTGATGATTAATCATGGAGAAGAAAAAGGTTTTATGGCGCCACTATCTGTAAAGAAAATACCACAAGTAGGTGATAAAACTTATCAAACCTTGAGACATCTAGGTGTAAAACGCATACACACTATTCAAGAAATGCCAGAAGAGATGTTAACTAATGTACTAGGTAAAAATGGCAGCATGATATGGCGTCGTGCACAAGGGTTAGACAACAGACCAGTTGTTGCTTTTAACGAGCGTAAATCTATAAGTACAGAGCGCACATTTGATCGAGATACCATAGATGTAAAAAAACTGAATTCTATCCTTATTGCTATGACAGAAAATTTGGCTTTTCAACTTAGACGCGGTGATAAATTAACTGGTTGTATAAATGTGAAAATTAAATATTCGGACTTTAATACTTATACAAAACAAATGCGCATTCCTTATTGCAGCGCAGACCATGTACTCATACCGCACATCTTAGAACTCTTTAAAAAACTTTATAACCGCAGACTCTTGATACGATTAATAGGAATTAGATTTTCACACATTGTAAACGGACACTACCAGATCAACCTCTTTGATGATAATGAAACAGCAATAAATCTATATATCGCTCTAGATAAAATAAGAGAAAAATATGGTGATAGAACTGTGATGAGAGCCGCCGGTATGGAGGCAAAAACAATAGGCAGAATGTTAAATCCATTTAATGGACTACCACCAGTTGTTCTTGCCCATCGCAAACAGTAGTATTAATTCTAATTAAAAAAAGCATCATTTGTACCTTAACAATCATACATATTACTCACTACGGTACGGTACATTTAATGAAGAAAACCTCATTGAACTTGCCTTAGAAAATGGCGTTAAAAAAATTGTACTTACAGATATTAATAACACCAGTGCTTGCCTTAATTTTATCAGGTTATGTGCAAAACATAAACTAGAAGGAGTACTAGGAATAGATTTTAGAAACAACCACCAACAGTTATACGTAGGCATAGCACGCAATAATGAAGGATATCAAGAATTAAACGAATTCTTATCTCTACATCTAGAAAACAAAACACCTTTTCCTGAACAGGCACCAGCATTTAAAAATGCTTTTATCATCTATCCTTTTAAAAAGGTGGTAGAAATGGATGGATCTCGCTTTCGCGAAAGCGAATACATAGGAATCTCTATCGCCGCATTACGCAAACTGCCTTTTACCAAATATGTGAAAATGAAGGATAAACTGGTCGTAATGCAAACGGTTAGTTTTAGAAACAAAAGAGATTTTAATGCACATAGATTACTGCGTTGTATAGATTTAAACATTTTATTAAGTCAGATGCCCGTCTCACAACAAGGAGATTTTGAGGATCAAATGATACCTGTTCAGGAGATTAAAAAGACATTTGAAGACTATCCTTTTATCATTGAAAACACCACTCTGTTATTAGATCAATGTCGCATTAGTTTTGATTTTGAAAATGCACAACTTAATGCAAATCAACATATTTACTCTACAAGTAAACAAGCCGACTATAAAAAACTTAAACAACTGGCTTATAACGGAATTGAAAACAGGTATGGCGATAAGGAAGATAAAAGCGATGTAATTGAACGCATAGAAAAGGAAATAGGAATCGTAAAAAAGAAAGGCTTTGTCGCTTATTTCTTAATCAACTGGCGTATTTGTGAATATGCACGCACTAAAGGTTATTTCTATGTAGGACGTGGTAGTGGTGCCAATAGTATTCTTGCTTATTTGCTGCAAATAACTGATGTAGACCCTATAGAATTAGATCTATATTTTGAACGTTTTATAAATGATTATAGAACGAGTCCACCAGATTTTGATATTGATTTTTCTTGGGATGATCGAGAGGATATAACAAGATTTATTTTTGACGAGTTTAAGAACGTCTCTTTACTAGCGACATACAACACCTTTCAATACCGAGCGGTTATTAGAGAACTAGGTAAGGTTTTTGGTCTACCACGAGCAGATATTGATATGCTTACTACAGGTAATTTTAAACCAGAACGTCTAGATCAAATGCATGAGCTGGTTCTTAAGTACAGTCATTTAATAAAAGGCATGCCTAACTATACCAGCATACATGCCGGTGGTATTTTAATTACTGAAAGGCCCGTACATTATTACAGCGCGACCAGTTTACCGCCTAAGGGGTATCGCACGGTGCAATTTGACATGCACATTGCCGAGGATGCTGGAATACACAAATTTGATATTCTCGCTCAACGTGGTCTAGGTAAAATACGTGATGCGATAGAAATAGTAAAGTACAATCAGCCAGATGCGCAAATTGCAAACGTACATACTGACATAAAAAAATTCATGAAAGATCCTGAGATCAACAGCATGATCTCACAGGCAAAATGTATAGGTTGTTTTTATATAGAATCACCAGCTATGAGAATGCTATTGAGCAAACTAGCAACTAACGATTATATAGGACTAGTTGCAGCCAGTTCTGTGATACGACCTGGTGTTGCTCAAAGCGGTATGATGCGCGAGTTTATTTTACGCACGCGGTATCCAGAAAAACGTAAAGAAGCGCACCCTATCATGCAGGAAATAATGCCAGAGACTTATGGGATAATGGTCTATCAAGAAGATGTTATAAAAGTCGCACATTATTATGCAAAACTAGACCTTGCCGAAGCTGATGTACTGCGTCGTGGAATGAGCGGTAAATACAGGTCACGAGAAGAGTTTCAAAAAGTAGAGAACAAGTATTTTAAAAATTGTCTGGACCTAGGACATGATATTGTACAGACTAAAGAGATATGGAATCAGATCAAGAGTTTTGCTGGATACGCTTTTGCCAAAGGTCACTCTGCATCCTACGCTGTAGAGAGTTATCAAAGCCTTTATTTAAAACGCTATTTCCCGTTAGAGTATATGGTAGCAACATTAAATAATGGTGGTGGCTTTTACAGCCCAGAACTTTATATACATGAAGCTAGAATGTGTGGTGCGATTATAGAACCACCATGTATTAACCATAGTAACATAGCAAATATTATTAAAGGTAATAGTATCTATCTAGGTTACAGTTACCTTAAAGAACTAGAGAAGAAAACGATGATACGTCTTATAGAGGCGCGTCATTTAGATGGCTTATTTATTTCTCTAGAAGATTTTATAAATCGTGTTCTTATAAGTATAGATCAGCTATCTATTTTAATACGTATCGATGCTTTTAGATTTACCGGCATGGATCGTTATGAGTTATTATGGCAGGCGCATTATAAACTAGATAAATCTCCACAAACATATATTCAGAATAAATTATTTGTTCCTGAACATAGAGCAGCTACCATACCGCAATTACACACCACTAGATTAGAACTAGCTTATGAACAGATTGAATTATTAGGTTTTCCCTTGTGCTCTCATTTTGAATTATTAGTAGAAGAACCTATAAATAGTTATGATCTAGAAGACATGAAAACACATCATAACAAAATGATACTCATTTATGGTTATGTAGTTAACATTAAAACGACTCATACAGCAAAGGGCAAACGCATGCAGTTTGGTACATTTTTAGACCGTAACGGTAGGTTTTTTGATACGGTTATGTTTCCGCCAGTAGCTGCAAAAATCACCTTTCGCGGAAGCGGTATTTATAAAATATATGGTAAGGTCGTAGAAGAATTTGACTTCTATTCTATCGAAGTACATGACATGCAAAAAGCAGATTATATTCAAGATCCACGATATGCAGAAGAAAACCCACAGACCATACAGCGGCTAGATAAACAATCCAGTCTACGTGACCGAAGAATGGGAAATAGCAATGGTTACCGTAAACAAGAATTACCGCATGAGAAAATGGAGATTCATCAACCTGGTGGGTCTAGAAAATCTCGTCAAGTGTAATGAGAGTTAAATTAAACTGAGATAAAACTAGCCGATGCCTTACTGCGAAGGCATGACAGAATGATTAAAGGAATAGTACCTTGAATAGGTATTGAATTAAAAGAGACATCCACCTGCGTGGACCATTAATATGAACTACGAGAGAATAAAAGAGAAACTAGAAATACTAGCTGACGCGGCAAAATATGACGTAAGCTGCAGCAGTAGTGGTAGTAAACGACAAAATAAGAATAAAGGATTAGGTGATTCTAGCGGTATGGGAATATGTCATACTTATACAGAAGATGGCCGCTGTGTATCGTTACTTAAGATTTTACTGACTAATGTATGCATTTTTGATTGCGCTTATTGTGTAACCAGAAAGTCTAATGATATAAAACGTGCTGCTTTTACTGTGCAAGAAGTTGTTGACCTGACCATTAATTTCTACCGTCGTAACTATATAGAAGGATTGTTCTTGAGCTCTGGTATTTTTAAAAGTCCAGATGCTACTATGGAAAGACTCATACGCGTGGCTAAGAAACTAAGAGAAGAAGAAAACTTTAATGGTTACATACATTTAAAGTCTATTCCAGGAGCTAGTGATGAATTAATGCAGGAAGCAGGCTTATATGCTGACAGATTATCTGTAAATATTGAAATCCCAACTAAGGCTGGACTAAAGTTACTCGCACCAGATAAAGACCATAAGGATTTTATCAAACCGATGAAGGCTGTACAAAATTCTATTCAAATCTATAAATCTGAAAAGAAACTTATTAAAAGCACTCCTATTTATGCACCTGCAGGCCAGAGCACACAAATGATAGTAGGTGCTACCGGAGAAAGTGATCGAGATATCATGTACAGCGCAAATTTTTTCTATGATAAATTCCAGATGAAACGTGTCTATTACTCTGGTTATATACCTGTGGCAAATGATTCTAGACTACCTGCCATAGGTACTGAAGTCCCTATGATGCGAGAGAACAGACTTTATCAAACGGACTGGTTACTGCGCTTTTATGGTTTCAACGTTAAAGAGATTTTAAACGACACGCATCAAAATTTAGATATGGATATAGATCCTAAGTTATCATGGGCATTGCGCAACCTAGATCTGTTTCCTATAGATATCAATAAGGCAGATAAAAGAATGCTGGCGCGAGTGCCTGGTATAGGAATGCGATCTGTAGGAAAAATTTTAAGTGCAAGACGTTACAGGAAATTAAACTGGGAACATTTAAAGGCGATAGGTATTTCTATGAATAGATCTAAATATTTTATGACCTGCGACTCTCGTGAATTTGAATCTAGAGATCTAACTAGTGCAAAGATCAAGAACTTAATCCTGCTAGATTCTAGCAGCAAGTACCACAAGAACTTCAGTAACCAATTAAATTTATTCTCATGACCACGACCTTATTATATGATGGTAGTTTAAATGGTTTAATGACTGCTATTTTTACGATTTATGATCGTAAGATAAAACTGCCTATTATAGCACTAGATTCTCGAACACAGAACGACCTTTTTGAAGGGACAGAGCTGGTAATTACAGATCCTGATAAAGCACAACGTGTATGGAATCGCTTTAAATCTTTATGTAATCATCACGATTCTCATCAAGTGTACTGTGCTTTTTTAAGTGAAATAATAGGTATAGAAAACACCATTTATGAGTACTTAAAAATGACTTTTATTGATCAAAAAGCGCCTAGTGGTGATTATGCAAACACGACTGTGCTAAAACTATCACAGGCTGCAAAAATGGTAGGTCGTGAAAAGCACCGTATGGAGGCTTTTGTACGTTTTCACCTTATCGATGAAGAAACTTATTACGCTAACATAGAACCAGATTTTAATGTTTTACCCCTTATAATGAAGCATTTTAAAAATCGCTATGCCGACCAGAAATGGATCATATATGATTTAAAACGTAATTACGGAATTAGTTATGATCTTAAAACCGTCCAAGAGGTGCAAATAGATTTTAATAAAGCGCGAGGTCAACGTGGTATTTTAAACACAACTATTTCTGGAAAAGATGATGAAATGACTGTAAAGGGTAGCTTCCGCGAAAGCGAGAACAACTACAAAGATCTCTGGAATCAATATTTTAAAAGTACCAATATAGAGTCTAGAAAAAATTTAAAACTACACTTACAGCACGTTCCAAAAAGATACTGGAAGTATTTAAGTGAGAAAGTATAATTATATTAAAAAGAAGATTCCCCAAGGATAGAATTAATTCTACTTTTGGGGAATCTAAGTATTTGTACAGAACCTATTTCGTCTTAGTGGTGTCTGTTTTTGTTTTCTTCTTACCGAACAAGTTATTAATTAAACCACTAGCAGCTTCTTTTACCTTGTCTTTAGTTTCTGTAGAAACTGGCTGGGTTGTTCTTGTTGAATCTTTAGGTGTAGTCACCTTAGTAGAATCGCTAGCCTTAGTATCGTTACCTTTTATTACATCTTTAATACCAGTTAAAGGATTGTTACCACTTATAATATCATTCACAGCATTATTTAACGCGTCTTCTCCTTTGTCTTTTAATTTTGTCTTTTGAATTTCTATAATCTGATTAGTTAAGTTTTTAACTGCAAGGTCTAGATTTAAATCTATTTTAGGACTTAAAAATGATCCAGAAAATTTAACTGGAATAGGCACCTTAATTTTCTCTACGTCTTCAGCTTGTAATTTAGAAAGTAAACCGGCGGCTTCTTTACCTAAGTATTTTGCAGGTACATCTAACGCTAGTGTGTAATCCATCTCATTAGTAAGACTGTGATTACCACTGGCAGTAGCTTTAATATCTTTAATATTAAAATCAAATGGTGACACTTGTACAGCACCGTCCTTAAAATTGACATTTGTAGCAATATCAGATAGATCAAATTTTTCTAAATCTATGAAGCTTATTTTATTGTCTAGCTTGCCCAATAAAGGGTTGTTAGCCGCATTAATATCCTTAGTCAACACTTGTGCAAAAGCATCTCCTACAACTGTACCTAAAATAGGTGACAGCTCATTATCTAAATTTCCAGATAGGGTAATATCGGTATTGATTTTACCTTGTAATGATTTTAGAATAGGAACAAAGGATTTAAACATATCAAATCCTTCAAATGATTTTGCAATATCTAGATTTTTCATATCCAGCACCATATTAAAGACAGGCGTATCTCCCTTTGTACTTACCGAACCGTTTACACCTATATTACCGTCAAAAATATCGGTCTTTACATTATTAAGCGTTAGTGTCTCATCACGCACTAATGCTATACCACTAACATTCTTTAAATCTAATCCATCGTACAAAACGCGATTTGCCTGAAAGTCTAAATTTGCATCTAGAAAAGCCGGTATTTTAATAGCCTCTTTTGTAGTGGATGATGTAGAATTCTGCGTTTTATCGGTTGCTTTTTGCGCTGGTGTTACCTCTGTAGCAGTCATAAAGTCTGACGCATCAAGTGTATTAGAACTTACATTAAATGTTCCTTTAAGGTCTTGATCTTGCAACAAGAATCCTACTAGGTTATTAATAGTACCACTCGCTTTTAAATCTGTATTACCAGTTTGCGCGTCAAAATCTTCTAGTTTAATTCTAGAAGTAGTCATATTTACAATTGCCTTATTAATAGTAAGAGGCTTAGTCATAGCATCACCTACATACTTAAAATCTGTTAGGCTAGCAGTTCCTTTAGTAGTGATACGCTCATAACGTTCTTTCTCGATACTTTTCATATCAAACTTTGCTGCCATATCCAGCGCTAGTTTACCATCTAGTGTCATGCCGTCTGGAAGAGGAAATGCTTGTGCAAGGTTTTGAAAATTTAGATTTCCTTGTGCATTAATATCTACGTCCATATTAGTAGTTAGGTTTTTAATCATCGCACTACCACTTATTCTATCACTACCTATATGGAATGAAGTTTGAGCCACATTAAAATAGGTATCATCTACATTACCTGTATCGTTTTTAAGCTGTGCATTTATATTTATATTAGTTACCGTTTTAGGCAAATCTGGATATTTAAAAGAAGCATTATTAGAACTTATTCTAATATCCATTTTTGGAATGCGTGTATCATCTACCGCACCTTTTATCGTCCCATTTACTGTAAAATCTCCAGTAGTGGTTATGCCTGCAAGGTTTTTACGATACGTTTCTGGAATTACTGCAAAGAAGTTTTTAAAGTCAGAAGATGGTGTGTCAAAGCTTAGATCTACCATAGTATAAGCGTCTTCTAGCTCTACAAAACCATTTAGCTTTAATTCTAAATCGTTGATGAATGCTTTGTTTTCTTGGAACATATACTTTTGGTTTTCTAGATCCATGAGAATCTCTGCATCGAGTTTTACCTGTTGTCCAGATAAATAATCAATTCCATCCATGGTATAAAAAACAAGTGCTTCTGTATAGGTGTCTAATGTACTCTGTCCCAAAGAAAAATCACCGTTACCAGAATGATTCATTTGAGACATCGCAAACTTCATTTGCGTACTCTTATCTTCATAAGTAAGCTGTGTATTTGTAAGCTCATAATGTTTCAGATCAAAAGAGAATCCAGTACCTTCTTCTATTGTATCTGCCTGAGCAGTCACTGCAGCTGTGTCTTCCTTTGCAATATCCCAACTGGAATTACCTTCTTCATCTACCGTAAGACGGCTTACTGCACCATTAACTATCAACTCATTAACATGGATAGACTCGCTAGCGTCGTTAAATAAATCACCTATAGGCAAGTCTAGTTTTACCTCTCTACCATAGAATAAAGTATCACCAGCAAATGGTGCTTTATTGATAATGGAAACACCTTCTATGTTTAATCGTGCATCTGGAAAGGCACTGAAAAGGCTCAAATCTACATCAGCAAAATCAATTTGAGCATCCATAGATGCATTGAGTTTATCTTTAATAATTTGGGCTATTTGATCTTTAAAGAAAAATGGTGCTGCAACGACCAAAATGATAACGGCTAGCAACGTGACTCCTAATATTTTAAATAACTTTTTCATGATTTCTTTTTAATCAATTTTAATTTCTTCTCCTATTTCCAGTTTAAATAAACGTCTAAAAATGTAAACACCACCATACAATAATAGCGTATCTATTAATGCTACCAGCATTTTAAACAGGAAACCAGCCGTTAATAAGGGCCAGAATTGTTCCCATAACAATACCTCAAAATAACACAAGAACAATAACACGCTTAAAGTATCAACAAACTGCGAAAATACCGTGCTGAAGTTATTACGCAACCAGAGCATCTTACCACCAGTAAGTTTTTTCCAAAAATGATAAATATGTATATCTACAAATTGAGCAAATAAATAAGCGGTCATACTCGCTACTACAGCAATAGTCGTTGCACCAAACACTTTATTAAAAACGGCATCCTGAATAGGGCTACCATCTATAGCAGGTGTAACGGCTGCAACAGCAACTATTCCTAAACTAAATACAGATGCAAATATACCTGCTAGAACTAGATCATTTGCTTTACGACGCCCATAAATCTCACTAACTAAATCGGTTACAAGAAATGTTATAGGATAGGGTAATAACCCTACTGATATTTCAAAATTATAAAGTCCCATGGGATTCCAATGGAAGAATTTTTGAAATATAAGGTTAGAAACCACTAGCGAGCAAATAAATAATGCACCGAGCACTAAATAAATGCGATGAGCCAGACGTAGTTTTCTACCCGTGAGTGTCTTCATAATTATGGTAAAAGTACTTCAACAGTGTGTTATTATTCCTTAATTTGCTGCAAAATTTAAAAGTATCTCAACAAATCATAACCATAATATATTCATTGCATTAGGCAGCAATATAGGGGACAGAGCACAACACCTCGTAGATGCTGTACGTCGTATAGAAATGCAATTAGGCCTTATTATTAAAGTTGCTGGCGTGTATGAAGTCCCTGCAGCTGGGTTTAATGGTGGTGATTTTTTAAATACTTGTATACTCGTCCATAGTAACAAAACAGCTCTACAGGCTATAAATATTTTACAGCAAATAGAGCAAGACATGGGCCGCGTACCACGTACTGGAGATGTTTATGAAGATCGAGTAATTGATCTAGATATTGTACTTTATGACCACCAGGTTATCGATACTCCACATCTACAGATACCGCACAGTAAAATGCAAGATCGTAATTTTGTAATGCAGCCGCTGGTAGATATTGCCGCAAAAATCGAGCACCCTGTATTGGGTAAAACCATGCAAGAAATTTCTAATAGTCTAGAGCAACTAGAAAATAAGGTGGTTGTTGAAATTCCGCTTTCGCGAAAGCGGTATCCTATCCAAGACCTTAACTTTATAGCCATTGAGGGAAATATAGGTAGTGGAAAAACCAGTCTCACACATAAATTATCAGAAGATTTTAATGCAAAACAAGTTTTAGAACGTTTTGCAGACAATCCTTTTTTGCCTCTTTTTTATGAAGATAAAGAACGGTATTCTTTCCCACTAGAAATGTCCTTTCTAGCCGATAGGTACCAGCAATTAAGCGATGATGTTGCGCAACAAGATCTTTTTAAAGAATTTACCGTAGCTGATTATTATGTAGTTAAGTCACTTATTTTTAGTAAAATAACACTAGAAAAAGAAGAGTACTCTTTATATAAACGCCTTTTTAATATGATGTATAAAGAACTGGTTAAGCCAGATTTATACATCTACCTCTATCAAACAGAAGATAGATTGCTCGAGAATATTAAAAAACGCGGCCGTGAATATGAGAAAAACATAGAAGCCAGCTACCTCTCTCAAATACAGCAAGGCTATGCCGATTTTATAAGATCGCAGCAAGAGTTAAAAGTAAAAGTGATCGATGTAAGTGACCTGGATTTTGTGAATAATCAAGAAGATTATTTAAAGGTGCTGGAGTTGATTCTAGAGGATTAGAGTTTACTACATGATTATATCGTTTAAGACATTCACTTTCTAATTGACTATCGGCTGCAGAATAAAAGTCTTCTTTTAATCGTCATTACCTTGTAGAGCAGAATCGCTTTAAAGTTTTCTCAATTTACTTGAAATCTATATTATCATATTTCTCCCAAGGATAGAATTTATTTTACCTATAGCAAAAACTTAGTTTGACACAAAAAAAACCACCTTATTTCTAAGGTGGTCTTATAGATTTAGATAATACCTAAAGATTCCAGATAAATTTGGAACATTTACCCTTCCAAGAATCTAGCTTTTTTCTAGCCAAATTTTCTGGAAAATCAATCTGGTCAACTATATTGATCTTGAATAAGAGTCTATTAAACTAACTTTTACAAATCAAATTTAATCCCTTGAGCAAGAGGCAATTCTGTAGTATAGTTAATTGTATTGGTCTGTCTTCTCATGTAGACTTTCCATGCGTCAGATCCTGACTCGCGTCCACCACCGGTATCTTTTTCACCACCGAAGGCTCCACCTATCTCAGCACCACTAGTACCTATGTTTACGTTTGCGATACCACAATCAGAACCTCTTTGAGAAAGGAAGTGTTCTGCCTCTCTTAAATTATTAGTCATGATAGCACTAGAAAGTCCTTGTGCTACACCATTTTGAAATTCCAGTGCATTTTCTACATCACCAGAATATTTTAATAAGTATAAAACTGGAGCAAATGTCTCGTGTTGTACGATTTGCATATCGTTAGTAGCCTCTGCAATAGCAGGTTTTACATAACAACCGCTTTCATAACCAGCACCAGAAAGTACGCCACCTTCTACAAGTATTTTACCACCTTGCTTTACCACTTGCTCTAGAGCATTGTTATAACCAGCAACTGCGTCTTTATCGATAATAGGACCTACGTGATTATTTTCATCTAGTGGATTCCCTATTTTAAGCTGTCCATAAGCAGCAACTACTGCGTCTTTTACTTTATCATACATAGATTCATGAATGATTAAACGACGTGTAGAAGTACAACGTTGTCCTGCAGTACCTACAGCACCAAAAACAGCACCTATAACTGTCATTTTCACGTCAGCATCTGGAGTAACTATTATTGCATTATTACCACCTAATTCTAATAATGATTTACCTAAACGTTCTCCTACTTTACTAGCTACTATTCTACCCATGCGAGTAGAACCTGTTGCACTAATAAGTGGTACACGCTTATCTGTAGTCATCATTTCTCCTACTTTGTAATCTCCGTTTACGAGGCATGAAATTCCTTCTGGTAGGTTGTTATTTTTAAGAACAGTTGCGATAATATTCTGACAGGCAACACCACAAAGAGGTGTTTTTTCACTAGGTTTCCATATGCAGACATCTCCACATATCCATGCAAGAGCTGTGTTCCATGCCCAAACCGCCACTGGAAAGTTAAATGCACTAATAATACCTACTACTCCTAGTGGGTGGTACTGCTCATACATTCTATGTCCTGGTCGCTCAGAGTGCATCGTTAAACCGTGCAACTGACGAGAAAGACCTACTGCAAAATCACAGATGTCTATCATTTCTTGTACTTCTCCGAGACCTTCTTGATAAGATTTACCCATTTCATAAGAAACAAGTTTACCTAGAGGTTCTTTTAATCTTCTTAATTCTTCACCGAACTGGCGTACGATCTCACCACGTAAGGGAGCAGGCTTCATTCTCCAGTCTTTAAAAGCGGCTTGGGCACTGGCCACTACTTTTTCATAATCTTCTTGAGTTGTAGCAGTTACTTTACCTATTACAGCGCCATCCACAGGAGATGAAGAAGTGATAGTAGCTCCATTACCAAAGTGATCGTTACCAGTAGACGTACCGTGATTTAATTCTTTGAGAACCAATTGCTCTAGAGCAACATCCATCCCAAAATCTTTTGCAAGTGTTGACATTGTATAGTTTTGGTTTAGTCCAGCTTATCAGCCAGTTTTTTAAATACCTTTTTAGGGTTTTTATTATCGTATAAGATGCTGTAAACGGCATCTAGGATAGGAGTTTTGGCCCTTTTTTCTTCATTAATTTTAAAAGCACTATTAGTAGCATAATAACCCTCGGCCACCATACTCATTTCCATTTGTGCGCTTCTAACTGTATAACCTTTACCTAGCATATTACCGAATAAGCGATTGCGCGAGAAACCAGAATAACCAGTTACTAGTAAGTCACCTAGGTAGGCACTGTCATTAATATTACGTTTCATCTTATGTACTTTCTTGATAAAACGTTTCATCTCACGTATGGCATTACTCATCAACACGCTCTGAAAATTATCTCCATACCCTAGACCGTGAGCTATTCCTGCCGCGATAGCATAGATATTTTTGAGCATTGCAGCATATTCTGTACCTATTATATCGTCACTTATTTTACATTTAATGTAGTCGCTTTCTATTCTGTCAGCAAGAAATTTTGCCTTTGCTTCGTCAGCACATGCGATAGTTAAATAAGAAAGTCTCTCTAGAGCAACTTCTTCTGCATGACATGGCCCTGTAAGAACACCTATGTTATCAAATTCTATATTGTAATGCTCATGAAAATGTTCTCCTACTATAAGTCCAGTTTCTGGAACAATTCCTTTAATGGCACTAAAGATGATTTTATCTTGGAGAGGCACCGTTAGATTTTCTAATTCTTTATATACAAAGGCACTAGGCACTGCAAAAATGCAAAGGTCTGCCTGGCTTATAATTTCATTAATGTCGCTAGAAAGATGCAATTGATCTACCTTAAACTCTACAGAGCTTAAATAGTTAGGGTTATGATCATTGCGTTTTATGTGCTCGATAGCATAATCGCTACGCATGTACCAGTAAACGGTATCGAGGTTTTCGCAAAGCATTTTTACTATGGCTGTCGCCCAGCTACCACCACCTATTACAGCAATTTTTTTGGTCTGATCCATATCATTTATTTGGACATCAAAGATACCATTTTTTTAAGGCAATAAAATTATCAATATCGTTTACAAACAGTACGATAACAAGGAAATAATTCACCTCTCAGACTTTGTGCTTTTTACAAAAAGACTTGCACAGTGACTTTTGATTTCTTTAATCTTATTATTTATAATTCCTATTTATGAGGTTTACGCTTTCGCGGAAGCGAGAACAATTCCCTTCTACTCTTTTATAGCTGGCACCGTGTCTTCTACATGCTCAACTATCCAGTTAAGACAGGCCTCATAATCTTTAAAAACATGTTCCTTACCTATTAAATCAGGAATTATATCTATGGTTTCTAATCTGTACAAAGGCTGCTCTTGCACTGAGACTAGCAATGGCTGAATTCCTTTTTGAATAAGATTTTGTAATACATCTTCAAATGCAAATAGTCCTGACTGATCTATGAAGGGCACTTTTTTCATACGTATAATCGCATGGGTAGCATATTCTGGAACATCTCTAGACATAGATTGAAAATCACGAGTATATCCAAAAAACATAGGTCCAAAAAGTTCTTTAATAAAAATCTCTTCTCTAAGTTTAACTGGTATGCGAGAATAGTCTGCGTGATCCAGATTCTTAATATCGGACAGTTTTTTAATAGCAGATTTATTATTATTAGAATCTCCCATTTTTTTCATGAAAATTAAACTAGCTATCACTAACCCAATTCCTACTGCGTAAACTAGATCCCAAAAAACGGTGAGGACCAAAACAACAAACATAACGACTATATCACTTTTAGGAATAGACTTTAATACTTTAAGTCCTTTATAATCCATAACACCTATACCTACGGTTATTAGTATACCTGCAAGTACAGCACTAGGAATATTTTCGGCAAGACCACCTAGAGCAACTACTATAACAAGTAACATCACTGCAGCTACCATACCTGACAGTCTAGTCTTACCTCCAGAGTTAATGTTTACTACGGTACGTATGGTTGCTCCTGCGCCCGGTATACCGCCAAAGAAGGCTGCAATACTGTTCCCTATTCCCTGACCTATAAGTTCTTTATTAGGATTGTGCCTAGTTTTAGTCATATTATCTGCGACTACACTGGTAAGTAGAGAATCTATAGCACCTAGAAAAGCTAGTGTGAGAGCGGTGAAAATATAGGGCGCAACGGTACCTAGATCAAATTCTGTTATTATAGCAAAATTAGGTCTAGGTAAATCTGTGGGTATTTCTCCTATTGTACGTACTTCTACACCTATAAAATACACGGCGATAGACACGCTCAATAAGGCAACCAGTGTAGAAGGAATGGTACTAGTAATGCGTTTAAAGCCAAAGATTATAAATATGGTCAATGAGGTAAGCCCTAATTCTAACCAGTTGATATTTTTAATGGCGGTAGGTAATGTTTTTAAGGTGCCTAGAACTCCAATGCTATCTTTTTTTGCTTGTATTTTAGATTCTGCCAGAATTTGATCTGGAGTGATTTCTTTTGCCTTTTCTACCGTGGCTTCTAGGTTTTCTATAACGAGTAGTTTACCGTCTACTTGATCTTTAATTATGTTTTTTAATACTACTTCTCTTGCTACTGGGTTGTACTTTTCTAAAAACTGATCATCCTCTGCAGGGTAGTAACCTATGGCTGGTAAAATTTGTGTGATAAGAATAATCACACCTATTCCTGTCATGAATCCAGAAACTACTGGATAAGGTATGTATTTAATGTATTTACCTAGTTTTAAAATCCCTAGAGAGACTTGCAAGATACCGGCCATAATAAATACAGCTAGAATAGCTGGTAAAGCATTTGCGAGTTCACCTTCATAGACTTGAACTATTCCAGCAATGACTACCATACTAACAGCAGTCATAGGTGCAGTAGGCCCAGAAATTTGTGTACTCGTACCACCGAATAGTGATGCAAAAAAACCAATAAAAATAGCGCCGTACAGTCCTGCAACTGCGCCCATTCCTGACTGCACACCAAAGGCAAGCGCCAGTGGTAATGCTACTACTCCTGCAGTTAAACCACCGAGTAAATCTCCTTTAAAGTGTTTAAACATATCTCTACTTTATTAAAATATACATATCAAATTGCTACAAGCAATGGATTAAAGTTACTGCAATAAATGTAAGATAGGAAAAGGTGTTTAAAGATTAGTAGAAGATTAAATTTTATAATTTTTTAATCTTATCGAGAGGCATCCATCCTTTATTACCATTAGACAAAGAAACTAGTGCCCAATTGTTAAACTCTTCTTGCACTTTTACCTTAGTACCTTCATGTAGGGTAAAACTCTCGATAGCCGTTTCTTTAGGTTCTTCTCTCACGATAAACTCTGCGGTGTATACTATCGCATACTGTTCTTTATTCAAATGATCTTTAGAATAAAAAGCCGCATAAATAGCTAATGCAGAAAATAGAATACCTACAAACATAAAAATAAAAAAAAGTCTTTTTTTACCAGCCGTTTGTGCATAGAAATAAAATACAGCCATCAAAACGGTAAACAGAACTAATAGAATGCTAAAGTAAGCCCACTCATCTACACTTAAAGAAGCAACATATTTCTCTAGGTTAGATCCTATACTAACTGCTTGAGTATCTTCTACAGCATCAATTTTCATCTGGTTAGCAAAGTTGAGATTATTCTTTATATCTTGATTTTCTGGATCTAACTGAAGTGCTTTTTCAAAGTTATAAACCGCAGGTCCTACAGCATTAATTTTATAATAAGCATTTGCTAGATTAAAATAAACCTCAGCACTGTGCTTACCTGTTTTAAGTATTTGCTCGTAACCTGCAATAGCAAGGTCAAAATTTTCTGCTGTGTACGCCTCGTTTGCTTTTGTAAACGCAGCTGCTTCAAAAGACTCTTGTGAATTACCTATAAAAACAAAAAGCAGCAACAATATGGATAACGTCTTCTTCATCTTACTTCTTTAATTGTTTATCTATATCATTTAATACTCTACCAGCTTTTTCATAATCCTCTTTCATACTGGCCTCAGAAGATGGTGTGTAACGAGCAAATTCACAACTAGCTAGCAACTCACTAAATTCCTTTCTAGTCGTCAGACTAGCATTTCTTTGATCTAACAACTCATCTACCTTATCCTTAGACATATCTGCCGTTTGAATACGAAGTTTAGATTTCAAATAATTATGTAAAGATTTTTCTAGCGAAATGTAAAATAACTCGTGGTTACCTAAGTTTTTCTTTGCTGTACTAAGATATTTCTTGCTCAACTTATTTGCGGTTCTTATGCGATTACCATCCACGTCTGCACTGCGTTTTTCTACTTGCCCGCGGTACAACAGCACGACAGGTAAGATCAATAATAAGCCTGCTAGAATAGACCAATAGGTAGTCGTGTTAAAGAAATAGCTTTTTGTCTTATCTATTAATCGTGTATCTGTTTTAATGAATGCAAATGGCACGTTGCTTTTAATCAAATTTTTAGATTCACTCTCACTAGCAACAGCAGTATCATTACTTGCTGTAGTAGGTGCATCACCATCTACTATTAATAATATCTCACCACTAGACTTAGTAATATACTGTTCTTTTTTAGGATCAAAATAAGAGAATTCTACCGGTGGTATAACATATTTACCACCATACTGAGGTACTACGGTATAAGAATCTTTAATACTACCGCGCATACCATAAATATTTGTACTCACCTTATTAATGCGCTCAGGATCATATACCTCTAGACTTTGTGGCGCTTTCAACTTAGGCAGCTGCATTAATTTTAAATTTCCAGATCCAGAAACGCCTACTGCTGCAGTAAGACTTTCTCCAGCATCTAGTTGTGCCCTATCGGTTTCTACCTTAAAATCAAATGCACCGACTGCGCCTGTAAAACTCGCTGGCCTACCTATAGCCGGCAAGTTTTTAACAGTAATAGCTCTTTTTCCAGCACTTACCGTTCTACTTACTGTTGTTGTATAGGGTCTGCCAAAAAAGTCTCTTCTGCTCGTAGGTATTTGTACCTTAACATCTAGTGTTAATGGTTCTATCTCTAATTTACCTGTTTTTTGAGGATATAAAACAGCTTCTCGTAATATTAAGTATCTATATGGCTGTCCTTGATAGGTTCCATTCTTTACCTGTCTATTGCGGTTATCTATATTTTGCGACCAGAAATCGGCATACTTAGGACTATCTAGCTCATTCCAGCCAGTAACCCCAGTCTCATTAGAAACATAAAGTTTATACACTACTCTTATGGCTTCATTAAGATAAGGATTAGCATCTGACACTTCGGCAACTAGATGTATGCTATCTTCTACACTTATAGATTGATCATCTGGACTCTTAGGTTGTGCTACAGCGCCAGTAACATTAATAACCTGAGGTATCGTTTTATACTCATTACCGTCATAAGTCATCGTGCCTTGTTGTATGGTTAACTTACCAGTTTTAGTAGGTTTTAAAACATACGTATAGGACTTTGTCATACTGCTTTTACCATTTATCCAACTTTGAGAAACCGCCTGACTAGGACCAGCAACTACCTTAAATCCCGCAAAATTAGGTGGTGTAAAATTATCACCATCTACATTCATTTTAAATTCAATGCGCAACCTTTCATTAACCGCAATTCTAGTGCGACTAGCATTTGCAGTAAAATCCACCTGACCTAGGGTCAAAAAGCTGCTCAAAAGAAATAGTATATAAATCAAATGTTTCATTACCAATCCTTTTCTGATTTTTTAGCTGGCCCTTGAGCCTTCTTTGCATTTACTTTATCCCTAATTTTTTGCTCCTCATTATTCATCGCCTCCAGTATTTGACTAATTTGTTGTGGCGTCATTTTACCTTCTACACGTTGCGGTGCTTTTTGATCTTGTTTTTTAGGCTCACCATCACCGTCTTTTCCGTCGTTAGGTTTACCGTCTTTATCCTTATCTCCTTCTCCATCACCTTTCTTATCGTCGCCTTCTTTCTCGTTTTCCTTGCCGTCGTTTTTACCGTCAGAGTTTTTATCCTTATCTCCTTCTTTGTTATCCTGGTCGTCGCTCTCGCTGTCGTCCTTTTTATCGTTTTCATCGTCGCCACCGCCACCGCCGCCGCCTTGTTTCTCTTCCTCTTTTTTGGCTAGCGCTAGATTGTAACGTGTTTCTTCATCAGTAGGGTCATTTCTAAGTGCCTTTTTATATACCTCAACTGCTTTTTTGTACTCCTTATTTTCTAGTAATAAGTTGCCTTGATTGTGATAAATTCTATGCTTTTCTTCTTTAGTAGTAGCAGCCTCTGCAGCAGCGATGTAATTATTAGACGCGTTGTATTTTTTTGTATGATCGTAATAAAGATTCCCTAAATTATAAGCAGCATCTGTCGCTTTAGGGTTAACGGCCTTAGCTTTTTTATATGCTGCTTCAGCAAGGTTAAAGTTTCCTTTTTTTGCATATTCTTGCGCTTTGGCAATCGCGTTTTCATAAACTGGATCTATAGATGGTTTTTCTTGCGCTTTCGCGAAAGCGTAACCACCCAAAAACACTAATACTACTATTATCTGTTTGATCATTATCTTACTCATTGAAAAAGTTTAATTTTTTGAGCCATCTTGTTTTCTTCTCTAAATAAAATATATCTAAAAATAAGAAGAACAATCCAAATCCTAAAAACCACTGAAATTGGGATTCAAAGTCTGAATATTGTTGTGAATCAAAGGCCACCTTATCTATACCTGAGAGCTGTCCTTTTAACTCTTCAATTACTGTTGCAGTAACTGTACCGTCTATATAGGTACCATTACCAGCGCTCGCTATTTCTTTAAGGGTTTGTGAATTTAACTTAGTAATTACCGTTTTACCGTCTCTATCTTTTTTAAATTCTCTAACGATACCATTCACTTTTATAGGTATGGTACCACCTTTTTCTGTACCTACACCTATGGTAATGATGCGTATTCCTTTTTCTGCAGCAGCCTCTGCAACGGCAGCGCTATCACCTTCATGATCTTCTCCATCGCTTATGATTACTAATATTTTTGCTGCTTCTGTCTGGTCGCCGTAATAACTCTCAGCCAGTTGTATGGCTTCATTAATAGCCGTTCCCTGACTGGATACTAAATCGGTATTAAGTGATTGAAGAAATAATCGTGCACTACCGTAGTCTGTTGTTATAGGTAGTTGGGGCACGGCACTACCAGCATATGCTATTAGTCCTATACGGTCACTAGCTAGGTTATTAATAATTTCGGTAACGAGTCTTTGTGATTTTTCTAATCTACTGGGCGCGATATCCTCGGCCAGCATGGATTTTGAAACATCTACCGCAAAAACTATATCTACACCTTCTCGGTTTACTGTTTCTAGTTTTTCACCAGCTTTTAGATTTACTAGTGCGAGTATTAAAAAGGTTATACCCATACACACAGTTACTAATTTTAATACAGGTTTAAACCAAGATCTATCTGGGATTAAATGACCCAGCATCTTTTTTGTGGCATATTTTTTTTGTGCGCGATATCTCCAGAAAGAAAGTCCTATAAATAGAACCACTAATACTGGGATAAGACACAAAAGCCAGAAATATATTTTTTCTTCTAGTATATACACTTGTTCGTATTTATTAGTCGCCGTTATTCTCTTTTTTAATGAGTGGCAGAATTTTTATTTTAAAGTTTCTATTGATTAAACGGACACTTATTTTTAAATCAACCTAGAGTTGCAATCAATTAAGCTGCCGTTTTAAAAATGGTATATCTCAATAGCATTTCAACACCTATTAACATCAATGCTAGTAAAACTAGGTCGCGGTATTTTTCTTCTACATTGTAGAATTCAAATTGTTCGATTTCTGTTTTTTCTAGCTTATCAATTTCGGCATAGATTTCTTTCAACTTTTTATTATTTGTTGCTCTGAAATACTTACCTCCAGTATCTGCAGCAATTTGCTTCATTAACTCTTCATCGATTTCTACTGGTGCCATTTTAAATTGAAATCTACCATTAGGTAATTGTGCATATGGTGATGGCGCGTTACCGTTAGTACCTATTCCTATGGTGTACACTTTAATGTCAAATTCTACAGCCAGCTCACTTGCTATTTTAGGGTCTAAAAAACCACTATTGTTAACACCATCAGTCATTAAAATAATCACTTTACTTAATGCTTCACTTTCTTTAAGTCGGTTCACTGCAGTAGCCAGCCCCATACCTATAGCAGTACCATTTTCTAGAACACCGTCAAATTTAATATCCTTTATCGCCTTAAGTGATATAGTTTTATCTGTAGTAATAGGTGTTTTAGTGTAGCTTTCTCCTGCATAAACCACGACTCCTATACGGTCACTAGGTCTACCATTAATAAAATTTGCTGCAACTGCTTTTGTTGCTTCTAGTCTATCTGGTTTTAAATCTTGTGCCAGCATACTTGCACTTACATCTACCGCAAGAACTATATCTATTCCATTTGTAGTTTTAGTCTTTGTGGTAACGTCTGTAGTTTGTGGTCTTGCTAGCGCCACAATAATTAAGACTAATGCAAGTAAACGCAATAAAAACAATACAGGTCTTAGTTTACCTAATAAAGATCCTCCTGGTAGAAAACCTTTAATGGTAGACACTTTAACTTGTGCATTTTGTCTTTTAAAAGTCCAGATGTAAAAACCTATCGCTAGTGGTAACAGTAGCAATAACCAAAACATTTCTGGTGAGGCAAATTTGATATTTGTAAACCAGTTCATTATTCCTTTTCTTTCTTTTTACCATCGTCAAAGGATGGGAACGTAATTGAACTTCTAACTCTTTCTCTCAATATTCTACCGTACTCACGATCACGGTTCTCTTCATTATCTTTTAAGTTACTAATGATAATTTGATCTATACCTACTTTATTTGCCATCATAAGAATCTCATATTCATAATCCTTATTATCTAGTTTATAAGTACCCTCTAGAGATACACCTTTTACACCATTTATCTCTACCTCATCTTCTAGCATGAGAATAGCTGTAGCACCTAGTCCATCAAGAACTTTGGTCATGTTATCTCGCACTACGGCAGGTGGCAACTGGTCATCTTCTTTAAAACCATCTCCTTTTAATGTAAATGTGATTACACCTATATAAAAGTCGTCAGAGATTTCACCTGTTGCAAACTGGTCTATGGATGTAGACATCAATTTAAATTGATCTCCTAATGCAGTCGTGTCCTGACGTACTAAAATATCTGGCGAATTCAATTGAACAGGCGGCATACCGTAATCGCTAGTTAGCCAGGTTTGCTCTGTAAGATCGCGTTGTGCGTTACCGAATACCTTATCTTTTACATTATCAAAACCTATAACATAGCTCCATATTCCCATGGCAATAACCAGTGTAAGAATACCTATACCGACACCTATCAATATATTGCGAGTACGTTTTTTAATTTCTTGTTTACGTCTATAACGCGCATCCTGCATCAGCTCTTCTTCTGTAGGTGGTGGCAGTACTTGATGGATATTATTGATAATTTCCATGGTGCGCTTCCTGTCTTCTTTGGCACTTATTGCATCACCACTAGCAGTTGCAAACTTTACCAAATCGGCTTTTTGAAGAATTTCTTCTAATCGAGATTGTGTTTTATCTGTAATATGCATGCCTTTTTCTGACATGGCTATTTTCAATTCTTTTATTAGCTGTCCTGTTGTACTTTCTAGTGTATGACCATAAACTTTAGAGTCTATATACCTTCTTATAATATAAGTAAGCTCTGTATAATATTCTTTCCACTGGCGGTTATCTAAGTAATAGCCTTCGTCTAATAATTTTAAACGATACTTAGTCCACTCATAAGGTTGTAACGTCTCTTCATAGGTTTTTTCTTCTCGTTTGCGCGTAAGCAAAACAACAGCAATAATAACTGGTATTAAAAGTAACAACCACCACATCCATCCATAAGATGCTATAGATTTATCTTCTATATCTACATAACCCTTGATAGGGAACATACCTTGCTTAGTAGTATCTACTTCTACCTCACGCACACTTATAAGTATAGAGTCTGATTTTAAGCGGCGGTCATTTTTAAGAATTTCTAATCTAGGCACCCAGTAATCACCAGAATCAAATTGGGTTACACCATACTGTTTAAAGAGTCTAATTTTATCTGCTATTCTTAGGCTATCTACAGGATAACTTTGTAACACCTCTAGTGCACCCATGGTTTGCTGCTCTGGAAATATGATTAAATCTCCCAGATCTGCATCGACGCTTATGCCCAGTTTTACTTCTTCACCTATTTTAATAAGGTCACGATCTACAGTTGTAGCTACCTCAGCTTTATCCTGAGTCTGGGCTGTAGTTATGGCAACGCATAATAAAAATAATATGTATACTAGTTTTTTAATCATCGTGCTTTAAAGTATCCTAATAGTTTCTTTGTGTAATTCTCTCTAGTTTCTAGATCTATTGCGCCTGCGTCAGACCTAGTAAATGCTTCTTTAAAATAGGCAGCGCTCTCTTTATGATAAGCTGCATATTTATTACGTACCGATTTAGAGCTGGTATTAATCAATTGTGATTGCCCTGTTTCCTGATCATTAAACTGGACTAGACCCATTTTAGGCATGACCGTCTCACGCTCATCATAAACTCTAATTCCTGTGACGTCGTGTTTGCGACCTGCTATTTGTAATGTCTTTTTATAATCGGTACTCATAAAATCTGACATCACAAAAACGATAGCTTTTTTCTTAAGCACACCTGCTAGAAATTTTAAAGCCCCTGCTATATCTGTGGCCTTACCTTTAGGTTGAAACTCTAATAACTCACGTATAATTCTAAGAATATGAAATTTCCCCTTCTTAGGTGGTATGAACAATTCTACCTGATCAGAAAATAGAAGCAAACCTACCTTATCATTATTCTGCATCGCACTAAAAGCTAGTGTCGCACACAATTCTGTAATAATCTCTTTTTTGATTTGCTCTTGTGTACCAAAAAGTGTCGACCCACTTATGTCTGCAACCAGCATAAGAGTAAGCTCGCGCTCTTCTTCAAATACTTTTATGTAGGGCTCACTATAACGAGCAGTTACATTCCAGTCTATATTACGTACGTCATCACCGAACTGGTACTGTCGCACCTCACTAAAAGTCATTCCACGACCTTTAAAAGCACTATGATACTCGCCACCAAATACTGCGTCGCTTAAACGACGAGTCTTGATCTCGATTTTACGTACTTTTTTAAGAAGTTCTTGTGTATTCATACAGCGTGTACTCTATATAAGTTAATTGAAATTGATTATTCTTATCAGTATCAATAGGACTATGGCACCTCGATCGTGTTCACGATCTTGTTTACTATATCTTCAGTTGTGTAGTTCTCAGCTTCGGCCTCATAAGTAATACCTATTCTGTGACGCAATACGTCTAATACTACCGCACGTACATCTTCTGGTACTACATAACCACGTCGTTTTATAAATGCATAACACTTTGCAGCTTTGGCAAGGTTAATAGATCCACGAGGTGATGCCCCAAAAGAGATCAACGGTTTCAAGTCTGCTAGATTATATTTTTCTGGATAACGAGTCGCAAATATGATGTCTAGAATATACTTCTCGATCTTCTCGTCCATATATACGATTTCTACCGCATCCTGAGCACGTAAAATTTGCTCTACAGACACTACCGCGTTAGGCTCTGTAAAATCTTTTTTCAAATTTGCTCGCATGATGTACTGCTCGTCTGCGATAGTTGGGTAATCTATTACCGTCTTTAACATAAAACGGTCCATTTGCGCTTCTGGTAATGGATAAGTACCTTCTTGATCTACTGGGTTTTGAGTTGCCATTACTAAGAATGGTTTCTGTAATTTAAAAGTCTCATCACCTATAGTAACCTGCTTCTCCTGCATGGCTTCTAGTAGAGCACTTTGCACCTTTGCTGGCGCACGGTTTATCTCATCTGCAAGGACAAAGTTTGCAAAAATAGGTCCTTTCTTGATGTTAAATTCACCATCCTTCATGTTATATATAAGCGTCCCCACAACATCTGCCGGTAATAAATCTGGTGTAAACTGTATTCTTGAAAAAGAGCCACTTACCGCCTTAGAAAGTGTAGTAATAGCAAGAGTCTTTGCTAGTCCAGGTACACCTTCTAATAAAATATGCCCGCGACCTAAAAGACCTATAAGCAGTCGCTCTATCATGTATTGTTGACCTACAATTACCTTATTCATTTCATTAACAAGTAATTCTACGAACTGGCTTTCTTGTGCTACCTTTTCATTGATACTCGCAATATCTATTTGAGTGCTTTGTTGATCCATAAAAGTATTTATTTAATCTTTTTAATTACAAAAATGTCCAAACATTAAATTTTGAACTGTTTAAAAGCTGTTAAAATTAGCCCTACGTCTGTGACTACCAAATTTAAAGAAGGTCTCTGGGATAAACCTCACATAAGTATGTTTTTATGTTATCGATTGTTAACGTTACCGCTTTCGCGAAAGCGAGACCAAAATAAACATCTCGCTAGCGCCTTTTCCCTACTTTTGTACAAAGATCTTGATATGAAAACTGCTTTAATTACTGGCGCAACTAGTGGAATAGGACTAGCAACAGCGCAAACTCTAGCCGATAATAATTATGCTCTTGTACTTTGCGGGCGTAATAAAGAAAGGCTGACCCAATTAAAAGAAGAGCTTTCTCAACTCGTTCCTGTAGAGACTTTATGCTTTGATGTAAGAGATAAAGAAAAAGTAGAAGAACAAATTAACAGTCTTAAAGAATTTCCTTTTAATGAGATTAATATCTTAATAAATAATGCAGGTAACGCTCATGGACTAGACCCTATTGATAAAGGTAGTCTAGAAGATTGGGACGCTATGATGGATATAAATGTAAAAGGATTGCTTTATGTAAGCCATACGATTATACCCAAAATGCGAGAGCGTAAAAACGGACATATCATTAACATAGGTTCTACCGCTGGTAAAGAGGTCTATCCTAACGGTAACGTATATTGTGGCTCTAAGCATGCTGTAGATGCTATCACTACAGGTATGCGACTGGATTTAAACCCATATAACATAAGAGTAGGTGCTGTAAATCCAGGACTGGTAGAGACTAATTTTAGTCAGGTGCGATTTAAGGGAGATAAAGAGCGTGCAGATAAAGTGTATCAAGGTTACATGGCTTTACAACCACAGGACGTGGCAGATGTGATTCTATTTGCCGTAACGCGACCACCACATGTTAACATTGCAGACTTAACCGTGATGTGTACCGCACAAGCTAGTAGTACGGTATTAAAGAAAAACTAGAAACACCATTTTTATCAAAGCTTTTTAAAATAAACAAATATGAAAAAACTAATTCTCATACTGAGTATTTTATTTCTTGCGTCGTGCACGCAAGAGGTAGAACCGACTATAGAAAACATGAATTCTATTTTTGAAAGCAAAGATTTTACTATCGAGTATCATCTTACCGATGCAAGGATAGAGTCCATGAGTTTTATTGAAGATATTTTAGTTTATAAAGCAAATGATAGTGTGGTAAGAAAAACCATCTCCTTTAATGACGCGTTACTAATTAACCAACTTATCCAGGATAAATTTAAACAACACGACAGCAATAATAAGGAAACTCCTTCTATAATTGTATTAAATACAGCAAAGAAGGTAACTTTGAAAATCCCTAATTACGAGGTGGACTACCTCAATTTAATTAACAAATTAGACCTATAGATATGTTACCATTAAGAAGAAACAGAAGATTAAGAACTAGCCCAGCAGTAAGATCTTTAGTACAACAAACGTTGATCTCACCTAATGATTTTATAGTACCATTATTTGTAGTAGAAGGAAATGGCATCAAAGAAGAAATAGCCTCTATGCCAGACTATTACCGATACAGTCTAGATCTTTTAAAGAAAGAAGTTCAATTACTATGGGATATGGGATTAAAAAGTGTCTTACTCTTTGTTAAAGTACCAGATCATTTAAAAGACAACAAAGGGACTGAGGCTATTAATAAAGATGGACTGATGCAACGAGCGATTAAAACCGTTAAGGATATTGCGCCAGACATGTATGTAATGACAGATGTAGCTCTGGACCCTTTTTCTAGTTTTGGTCATGATGGAATAGTAGAAAATAAGAAAATTCTTAATGACGCCACTTGCGAGGTACTTGCTCAAATGAGTATTTCTCATGCACAAGCTGGTGCAGATATGCTCGCACCTAGCGACATGATGGACGGTCGTATTCTTTACATAAGAGAAGCACTAGAAGAAGAAGGATTTACAGATACTGGAATTATGAGCTACTCTGCAAAGTATGCTAGTGCTTTTTACGGTCCTTTTAGAGACGCACTGGATAGCGCACCAGGGTTTGGAGATAAAAAAACCTATCAAATGGATCCTGCAAATCGTAATGAAGCCATAAAAGAAACTTTAATGGATATCGATGAAGGAGCAGATATCGTTATGGTAAAACCAGGATTATGCTACCTAGACATAGTTAGAGACATTAAAAACGAAGTAGATGTTCCTGTAAGCGTGTATCAAGTCAGTGGAGAATATTCCATGCTTAAAGCTGCTGCAGAAAAAGGATGGTTAAATCATGATGCCGTAATGATGGAACAAACTATCGCTATTAAAAGAGCTGGAGCAGATTTAATAGCTAGTTATTTTGCAAAAGATGTAGTGAAGTTGATTTCTTAAATAAGAACAAATTTTATCCCCTAAAGATAGAATTAATTCTAAGCTTAGGGGATTTTCTGTAAAACCATCTATTACCATCTGTTTTAGAACTTTTATAAACCCATGCCCAAAGATTCTTATACCGTAGAAGAAGCGACTCGTTCCATAGAGCGATACTGTGCCTATCAAGAGCGCTGTCATAAAGATGTGGAAGATAAATTAAAAAGCATGGGTATTATTCAACTAGCAATTGATGAAATCATACCTCACTTGATCCATCACAAATTCTTGAATGAAACGCGTTATGCCGAGGCTTTTGCGAGGGGAAAATTCCGTATAAAACAATGGGGAAGAGTGCGTATAGTTCGCGAGCTTAAAATGAAAGGCCTTAATGAACGTACTATAAAGATAGGACTCAAAGAGATATCTGATGTCGATTATGAGATTGCTTTGGATACGCTTTCGCGAAAGCGGTTACAACAAATAACTACGGAGAGTGATAAATATAAAAAGCGTAAAAAACTTGCCGATTACCTGCTCTATAGAGGTTGGGAAAGCCACCTAGTTTATGCAAAAGCTGTAGAGCTTATTCCTTGATATTTAGATTTTCGTGGGTTCTAATTATCGCTTTTTCATTTTTATAATCTATCCACTCCTGTCCTTTACGTTTGCGCATAAAGTTATCATAATGACGCATAAACAATAAGTTATAAAGCGCTTTAATTAAATTTTTAATCTTTCTAGGGTAAGAACGCAAACTTATAGAAAATCCTGGCGTTAGGTAATGCATGTAATGCCAGTACCCCTCGGGCATGTATAACATCTCGCCATGATTAAGCTCACATACAAAACCTTGTGCCTGTTTTAAAGCGGGCCATTTTTCAAAATCTGGATTTGAGAAATCTATATCTTCTCTAGCAATTAAAGAATGTGGTACTCTATATAAATAAGGCGATTGATCTGGAGGAAAAATCACACATCTCTTTTTACCATGGAAATGGAAGTGAAGGATGTTAGTGAAGTCTATATCAAAATGCATAAAAACCTTAGAGTCCGTACCACCGAAGAACATCATCGGTAAACCCTTGATCAATCGCATTCCTAGTTTAGGGAATTTAAAATCTGTCTGAAGTGCTGGCACCTCACTCATAATATTATAGAGGAAGATTCTGAAATTAGTAGGTTTCTTTTTAAGAAGATCTACATATTCAGACATCTTCATCTCTGCATGTGCCTGGTTAAAACCCTCGTCATGTTTTACTGGACGATCGTCATAAAGAGGTACGGTTTTATCTCCAGCAACTTGCTTTATATAATCTAGATTCCATTTTTTATAAGCGGGCCAGTCTTGAGTTAATTTTTCAATAACTACAGGGCACTGTGGCTTGAGATAATTTTTTATAAAATCATCTTTACTTATCGTGGAAACACGCGGTATTTGTTTAAGGTTGAGTGGCATAAATAGCGTACAAACTTAAGTGATGAAATAAAGAAAGTGTAATTAGTTAACTATGCTTTAACGGCTTTACCAGCTTGTTTAGCCTCTTCATTACGCTCGATCTTGTGACCTGGACGAGACCATTTAGGCTTTTCACCTTGATCCTTATATTCAGAATATTGTGCTTCTACCGTTTCTGGTTGTGCCTTTTTCACAAATGGTTTCATAGGCTCTAGTCCTAATAATTCAAACATTTTCATGTCTTCATTCACATCTGGATTAGGTGTGGTAAGTAATTTATCACCTGCAAATATAGAATTAGCTCCTGCAAAGAAACACATCGCCTGTCCTTCTCTAGACATGTCTGTTCTACCAGCACTTAATCTTACCTGTGTTTGTGGCATTACTATACGCGTAGTTGCTACCATACGTATCATTTCCCAAATAGAAACAGGTTGTTGCTCCTCAAGCGGTGTACCTTCTACGGCAACAAGTGCGTTAATAGGTGTACTTTCTGGTTGCGGACTTAAACTAGCTAGTGCAACTAACATACCTGCACGATCTTCTATGTTTTCTCCCATACCTATAATACCACCACTACATACGGTAACATTAGTTTTACGTACGTTATCTATAGTATCTAGTCTATCTTGGTAACCACGAGTAGAAATTACTTCTTTATAATATTCTTCAGAACTATCTAGGTTGTGATTATAAGCATATAATCCAGCCTCTGCTAGACGGTGTGCCTGGTTTTCAGTGATCATACCTAGAGTACAACACACCTCCATATCTAATTTATTAATAGTACGTACCATTTCTAACACTTGGTCAAATTCTGGTCCGTCTTTTACATTTCTCCATGCTGCACCCATACATACACGAGAACTACCACTGGATTTTGCTCTTAAAGCCTGTGCTTTTACTTGCTGCACAGACATTAAATCATTTCCCTCTACATCGGTATGATAACGAGCTGCTTGTGGACAGTACCCACAATCTTCTGGACAACCGCCAGTTTTAATAGAAAGAAGCGTAGAAACTTGTACCTGATTAGGATTGTGAAATTCTCTATGAATAGTCGCCGCATCATATAACAAATTCATAATCGGTCTGTTATAAACTTCTAGTATTTCTTCTTTAGTCCAGTCGTGTCTCATAATCGTGTTCTAGGTTAAAAAGGTAAAAATAAGGTTTCCTTAAGTAATAGCTACAATGAATTAATAGTAAAGAAAATGACTTATTATTATATGATTAGCTTTTAATTCAAGTATTATTTTTCTATCAGTAAACTTACTGCATTACCACCGAAGCCAGTCGCGTTGATCAAAATGCGTTTAGGAATTCTAACATCTCCACGCGGATTCACAAATGAACTTTCTAAAAACGGAACAGTAAACATACTCTTTGATTGCAACATTTCTATTCCCATAGCTAGATTAAGCGCACTACTTGCACCTAGCGCATGACCTAATTGCCATTTATTATTACATAAATGCGGATGTTGATCTCCAAAAACGCTCTTAATCGCAGCAAACTCTGCTTTATCTCCTTTTATAGTTCCAGGTGCATGAGTGATAATTGCATCTACATCTTCTAGATTCATGTGCCGTGTTGCCTGCCTCATTGATTCTTGAAGACAGTTTCCACTAGCGGTTACAGATGTTGCACTAGCTAGCTTTTCTATCGCACTACCATAACCTGTTATTTTTGCTACACTGTTATTATCTTCTTTAGAAAGTAAAAACACAGCAGCTGCTTCTCCTAGAATCATGGAGTTTTGTGTCTTATCCAGATCGAGTGCTTTACATGGATACTGATCGGTATCTCGTGAGTATATGCGTAAAGCTTGCATTTGACTCACTGTAAACGGCGTTAATGGTGCTTCACTACCACCAGCTATAAAGCTAGTTGCCATACCACTTTCTAACCATGCCATAGCATTAAGTATCGCATGAGATGCCGTTGCGCAGGTAATACTATGTGAAAAAGCAGTTCCTTTAAGACCTAGATCTTGTGCTACCCAACTCGATATATTACCTAGTGTAGTTAATGGAGATGTTGCTGTTGGTACAGTCCCGCTATTGCAAAAGCGAGAATAAAACTCTTCCCATAAACCAGTTGCACCACGACTAGAACCTATATTAATGCACGTTTGTGATGGAACATTTTTTAAAGATCTAGCAGATAATAAAGCCAGTTGCACACTACGGTCTAGAGATTTATAATTTTCATTTCCTTTTAAAAACGCATTTAACTGAGTTTCTTTTTTGCTAGAAATAGGACCTACCCAAGCACCATCTTTTTTATTAAAAAAGCTAGATTCTTGTTGATCTTTAAAAGAGTCTATCGCAGCTACCATCGCTGCATCGTTAATGTATATAGGGTTTTTCACATGCTTATTTACGACTGCAAAAATCGTGAAAAGAACTTAGATTAAGAATCTATTAATAAGTTCTTTTATATCGTTTCAATACAGATTGTTAGATACTCAGATTAACTAATCTGATCTAAAAACTCTTCTAATAACTTATAAATAAAGTCCAACTCTCCTGCTGTAGTAGTAAAAGGAGGCACGATATAAATAGTTTTACCTAGCGGTCTCAAGAACAAACCACGCTGCCAAAACCAATGAAATATCTCATTGCGTTTATTACCATAGCGTTCCATTTCTATAGCAAGATCTATAGCTAGTATGACACCTTTAGTTCTAACTGCGGCCACATTATAATGTGATTCAATTTTTGCTTTAAATTCTATGTTAGAAATCTCTATATTTTTTGCACCTGCTTGAATGTCCTCAGAGATTAATAAATCTATCGCAGCTGCAGCGACTGCACAACCTAGTGGATTGCCAGAATAGGTATGTCCGTGAAATAATCCTTTGGCAAGATTATCATCATAAAAGGCATCGTATATATTTTGTGTACAAGAGGTAATTGCCATAGGCATGATACCACCAGTAAGCGCCTTTGATAAACAGATAACATCTGGTTTTGCATCTATCTGATCACTAGCAAAATAAGTCCCTGTTTTACCAAAACCTGTCATCACCTCGTCTGCCACGGCGATAACCCCATGTTGTTGAAATTTTCTAATCACTTGGGACAGCGCAGCAGCATCGTTAAGTTGCATAGCGGCAGCTCCTTGAACTAGCGGCTCATAAATAAAACTAGAAATTTCATATTCTTCTACAAGAGAATCTACTAATTCTAAAACTTGGGTAAGATTCTCATTTGTTGGAGCAGGAATACGCACCACATCTATAAAAAATTCTTCAAATGGCCCATTATAGACTGATAAACCACTAGCACTCATGGCACCAAAGGTATCTCCATGAAAACCATTTTCTAAGGCAACTACCATATTGCGTTTCTCACCTTTATTAAAGTGATACTGAAAAGCCATTTTAAGACCTATCTCTACACTAGTAGAACCATTCTCAGAGAAGAACAGTTTTTGCTGGTTATCTGGCAAGATACCGATCAGTTTCTTACCTAAAGTAGCAACGGGCTCATGGGTCATACCTGCAAAAACCACATGATGCAACTGATCTATTTGTTTCTTAATCGCACCAGTAAGAACAGGATTAGTATGTCCATAACTACAGGTGTACCAGCTAGAAATACCGTCAAAGTATTTATTACCATCAAAATCATACAGATAATTACCCTTTGCATGAGCAATCGCAAGAGGCTCACTAGCCGTTTTATGCTGCGTCAGTGGATGCCAGATAAAATCGGCATCATTTTTTATGATATCCTTTTTGATCATAATGCTGTTAAAGCTTTTTGAAATTTTAAAGCATACTTCTCAACCACCGTCGCGTTTATTTCTTCTTCTCTAGATATATGACCTAAAGTATGAAGTCCAGTCATTTTTTCAATTACCTCAATTGTGCCGTCTAGATCAACATGGTTGTATATAACGCCTACACAATTGAGTCCTTTTGCTTTTAAAAGTGCCGCACTTAACAACGTATGATTGATACTACCTAAATAACCAGAGCTAACTAAAATCACTTTATCCTCTGGCATGATAAGGTCTACAATGGTATCCTTATCATTTAAAGGAACTAATAGACCGCCCGCACCTTCTATAACCAAAGTATTTTCAGTATCAGGACGTATTACTTTATCTAGATCGATAGTAACACCATCTATTTGAGCAGCCTGGTGTGGACTCATAGGCGTCACTAATCTGTAAGATTCTGGATGTATGGTAGTTATATTATTTGATAACAAGGTAGAGATAGTCGCTTTATCTGTTTCTTCTAGACCACTTTGAATCGGTTTCCAATAATCTGCCCTAAGTGATTCTGTAACTATAGCAGCGACTACTGTCTTACCTACATCTGTACCTATACCGGTAATAAATATTTTACTCATTTAAGTCAAATTTTGTGTAACAACTCTTACATTGATAATTGTAAGAATTAGAAAAAGGAAAAATGTTTAAAAAAACAGCTTTCATTTTATCTGCAAAGGTAGGTGCCGTTTCAATATCTCGTATTTCTCTAGCGTCTGTTTTTCCACAATTAGGACATTTTATATATTCTACACGATATTTTAATAAATCAGGATTAGATCGTTCTAGAATACCCATTGCTTTTATAAAATCCTCTTTATACACCAGCATTTTAACACCACCTATAGCGTTAGTAGCAAATGGATCTGTTGCAACGGTAAACTCGTCTTTTAAGAAAACCTCTACTTGTTCACTTTCTAGCTTCCCTTTTACCACGACAGCCTCTGCTGGATAAGCAAATACGGCTATAATTTTAAATTTACTCATAAATCTTTAACAGTTTTGGCAAGTAATTGTAGCATGCCACTCATTTGTTCTTCTGTATTAAAGCTATGAATACATATACGCAGTCGTTCTTCTCCCTTATTAACAGTAGGTGACAGTATCGCCCTTACATCATATCCACTTTCTTGAAGCGTGAATGCGGCTTTTTTAACCAGCTCGTTATTAGGTAGGATACAAATTTGGATGGCTGTCTCGCTTTCGCGAAAGCGTAATCTCAATCCAGCTTGCAACACCAGTTTATTGAACAACGCAATGTTACTAGCTAATCGAGAGATGGCATCTTCACTGCGACTCAAAGTAAGGTACCCATTTAAAATGCACTGCAATGAATGCTCTGGCAATGCTGTGGTATAAATAAAACTGCGAGCATAATTAATGAGATACTCTTTAAGATCTTCACTACCTAGAACGGCTGCCCCATGACAGCCTAAACCTTTACCAAAGGTCATAACGCGTGCAAAGACATCGTTCTCTAAATCTAGAGATTGTGCTAGTCCAGCACCTTTATTACCTAGAACACCCAGGGCATGAGCCTCGTCTAGAATTAAATGTACGTTATCAAACCTGCTCACTAAATCTATCAATTTTTTAAGATCTGGCATGTCGCCATCCATAGAGAACACAGATTCTGTGATCACATAAACCTGTCTTCCCTCTGACTCGCTAAATTTTGATAGCAAAATTTCTAGATGTTTTAAATCATTATGACGGTATTTAAGAGATTTAGCTTGAGATAACTGTATTCCATCGCGTATACTGGCATGAACTAGCTGGTCAAAAAGTATCAAATCTGCTCGATCTGTAAGGGCAGGTATGAGACCTATGTTTGCGTCATAACCTGAATTAAATAATAAGGCTGCTGGTGCATTATGAAACTGTGCAATTTGCTCTTCTATCTGGTTATGTAAATCACTATGTCCAGAAATAAGCCTACTGCCAGTAGCGCCATTAGATTGCACTTTATGTGACACATGTATCTTAGAAAAACCTAGATAATCATTTGAAGAGAAATCTATAAGATGATCGTTTACAGTAAGTTTACGCAAACTCCCTGAGAAGTAACGCATACCTAAAAGAGTCTGTAATTTTTCTGGAAGCATGATGCAAAAATAAGTGTTTTAGTATTCGGTTATTTGTTGTTCTCAAAAAATACAAGTTACCATTACGTCAAAATAAAAGCCATTTTTTGTTAAAAAAGCAAAACAGGTAGAGGATAAGCTCGTCACAGCCGATGGAGCAAACAAAAGGGTTTTATGGTTGAGAAAACTAATTAAAGATCAAACTTCACCTTAACACACCTCAATCAATTAAACATCACATATGAAGCTATTTAACTAATTTTATTATCTTTTTTCGATAATTTATTATTGTTAATCAATAATAATGTAATAAGTTTGTTATCGAAAAACAATAATTATTATGAAACTAAGAAAAACTCTAAAAATCGTGCTGTACAGTTTAACCGGTTTTTTTCTACTAGCCATTTCTCAAATCATTCAAAAAGCAGAGTATTATAAAATTCAAAACGACTTAACCATATAAATTATGAAAAACAAAAGATACTTTAACCGATTCACTACCGGATTTACTTTGCTTATAATTATTGGTCTTATTATTATGTTTGTTTCCAAAATATCCAAACAAATTCTGGTTAGTTATGATTTAATCATCTTAGAAAATACAAATCAAAAAAAAACTCTTTTGAATATATTTATTGGTGAAATAGAACCGGATAAACCTTTAGCTGAAACTATTCTACAAACGATTTTTACAATTCTAGTAATATACTCTATCATTTGCTTTTACAGATTTATGATTGGGTCAAATAAAGGAATGTTATTTTCTAGTTATTCTTTTCGGCTATGGAGGCAAATTGCTATCATATATCTCGTTATTAGCATTATAATTTTGTTATTAAACCTGTCAGGACTAACTAAGTTAGCGTTTGTTATTATATATGGTTTGATAAGTGCTATTGCTTATTCCTTTAGCAAAATATTTAAAGACGTCAACCTGCTTAAACAAGAAAACGACCTAACCATATAACTTATGCCCATATACATAAACCTAGACATCGTTCTAGCGCAAAAAGGAATGAAAAGTAACGAGCTGGCAGACATAGTAGGGATTACTACTGCAAATCTTTCCATACTTAAAACAGGTAAAGCAAAGGCTGTACGGTTCTCAACTCTTGAGGCTATTTGTGAAGCACTAGAATGTCAGCCTGGAGATATACTAGAATACAGAAAATAACTCTAAAAGAACTATTTACCTGCTCATCCAATTGTATTTTCTCTTAAAGCTAAGTCTCTACAAATTAAAATCTATTGATAAACAGATAAAAGTTTTTAAACGATAGTGTTATATTAGCATATCTTAAAACCTAACAATGATGAAAAAAGTTCTTTTTATTCTCGCTCTTATCCTAGCAGGAACAGCAAGTGCTCAAGATTTAACTAGAGACATGACTATTGCTCTTAAAAATGATAGTCCTACAGATCTTAAAGGTCTTGTAACTGAATCTAATAAAGATAATTGTTTGCGAGCTGGCAAAAGACAATCCACATTATTACAACTAGCCGTACAAATGAATAGCGGCGACGTTATTTCTTACTTATTAGATGACGCAAAAGTAAACGTAAACCAAACATGTGGAGACAACACTCCATTAATGTGGGCTGCAAAGATGGGACGTGATAATACAGTATCTCTTTTACTAGCAGCTGGCGCTGATAAATCTATTAAAGTAGATGGTAAATCTGCATTAGATCTAGCTACAAAAAACGGTAATGAAGCTACCATTAAATTATTACAGTAATTTATTATAACAACATACCTCGTTCTTAGTATCGAGGGAATTTATATAAAACCTGCAAAGCCTACTTTGCAGGTTTTTTGTTGCATTAAAAATTAAAATTACCGTCGGTTTCTAAAAACACAATCAGCAACAGTTTTAAAATTGATAGAAGTAATCTAGAGCCGTTAAACTGGTCAAACCTATAATACCAATATAGTTATATAATGTCATTTATTTTTTGTATATTTATGTATGGGAAGAACAGCATATTTAGATATCA
>NZ_CANLXZ010000007.1 GCF_947495285.1 uncultured Nonlabens sp. | reverse complement strand
TTTAAATCGAAGTTTTCATTTACCCATTGCTGGGCGTCCCAATATCCGAGAAATCCGTTTTCACTTAAATTAAGACGATCCTCTAGTGCTTTGTGTACTTCTGGTGAGAATAACTTTGACTTTCTGACTTTGGATTTGTCGTTAAGAAGCTCCTCTATTCCACCTAGACGATATCGTTTGCTCCATCTTTGTTCGGTTTTTGGAACTATATCCAAGTAATCGCAGAGTTCTACTCGCGTCTTGAACTTTTTCTCCTTAAGATAAATCAACCATAGAACACGCTTAGCTAGGTTCAAATCTTTATGTTGTTTACGTAGTTTTTTGAGCTCTTCAAAGCTCTCAGTTATCAAAAATTCTTTCGGTTTTGCCATCCATAAATATAACTATAAATAACGACTTTTCAAAATAAAAATGGTATAGCTCTCCTATAAACGGAGACTCCTTTGTCTGGGAGATAAATGGAGTAGACACTACAATTTTCGAAGCTTACCTAAAAGAGTTTTCATTATATAAACCAAAACGAATTTAAAATTGTAGTCATAGACAACGCAGGCTTTCATTCATAAAAAATATAGTAGTTCCTGATAATATACATCTACTAAGAATTCCACCATACAATCCAGAACTGAATCCTTGTGAGCAAGTATGGCAGTACATAAAAAATAGGTTTAAAAACCAACGCTTTGAATCCATGGGAGAACTGAAAAAATGGTTGCACACAACAGTAGTTAGTATGAGTAGCCAGACCATAAAATCAATAACTAGTAATCATCATTATAAAAATGCTTTCATATAGACTTATCAAAAGTAAATTGGTATTATTTGTTATATATGGTGTTTATTAATTTGGTAATGCTTAAATTTTTAGAGCATTTATAGGTTGTTAAGAATTATTGGTTTTTAGTTTTAATAAATTTAATAAAATAAAAACCTGGTATTAAGATCAATAAAAGTATAGGGTGAATAAGAAATCTCCTAATGTAGAATAAAAGCATTTTAATCCAATTATAATCAAATTCAGAAAATATCATAAAGCATGTTAGAAGTATTAGGTAAGATGTGAAATTAACCCAAAATGTTGCCTTTATGAATGATTTACTTCTATATAAAAACCAGATAATACTCAATGCTAAAATTAGATTAATAAGGAATCGTAATGTAAACGATGACAGCAATTTTATTATACTAAAATTAGGAATAGAGATATTTTGAAAATTATTTTTGAAATAAAAATTGAAAGGGTCGTAAAATAAATATGATTCAAAAACTCGTACTGATATTAATCCTAGTATTAATACAGATATGATTAATATCATTTTAATTTTACGCATTTTTCATGTTTTTAATCCAGTAGAGCCACAAAATAATTACCGCACCGTATATTATAGTTGGAAATATTATTTCATGCGCAAAATGTGCGTAGTCTTTATAGGATACATATATCAATGCAAGTAACACTAACCTGATTAAATTGACTATGTAAATAAAACTCGTTCCCATTAATATGAATAAAAAAGTCTTTTTTAAACCTTGAGCAAATGCTATGATGAAGGATATAAATAAAATCATTACACTAACAGCATTGCAACCTTCTATTATTCGATAAATTCTGACTTCGTTTATAAAAAGAATTACTGATGGATGTGTGGGTGAGTTAATTGTGTCTGTCTTTATTCCTATTGAGTTTAGTAGTTCTTTAGTTTGATGTCCTATTTCTGAAGTTATAGGGTCTGGATAGTTGTAACTACTCCACTCCATATTTAAAAACAGATAATAACTTATTGAAAGCAGAATGTAAATACCGAAAAATACAGCAACAAACTTGAATATAGAATAATAAGGTTTTAATGTTTCCAAATAGATTTATTTTACACAAATTTAGTTATTATAAGGAAACCAAATACTAGCTTTGCTTTTAATTAAAGTTAGAATATGAATTTAGATATCTTGAAACCTCAGATTACAGATATTATAGACAGTAATGTTGGTAATGTTAAGCAAAAAATGCAAGCGGTATGTGATTTACTTCAGAGTACGATCGATACTTACAATTGGGTTGGTTTTTACATGGCACATGAGTCAGAACCTACATTACATCTTTGGAGCCAGGCAGGAATACCGACAGACCACTTGATTATTCCATTTGGTAAAGGTATTTGCGGTCAGGTGGCTGTTTCAAATTCTAATTTTGTTGTTGAAGATGTCCTTGCGCAGGATAATTACATTGCTTGTAGTATTCATGTGAAAAGTGAGATCGTGATTCCTATGTTTAAAGAAGGTAAAAATATCGGTCAGATCGATATAGATAGTAATACTATAAATGCTTTTAATGAGAATGATGAACGTTTTCTTGAGTGGATAAATGTTCAAGTAGCAACACTGCTATAAGATTATTAATTTTAAATAAATTGCAGAATGAATAATTTACTCTATTTTGATGCTGGCCTTGGAATGATGATTGCACAGGGTGCCATTGCAACAGTAGCTGGTTTTGTTTTATTTTACAAAAAGATTATTACTATTTTACAAGGCTGGTTGGGCATAAGAAAAGCAGCCAAAGAGAATAGTTTTGACAGTAATTATAACAAAGACACTGAAATTAAATAATATTGAGACACCCTTCATCATATAGAGATCCTTCAGGATTTATTTTTAAAAAGGATGGTAAAGTCTACCGACAGATCAATCCAGTTTTTTTTGATGAATATAATGCTGCGGTATCCTCAGGAATATATAATTTTTTATTTGATAAAAAATGGTTAGTAAGACACAAAGAACTATCTTCTAATCCTAGCAGAATTGTCTTAGAGCCAGAGCAATTGGATTTCATTACTTACCCATATGAGTGGAGTTTCACGCAGTATAAGCATGCAGCTCAACTAACTCTCAGGTTACAAATAGGGTTGCTCAAAAATGATTTTTGCCTTAAAGATGCTAGCGCCTTTAATGTAACGTTCCATAAGGGAAAAGCCATTTTTATAGATACTTTGAGTATAGAGCGATATAAGGCAAATACACCATGGAAAGCGCTCAAACAGTTCAACCAGCATTTTTTTGGCCCTCTTTTACTTTCTCAATATCATGGAAGTTTACATTTGAAAACTCTTCAATATTCTATTAATGGTATGGATCTGAATGAGGTAAAAAGACAACTGCCTTTTTTTAGCAGGTTTAATCCTACTGTTTACAGCCACATATATACGTTATCTAAGTCCGATGGTGAAAATGATACTAACCACGGTATTTCTAATCCATCTGTAGAACTGAGTAAAGCCAGTCAGATTAAAATGCTATCTGCCTTGGAGATGTTTATAGATAACATGGAATCTAAGGAGAATACAGAATGGTCTAAATATTATTCAGTAACTAACTATAACGAGAAGTCCTTTGAGTTTAAGAAAGATCTTATCGTAAAATGGAATAAAGAATTAAATTCTAAAAAAGTTATTGATTTAGGAGGCAATGATGGCACATTCGGTAAGGAATTATTAGCACAGGTAGATCAGCTTATAGTTTGTGATATCGATCAGCCTGCTGTTGATCAATGCTATCTTGAACACCTCAAAAATGATTCTAATAAGTTGACATGCGTGGTAAATGATTTATTGCAACCGTCACCAGCAATTGGGTTTGATAACCAGGAGAGATCATCATTTAATTCTCGAGTTATTGATTTTGCGCCCGATTTGTGCATGGCGTTAGCTTTAATTCATCACATTACTTTAAGTGGTAACGTTCCATTTGAGATGAGTGCTCAATACTTTTCTCAGTTTTCTAAATACTTAATTATTGAATTTCCAGATAGAGAAGATAGTTGGGTTGAGTTTATTCTAGACAGTAAGCGAGAGGCTCGTCATTTATTTGATGATTATACTATATCCGCTTTCGCGAAAGCGTACCAAAAACATTTTAATTTGATAAAATCTGAGAAAATCGTAGGAACGGCTCGTACCTTGTTTCTGTTTGAGAGACTTTGATATTTTTTCCGACTGTCTGCCTTTTCATATTATACAATCTTCAAAACTTTACTTTTGCTTTTAACCAAAATTAGGTAGTACATCGTGCTACTAATTTTATGTAGTTTTCCTTATCCATCTATTAAATCGTTGCTTTAGAGATTAGACTGTATAAATGTAATGGATATAGCATGAATACGGCTTTTTAAGCAGTGTATGGCTAGCAAGCATAGTAGTATCTCAATTTGACGAAAAAGTGGCTTAAAAGCAGTAATTAATACCCTAACTACTAAATTAATTGAATTGCGGTAGCGTGTGTTACAAGTAGATGATTGATGGGGTCTGAGATGATCTAATCTGAAGGTGGTTTTAAAGCAATAATAAAAGTATGAATCAACTTAAATTTATTGCATAAAAAAAGGTCTTCATTTCTGAAGACCTTTTGTGGGCGCTAAGGGATTCGAACCCCTGACCCCTTGGGTGTAAACCAAGTGCTCTGAACCAACTGAGCTAAGCGCCCTAAGCGGTTGCAAATATACAACCCTTTTTTGAAACGCAAAGAATTTTTAGAAGTTTTTTTTAAATTATTTCTGAAATTACAAATGTACTACCGGTTATTAGGATCAAATCTTCATTCTTTGCAGCTGTTTTTGCTTCGTTAAACGCTTCATTTACAGTATTAAAGATCGTGTTAGGTAGATTGTGATGATTTAAATGAGAGCTTAAAATATTTTTTTTCATTCCTCTAGGAATATTTGGTGTTGAGATGTAATAAACTGCATTCTTGGGTAAAAGTTTGATAACACTATTAATGTCTTTATCTTTTACCATTCCTAAAACTATATGTAATTTATTAAACGATTCCTTTTTTACTTGATCTATCAATAGATTTATTCCTGCTACATTATGTGCGGTATCTAATATGGTTTTAGGAAATTCATTTATTACATCATATCTGCCTCTTAATCCTGTATTTTGGGCTACGTTTAATAATCCTTTGCTTTTGTGTGCTTTTGTAATAGTGAAGTGCAACGGGCTAATTAACTCTATTACTTTGCTAGCAACTCTTACATTTGACTTTTGATAATGGCCTTTAAGATCTGTTGGTAAGCTCTTTGTTCTATGGTCTATTGTGTGTATGGGGCTGTCTTGCTCCATAGCGATTAGGGTAAATAGCTTTTTTAAGTAGCTTCTTTTTTCACCTATAACTACTGGGATAGAATTTTTAATAATACCTGCTTTTTCTATGGCTATTTTAGAATAGCTGTTACCTAATATAGCGGTATGGTCTTTATCTATGTTAGTAATTGCGCATATAATAGGAGTGATAATGTTAGTAGAATCTAGTCTACCACCCAAGCCTGTCTCTATAATAGCGATATCTACATTTTTCTCTTTAAAATATTGAAATGCCATGCCTACGGTCATTTCAAAAAAGGATAATTGATGATCCTTAAAAAATGCTTGATGTTTATGTATAAATTCTACTACAAAATCTTCGGTGCACATCTCGCCATTTATCCTTATGCGTTCTCTAAAATCTTTAAGATGTGGAGATGTGTATAGTCCTACTTTGTATCCAGCTTCTTGCAGTACACTAGCTATCATATGGCTGGTAGAACCCTTGCCGTTTGTACCTGCTAGGTGTATGGTTTTATAAGCTTTGTGTGGGTTGCCTAGGTGATTATCTAGGTCTATAGTGTTTTGTAAATCGGCTTTATAGGCCGCTTTTCCTGCTCTTTGATACATAGGTAGCTGTGAGAACAGCCAGTCTAGTGTTTCTTTGTAAGTAAACAATTTTATTCTCCTACTTTAAATATGACTTCTATAAAACCTATTTGTATAGCTTGTGCCTTAGGGGCAGGACTAAATTTATAGGTCATAGCACTTTGTTTTGCGGCGAGTAATAAACAGTTTGCTTTATTAGAGGTTCCTTTCTTGCCAGGAAAGGCGTTTGCAACTTTACCAGATCTATCTACATGTATCTCTACGATTACTTTGCCACTTTCAAAACAATCAGGAGTAACACCGTTACCAGCTACTTTACCACGACCATTTAATCCATACCCTTTACCACCTTGACCGCTACCAGGAGCGCCGTAATAGGTATTTGCATATGGATCCCCATTTATATCACCTTTATTACCTGGTCCATCTCCAGGACCTTGTCCTTTACTTGTATCTCCATCTACAGTTTCTGCTCCTGTGACACTGTTTAAAGCATCTAAAACAGACGAGTCTGGTTTAGGTTCTGCCTTTGGTTTTACAGGTTTGGTAACAGCTGTAGTTACCGGTTTTGTGTCTGGTTTAACATCAGGATTTGATTCTACAGCAGGTGCATCTGTATTTTCTTGTGTGACTATATTTTCAGATTGTGGGCTTTCTTGTTGCTCAATTATCTCTGGTTTAGATTGAGGTGCAACTTTAGTAGGTTTTGCTGTTTCAACAGTTCCTGAACCTAATGCTGTATTACCAAAGTTGATGGCTATACCGGCATCTTCTGGTGGTTCAATTACATTAATTACAGAGACAAATCTGAATAAGAGAATAAGAATCAAAATAAGTAGAGTACTTATTACTGCAGATATCCTTTGTTCTTTTGTCTTTAAGTAACTCATGTCTAATTGTTTTTAACCGCCAGGACTATTTGGATCTTATTCCTATTTGCGATATCCATTACTTTGACAGAATAACTTACGGCAGCGTCTTTGTCAGATCGCAACATGATGGTAGGTTTTTCTTTGCCTTGTAAGGTATTTACTATTCTACTTTCTAGATCTTCTTCTGTTGCCTGTGTTGCATCTACATAGTACACACCTTCTTTAGAGATGCTTACAGTTACCTTACCTTGTGTAGATGTTTTACCACCAGCGCTAGGTAGTAATAGATCTAAAGCTTCAGGAGTGATAGATGGAGATGTGAGCAAAAAGAATACCAAAAGTAAAAACACGATGTCGGTCATAGACGACATCGAGAACTCTGGACTAACTTTATTTCTACCTCTTAAATTCATAATCAAGCAGGTTCGTTTAATAGATCTAAGAAGTCAGATGCATTTGCTTCCATTTGATGTACAACTTTATCAGTTTTAACAACTAGATGATTGTAACCTATGTAAGCAACGATACCTACTATAAGTCCTGCAACTGTAGTAATCATAGCGGTATAGATACCACCAGCTAGGCTACCCATGTCTGCACTACCACCAGCATCTGCTAGTGTTTTAAAGGCTAATACCATACCGATAACAGTACCTAAAAAACCTATCATAGGTGCAGCACCTGCAATAGTTGCTAGCATACTCACATTTTTCTCTAATTTATAAACCTCTAGTTTTCCTGCATTTTCTATCGCACTATTAATATCTTCTAGCGGTGAGCCTATGCGACTTATGCCCTTTTCAGTTAATCTAGCGACTGGAGAGTCTTCTTTTGCGCAAAGCATTTTTGCAGCATCTAGTCTACCGTTAGAAACATGGTCTTTAATGTTAAGCATGAAAGAGCTGTCTATTTTAGAACTGGATCTTATTTTCATAAGTCGCTCAAAATAAATGTACAACGCAAAGAATAATAAAAGAATTAATACAGCTATAATGATAGTTCCAGAGGGTCCACCAGCGGTAATTAATTCTAGTAGAGATTCAGATTGCTCATTTACTAGAGGTACTGCCTCTGTGCTAGCTTGTGCGGTGTCTTGAAATAGTAGGCTCATTAATTAAGTAATTAGTAGGGTTGTTAACGCAATTTATAGGTGTTTCATTGCCTCTCAAATTGCGTTTTTATTTTAAATGTTCCGCTTTCGCAAAAGCGATATCACAACAATCTTTTACAATAATACTCTTTTCTTATAAGAAGTATATAACACAACCTAGTCCTACTATTGTCAACACGATAGTGTATGGTAATGCCATTTTTACCATTTTACCATAAGATAGGTTGATAAGTGGCGCTAGTGCAGATGTAAGTAAGAATAAGAATGCTGCCTGACCGTTAGGTGTTGCAACACTAGGTAGATTAGTACCAGTATTAATAGCGACTGCTAGATGTTCATATTGTTCTCTAGTTATCGATCCTGAAGTATATGCGTTACTTACCTCGTTTATGTATACAGTTGCAACAAAAACGTTATCTGATATCATACTTAAAAAACCGTTTGCAAGGTAAAATATGGCTGGCTGACTAGATGCGTCCTGGCTCAATGCCCATTCTATTATAGGAGCAAAGAGGTGTTGATCATGTATCATAGCAACGATTACAAAGAAAACAACTAGTAAACCTGTAAATGGAAGAGCTTCTTCAAAGGCCTTACCTAGACTGTGCTCGTCTGTAATACCCATAAATGCTGTTTGAATAACGATCAACCCTAGTCCTATAAAACCTACCGGTGCAAGATGTAAGGCAAGAGCGGCAATTAATAATATGGCAGATACGGCTTGTACTACTAATGCGTATTTTTCTTTATTAGTTCTCTCTACGTCTCTTTTTTCCATCCATCCTTCAATTATAGATCGTACTACGGGCGGCATTTTCTGACCAAAACCAAATGTTTTAGTCGTTTCTAAAAAGACAGCGGTAAGTATACCAGCTACCAGTACGGGCATAGTAATAATGGACATAACTTTAAAGAATTCTATGAAATCCCAGCCCATTTTTGAACCTATTAAAAGGTTTTGTGGTTCTCCTACGATAGTACAAACACCACCTAGAGCGGTACCTACCACGCCGTGCATTACTAGACTGCGCAAGAAGGAACGGAACTTCTCAAGAGTCTCACCACTCAATTGTTCTCTGTCTAGCTTGTTATCTTTGTCTAAATCTAGATCGCTAGAATGAATGGTGTGGTATACATTATAAAAACCTATACCTACACTTATCAATACAGCTGTAACGGTAAGCGCATCTAAAAAGGCTGAAAGAATCGCACTTAATAAAAGGAATACGAGAGATAATACTATTTTTGATTTAATCTTAGTAAATAGTTTTACAAAGATGTACATCAATAGAGGTTTCATAAAGTAAATACCTGCTACCATGAATACCAGGAGAAGAATGACCTCTAGATTTTGAGCAACCTCTGCATATACACCACCTATCACATGATTACCTAGCTCATCTAGAACAGGTTTATGCGTGTCGTGATCTATCTTGTACATAGGATGTGTTAATCCTAAAGCTAAAACTTGTATGGCTAGTAGACCACCAGATTGCAGTGGGTAACATTTTAATGCCATTGCTAGACAGAAAATAAATTCTGCTATAAAGACCCATCCCATAACCATACCGCTTAGTGTAAAGTAACCGATCACGTTAAAGATTAAGAAAAATATCATGGTTAATTTAAACCACTTGGGACTATTACCTAAAAAGTATTTCATCAAACTAATTGTTTAAGTGCTATTTCAAATGCAGTAGAACTGATTTGTTTTTTTGAACTGTTATTATTAAAAGTATTCTGAATAGCATTACGTATGGTCATGCTAGTGTCATTAAAAATTGCTTCGTCGGTCATGTGTACGCGACGTTCCATGAAGTAGGCAAATACTCTGGCCATACCACAGTTAGATATAAAGTCAGGTATTAGACTAACCTGCTCATCTGTATGTTCCATAATAGAACCGAAAAATATTTCCTTGTCTGCAAACGGAACATTTGCACCACAAGAGATAACCTCTAATCCTGATGCGATCATTTGATCTATTTGATTTTGAGATATTAATCTAGAGGCCGCACAAGGAGCAAAAATCTCGGTTTTTATTTTCCAGATGCGATCATTTACTTCTTTAAATGGTATAAGATTTTTTGCATTAAGAGTATTTCCATCCTTATTTAAGAATAATTGTGTAATCTCTTCATGGCTATAACCATTTTCATTAATCAAACCGCCAGCGCGGTCTATAATTCCTACTATTTTCACTCCCATTTGAGAAAGGTAAAAAGCAGCAGAACTACCTACATTACCAAATCCTTGTACAACGGCACGTTTTCCTTTTACATTACCACCATAGATGGCATAGAAATGCTTTACCGCCTCTGCAACACCATAACCGGTGATCATGTCTGCGACTGTATATTTTCTGGAAACGTCTGGAGAAAAAGTAGGGTTTTCTATTACTTTAATTACACCCTGACGCAATTGCCCTATGCGATTAATTTTATCTGCTTCACTAGGTGAGAAATGTCCAGTAAAAACCCCTTCTTGAGGGTGCCAGACACCACAATCTTCTGTCATGGGTATAACCTCGTGAATCTCATCTACGTTCAGATCTCCACCAGTACCATAATAACTTTTTAATAAAGGAGATACTGCTTTGTACCATCTTTCTAGTACTCCTTTTTTACGAGGATCTTGTGGGTCAAAGTTAATTCCAGATTTTGCTCCACCTATTGCGGGACCAGAAACTGTAAATTTTATTTCCATTGTTTTTGCTAGAGAAAGCACTTCATTTTTATCTAGTCCTTTTCTCATTCTAGTACCACCACCGGCTGCGCCACCGCGTAAACTATTAATTACTACCCATCCTTCGGCATCTGTTTCTGAATCATTCCAATGAAAAACGATTTCTGGACTGGCGTTTTCATAACGTTTAAGCAGTTGTTTCATTAAACTTAATTAGTTTGCACAAAGATAACATAGTGACAATTGGAAATCTACTTTTTTACATTTTCTTAAGGGACATGAATAACGCCACTGCTATGATCTCTATTTGCTCCAGTAACACTTGATAAACAGTTGTTTGTGTTGCGCAATTTTAAGATACCTAATAATGCAAATATTAATGCCTCTTTGTTTTCTACTATTTTATCATCTGGAATAGTAGTTTTTACTGCGCTATGTTTTTCTATAGAATCTATTAAATAAGTATTGAAAGCGCCGCCACCAGTTATTAATAAAGTTTTTTCAGACTGTAATTGTTTTGCTATTTGCACGGCCACGTGTTCTGTAAATGTTGCAATAGCGTCTATTGTTTTAATAGAATCTAGAATTTTAAATATGTGTTCATTTACCCATTCCATCCCTAAAGATTTAGGGTAGGATTCTTCGTAAAAGGGCAGGTTGTTTAATTGTTTTAATTGCGATGTTTTTATTTTTCCCGCTTTCGCGAAAGCGCCACCTGCATCATACTCTTTACCTAGTTTAAGAGAATAATGGTTGAGAACGACATTTACTGGGCATATGTCATAGGCTATTCGTTTTTTGTTTTTTTCAAAACTCAGGTTTGCAAATCCGCCTAGATTGAGGCAATAATCATAATCACCAAACAATAGACGATCTCCCACAGGTACAAGCGGTGCGCCCTGACCATTTAACTCTACGTCTTGCACTCTAAAATCGCAGACCACTCGTTGCTTAATGATTTTAGCAATTTGAGGAAGATTACCTATTTGTAATGTGTATTTTTCTCCGGGATTATGAAAAATAGTATGTCCGTGGGAACATACTGCTGCTATGTTTTTTATACCATGCTTAGTGATAAAGGTTTTTATGGTGTTTCCTAAGTAGTCGGTGTATTCTTTATTAAGTTGTTTTATTGCTATAGAATCGTAGTGAATAGCTGCGGCTAGTTTTCTTTTTATAGAGGTTGTGTAGGCAATAGTTTCTGCATTATGGATTTGAAAGCTCCAGACATCTTTGCGTACTAAGGTAATGTGTGCGATATCGATGCCGTCGAGTGATGTTCCAGACATTACCCCTAAAACGTTATAGTACTGATGATTCATAAGTTAAAGGTGTTGAAAATGGTGTAGAATAACATTAGATTTGCAAAACGGAAAAATAACTAAAAAAGACAAGAATAAATGGATTTTGGCCTAACAGAAGAGCATCTAATGATAAGAGATGCTGCAAGAGATTTTGCAAGAACAGAGCTTTTACCTGGTGTTATAGAAAGAGATAATCTTCAAAGATTTCCTGCTGAGCAAGTTAAGAAAATGGGTGAACTAGGTTTTCTGGGTATGATGTCATCTCCTAAGTATGGAGGCGGTGGTATGGATACTATTTCTTACGTATTAGTAATGGAAGAGCTTTCTAAAATAGACGCAAGTGCATCAGTAATCGTTTCTGTAAATAATTCATTAGTATGTTGGGGTCTAGATACATATGGTACAGAAGCTCAAAAAGAAAAATACCTTACTAAGCTTACTACAGGAGAATCTTTGGGTGCTTTTTGTTTATCTGAGCCAGAAGCTGGTAGTGATGCCACCTCGCAAAAGACTACAGCTATAGATAAGGGTGATCACTATGTGCTTAACGGTACTAAAAACTGGATTACTAACGGTAATAGCGCAGATTTTTATCTTGTAATAGCACAAACAGATAAAGAGAAGAAGCATAAAGGTATTAATGCTTTTATAGTAGAAAAAGGTTGGGATGGTTTTGAAGTAGGTGTAAAAGAAGATAAATTAGGGATACGTGGTAGTGATACTCATTCTTTAATTTTCAATGATGTTAAAGTACCTAAAGAAAATAGAATAGGTGAGGATGGTTTTGGATTTAAATTTGCCATGAAAACTCTTTCTGGTGGTCGCATAGGTATTGCCGCGCAAGCATTAGGTATAGCATCTGGAGCTTATGAACTAGCTAGAGATTATTCTAAGGTTAGAAAAGCATTTGGTACTGAGATTTGTAACCACCAGGCTATTGCATTTAAACTAGCAGATATGCATACTAATATAACAGCAGCCCGTCATCTGGTTATGCAAAGTGCTTGGGATAAAGACCAAGGTCGTAATTATGACATGAGTAGTGCCATGGCAAAGCTTTTTGCTTCACAAACCGCTATGGATGTGTCTGTAGAGGCTGTTCAAGTACATGGAGGTAATGGTTTTGTAAAAGAATATCACGTAGAGCGTTTAATGAGAGATGCAAAAATCACACAGATTTATGAGGGAACTAGTGAGATTCAAAAAATAGTAATTTCAAGAGGACTGCTTAAAGACTAGTGTTTGAAAAAAAAATATTTAAAGAGCTGTAATTTTTACAGCTCTTTTTTTTGTCATTTATTTAAATACTGTAGTTTTACAGAGTATGAAAATATTAGTTACCGGAGGTTTGGGATATATAGGTTCTCATGTAGTTGTAGAATTACAAGAACAAGGATATGATGTGGTTATTATAGATAATTTATCTAATACATCTATCGATGTTCTAGATAACATAAATTCTATTACAGGTTTGAAACCTAAATTTGAACAGCTAGACGTTAGAGATAAAACTGAATTATCTGAGTTTTTTAAAAGGCACCATGATATAGAGGGAATTATTCATTTTGCTGCTTCTAAGGCAGTGGGAGAAAGTGTAGAAAAACCATTATTATATTATGAAAATAATATAAATGCTCTAGTGTATTTATTGCAAAATATCCAGGATAAAAAAGTCAATTTCATATTCAGTTCTTCTTGTACTGTTTACGGTCAGGCAGATGATTTACCAATTACTGAAAATGCACCTATAAAAGCTGCAGAATCTCCCTATGGTAATACAAAGCAAATAGGAGAGGAAATTATACAGGATACTTGTAAGGTAAATCCTAATTTTAAAGCGATAGCATTGCGATATTTTAATCCTATAGGTGCACATGATAGTGCCCTGATAGGAGAGCTGCCACTAGGAGTACCACAGAATCTAGTGCCGTATATTACACAAACAGCAATAGGTTTAAGAGAGCAATTATCTGTCTATGGAGATGATTATCCAACTAGAGATGGTACCGCAATAAGAGATTACATTCATGTAGTAGATCTCGCAAAAGCTCATGTGTCTGCATTATCCAGATTGTTAGAGAAAAAAGCTAAAGTGAATTTTGAGGTATTCAATGTAGGTACAGGTGAAGGCTCAACAGTAATAGAAGTAATAACAGCTTTTGAAAAGGCTAGTGGACAAAAATTAAACTATAAAATAGTGGGCCGTCGCGCTGGTGATGTAGTAGAAGCTTTTGCTCAAACAGATAAGGTAAATAGCGCATTAGGATGGAAATCTCAATACAGTCTAGAAGAAGCACTAGCTAGTTCCTGGGCTTGGGAGAAAAAGGTAAGGGGTAAATAGATCGTTATTCTTTTTTTTAAGCCTATTTACTGAATATGATTCTGCTTTTTTACGGTAACATTTTCTCCATCTGTATTAAAATATTGATAAACACCATCGTTTTTAGGTCCCTTAATAAATATATAGCTAGAAGCATCTCTAGTTATAGTGGGTTGTGACTGGTCTGATAGATAGGAAAACAACTCAGGGAATAAATTTATAGAGCTGGTAATCCTTTTTCTGTAAGGGGTAAATTCATCTGATGCTTTAATAGCTAGTAAAGAATTGAAAATACTTTTCTTTAATTCTATTCTGTTAGTAGTTTTATGGTAAGCACTAGTGGTGTATTCAAATCCAGCAAATCCGCCATGATCTGCTGCAATGATTATTATTCCATTCTTATCATTAGATATAATAAAATTTATGAGTTTATTTATCTCTGTATTGATATCAGGTATTTTTTCTAAGTATATCTCAGTCTCTTTTTCAATCCCTAAACTAAATTTTTTGCTGTGACTAATATGACTAGGGCTCAATATTTCTATGAAGTAAAATTGTGGCGCTGTGCTTTGATTATTGTTTAACCTTTTTTTAAAATCATAAGAATAATCGATGTCATTATGAAATATAGGAAAAAATGATACGTCTTCCATTTCTATGTTTATGTAATCATAGAATACCTCAGGTCTATTGTATAATAGATAGTTACTTTGTAGAATCGCATTTGTCTCATATCCATTATTTTTAAAAGTTCTTAAAACTGAATTTGTCCCCATAATTTTATCTCTGGCATTATATAGTTCGTTCTTTGCCTTGCCATGGTTAAAATAATGATGTTGCGTGTTAAATAACGTACTGTTAGAGGATAGTGTAGAAGGGTAGTTACTACGGTAATAGTGATTAAATTTAAAATTGAGTGCCTCCAGAGTATCGTAGAACTCGTGATTTTTGTTTTTATATAAAGGGCCAGTCATGGTAGGTTTACCTACATAACCATCTGGCTGAATCAGATATATGTTAGGTTTTTTTGTGAAATTTAATTTTTCAAAACTTTGTGGTTGTGACCATTCTTGAACATTGTATATGGACTGATAATAATAGTTGCCTAATTGTAATGCCGCAGGAATAATCATGATACTTAAAAGTAATACACCGATTTTATAGAATTTAGATAGGTATTTAGAAGTAGCTATGGTTATTATAAATACTAGAATAAGGGCTTTCCATCTCCACCTCATAAAGACAAATAAGGACAGGATAACTGCAAGGTTATTTATTAAAAAGCAATAATATAAATGTTTTCTATCTATATGGATTTTCTTCCTGAATATGAAATCTAGTAAAACAAGCGCTGTACATGGGGCAACGATAAAATAAATTAAGAAAGCTATAAATTGCTCCCAAGAATTAACTAAAGTAAAGTTGTTCTGGTATAAATATAATAGAGAATAGATGCCTGGTAAAAGTCCAACAGTCCACCAGTGATGATGGTCGTTTTTTAAATATTCTAAAATCTTAGCTTTCATATTTCATTTGGAATATTTGTTAACTTTTTAATTGTTCTTAAAATTATAAGAGATAAAGTGGGCGTTGTTGAGAATCAAATATAGAAAAATAGCTTTTAAGAGAGCCTATCCTATAACCGTTCCATTTTTCCCATAAAAAAAGCCGATTCAAATAACTGAATCGGCTTTTTGATAAATATTAAAAGTAAATTAATTACTTAGGATCAAGTATCATGTTAATTCTAGCTACTAAATCTTGTAGGTGAATTTTAGATAATTTATCACCAGTACGGCTAGCAGCACGACTTGCATCTCTTTTAAGAATTATTAATTCTGCACGTACAATAGGTCTAATATCACTTTGCTCCACATCAATTCTGGTACCACCGAAACGACTTCTAGACGCTTCATTATTCATAATAAACTCGAGTCTTTCTACATAAGCACGTTGTAAATTACGACGGTAGCGGTCTATCTTTTTACCTCTAGGAAGTTCTTTAAAAATTCCTTTTCTTAATTCAGTCATCATATCAAGAAGTCCATAGGCGTTACTGCCATTTGCTTCTTCATTTTCCATCAGACGTGCCATACGTCCAAAGTCTAGTAAATTGTTTAAAGACCTTACTTGTATACTTCTTATTCTTTCTATACCACCATCAGATTCAATTTTGTTGAATATATTTTGATCGATAAGCCATTCTGGTGTGTCAAATAATTGGCTTTGTAAGAAAGACATCGCTCGCTGTTGTTTGTCATTTGAGGCGTGCTCATAAACAGCACCTTCTTGACCATAAGCTTTATAAGTTTCTTTTACTCCACCTATATTTCCAGTAACATGACCCATATAGCGGTTAAACTGCCCTACTAGTTGTCCATACATTGTCTCTAATTGATCATAGTTTTCTCCCTCTTCACCAGTCCATTTATTTAGATTAGGCACAATGCGTTTTAAGTTTTTAATACCGTATGCACTAGCGCGCATAGAGTCATCACCTAAATCTTCCGTCTGTGAGGTGTGATCAATAACACCAAATTGTTGACGACCAAACCTATAAACAGGATCTCCTGCTTTTTCAAGAATCCAAGAATCAAGTGTTTTCTTTTCTTCCTTTGCAGTCTTGTCAGGAATAGGCATGTAACCCCATTTGATAGCATATTTATCATAAGGACCTATATCTGGCATTAATGCTACATCACCATCTTCTGGTTGTGCTACATAATTAAAACGCGCATAATCCATTATTGAAGGTGCTGTACCAAATTCTTTAGTAAATTCAGGGTCTCTTAATTTTTCTACAGGATAAGCGATAGAGCTACCCATATTGTGAGGTAAACCTAGAGTGTGTCCTACCTCGTGAGCACTAACAAAACGTATTAAACGTCCCATAACCTCTTCGTCAAAGTTATTCATACGGGCATCAGGATTGATAGCAGCCGTTTGTATAAAGAACCAGTTGTGTAATAAAGTCATAACATTATGGTACCAGTTGATATCGCTTTCTAGAATTTCTCCAGACCTTGGGTCGCTTACGTGAGGTCCATTTGCATTAGGAATAGGAGAGGCTAAGTATCTCACCGTTGAAAATCTTACATCTTCAGGACTCCATTCTGGATCTTCTTCTTTAGAAGGAGCATCTTTTGCAATTATAGCTTCTTTAAAACCAGCGTTTTCAAAAGCAACTTGCCAGTCTTCTATACCTTGCTTTATATATTTTCTCCATTGAACAGGAGTTGCAGGGTCTATATAGTAAACTATTTGTTTTTTAGGTACAACTAGTTCACCAGCCCTAAATTTTGCCATGTCCTCATCTCTTACCTCAAGTCTCCATCGGTCTAGGTAAGCAACTGTTTTAGTTTTCTGATCCTTAAGGCCATAATCTTGTTGACCTCTAGCAAACCATCCTACACGCTGGTCAAAGTAACGTCTCTTCATAGGCACTTTAGGTAACAGTATCATAGAGTTACTTAACTCTATTGATATGGATTGCACGCTTCTATTAGAAGGTGGTGCACTAGAAAAGTATGTTTTTACGTGTCTTGTTTCTATGTTTTCTGGATAAGAACGTAAAGTATCTATATAGGATCTCGTTGCGTCAACTCTACTAACTTTATATCTAGTTCTAGCCCTTTGTGGGAAACCTATAGCTTTTACATCTTTTGTAAAGAAGTCAGTAACATCGATCACGGTATTGTTAGTAACACTATCCTTTTTTACAGCCTTAATAGGGAAAGAGTAAAGAATAGGTTCAAAATTTGAATTTTCTACTGCAATACTTACTGGTAAAGAGTCTGCTGCAACTACTTGATGGGATACAACTCTAAGTAATACTTGCTTATTCTTTTTCTGCCATCTCAGTGTTTGGGTGTTTTGCTTACCACCGCCGAAACCGAGGCCCGAAGCAGTTTTTGCAATACGTGTTACCATTAACATTTCTCTATTAAATAGGCTATCAGGTATTTCATAAAACCATTTATTCTCCACCTGATGGACCGTAAAGAGTCCTTTGTCACTTTTTGCCTCTTTAGTTATCACCTGACTATAAGGTTTTAAGTCACCCTTTTTAGGTTTCTTCTTTGGGGCACTGATGCCAGGTGTCTTCTTCTTTCCTTGGAAAATAGAACAGCTCGTCGACATAGATACTGCAAAAAGCAGCACCATCAACATTTTAATTGTACGCATTATTTTTATAATTATAAATGATGCCTAAATATATTATCATATAATCGATTAATTCTTAACGTAGCGTTAACGGTTAGGTTAAAAAAAGAGTTGTTTCTAGTTTCGCTTTCGCGAAAGCGAGCTTAAAACAAAAAAAAACTCGATAATTAAATTATCGAGTTTCTAGTAAAGGACTATAATAATGTGATGTCACATCAAAATTTAAACAGTTGGCTAATCCTTAGTTAGTGGGAAATGCCCACATGTCGTTATCTAATAAATGTCCACCTTGTGCACTAATTGCTGCATTATAATTAGTACTGTTAGTTAATCTTTCAGAAATAGGGTATAGAAATCTACGTGGAATAACTCTAGAAGGGTTAACACCTCCTACCGCATTTGGATTAGGCGTTAAAGTAGGGAATTTTGTTCTTCTAAAATCTGTCCATGCTTCAAGCGGTGCGTTACCATAGAAAGATTTATATTTTTCAGTAATAATCGTTTCTATTTTATTGTCCATACTTCCAGAAAGAGTTAGTGCAGCGGTGTAGTTATCTGCATCTGCTTGTGATACTCCTACGTAAATCATATTAGCTTCTACAGCATCTTGCAATGCAGCAAGAGCATCTGCATCGGTGCCATTTGTTCTTACGATAGCTTCAGCTTCTATAAATTTTACTTCCCAATAAGAAATTAATGGAGTAGGAGAGTCTGCTTGTCCCCAGAATAAGCCAGTTCCTGCAAAATCACCATCTACGTTAGTGTAAACTGGTAGTCTTGGGTCTCCTGTCATTAAAGAACTTAACTGCGGGCTTACACCTAGTGTGCCAGGTCTGTCAGCGTCAAACAAGAACAAAGGATTTGAGTTTGCTGCAGGCGAGGAATAAACAAAATCTGCCTGTTCACTTGTACTAGATAATGCTAACTGTGCTTGTGCAAGAGCACTAGCTGCAGCGGTATTATCAACTGAAGTTAAATGGATGTAATAACGAGCTTTTAATGCTCTCGCTGTTTTTTCCCAATCAGCTCCACCAGATCCAACACCATAAAATTCTCCTATACCACTAGATACTCCTGCAGCAATTGATTCATCTAGTAATCTTTGGATAGTAGCATAAACGTCTTCTTGAGAATCAAATGTTGGGTTAAAATTACCTTGATCACCAATGAATGCATCATCATAAGGTACATCACCCCACATAGTGGTAGCTAGGCCTAGGTTAGTAGCCATGTATAATTTTGCTAGTGCTCCTACCTCTTCAGTGTTATTAGTAAAGATACCATAACAATCTGGCATTGCACCTGTACCATATAGTCCCGCATCCCAATAATCATCAGTGTCATCTTCACCGATATTATATTGGTCATATGCTATTTGCTGTGCATCTAGCCCTTCATATTGTTGGGTAACTATTCCTGCTATTCTAGCATTAATCGCAACCATATTTCTATGTGTTTGTGCAATCATACCAGGGTAAACGGCACCTGCATTTACTGATGTGCCATTTGGGTTATTTTGATCTATGTTCTCGTCTGTAATTTCACAGGATACTAAGCTGAGAAAAAGGACTCCTATTAATATTTGTATTTTTTTCATATCGGCTTTTTTTAAAAATTAAGATTAAGGTTTACACCATAACTTTTTGTATTAGGTTGATTGAAGTAATCTAAACCATAACCATTACTATCACCTGTTAAGTTAGTTTCTGGATCTACTCCAGGATAATCAGTACTTAACCATAGGTTTCTACCATATGCAGAAATCGACGCACTTTCAAAGAATGTTTTTTCTAGTAAGTTAGAAGGTAAGTTGTAAGTAACAGTTAGTTCTCTTAGTCTTAACCAGGAACCATCGTAGATACTACTTTCACTAGTACCACCAAAGCCATACCTTCTATAGAAGTTATTGTTTTCAGAAATAGTTGAATCATAATAAGGCACTACTTGTGTGTTAGGTAATCCAGTAGACTGTACAACACCTTGAAAAACGGTAGTTTGATCTCTATTTAAAGTACGCGCAGATGTACCGAAGAAATCTAAAATACCACAAGTACCACACCATACGTCACCACCTTTTCTAATGTCAAAAAGGAATGATAAAGAGAAATCCTTATAAGAAATAGTATTGCTTATTCCTGCTTGCCAGTCTGGAGTAGGATCACCTACGATAGAATTCTCAGTACTTTGAATAGGATAACCGTCGTCACCTATTAAAACATTACCTGCGTCGTCTCTTTGAAAACTACTACCGAATATTGCACTAAAAGGTTGTCCAGCAGCTGCTACTGCAGATGTGCTAGAGAATCCATTTAAAGTAACCTGCTCTACCCCAGGTGCAAGTGATTCTACAATATTCTCATAAGTAGTCCAGTTAACATCTATATTCCATTGGAAATCTTCCGTTCTTATAGGTGTATAACCTAGTGCTATTTCTACCCCTTTGTTAGAAATCTCTGCTGCATTATCTATTTTACTGGTGAAACCTGAAGAAGATGCTACATCTACTGGTAAGATTACATCAGAAGAAAGTTTGTCGTAATATGTTACGTCAAATTTTAATTTGTTATCAAACATTTTTAATTCCATACCTACTTCAAATTCTCTTGCTTTTTCAGGAGTTAAGTCTGGGTTACCAGCTAGACCAGATCTCTCAAAAGATACCGTGTCATAAGCAGGGAAAGCAACGCCTTGAATAAAACCGTCACCACCTATAAACGAACCACCGAATACAGTAGTTGTTGCTAGGGTAGGAGCATCTTTACCTACAGAACCATATGATAATCTAAGTTTACCGTAGTCTAAGAAAGAATCATTTTCTTTAAAAAGTTCAGTAAATACAAAACTAGATCCTATAGAATAAGATTGAAAAGAATTGTTACCTACTGGTAATGTAGATGACCAGTCATTTCTAAATGATGGAGTTACATAGATCATATCTTTGTAGTTGAAACTAGCTGTTGCAAACGCGCCAATTAATTTTTTTCCTCCTGCAGACTCACGCACCTGACTAGAAGAAGCATTGCTCACATCAAAGAATCCAGGGATAGTTAATCCATCACCTATTTGAATACGACGACTAAATTTGGTATAGTAACCATCATAACCCACATTATATGTAAAACCTAAATCTTCATTTAATTGCTTTGAACCGTTGATTACCATGTTCCAGTTAATATCAGCATTTGCAATTTGGTCATTTAGAACTCTACCAGAACCGAATGATGCGTCTAGAATATTAAATCCAGATTTTCTTTGATCTGTATATTGATCAACAGAAAGAGCAGTTCTTATTTCAACTTCGTCAGTTAATTTGTAATTAAGACCAATTTTACCGATAAAACGATTCACATCATCTGTGTTAGAATTTTGAGCCACTGTAAAGTATGGATTGTTATAAATTCCATCTCTATAACTTCTCTGACCTGGTAATTCCTGACCTGCTATATCATAAAAGTAAGAGGAAGAATTGTCTGCAGCATCTTGTCCTGTAAGACCGTTACCATTATCAAATGTAGGTGTACTTCTTACTAGACCTAACATTATACCAGATATGTTAGAACCTCTTTGTACACGATTACCACCGGATACACTATACTGTCCAGACATGTCTAAGCTAAATTTGTCATCTAATTTCGCATTTATATCTGCTCTAAAAGTTTTTCTGTCAAATTGTTCATTTGGTGAAATTCCATCTTGAGTTAATCTTCCTATAGATCCACGGTATCTTATAGTTTCATTCCCTCCTGCGACAGAAAAGTTATTCTCTTGAAGAACCCCTGTTTTAAAGAAGTCATAATGGTCATAAGTATTTGCAGCCTGTCCATTTCCTGTTCCAGCTGCAACTAGACGACCATTACGGTCAAAAGGATAGTCAGTAGCTCCATCGTATTCAAGAGTATTAACGTTAGGCCCCCAAGAATCTCCTTCAAAAGTTTCTGGACCTCTGTAGGTTAAAACGTTACCTACAACACCACCTTGAGCATAGGTTCTTTGAAGATCTGGAACTTTATTGTATTGTGAGAATGTTGTGTTAGAAGTAATACTAGCAGTCGTTTTACCTAACTTACCTTTCTTAGTAGTTATTAATACTACACCATTAGAAGCTCTTATACCATAAAGGGTTTGAGCTGCTAGTCCTTTTAATACTGTTACACTAGCAATGTCATTAGAATTAAGATCTACCGCTCTGTTTGAGAAGTCAGTACCGCTTAGACCTCCATCTCCATCTGCTTCAGATGTAGATGAGTTGTCAATAGGAACACCGTCTACAATAAACAAAGGAGAGTTTCCACCTACTATAGAGCTATTACCTCTAATTCTAATGTTAGCAGACGCTCCAACTGAACCTGAAGAGTTAGTTACACTCACACCAGGAGCTTTACCAGCTAGTGCAGATATAACATTTACCTCTTTAGCTCTTGTGATCTCGTCAGAGTCTACTGTTGCAATGGCATATCCTAGAGCTCTTGGTTTTGCTTTTATTCCTTGCGCAATAACTACCACTTCTCCTAATGCTTCAGCATCATCGGTTAAGATAACATTAAGTATTTGCTCTCCAGTAACATTAACTTCTTTAGTTTGCAGTCCTAAGTAAGAAAAAACAAGCACGTCACCCTCTTGGGCTAGAATGCTGTACTTACCGTCAATGTCTGTTTGTGCTCCAGTTTTAGTTCCTTTCTTGAGAACATTAACGCCCAGTAATACTTCTCCCGAGGAGTCTGATACGGTACCAGAGATCTGTTTTTCTTGTGCAAAAGAAAATTGCACGACTAGCATCAATAGAAACACCAGTCTTTTGTGTAGAAACAATTTCATACGTTTAGATTTATTTGGTTTTAGTTATAAAAAGCTCACAATGTATAAACAAATGTTTACTTTCATTCACTAATCCCCTATTAGTTTTCTAGATTATTAGTTAACACTTTTTAACTCTTTGATTTATAGCAGTTACGTCATTTTGCTTTTTATCGATAAAATGAAGTTTTAACATATCTGTAAGCGTATATATAATTTTTTTATGTATGGGATCAATTAATTTGTTCTCGCTTTCGCGAAAGCGGAAATATTACAGCTTAACTAAATTTAAATCATTTTATTAATAATATCACAGCTGTAGATAAACCCAATTTATTCTTGATTTGATAACATTAACTTTATATACTTCTACTATCAGTATGATTAATTTTCCATTCTTTAAAATAACTTTAATCCAACCATATGAAAACAAGATTATTGGCAATTGCTTTACTTATTACTGGAGCATTAGGAGCTCAAGTTCCTTCTTATTACAATGATGTTGATTTAACAAAAACAGGACAGTTATTAAAATCTGAACTTGCTTCAAAAATCAGTACAAATGTATCTACACCTTCTTATACGCCTGGTGTATGGAATGCATTGAAACAAATAGACTTAGATCCTATTAATTCTAATAATGTTGTTCTCGTATATGGTTATGATGATAATGATGGTGTGTTAAAAACAGATCGTTCTAGAAACAAAAACTCTAATGGTGGTGCTTCTACAGACTGGAATAGGGAGCATGTGTATCCCAGGTCTTTAGGTAATCCTAATTTAGGGTCTTCTGGTCCTGGATCTGATGTGCATCATTTACGTCCTGCAGATCCTTCTTTTAATGGTGATCGAGGTAGTAGGAGATTTGCTGATGGTAGTGGTAATGCAAATATAACGACACAAGGAAACTGGTATCCAGGTGACGAGTGGAAAGGTGATGTAGCGCGTATGATAATGTATATGTATGTGCGATATGGAAGTAGATGTCTAGCGTCTAATGTGGGTATAGGTAATGAGGTCTCTGGTGATAGCGGTATGATAGATTTATTTTTACAGTGGAATGTAGATGATCCAGTGAGCGCGTTTGAATTACAGCGCAATCCAATTATTGAGAACATACAAGGAAATAGAAATCCTTTTATTGATAACCCTATATTAGCAACCGTAATATGGGGCGGTCCACAGGCTGAAGATCGTTTCGGTAATTCTACTGGTGGTAGTAATAATGGTGATACATTATGTACATCTACTGTAAGCACTTTCCCTTATGCAGAAAGTTTTGAAAACAATCTTGGAAACTGGAACAATAGCTCTAGAGATGATTTTAACTGGGAACGTAGATCTGGAAGTACTCCATCTAGTAATACAGGTCCATCAAGGGCTAGTGCAGGTTCAGATTATATTTATATGGAATCTTCTGCACCTAATAATAATGGTGATAGAGCTATTTTATATGGTCCTTGTTTAGATTTAAGTGATACTTCTACTTTTAGTTTTAAATATCATATGTACGGTGCAAGTAATATGGGTAGTTTGCAAGTAGAGGCGAGTACAAATGGGTCTTCATGGACCAGTATATGGAGCAAATCTGGTAATCAAGGGGATTCTTGGAGAACAGCTAGTATTGATTTAGGAGCTTATAGCGGGAGAAATGTGCAACTTAGATTAAATGGAGTTACAGGAACAACATGGCAAGGAGATATGGCGGTGGATGATATTAAAGTTACAACTGGATCAATGCCACCACTTTCTTCAAACTTTGATATAAGAATTACCTTAACCTTTGATCAATACCCAGTCGAGACGAGCTGGCAATTAAAAAACAGTTCTAATCAGGTCGTAGCATCTGGAGGTAATTATGGATCGCAGGTTCAGGGATCTACTCTGAATATAAATCGTACGGTTCCTGCAGGTTGTTACTCTTTTGTCATTAATGACTCTTTTGGAGATGGGATGTGTTGTCAATATGGAAATGGAGCTTATCGTTTAACAAGACTGGATAGTGGTAATATGGTTACTTCTGGTGGTAATTTTAACGCTACACAAACCAGAAATTTCTGTCTAGGAACAAACTCTAGAAATGCCAGCGAAGAAGAAATATTTATTGCAAAACCTCAATTGCATCCAGAAATAAGTGAACTGAGGGTCTATCCTAATCCAACTCAGGATATTCTTTTTATTGAGAATATAGGAGATCAAGAAATAGAGATCGTTGTATTTAATACTTTAGGACAAAAGTTAATAAATAAGCAGGTAAGTAAATCTGTCGACTTATCTTCTCTACCTAATGGTGTTTATATTATTCAACTTAGTAATAAAGTTTCTAAAGTTACTAAAAAGGTCGTTAAGAATTAACTCACTTAATTCATGAAAAAAAAGCCTCACTTTTTTAAAATGTTGAGGTTTTATCTTTTAGTTAATTTTTGAGTATTAGTAATATTTCTTGATTTTATAATAGAAAAATAAAGTCCAGATTTTAAATTGCTCGTATCAATGGTGTTTTCTCTATTTGTAAGACTCTCGTTTATAATTAATTTACCATTGATATCGTAAATCTTAAGGTTCGCTTCGTCCATAGATAAAGTAATGTTTAATTGATCCTTTACAGGATTAGGGTAAAGTGAGACAATGGTAACATATGAATGAGCTTCATTTAAAGAACGTACATTAAAACAATTACTTTTTTCTGTACAACCATTAATAGTAACATTTACGGCATAGTCGCCGGTTGATGAAACAGTGTATGTTGCATTTGTCGCACTTGGAATAATAGCGTCTGTGTCACAGTTGATCCACTGGTAACTGGCGCCAGTTTGATTTACTTGTAAGGTGTTTGCTGTTTGTGTGATAGAAGTGTCGTTACTTGATACACCAGCCTTAGTAGCCATATATGCCATGCAAAGTTGTACCATATCGTGATAGTATGACATGTCTATTAAGTTAATACGATCATCACTAGTGTGATAGGCAGAGTTTTGATCGTTCTTAGACCATGCTTCACCTAGTAGTAAGGCAGTAAAGCCTTGATCCCAAAAAGGCTTGTGGTCACTCAAGGGCGTACCTGGATCTACTACATTAACACTAAGATTAATGCTGGCATTGTAGGTGTTTAATAGCGCTACAATTTCATCTTTCATAGCAATAGAACCTGCAATATTGCGCACATCAATATCAAATTCATTATCTCCGTCACCGTCATAACCCATCATGTCAATATTAAGAACTCCTAAAATGTTATCACCTCTTGAGGCAGCAGCTGTAGCGTAATTACGAGCTCCTACCAGACCTATCTCTTCCTCATCCCAAAGAGCATAAACTATTGTTGTATCGGTGCATTGCTTAGATAAAACTCTTGCGATTTCAAGAACAGCGGCCGTTCCAGAAGCGTTATCGTCTGCACAATAGTTTGTTACAGCGTCGTAGTGTGCAGAGATAATATAGATGTTATTAGGTTGTGTTAAACCAGTTTGAGTAGCGATAATATTTCTACCGCTAGTAGAGTAAACATCATCAGAAACGACGAGATTGTTATAACTGTTAAATTGCTCGATTAAATAGTTTGCGGCAAGATCATTTCCTGAAGAACTCACACGATTTAAAATGGTAACAGTATTGCCATTTACCACTGTAGATACTTCTCCAGAAAATTCATTGAGAGTGTTTAATAATCTGCTAGAGTCCACTTCATCTATAAGGTCTTGTACTGTTTGAGCAGTAGATAAATTTAAGGATAGAAAAGCGATTAAAACAAGGAGAATATTTCTCATGAGAAGAGGTTTATAGGGTGTTATTAAAAGTAATATATTCTTACCTAACCATCTTTTAAAATAACATTTACGGCCGTGCTATATCTGTTTTTTTTAAAGAAATTAGTGTGTTTGTCCTTCTATCAGCATGGGATGCAATAAGATATTCTTTTTATTGCATAGACTCTAAGAATGTTAAACACATAAAACCCCTGCTTAAAGGTACAACAGGATTTTCATTCATCCTTCCATCATTAATGAAACAAATACATCACTCGTTGTTGCGTATCTGGTCTACCGATAATATTATTTGCATAGTCCTCTCTGTATTGCATCGCACCTTTCTTGATATAACCTGTTGCATAAGGAACACAAGTGGCCCAAGATCCAGATGGTTTGCAATTTTTTATATCTTTTATTTTTACAATCGTATGGTTTTTAACCGTAATGTAGACATGTTTATACTTTGACGCTGTTTTTAATGCTTGGGCAAAGTTATCTTTACTTATATCAATTTTCTCTGCGGCATATTCTTCGGCAAGTTCTTGAAATACTTCAATAGGATTTCCTTTACTTGTGTCTTCAAGGGTTTTTAGGTCTTCTAGATAGACTTCCATTTTTCCTGAAACAGCTGTTCTACTAGAATTTGATGTGTTTCTATTTTCTACAGGAATGGCTGTACTTGTTTCTACCGTTGTTGTTACTTCTGCTTCTTTTTCAGATTTACAACCTAATAAGAATAGGCATGCTATGGTAAGGGTTATGTTTTTCATAAGTTTAAACTATGAGTTTTCTAGTTGTATTAAAGATAGATGGACCTAAGAATTAGATCAAAATAATCGTATATATTTGGTTTTAAAGATAATAATTAAATCACAAGAGTGGTCTATCTGTCTGTTTTTTTATTGTAAACAATGATTTGCTTTGGTATAATGTGCTTCGTATAGCACTATTTATAATAGAATTGCTGTTATTTTTAGATCTAGCTTAAGTTAGTAAATAAAAAAAGCCACCTCAAAAGAGCTGGCTTTTATTAAAAATAAGATAAAGAAAAATGATTTACATCATGCCGCCCATACCTCCTGGCATACCAGCAGGCATACCAGCACCAGCGTTTTCTTCTTTAATTTCTATCAGTGCACACTCAGTAGTAAGTATCATTCCAGAAACAGATGCTGCATTTTCTAATGCTACACGAGTTACTTTTTTAGGATCGATAATTCCTTCTTTAAGCATGTCGACGTATTTATCGTTTTTAGCATCATAACCATTAGAGCCTTTAGTTTCTAAAACTTTAGATACAACAACACTTCCTTCACCACCAGCATTTTCTACGATAGTTCTTAGAGGTGCTTCTATAGCACGAGCTACGATAGAGATTCCTGTTTCTTCGTCTGCATTTATAGCTTTAACTTCAGAAAGAACAGATTTTGCACGTACTAGCGCTACACCACCACCAGCTACTATACCTTCTTCTACAGCTGCACGAGTTGCATGAAGTGCGTCATCTACACGGTCTTTCTTTTCTTTCATTTCTACTTCACTTGCAGCACCTACATAAAGTACAGCAACACCACCAGCAAGTTTTGCTAGACGTTCTTGAAGTTTTTCTTTATCATAGTCAGATGTAGTATTCTCGATTTGAGATTTGATCTGTCCTACTCTAGATTTAATATCGGTATTGTTTCCAGCACCGTTAACTAGAGTTGTGTTGTCTTTATTGATATCTACTTTTTCACAAGTACCTAACATCTCCAGGGTTGTGTTTTCTAACGTAAAACCTCTTTCTTCAGATATTACAGTACCACCAGTAAGAATAGCAATATCTTCTAACATGGCTTTTCTTCTATCTCCAAAACCTGGTGCTTTAACAGCAGCAATTTTTAAGGAACCCCTTAATTTGTTAACTACTAATGTTGCAAGAGCTTCTCCATCTACATCTTCAGCAATAATAAGAAGTGGTTTTCCAGTCTGAGCAACTGGTTCTAGAACCGGCATTAATTCTTTCATGGTAGAGATCTTCTTGTCGAATAACAAGATGTAAGGATTCTCCAATTCGGTAGTCATTTTTTCAGAATTTGTTACGAAGTATGGAGATAAATATCCACGATCGAACTGCATTCCTTCTACCACGTCTACATAAGTCTCTGTTCCTTTTGCTTCTTCTACAGTAATGACACCTTCTTTACCTACTTTTTCAAAAGCCTTAGCGATAAGATCACCTACTACCTCGTCGTTATTTGCAGATATAGATGCTACTTGTTTAATCATCTCGCTAGAGTCACCTACCTTTTTTGCTTGCTTTTCAAGATCTTTTACGATAGATTCGACAGCTTTGTCGATACCGCGTTTTAAATCCATAGGATTTGCTCCTGCAGCTACGTTTTTAAGCCCTTCTTTTACGATCGCTTGTGCAAGTACGGTAGCAGTAGTAGTACCATCACCTGCAAGGTCATTAGTTCTAGAAGCAACTTCCTTTACCATCTGTGCACCCATGTTTTCCAGCTCGTTTTCTAGCTCGATTTCTTTGGCAACACTCACACCATCCTTTGTTACTACAGGAGCACCAAATGATTTTCCTATAATTACATTACGACCTTTAGGGCCTAACGTTACTTTTACTGCATTAGCAAGTGCATCAACTCCTCGTTTGATTCCGTCTCTTGCTTCTATATCAAATTTTATGTCTTTAGCCATTTTATTAATTTTTTTAAAACTTACTGTTTTGAACAGTTATTTTTTAATCGTTAAAATTTTTGATGTTGTTCTCGCTTTCGCGAAAGCGGAATACATATTAAACTATTGCCAGTATATCATCCTCACGCATGATAAGGTAATCGCTGCCGTCTAGTTTTAATTCTGTACCACTATATTTACCATAAAGCACGGTATCACCTACTTTTACAGTCATGTCGTGGTCTTTTTTTCCATTCCCTACAGCAACTACTTTACCTTGTTGAGGTTTTTCTTTTGCTGTATCAGGAATATATAAACCAGAGGCTGTTTTTTGCTCTGCAGCAGTCGGTTCTATAACTACTCTGTCTGATAAAGGTTGAATATTTAATGCCATTTTAAAAAATGTTTTTTTTGATTATTAATGACCTCGTGTGTGCCATAAATATGCCAATTAATTTTCTCTGACAAAACTGCTGTAAACAAAAATATCCAGCCTTGCGGGCTGGATATTTTGTCAGTTTATGATGTAGTAATATACTATTCAGTGTCAGTGTCTGTTCCTGCACTAGTATCAGTAGCATCGCTAGGTATATTATTAGTTGTGCTTTCTATAGCATTAGGATCTGTTACCTCGATAGTACTTACAGATTTACCTTGAATTAAAGAGGTACTAGCAAGAAGTATAAGAACAAGAAGTGCTGTAGAAAGTACCCATGTGCTTTTATCTAAAAAATCACCTGTTTTCTTTACACCGCCTAATTGTTGTGTACCGCCGCCTCCAAAGCTAGAAGATAATCCACCGCCTTTAGGGTTTTGTACCATGATAACCACTATTAGTAAAAATGATACTAAAACGATGAGTGCTAAAAAAATATAAAATGTTGTCATTATGTTTTGTTACTTTGTAAATTCTTAATTTCTTGAATTTGGTCTGCAAATAAACCACTTTTTTCTGGATGTTGCAATACTAAAACCTCATAAGCTTTCAAGGCTTTGGAATAGTTTTTTTGTGCGAGGTAAACTTTGGCAAGAGTTTCTGTCATAAACTGACTAGGATCTTGATAATCATTTGCTATATTAATCAAGGGACTGAGGGATTTACGAGGCTTTATTTTTGGTTTTTCTGCAAGAAATTGATCAATGCGCGCCATCTTCTTAGCTCGATCATCTTCTTCTAGATTTTTTTCTAAAGATGCTGGATTGTCATTTATTTCTTCTATTTTTTTTGTGAAATCTTGCTTTTCATCATCAATTTGTGTCCTATCTATGGGCTGTAGACTTGTTAATTGTAACCACTGAGAGAAGCTGTAGGTTTCATTATGATTAAATTCTAATGGCTCGTTTATTATAGAATTGTTTTTCTTCTTTTCAAAAAGATCGATATCAGTGACTTGTGTAAAATCTGTACTGGCATTAAGATCTTCTTCTCTGGGTTTTTGAATAGCGACTACTTCAGGGCTACTGGATAATATTTTTTCTGTATTTAGATTCTCCTTTTTTTCTTCTTGAAGTTGTCTTATTTGCTCACTAATTCGATTTTGTAGGAATGAATCAGATGTTATGAAATCAAATAATACAGACCTGTCTGTTGTGTGTGAGGCAGTTCTTTGTAATTCTTTGTTGTATATAGGACTGCTTTCATTTTTTAACACTTTAAGATAAATACTGCGTGCTGCCTGAAAATAAGGGAATTCTACTAGCGTCTCTTCGAGCAATGCTATGTGGTCTACTGTAACCTGATCAGGTTGTGCAAGCACGTAGTTTAAATCGTTTGCATCTACCATTTAGCTAGTGTATCGTTTATAATGTCTTGTGTAATTTGCTCATAGATAACCTCTAGTGCTGTATCTAACGCAGGACCTTGTAGTTGAATATTTGCATCATAATCATAAAAAAAACTATACTTTTTTTCAAAACTCTCTTCGTCTCTTTTAGTGTCTGTAAATCTTACATTTATCTCTATAGTTAATCGGTTTTGAGAGGCTGTACTATTTGCAGTAGCAGTCATAGGTGCAATAAAATATCTAGTGATTTCTCCTTGATAGATATAGTCACCCTTTTTGTTAACTAGATTTAAAGATGATTGATCTTGAATAAGTTCTTCTAATTTTATTTTAAAATCTCTTTCTATACCTGGCTCTACAAGTGCTGCTTGATAACCGAAATAGTCTACTTGATATGTCTTAATGTCGGACGGTATGGTTACTCCACTTAAACTATAAAACCCACAAGAACTCAAGCTTAAAAAAGCCAGTCCAGTAATTAATAAGGGAAGATTTTTAAAGACCATATTGTTTAATTTTACGGTATAGCGTGCGTTCTGAGATTCCTAGATCATCTGCAGCTGCTTTTCTTTTACCTTTATGTCTGTTTAACGACTTTTTAATCAATTCTATTTCTTTATCGGCTAGAGAGAGTGACTCTTCTTCTTCTATTTCTTGAGCAAAGTCATAACGATCGTTAGAAGGTTCTACAGGTTCTACAGGTTCTATATAATGATTATCTATGTTTGTTTTTTGAACAGGTGTTATGTGTTCTTCTTGTGTATAGTCGTATGCGTTATCTATAACGTCTTCATAATCCTGCTCGTTTTCTTTATGGTTTCCATAAATACGTTTTATTAAACCAGGATTTTCTTCTCTTACATCTTTTGCGTTACCACTTTCCATTAATTCATTAGTAAGTTTTTTGAGATCGTTCAAGTCATTTTTCATGTCAAATAAGACTTTGTATAAGATCTCGCGCTCGTTTGCAAACTCACTATCAGTTTTTTTCTTTTCACCTATAACAGCAGGTAAGTTTTTACCGGCGTCTGGTAAGTAGTTGTGTAAAGTTGCCGCGGTTATATTTCTTTCTTTTTCTAGAACACTTATTTGCTCTGCGATATTGCGCAACTGTCTTATGTTACCACTCCATCTATAATTAGTGAGCATGGAAATAGCATTTTCATCTAGACGCAATGTGGGCATCTTGTACTTCATTGCAAAGTCGCTTGCAAATTTCCTGAAAAGCAAATGTATATCACCTTTACGTTCTCTTAATGGAGGTAAGTCTATTTCTACAGTACTTAGTCTGTAGTAAAGATCTTCTCTAAACTTCCCTTTTTCAATAGCATTATACATCCTTACATTAGTAGCTGCGACTATGCGTACATCAGTTTTTTGCGTGGTAGAAGATCCTACTTTAAGAAACTCTCCATTTTCTAATACTCGTAGCAATCGTACTTGAGTAGGTAAGGGAAGTTCACCTACTTCATCGAGGAATATAGTGCCGCCGTCTGCTACTTCAAAATATCCCGATCGAGTAGAGGTAGCACCTGTAAAAGCACCTTTTTCATGACCGAATAATTCTGAATCTATTGTTCCTTCTGGAATAGCACCGCAGTTTACAGCTATGTATTTTGCATGTTTTCTAAAGGATTGTGAGTGTATTATTTTAGGTATACTTTCTTTACCGACTCCACTCTCTCCAGTAACTAGTACAGAAATATCTGTAGGAGCAACCTGTAATGATTTTTCTATAGCTCTATTAAAACCAGGGTCGTTACCTATTAATTCAAAACGCTGTTTTACGGACTGTACACTTTCCATATTATACAGTGTCATAAGTTAAAGGTCCTTTCATGTCGCTATATCCTATGGCTTTACCTTTAAGAGTTGCGCTGGTACAGTCGGTTATTTCTACCATTACATATTCACCTACTTTATAATCTTCTTTATCAAAAATAGCCACATAATTTTGGGTGTTTCTTCCTGCCCAGTGTTGATCAGATTTTTTAGATTCTTTTTCAATGAGACATTCTACAGTTTTACCTACAAAGTACTGTGCTCTTTCATGACCAGTTCTTCTTTGTACAGCTATAATCTCACTAAGTCTCCTGCTTTTTACTTCTTCTGGTACATCATCTTCTAGTTTACGGGCAGCCATAGTTCCTGGTCGCTCTGAGTAAGCAAACATAAAGCCGTAATCGTATTTCACATATTCCATAAGGCTCAATGTGTCTTCGTGGTCCTCTTCTGTTTCTGTCGGGAAACCAGTGATCATGTCTTGAGAGACTGCACATTCTGGTATAATGGCATGTACACGATCTATTAGATTCATGTATTCTTCTCTCGTGTGCAAACGATTCATTTCTTTTAAGATGCGGTTACTACCAGATTGTACAGGCAGGTGTATGTAATTACATATGTTTCTATGTGCGGCAATAGCATGTAAAACGTCGTCACTTATATCCTGTGGATTACTTGTAGAGAAACGTATTCTTAAATCAGGATGTGCGTTTGCTACCTTATGTAATAACTGTGCAAAATCTACCGCAGTTGCCTTTGCCATTTTACTAGCTTTCTTAAAATCTTTTTTAAGACCGCCGCCGTACCATAAGAAAGAATCTACATTCTGTCCTAATAAAGTAATTTCTTTAAAACCTTTATTCCATAAATCATTCACTTCTTCTAGAATAGAATGTGGGTCACGACTGCGTTCCCGACCACGAGTAAAAGGAACCACGCAAAATGTACACATATTATCGCATCCACGAGTAATGGATACAAAAGCAGTTACTCCATTTGAATTTAATCTTACCGGCGCGATGTCTCCGTAAGTCTCTTCCTTTGAGAGTAAAACATTTACTGCATCTCTTCCTTCATCAATTTCGGCGACCAGATTAGGTAGATCTTTGTAAGCATCTGGTCCTACGACCATGTCTACAATTTTTTCTTCTTCAAGAAATTTAGATTTCAGTCTTTCGGCCATACAGCCTAGAACACCTACCTTCATGTTAGGGTTCTTACGTTCCTTAACACGGTTATATTTTTCTAACCTTTTACGTACGGTTTGCTCGGCTTTGTCTCTTATAGAACAGGTGTTAACTAATACTAGATCAGCCTCTTCCATGTTGTTAGTGGTGTTAAATCCTTCCTTTGCAAGAATGGATGCAACTATCTCACTATCAGAAAAATTCATCTGGCATCCATAACTCTCTATATAGAGTTTGCGCGTGTTTGTGGCATTATGTTCTAACACGATAGCAGTTCCTTGCTTATCTTCTTCTATAATCTTTTCCATCGATCGTCATCATTAATATAACATTGCAAAGATATGTTTTATGACACAATGGCAGCATTAAGTTGTTTAATATTTTTCATTGATCTAATAATCTTTATAATAAGGACAGTTTTTGCTGCGGTCTCGCTTTCGCGAAAGCGGAATTCTAAACATCTTTTTACATAAAAATCATTTTTAAAAGATAAAATATCGATAAGGTGCAGTTGAGTTAATGAACTTAAAGGTCAATAAATGAGTGGTTTAAAATTATATTATATTTTTAACTATCTGTTTAACAGATGTTTGTGTAGGTCATAAAAATAACTCATACCTTTGCGTTTTAAAAATGATAGTTTAATGGCAAAGAATCTTGTTATTGTAGAGTCGCCAGCTAAGGCAAAAACGATAGAAAAATTTCTAGGTAAAGATTTTAAAGTAGCGTCCAGTTTTGGGCATATCGCAGACTTACCTTCAAAGGAATTGGGCGTAGATGTGGATAAGAATTTTGAGCCTAAGTATATAGTGAGTAGTGACAAGAAAGACCTTGTTAGAAAACTTAAAAAAATGGCTGCAGATGCAGAGATGGTCTGGCTAGCAAGTGATGAGGATCGAGAAGGTGAGGCGATAGCCTGGCACCTGGCAGAACAGCTGGATCTTAAAGCAGGAAACACGAAACGTATCGTGTTTAATGCGATTACTAAAAGTGCAGTGCAAAACGCGATTGATAACCCACGTACTATAGATTATGACCTGGTTAATGCGCAACAAGCACGTCGTATATTAGACCGTATCGTGGGTTATGAAATATCTCCTATCCTATGGCGCAAGGTAAAAGGTGGAGCCAGTGCAGGACGTGTGCAGTCTGTTGCTGTGCGTTTAATCGTAGAACGAGAAGATGAAATACTGAACTTTAATTCTGATAATTTTTTCAGGGTCGATGCCGATTTTAATACGGAAGAAGGAGCATTGCTTAAAGCAAAATTACCTAGTAATTTAAAGTCACTTAAAGAGGCTCAGGATTTTCTTGAGGTGAACAAAGGAGCAAAATTTGAGGTAGCAGATCTTGTTAAAAAGCCTGCAAAGAAATCTCCTGCACCACCATTTACTACGTCTACTTTACAACAAGAAGCCTCACGTAAATTGTTTTTTAATGTAAGTCGTACCATGCAGCTGGCACAGCGTCTTTATGAGGCTGGTTTAATTACTTATATGAGAACAGATTCTGTTAACTTAAGTAAGGAAGCAAAGCAAGGCGCTGAAGAAGAGATACATAAAGCTTATGGAAGTGAATTCCATAAAGAGCGTAACTATAAAGGAAAGTCTAAAGGTGCTCAAGAGGCACACGAGGCTATACGTCCTACTAATTTTGCTGTCCATAGTGCTGGAGCAGATCGCGACCAGATACGTCTTTATGAGTTGATCTGGAAAAGAGCCATAGCAAGTCAGATGAGTGATGCAAAATTAGAGCGTACTAATGTTACTATATCTGCAGATAAGCACGAGAAAAATTTTACTGCTAGTGGTGAGATTGTAAAATTTGAAGGTTTCTTAAAAGTATATTTAGAAAGTACGGATGATGAAGATCTTGAGCAGCAAGGGTTATTGCCAGATCTTAAAATAGGACAATCCTTATTAAATAAAAAAATTACAGCTACAGAGAGGTTTACTAGACCACCTTATAGATATACTGAAGCATCTCTAGTAAAACAGTTAGAAGAGCTAGGTATAGGACGTCCATCTACCTATGCACCTACTATTACTACTATTCAAAATAGAAAATATATAGAAAAGGGCCAGTCAGAAGGTCTTGAGCGAGATTATGTTCAACTTACTTTAAGTAAAGATAAGGTGGCAGAGAAAAAGCTTACTGAAAAGACTGGGTCTGATAAAAATAAAATGATTCCTACAGATGTAGGTAGAGTGGTGAATAACTTCTTAGTAGAACACTTTGGTAGTATTTTAGATTATAATTTCACAGCAAATGTGGAAGAGTCTTTTGATAATATTGCTGAAGGTAAGGAAGAATGGACCGACATGATGGGGCATTTTTATAAGAGCTTTCATCCTACAGTACAAGATGTTGCAGAGAATGCTGAGCGTGAAGTAGGGGAGCGTGTTTTAGGAATCCATCCAGAAAGTGGTAAGCCTATTAGTGTGCGTTTAGGAAGATTCGGTGCGATGGCGCAAATAGGTACGGTAGAAGATGAAGAGAAACCTGAGTTTGCTAGTTTATTACCTACTCAACATTTGAATACCATTACTTTAGAAGAGGTGATGGAGTTATTTAAATTGCCTAGAACTGTTGGTGAATATAACGGTTATCCTGTAGAGGTAAATCAAGGACGTTTTGGTCCATATGTGAAGTTTAATGAGAAGACCTTTGTAAGTCTGGAGAAGGAAGATGACCCTATGACTCTTACGTTTGAGCGCGCTGCAGAGTTAATTCAGATGAAGGAAAAGGCAGATGCTCCTATTTATAATTATGATGAGCAACCTGTGACTAAGGGTGTAGGTCGTTTCGGTCCATATATAAAATGGGCAGGAATGTTTATTTCTGTGAATAAGAAATATGACTTTGATAATCTTTCTAACGACGATATTGAAACCTTGATAAAGGATAAGATTCAAAAAGAGAAGGATAAACTTATTGTAGACTGGGAAGAAGAAGGGATAAGAATTGAGAAGGCTAGATGGGGTAGGCATAATGTTATTAAAGGTAAAGTGAAAGTGGAGCTTTCTAAGGATATTGATCCATTAAAGATAACGTTAGAAAAAGCTCAAGAGCTTATCGCAAAAAAAGCTCCCAAGAAAAAAGCGGCGGCTAAAAAGAAGACGCCTGCAAAAAAGAAAACCGTTGCTAAGAAAAAAGCTCCGGTTGAAAAGAAAACAACCAAGAAATAAGTAAATGTCTTTAGAGTTTTTAAAACCTCTCAACGATACTGTAGTTACACATGCGGGATTGCAACCTAGCGAGACTATAGCAAGCAATATAAGGCTACATACTATACAGGATGGTTTGCCTAGTTTAAATGGTGTGTCGTTAGTGATTATCGGTGTGCTAGAAAATCGTAGAGATGCTAATGCCCTTTTTCAAGTAGAAAGTCTTGATCAAGTACGTGAGAATTTATATGAGCTATACCCTGGAAACTGGAGTAGTGTACTGGCTGATCTTGGAGATATTCATGCAGGAGATAGTGTGGAAGATACATATTATGTAGTGCAACAAATTACAGAGTACTTTTTAAGAGAAGGTATTATTCCAATTTTCTTAGGAGGTAGTCAGGATTTAATGTATCCTATATATCGTGCGTTTGACGAATTTCAACACATGATAAATCTGGTTAATGTGGACTGTAGATTTGATTTAGGTAATATTGAGCTTCCTATTACTTCTCGTAATTATGTGGGTAAAATGATAGCATCAGAGCCTTATAATCTGTTTAATTATAGCAATCTAGGTTTTCAAACCTATTTTAACTCGCAGGAAGAGATAGATCTGTTAGACCGAATGTTTTTTGATGCTATACGTTTAGGTCACTTAGATAGCGATATAACCTTAGCAGAGCCTATTATGAGAGATGCAGATATTGTTGGGGTAGACATGAATGTAGTAAGAGCAGGAGATTTATCGTGGGAAAAAGCAAATCCGAATGGGCTAGATGGTAAGCAAGTGTGCAGTTTGTCGAGGTATGCTGGAATTAGCGATAGGCTTAAAGTTTTTGGAGTTTTTGAGATTGAAAGTGAGAAGAATTCTGGATCTCAACTTGTAGCAGAGATGATTTGGTACTTCATAGAAGGTGTCAATTATCGAAGTTTTGAGTATCCTGTCGATATTGCAAATAGATATGTGATCTACAAAGTACCTATTGACGAAGAAACCCTTACCTTTTACAAATCTTATGATAGTGGTCGATGGTGGATAGATTTACCGTTTATTTCAAATAGTAATAATAAACTAAAACAAAATACGTTATTACCATGCGATCGACGAGATTATGAAATGGCATGTGATCAAATTCTTCCTGAAAGATGGTTGAAAGCGAGACGTAAAAACGAAATTTAAAGAAAGAATTACTTTCTTTATTTGATTTATTGACATAAAAAAAGTTGTGGAATCGAAATCTTTTAAATAGGTTTACATTCTAAATTCATAAAGAAAACTTAAAATACCCTTATGAAAAAGTTATTTATCCTTTTAGCAGTAGTAGCACTTTTTGCGAGTTGTGGGAAAGGAGACCGAGGAATGGTTACAGGAGAGCGTGGAAAAAAATGGCATCCAGAAAAACCTTATGGTATGACATTAGTACCAGGTGGTGCGTTTATTATGGGTAAGTCCGATGATGATATCGCAGCGACTCGTAATGCGCCTACCAAAACCGTTACAGTTCCTTCCTATTATATGGATGAAACAGAAATTACTAATGCAGAATACCGTCAGTTTGTGTACTGGACTAGAGATTCTTTATTTAGAACTAATCTAGCGATTATGGCTGATGAGAATGGGGCGCTTCCTGGAGATGAAGGAATTGGTGAATTTGCATTCCTTGACTCTGAAGGTGTCGAAGGGGAAGAGCTTACGCCATGGGAGCAATATGTACAAGATAACTATGTAGGGTTAGGTCCTACTGGTTATGAAGGTCGTAAATTAAATCACGATGTTGATTTAATTTGGGATACAGCAGAGATCCCTGATGAATTTTATGCTGAAGTTTACGATAATATGATTATACCTTTTGAAGAGGCGTATAATGGAGAGCGTACCATTGATACTGAAAAGATTATCTTTACTTATACGAGTCTTGATTTAAGTGCAGCTGCTAGAAATCGTGATGAGTCTAAATCTAGAAAAGATTTTATTGAGCAAGTTCCTGTTAAAATTTATCCAGATACAACAGTGTGGATTCGTGATTTTAACTATAGTTATAATGAGCCGATGCACAATGATTATTTTTATCATGAAGCATATAGTGATTATCCTGTAGTAGGTGTTAACTGGAATCAGGCTAAGGCTTTTTGTCAGTGGAGAACTTTATATCATAATGCTTACCGTAAACAAAGAAATGTAGAACGTGTAAATGAGTACAGACTTCCTACAGAGGCAGAATGGGAATATGCTGCACGTGGTGGCTTAGAAGGCGCAACTTATCCTTGGGGTGGGCCTTATGCAAAAAATGACAGAGGTTGTTTCTTAGCTAACTTTAAACCTTTAAGAGGTGATTATGCTGCAGACCAGGCTTTATATACTGTAGAAGCTGATGCTTATGAACCTAATGAGTATAATCTTTATAATATGGCAGGAAATGTTTCTGAATGGGTAAACTCTTCTTATGAAGCTGGTGCTTATGAGCATATGTCCTCCATGAGTCCTGTAGTTAATGATGATAATAATAAACGTAAAGGTGTACGTGGTGGATCATGGAAAGATGTTTCTTATTTCCTTCAGGTAGGTACTCGTGATTATGAATATCAAGATAGCGCAAGAAGTTATATAGGTTTCCGTACGGTACAATCGTATATGGGTACTGATGTTACTCTTAACGCTGGAACTAACTAGATTTTAAATTAAGCAATTAATAAATAAACCCAACTTAAAAACTTAAAACAATGGCACAATCTAAAACAGTAAAGAAAATATTTAACATGGCTTACGGTATCGGAGCCTCAGTAGTAATTGTTGGAGCATTATTTAAAATCCTTCACTGGGATTTTGGATACGGTTTCTCAGGAAATAATCTTCTTATGATCGGTTTGATTACAGAGGCAGTTATTTTCTTCATCTCAGCTTTTGAACCTGTAGAAAATGAGTTAGACTGGTCTTTAGTTTACCCAGAATTAGCAGGTGAACAATCAGTTGGTAAGAAGTCAGTTAAAAAAGAGGAGCCTAAAGACGCTCAAGGTTTGTTATCTCAAAAACTAGATGCCATGCTTAAAGAAGCTAAGCTTGATAGTGAGTTAATGTCTAGTCTAGGTAATAGCATCCGTTCTTTTGAAGGAGCTGCAAAGGGAATGGCACCAACTGCTGAAGCTATGTCTTCAACTAAAAAGTATTCTGAAGAAATGGCTCTTGCTGCTGCTCAAATGGAATCTTTAAATAGCCTTTACAAAGTACAAGTTGAAAGCTCTTCTCGTCAGGCACAAGCAAATGAAGCGATTGCAGAAAATGCAACAAAACTTCAGGAGCAAATGGCAGGCCTTACTAATAACTTGTCTTCTCTTAATGGAGTTTATGGTAACATGTTAGGAGCTATGAAAGCTTAATTAGTTATTTATTAAATCTATTATTAACAGTAACTAATTAGAATATTATGGCAGGAGGAAAACAATCCCCAAGACAGAAGATGGTAAACCTAATGTATCTGGTTTTTATCTCAATGTTAGCATTAAACATGAGTAAAGAGGTGCTTAACGCATTTGGACTACTTAATGTGAATATAGAAGAGAGTAATGTTGCTTCTACAAGTAAGAACACCGACGCTATGGATGGTCTTATAGAATTAGCAGCCGCTCAGCCTGAACAATATGGTAAAGCCAAAGAACAGGGGATGAAGGTAGATCAAGTGTCTAAGGAATACTATGATTATATTGAAGATCTTAAGACGGAAATGAAAGGTACTGTTGAAGATCCTTTTGAATATGCCGTTATGGATAAAGGTGATTTTCTTGATGTGAAATTTTTAGAAGGTGGCGTTATTACCAAGGACGGCCAGGAGTTCTTAAATCGTATGACAGAATATCGTGATGCTGTAAAGAACGCTGTTCCGAACAACAGTAAATTAGCAGCTGAACTGGATAAAAAGTTTACTCCTGCTGATGTTAAAATTGACGAACAGGTTACCATGTCATATCTAGACTACAATTATAAGGGTTACCCTTTAATTGCTTCTATTGCAAAACTGACTTTATTACAAAGTGAGATCAAAAATATTGAAACGCAAGTTTTGAGTGGCTTGATAAGTAATGAGCAGGCCAAAGCTTTAAGTGTTACAAAATTAACGACTCTTATGGAGCAACCTAAATCGGCTTATTATAATGGTGAGAAATTTGATGGTAGTATTGTCTTAGGTAAAAAAGATGCTGCTTTTAAGCCTAAACGAGTGGAGCTTAAATTAGATGGAAGAACGCTTAAAGAAAATATAGATTTTGAAATCTTAGAAGGTAAAGTGCAACTTAAAGTAGGTGCAGGTAATCCTGGAGATCACAAAATTACTGGTAAACTTATTTTTGATGAAAATGGTAAAGAAGAGTTTATTCCAGTGGAACAATCATTTGCAACTATTCCTAAACCTAACTCTGCAACAATTGCTGCTGATAAGATGAATGTAGTTTACCGTGGTGTGTCAAATCCTATGACTATTTCATTTGCTGGTATTTCTGGAAATAGGGTAAATGCTTCTGCACCTGGTCTGACTAAAAAGAGCGGTAATAGTTATGTTATGAGTCCTGGAAGAGGTAAAAAGGTAAAAATTAATGTTACTGGAACTTTACCTGATGGAGCAAAGGTTTCTGATTCTAAAGAATTCCGTATAAAGAACTTACCAAGACCAACTGGTATGATAAGTAAGTCATATGAAAATGTTAGTAAGACTCGTTCTAATCTAGGTATTTCAACTGTTTCAGCCGAGTTTTTAGATTTTGATTTTGACTTGAAACCTCGTGTTACTGGCTTCTTATTTAAGGTTCCAGGGCAGCCTTCAGTACCTGTTTCTGGAACTAAGTTAAGCTCTGCTGCAAAGAATACTTTGAAGAAAGCACGTAAAGGAGATATCGTACAGATCACTAAAATTAAAGCTGCTTTACCAGGTGTTAATGTGAAGAGTGTTTCTGACATTGCTATTGAAATTACAGATTAATAAAAATTTAAATTCAAATTATGAATAAGATCATAGTTTTATTTGCTGCAGTTGTGCTTTCAGGTACGGCCTACGCTCAAAACAATATACTTAACGCTAAAAGTCCTGCTGAATTCGGTACTAAAACTGAATCACAGTTGGAAAATGATAATGATAAGCCTTTGCCTTATGGATTTGTAGGTGATCGTGATATATTATGGCAACGTACGGTATGGGAATCTATCGATCTTGATGAAAGAGTAAATTTTCCGTTATATTATCCTGTAGATACTAATTATGTCGGTAAGGAGCGTCGTTCTTTATATCATGTCTTAACTAAGGCAGCCATGTCTGGTGAGATTACCTTATATGGAGATTCTTATTTTAACGAGGCTCGTGAATTTAAGGAAATTGAAAGCACTTTAAAAAGTCAGATTATTACTAATGCTGGTATTGATGTTCTTAATGACGAAGGTGTTGTTGTTGAAGAAGGTGTTAGGCCTTTGGATATCGATGTTACCTATAATATTCCTGGTTTTGATGAGTATATCGAGACTAAAACTATCGGTGCAGATGATGTGAAGGAGTATAGAATAAGAGGTCTATGGTATTTTGACACTCGTCAAAGTGAGTTGCGATACAGATTATTAGGAATTTGTCCTGTAACTCCAGATGTGAATTTTCCAGATGACCCAACTGGTGTTGAGTTATTTTGGATCTACTATCCAGACGCTAGAGAAATGTTACATAATTCTAAAGCATTTAATACTCTTAACTCTGCTAGACCTATCTCTTTTGATCATATATTAAACTCCAGAAGGTTTAATGCTCTTATTTATAAGATGGATAACGTTCAAGGAGATAGAGAAATTGATCAATATATTTCTGACAATTCTATGATGCAACTTTTAGAGTCGGATAGACTTAAAGAGATCGTTCGTAATTTTGAACTTGATATGTGGAACTATTAATAAATAGTTTACATATATTATTATAATTAATGCCTCGCAACAGCGAGGCATTTTTTTTATTTTTATTCATATTTGTAACATATTTCATCTTTATCCATTTTATGAGTTGTAAAAAAGTAGTAGACATAGTAATTGTAGGTTCGGGAATCGCTGGTTGCACTCTTGCCTGGCAATGGATTTTAAATGGGAAGTCTGTTATTTTGATTTCTGACGTTGAGAAAGGTTCTTCAGCCGTTGCAGCAGGTGTGTATAACCCTACTATATTAAAAAGATTTACTAGCGTGTGGAAATCTGCGCAGCAGTTAGAGGTGTTGAATTCATTTTATCCACTAGTAGAGCAAATAACAGGTATTCCTTTACTACATCCCATTAATATTCTTAGAAGATTTCATGATAATAAAGAAACTAAGACTTGGGTAAAAAAGTCTTATAAGGAAGATTTAAAGGATTTTATGTCTTCAGATATTGTCCATCGTGATATTTATGGTATAGATGCTCCATTTAATTTTGGTCTGGTAACGCAAACCGGTTGGTTAGATACCATAGGTTTTATGAATGCAAGTTTGGATTATTTGAAGAGTCAGTCTTCTCTTATTTTAGAGTCTTTCGATTTTGATGAATTGTCCCATCATAAAGATCATATTTGTTATAAAGAGTGGAAGGCAGGTAAGATTATCTTTGCCGAAGGTTTTAAACTGCGATCTAATCCATATTTTAAAGACCTACCGTTGCAGGGCAATAAAGGTGAGGTGCTTACTATAAAAGTGCCAGGTTTAAAGTTAGATCATATTATTAAATCATCTGTTTTTTTAATGCCTTATAGTAATGATTTGTTTTGGGTAGGTGCTACCTATAGTAGAGAAGATCTTACCGATAATTCTACAGAAACCGCAAAAGAGTTTTTAACCTCTAGGTTAGAACGTTTCTTGACTTTAGCTTATGAAGTGATAGATCATAAACATGGTATAAGACCCACTACAATAGATAGGAGACCGTTTATAGGAGCACATAGAGATTATAAGAACTATTATGTCTTTAATGGCATGGGCAGTAGAGCCGTATTAATAGCACCGTGGGCTGCTCAAAATTTATACGATACAATGTATAACGACGCAGTGATTAATGAAGAAATGAATGTGGATCGGTGTTTTAATTAATTCACCTTTATTCCATGTGTTAAAATTATAAAAGCGGTTTTAAAATGTTTAATGGCACTTTTAATTAATTTGTTGCGGTAACCTAATTATCTTTTCTTGTCCTTTGTTTTATCATAATCCATGAATATGTTGATCCATATATTTCTGGACACTCTTATAACCATAGGTAAGGTGAAAATAGAAATAAAAGTAATGGCTATAAATATATTCCATCTAGATAAATTTAATATATAATAGCCTAAAACAAAAGTAGCCATAGCTATTGCCACGCCTACTCCATAACTTACGTACATGGATCCATAGAAAAAACTAGGTTCGATTTTATACTTAGTATCACAATGACTACATCTCTCATTCATTTCTTGCGTTTTACTAGGATTATAGAGATTGTGACTGGTATACATGGACTCATTTTGGCATACAGGGCAAGTTCCTGTAAAAATGCTGTATAATTTAGTGCCTTTTAGCATAAGAAAGCTTTAGTGTTAACGCGCAGTTGCGCATCTTTGCAAAGATACAAAACGACTATGCTCAACGTTCACGATTTACATGTAAGTTTCGGTGGAGAACCGTTATTTGAAGAAATTACCTTTAGACTTAATCCGGGCAACCGCGTAGGTTTAATAGGTAAAAATGGTGCTGGAAAATCTACACTTTTAAAAGTTATATCTGGCGATATCCCTTATGACCAGGGTAATATTGCTATTGAGAAGGATATCAGTATAGGTTTCCTTAAACAAGACATCGACTTTGTAAAAGGCCGTACGGTTTTAGAAGAGGCGTATACCGCTTTTGCAAAAGCGAAACAAATAGAAGCTCAAATAGAGATAATCAACGAGCAGCTAGTCACTAGAACCGATTATGAGTCTGACTCTTATTCTAAATTAATAGAAGATATAGGAGATCTTAATCATGAATATGAGATCATAGGAGGTTATCAATATAAGGGAGAAACAGAAAAAATTCTTAAAGGTCTTGCTTTTAAACCAGAGCAATTTGATAAGCTCACAGATGAGCTTTCTGGTGGATGGCGCATGAGGATCGAACTCGCAAAGCTATTATTAGAAAAGCACGACATTCTTCTATTAGATGAGCCTACTAACCACCTTGATATAGATTCCATTCTATGGTTAGAATCATTTTTACAAACGTATCCAGGTGCAGTCGTTATAGTAAGTCACGATAAGATGTTTCTAGATAATGTAACTAATCGTACCATAGAGATAAGCCTGGGCCGTATTTATGATTATCCTAAACCTTATACTAAGTTTCTAGCCTTACGTGCAGAGATGCGAGAACAACAAGAAGCTACTTTTAAGAATCAACAAAAGGAAATAGAACGTACAGAAAAGTTAATTCAAAAATTTAAAGCCAAAGCCAGTAAAGCCACCATGGCACAGTCCCTAGTTAAAAAACTAGATCGCATGGACGTGGTAGAGATAGAGCAGACAGATAACGCAGCGATGAATATTAATTTTGCTAAGTCCATACAGCCTGGTAAAATAGTTCTAGAGATCGATCAAGTGAGTAAATCATTTGGCAATAAAGATGTGTTAGATAAAGTAAGTCTTACTCTAGAGAGAGGAAAGCGTGTCGCTTTTGTAGGACAGAATGGAATGGGGAAATCTACCTTGGCAAAAATTATTGTAGGTGATGTAAAAGCTCAAGGAGATATTAATTTGGGACATAATGTTCAATTAGGATACTTTGCCCAAAATCAGGCAGAGTATTTAGATGGAGAGAAAACGGTTCTTGACATTATGCTAGATGCTGCAACAGACAGTAATAGAGTAAAAGTACGTGATATGTTAGGTTCTTTTCTTTTTAGAGGTGACGAGGCAGAAAAAAAAGTAAAAGTACTCAGCGGTGGAGAACGCAATAGGCTAGCACTTTGTAAGTTGCTGCTACAACCCTTTAATGTGCTTATAATGGATGAGCCTACTAACCACCTAGACATCCAGTCTAAGAATGTACTTAAGGCCGCCTTATTAAAATTTGACGGGACCTTAATAGTAGTATCCCACGATAGGGAATTCTTGCAGGGCTTAACAGAGACGGTTTATGAATTCCGTGATCATAAATTGAACCTCTACCTCGGTGATATAGATTATTATCTAGGTAAAAGAAAGGCCGAAGATATGAGGGCGATTGAAAAAGTAGAAGTGGTTAAGGATGTTTCGCTTTCGCGAAAGCAAGAAACAGAAAAGAAACAACTCTCTTATGAAGATCAGAAAAAGCAAAAATCCCTTAACAATAGACTTTCAAAAGCCGAGGCTAAAATTAATGACCTAGAGAAAATCATTCAAAAGTTAGATGCAGAACTCGCTGCAAATTATGATGAACTGGTAGGGAAAGAAGGTTTCTTCGATAATTATCAGGCAAAAAAGAAAGAACTAGAAGAGTGGATGACAAAGTGGGAAACGGTATCTGAAGAAATAGATCTATTTAATGGATAGCTTTAAGGTTAATTTAAGATTCGTAAATTTTTGCTGAAGTAGATTTGGGGTCGCTGTAAAGCCTCACTAAATCAATACAATGCGCAAAGCAATACTCTCTATACTTGCTGTTATAATTATCATAGGAGCTTATTTAGGTTCACAAATAATTGCAGACAGTAAAACGACACCTAGACCCATAGTAAAAAAGGACGTTAAAATAGTTGTTACAGACACTATTTATAACACTATGGTGCCCATCATAATCCCAGCAAATGGAATTTTACAAGCCAAAAAGCGTGTAGAATTATATGCAGAAGTAAGTGGTGTTTTTAATTCTACAGGTAAGCTGTTTAGAAAAGGTCAGGAATACAGCGCAGGTCAGACCATGATAAGCATCGATAATAGAGAGTTCTATGCACAGGTTCAAAGTGCTAGAAGTAATCTTAAAAATCAAATTACTGCCATCATGCCCGATCTAAGACTGGATTACCCAGATTCTTTTGCACAGTGGCAGTCTTATCTTTCTAACTGGAATGGTAACGCAAGCACTCCAGCGTTACCTACAGCTGTAAATGAGAAAGAAAAGTACTTTATTACAGGACGTAATATCTATACTACTTATTATACTATTAAAAATCTAGAAAGTCGTTTAAGTAAATATAGAATCACCGCTCCTTTTAAAGGTGTCCTTACTGAAGCTATGGTGACCGAAGGTACTCTCATAAGAAGTGGGCAGCAGCTAGGTGAGTTTATACAGACAGGATCTTATGAATTGCAGGTCGCTATTAGTGCAGATTTTGCAGACATGTTAAAAGTAGGAGAAGAGGTAGAGCTCCAGAATATTTCTAGTTTGAAATCTTATAAAGGAAAGGTGACTCGTATAAATGGAAAAGTAGATCAGGCATCTCAAACCATTACTACTGTTATAGAAGTAAATCATGAGAATCTTAAAGAAGGAATGTATCTTACAGCAAATCTAGATGCTCAAAAAATTAAAGACGCAGTAGAGCTGGATCGTAGCTTAATACAAAACGAGAATCAATTATTTGCCGTTAATGATGGTAAGCTAGATTTAATAACCGTACAACCTATTCATTACTCAGATAAAACCGTCGTGGTAAAAGGTATCAAAGACGGGACAGTTATCATATCTCAATCTGTGCCTGGAGCTTATAAAGGAATGATGGTAGAGACAGAAGATGCTGTAAATAAAGCTAGTAATCAAGATTTAGATTCTAAAAAAGCAGCATGAGATCAATAATAGGTTATTTCATAAAGCATAGTGTTGCTGTAAATGTCGTAATTGTAGGAATGATAATTTTTGGAGTTTTTGGGATGGTTTCTCTTAAATCTTCCTTCTTCCCACTTACTGATTCAAAAATAATAAATATTAATGCAACTTATCCTGGAGCATCGCCTCAAGAGATAGAAGAAGGCGTCGTTCTTAAAATCGAGGATAATCTTAAAGGTATAGAGGGAATCGATAGGGTCACATCTGCATCGCGAGAAAATTCTGGTAGTATTACTGTAGAGATACTTAAAGGGTATAATATAGACTTCATGTTGTTAGAAGTAAAAAACGCAGTAGATCGCGTTTCTTCCTTTCCTGTAGGTATGGAGCCGCTAGTTGTCTCTAAAAGACAAGAATCTAGACCGACTATATCTTTTGCTCTTAGTGGTGAAGATGTGCCGCTTAAAACCTTAAAACAGTTGGCTCGAGAAATAGAAAATGATTTAAGAAGCATAGAAGGGATTTCTCAAATAGCCATAGAAGGATATCCAGAAGAAGAAATAGAGATTGCGGTTAATGAAAATACGCTCAATGGATATGGTCTCAGCTTTCAAGATATTTCTAACGCTGTATCCAGTTCTAATATTCTTACTACAGGAGGTAATATTAAAACTGATACAGAAGAATACCTGATAAGAGCAAATAGTAGATCTTATTATGGAACCGAATTGAGTCACATTCCTGTAAAAACATTGTCTGATGGTACAAGTGTCCTTTTAAAAGATGTAGCTGTTATAAGAGATCGCTTTTCTGAAACGCCTAATGCAACTTATTTTGATAGTAAACTAGCTGTTAATATAACAGTAACCAGTACAAATTCTGAAGATTTAATAGACGCGGCAGATAAAGTTAAAGAATACATAGAAAATTACAATCTGCGATTTACTAACGTTCACCTAGATATAGTTAGAGACCTCTCTGTAACTTTAAATCAACGTACGGCACTACTCGCAGAAAATGCAATAGTCGGTATGTTGCTAGTGTTGTTATTTCTTTCTATATTCTTAAATACTAGACTAGCATTCTGGGTAGCCTTTGGTTTACCTATTGCATTTTTAGGTATGTTTATATTTGCAGGTCAGTTTGACGTGACTATAAATGTACTCTCTCTATTTGGGATGATTATCGTTATAGGTATTCTGGTAGATGACGGTATTGTGATAGCCGAAAATATCTACCAACATTATGAAGATGGTAAGTCACCAGTACAAGCAGCTATCGATGGTACTATGGAGGTGATTCCACCTATTTTAAGTGCTATCATAACTACATTACTCGCGTTTTCTACATTTTTATTCTTAGAAGGTAGGATAGGAGATATTTTTGGAGAAGTGTCTGTGATTGTTATTTTAACACTTATCGTGTCACTAGTAGAAGCACTTATTATTCTACCAGCTCACTTAGCACATTCTAAAGCCTTACAACCTAAATCTGATATTCCTAAAAAAGGTATCGCTAGAGCATTTCAAAAAATGCGCGTTATTAATAAATATGGAGATAAATCTATGAACTGGATGCGTGATAAACTGTACGCACCTGTTTTAAGATTTTCATTATCTAACAAGCTGTTTGTTTTCTCACTTTTCTTTGCCGCTTTATTTTTAACAGTAGGATCTATGAACGGTGGTATTATTAAAAAAGCTTTTTTTCCACGTATATCAAGTGATCAAGTTACAGTGACACTGGCTATGCCTAACGGTACTTCAGAATTTATAACAGACTCTATCATTAATTCAATAGAATCAAAGGCACTTCAAGTTAATATAGAGTTTACCGCAAAATATCTACAAGACGAGATTTATGGAGACAGTATCCAGTTATTTGAGAACATCATTAAATCACAAACATCTTCTTCGTCAGCTAGTTTACGTATCAATCTATTACCTGGAGAGAGCAGGCCAGATGATCTAGATGCCGCCATAGTTTCTAATTATTTAAGAGATCTCGTAGGTGTTATACCTAGCGCAGAAACCCTTACTTACGGTTCTGGAGGTAACTTTGGTGGTAGTCCTGTGGCAGTATCTTTACTTAGTAATGATATTACAGAGCTTAAAGCAGCCACAGCAGAGTTTAAAGAAATACTAGCAGCAAATCCTTTGTTGAAAGATATAGAAGATAACGACCCTGCTGGTATAAAAGAAATCAATCTAGTATTAAAAGAGACAGCCTATTCACTAGGTCTAACCACTAGAACAGTAATGGCACAGGTGCGATCTGGTTTCTTTGGTACAGAGGCACAACGTTTTCAGCGTGGTCAGGATGAAATAAGAGTGTGGGTGCGATATGATAGAGATAATCGCAATAGTATTAAAGACTTAGATGAATTTAGGGTATTAACTCCTGCTGGTGACCGTGTGCCACTAAGAGATGTAGCGTCTTATACTATAGAAAGAGGAGATGTTGTCATCAATCACCTAGAAGGTAGAAGAGAGGTTCTTATTAGTGCAGATCTTAAAGACCCAAGCCAAGATGCTACAGAGATATTAGAAAATATTAAAACAGAGGTTATTCCTAGTCTACAAAACAAATATCCTACTATATCGCCTAATTATTTGAGTGGGCAGGCACGTGAGGCAGATAAATTTTTATCCAGCCTCAATGTAGCAGGTCCTGTTATCTTACTGTTGATTTATTTTGTGATTGCATTCACCTTCCGTAGTTGGTTGCAGCCTATTATGCTTATTGTTCTTATACCTTTTAGTTTTGTGGCTGTAGGATGGGGACACTGGATTCATGGTTTTCCGGTTAATATTTTATCACTGCTGGGTATTATCGCCTTGATAGGTATAATGGTAAATGATGGACTAGTGCTTATAGGTAAGTTTAATAGCTCTTTAAAAGAAGGATTGAGCTTTGATGACGCTCTATTTGAAGCAGGAAAAAGTCGTTTCAGAGCAATTTTCTTAACCTCCATAACTACTATAGCCGGTCTCGCACCGCTGTTGCTAGAAAAAAGTAGACAGGCACAATTCTTAAAACCTATGGCTATTTCTATTTCTTATGGTATCGCAATGGCTACTGTGCTAACCTTGATTATGTTGCCGCTATTTTTAAGTTTTGGTAATAGTACAGAGGCTGCTATATATTGGTTACGTACTGGTAAAAAGGCTAAAAAAAGAGATTTGACAGGTATCGTACCAGAGCAAAATGAACTAGATGATAATGAAAATGAATAAGCAATTATATAGTTTATGTGTTGTTATGTGTTTCGCTTTCGCGAAAGCGTACACCCAACAAATCACAGAGACGTTACTAAGTAGAGAGCAGGCTGTTGAGCTCATGCTACAAAATAACTACGGAATTAAAATAGCTAAAAACGTGACAGAAATTGCTGAGAATAATGCAGGTATCTTAAATTCAGGTTACCTACCTTCTTTGCAAACAACGGCTGGTGCTAGTTATGATAATACAGATTCTACCACAGACTTTGACGGTGCGCTACAAGCAAGTGGGACGCCACGCGAGAATATCGAGATTAATAACGCAGAAACTAGACAGTACAACGCAGGTCTAGCTTTAAATTATACACTTTTTGATGGGTTAGGTAGGTTGTATAATTACAAGCGTTTAAAAGAGCAATATAGTTTAAGTAAGTTAGATGCCCGTGCAACCGTGGAGAATACGACTTTACAATTGATGAGTGTTTATCTAGAAGTTTCTAGAATTACAGAGAACTTAAGGGTTTTTGAGCAAACCTTACAAGTCTCTAAACAACGAGAAGAAAGAGCGCAATACCAGTTTGAGTACGGCCAGGTTAATAAACTAGAAGTTCTTAATGCTAGGGTAGATATAAATATGGATAGCGTTAATGTTCTTAATGCAAGACAACAATTGCGCAATTCTAAACGCGATCTCAATTTATTGTTAAATAGAGATTTAACAAGTGAGTTCATGGTAGACACTAGTATTGTACTTCAGAATTTACTGACAGTAGATAGCTATCTAGAAAAAATAAGTGATAATAATATACGTTTATTGCAGACTGCATCTACCCTACAAATAAGTGATTATGACATAAAGACGAGTAAAGCGCTGTTGCTGCCTACTGTAGGATTATCAGGCTCTTACGGCTGGAATCAAACAGATAGTCCATCGAGTGCTTTCTTTCCTGCTACTACGAGGACTAGTGGTTCTTTTAATCTAGGAGCATCTTTAACATGGAATATATTTGATGGTGGTAGAAGTGTTACAGAGTTGCGCAATGCTCGTATAGCCTATAAGAATGAAGAATTCTTTAAAATGCAAGTAGAACAAGAAGTCCTTAGAGATGTAGCAAATGCTAAGGGGAATTATACTAATGCACTTGCTATTTATAGAATGCAACAGCAAAATGTGCTAACTAATAGCAGTAACTTTCAAAGAACTGAAGAGCAATTTAAGCTAGGACAAGTCTCGAGTATAGAGTTCAGACAGGCGCAATTAAATCTTTTAAATGCAAAAACTATTGAGAATCTAGCAAAGTATGATGCAAAACTAGCCGAGTATCAATTGCTGCAACTGGCTGGTCAATTGCTTAATTTACCTTTATGATAGAACACTTTTTTATGTGTCCTCATTGCTGGCAAGAAATATCTATGTTATTAGATCCAGATTATTCTCAAATATATGTAGAGGATTGTGAAGTATGTTGTAATCCCATTGAAATAAAAACGAGTTTTTTTGAGGGAGAAATGTCTGGTTTTGAGGCTTTAAAGATTGGGCAGTAATTTTTTTTCAAAAAAAGCTTGTGTAAGGTTTAAAGGCTGCGTATATTTGCAGCCCACTAGAACAGTAAGTTGTCAGAGTAATGATCTGAAGTTGTAAAACAAGTAACGGATTGTTTTTAAATCGCGAGGTAGAGCAGTAGGTAGCTCGTCGGGCTCATAACCCGAAGGTCGCTGGTTCGAGTCCAGTCCTCGCTACTAAGAAAAGAAGCTCTTGAGAAATCAAGGGCTTTTTTGGTTTTATAAATTTAGGTGGCGCCCGTTTTATGGGAGCTCGCTAGTTTTTTATTAGAATATTTTTTAAATGATTTCAAGAACAACTGTAGATGCCGTATTTGACGCTGCTCGTGTGGAGGAGGTGATAGGCGATTTTGTTCAATTAAAGAAGTCTGGTTCTAATTTTAAAGGATTAAGTCCTTTTACTGAAGAGCGATCACCTAGTTTTATGGTGAGTCCAGTTAAGCAAATCTGGAAAGACTTTAGTTCTGGAAAAGGAGGAAATGCTGTTACATTTATCATGGAGCATGAGCACTTTACCTTTCCTGAGGCGATAAAATGGCTGGCAAAAAAGTATGGAATTGAAGTTGAAGAAACACAACAAACTGATGAGCAGAAACAAGCTCAAGATGAAAAGGAATCCATGTTTCTTGTTTCTAAGTATGCAGCAGAATGGTTCCAGGGGCAATTAAAAACCGATGAAGGAAGAGCAGTAGGGTATAGTTATTTTAAGGAACGTGGTTTTACAGATCAAACGATTGATTATTTTCAATTAGGTTATAATCCAGATCAATGGAGTGCGTTTACAGACGCTGCTATTAAGGCAGGTTACCAACCAGAGTTTTTGAATAAAACAGGTGTTACGATTATTAAAGAGGACAAGAAATTTGACCGATTTAAGGGACGTGTAATATTTCCTATACGTAGTCTTTCGGGAAGAGTTTTAGGTTTTGGTGGTAGAATTCTTAATAATGAGAAAAAAGCCGCTAAATATCTTAATTCCCCACAGAGTGAGATTTATGACAAATCAAATGTTCTTTATGGTATATATGAGGCAAAACAGGCCATAGCAAAAGAAGATCTTTGTTATCTTGTAGAGGGTTATACAGATGTAATACAATTGCACCAGGCTGGCGTAAAGAATGTAGTCTCTAGTTCTGGTACTGCGCTGACTAGTCAACAAATTAGGTTGATACAGAGGCTTACTAAGAATATAACCGTGTTGTACGATGGTGATGCGGCTGGTATGAGAGCGGCTATAAGAGGTACTGATCTTATATTAGAAACTGGAATGAATGTGCGCGTTTGTACTTTTCCTGACGGTGAGGATCCAGATTCTTTTGCAAAATCGCATACAGAATCTGAAATAGTAGATTTTCTTACGAATAACGCTCGTGATTTTATTTCTTTTAAATCAAATCTTTTAAAAGAAGAAGCGGCAGGTGATCCCATCAAGAAAGCTGATATGATAAGGGATATAGTAAATAGTATAGCAAAAATACCTGACGATATATCTAGAGAGATCTATGTTAGAGAAAGTGCTGTTATTCTAGGTATAGGTGAAGATGTATTGTTTTCTACACTGGCACAAGTACGTAACTCTGGACTTATAGAGCAAAGAAAGAAGCAAGTTAAAGAACAGGCGCAAACTTCTATGTCTAAAGTGGAGACTTCTCCAGAGGATTTAAAAGTAGATAGAAGGGGACTTTTAGAACGTTCTATTATTGCTATTTTACTTCTTTATGGCGGGAAAGATGAGGTTTTTGAAGATGAATATATACAGGATGGGAGTGGTGTAGAAGTAGAGTATGAAACAGTAAAAGGGGAACAACGTGTCTATGAGAAAATATACATGGACCTACACTCTGATGAGATAAAATTTGCTAATCCCGATTTTCAGATTATATATACTAAGATAATTGATGTGCTATTGTTAGAACAAAAGCTTGATGTCCAATTAATACTTTCTGCATTTGAGGGTGAATATGCAAATGTGATTGCAGATATTACTATGTCAGATGATAAGTATAGTCTTCACGACTGGGAACGAAATCAGATTTTTCCAAAACGTAAAGATCAGTCAGTGTCGGAGTATACTAGTCAAGTTTTATTGCATTTTAGGCAGTTTCTTATTTATGATCTTGTAGAAGATATTAATAGAATTATAGCAAAGAATTCACCTGACGTGGATAATCAAGAAGCATTAAGACAAGTAATGGATTATAATTTATTGAGGACTAAAATTGATTTAAAGAACAGAACAGTTATACCTTCTGACGGTCTAAGCCGGTTCTTGTTTAATTAGTGATTTGTAATAAGCGCGATTGATGTATAAGGTCTGCTATGTTGTCAACATTTAGTTTTTTAAGCAATCTAGTTTTATAAGTACTTACTGTTTTCTCATTAATAGATAACTGTTGTGCTATTTCCTTGTTGCGCTTGCCTCGGGAAAGTAAATTAAGAACCTCTATTTCTCGTGTAGATAATTTTTTGAATTTGAGAATATTACTAGTTTGCTTATTGTTGAGTTGGTTTTTAATGTCCTCAGATAGAAATGTCTCTCCACTAGCGACGGCAAGTAATGATTTTCTTATTTCTTTTATAGAACGAGTTTTTGCTATATAGCCATTTGCTCCAGCTTTTACTGAACTTATAGCATAAATTTCTTCTGGATGACAACTTACAACTAGAATTTTTATATCTGGAAAATGAGACCTTATTTCTCTAAGAGAACCGACACCGTTAGAATTAGGTAAGTCTACTTCAAGAATTAGCATGTCTGGATCGTGTTTTTTAAGGCCAGCAATAAGATCTTTACCATCATCTATTTTACCTACAAAATGAAAGTCTTTATAGTCTTTCATCATAGCTTTTAACCCTTTTTTAAAGATGGGGTGATGGTCTGCTAATAAAATGTCCATTTTTTATAGTTATTGTAACTACAAATATAAAGTGCTAATAGTAATTCCTACAAAATTAACTGTGCGTATTGTCTTACATTACAGAGAATTAGAAGTTGAAAATCACCTTAATTCGGTGGGGATTTCGCACACAGGAATTGGGTTCATTTTATGCTGGTTTTTTCTATTAAATGATTTGTAAATGTTCAATACTTCTTTCTCTCGGGCGCTTAAATTGTCAATGTTATCGTCTTTATGTATTTGATTCATAGCCCATTCTAGCTCGTCATAACTAGCGCCTATTTGATCTTCGTCTGTTTTTTCAGCTCCATAAAGTCCATCGCTAGGGGCTGCTTTCATGATGCTTTTAGGTACGTTTACCTGTTTACCGATGGCATAAACCTCACTTTTCATTAAATCTGCAATGGGGCTAACATCTACACCGCCATCGCCATATTTTGTGTAAAAACCAACTCCAAAATCTTCTACTTTATTACCTGTACCGGCGACTAATAATCCATTCACACCTCCATGATAATAAAGTGTTGTCATTCTTAATCTAGCCCTGGTATTACCTAAGGTAAGCTCTACCTGTGGACTGCTCTCTGTATGAGGCATATTAGACTTAAAAATATCAAAAACAGGAGTTAAGTCACTACGTATATCTGTAACATTACTATAGCGATTTTTTAATTGTTTTATGTGTTCTTGCGCTCTTGTCACATGGTCTTCATGCTGGTGTATAGGCATTTCTACACAAAGTAAGTCTAACCCAGTCATAGCGCACAATGTAGAGGTAACTGCGCTATCTATTCCACCGCTTACACCTACTACATAACCTTTAACTCCAGCTTTAGTGGCATAATCTTTTAACCATTTTACTATATAATCAGTAACTTTATCAGTTTTCATAATCGTATTTTTGCAAGCCTAAAAATAAATAAAATTATAGCGAGTTATTGATGTATGAAGATTAAGTTATTTAAGTTTTTTATTATTATCGCTTTCGCGAAAGCGATAACCTCATGTACATCCACAACAAAAGTAGAGGAGGAAATATCTAATATACCTATAGATGTGAAGTTTATACAGTTTCACAAGGAATTTTCTAATGCTCAAAAAGGAGAACTACCTACTTTAAAAGAAGATTATCCTTTATTCTTTCCTGCCACTGTTCCAGATAGTGTGTGGATTTCTAAAATGGAGGGCAGGGACTCCATACATAATGTTTTAGAAACGGCTGTAAATGACGCTCATTTTAATTACTTACAAATAGAAGAAGAGTTAGAAGATGTCATGCGACACGTGGTGTATTATTTCCCAGACTTTGTACCTACTCCAGTTGTCACAGTGCTATCTGATGTTAATTATAGACAAAAGGTGATACCGACTTCTAGTCTATTAATAGTTTCTATAGACACGTATCTGGGTAAAGATCACGTATTATATACAGGGATTAATAAATATCAAAGAGAGAGTTTAAATATAGAACAATTACCTGCAGATGCTTCACTAGCGTATGCACGTCTCTTTGTGGAGCCTAATGTGGAGCGTAGTTTATTGGGTCACATGCTGTACCATGGTAAGTTGCATTATTTACAAGAATTATTTACGCCTAATTCATCTGGTTATCAACTGTTTAGTTATACTCCAGATAAATATGTTTTTACTGTAGAAAATGAGGGTGAAATGTGGAGGTACTTCATTGATAATGAACTGTTATATGATACAGATTCAAAGTTATTATCTCGTTTCATATTACCAGCGCCTTTTTCTAAATTCTATCTCGAGGTAGACCAGCAGACACCAGGTGGTGTAGGTCGTTATATAGGGTACAGAATAGTAAAATCATTTATGGAGAATAATGAGGTAGGTATAGAGACTATGCTGCAATTAAAACCAGAAGAAATTTTTAAACGATCTAAATATAAACCATTACAATAATGTCAGATAATAAAAATAGATCTACTATTAAGATAGGGATCGAACTTGATGAAAATAGAGTGCCAGAACATATAAGATGGAGTGCGCCCGATGGTGGTGTGGATGCCGCAGACGCTAAGGCTATGATGGTTTCTATGTGGGATAGTGTAGAAAAGGAGTCTTTCCGTATTGATTTATGGACTAAGGATATGCCTGTAGATGAGATGAGAGTCTTTTTTCATCAGACTCTTGTTTCTATGGCAGACACCTATCATCGTGCAACTAATGATGATAAAATGAGAGATACGATGATTGATTTCTGTGATTATTTTGCAGAAAAATTAAATCTTAAAGAGAGTAAATAATCCTTTTTTGAATAAATGGAAGAGCCGTTATTTGATCCTCAAATGTTGATAGAAATGTCATGGTATAAAATGCCCTTCGGTGCTCATAAAGGTAAATTCCTTAGTGAGTTGCCGGAGTCGTATTACATCTGGTTTAAAAGGCAGGGTTTTCCTAACGGCAAATTAGGTAACTACATGTCAAGTGTTTTTGATATGAAGGTAAATGGAATAGAAGGTATTTTGCGTGATACACGTAAAATAACCGTTAATGATAGGCCGGTTTTTTAATAAACTTATAAAGTGTCGTTTATACTGCCTATGTATTCTAATAGTTCTTCTTTTCCTTGATTATTTGAAGAGCTAGTTATAAAATATGGAGGCATTTCTTCCCATAATCCCTCAAGAAGGTATTTCTTATAAGTTTCTACATTGCGTTCTAAAGCTTTGGGTTTTAGTTTATCTGCTTTGGTAAAGATAATGCTAAAAGGAATACCACTCTCGCCTAGCCATTCCATGAATTCAACATCTATAGGTTGCGGTTCATGTCTTACATCTACTAATACAAATCCTGAGATTAACTGCTTGCGCTGCTCAAAATATTTAGTGATAAATTTTTGAAACTTAGCTTTACTGGTCTTAGAAACTCTTGCATAGCCATAACCAGGTAAATCAACTAGGTGCCAAGATTTATTAATCAGAAAATGGTTGATTAACTGTGTTTTACCTGGTCTACCAGACGTTTTTGCTAGACTTTTTTTATTGGTAAGCATGTTGATCAAAGAAGATTTTCCTACATTAGACCTGCCTATAAATGCATATTCTGGAATACCAGAGTTAGGACATCTTTTTACGTCTTGGTTCGATATAACAAATTCTGCACTAGTAATTTTCATATGGCAAAGGTAGTGGTTATTCTGCTAGATTTGTAATCAACGTGTTAGTAGGAGCTTCTTGTATAATAAGTAACTGTGGTAGTTTTAAAATATTTCTTTCTTATTTTAAGAATCTTTGCTCTAGCCAGTGGTTAAGAATTTTATTAAACTCATTAGGGTGTTCCATCATAGCAGCGTGACCACATTTATCTATCCAGTAGAGGTCGCTATCAGCAAGTTTTTCATGAAACTCGTTTGCAACTGCAGGCGGTGTCACACTATCTTGTTTGCCCCATATGATACAAACAGGAGTTTTCATGTTTGGTAAGTCCTTAGACATGTTGTGTCTAATTGCGCTTTTTGCAATGGTTAGTGTTTTAAGTAGTTTATTACGATCGTTAACCGTAGCAAAAACTTCATCTACTATTTCTTTAGTAGCAATGGCAGGATCGTAAAATACATCTTGACTTTTCTCTTTGATATACTCGTAATCACCTTTTTTAGGATAACTCTCACCCATCGCGCTTTCATAAAGACCAGAGCTACCGGTGATTATAAGAGCTTTTATTTTTTCAGGAAATAACTTTGTAGTAACTAGTCCTATATGGCCTCCTAGAGAATTACCTAATAGGATAACTTCTTTCCATCCCATATGGTCTATAAAGGCATTGATATGCTTTGCAAATGTACCGACACTAGTTTTAATAAGTGGCGTACTGTATAGGGGTAAAGTGGGAACGACTACTTTATACCCCTTTGAGGGAAAATAATCGATCACGCCCTGGAAATTACTTAATCCACCCATTAAACCGTGAAGTATGATAATAGGTAATCCTTCACCAGTAATATAGTATTCAAATTTACCGTCTTTGATTAAGTCGTGCGTCATAGGGTAATTCTAAGTAGCAAATATAGTTGTTTTGAATGTAGCAAGATGGCTCAATTTCTTCAGTTTTTAAAGAGAAAACTCAGTTTTTATTTAAAATAATAAATGTTGCGGTCTCGCTTTCGCGAAAGCGGAATTATTATCCTTTTTACTGGTATAATAATTATTCTTAAATTGTTAATAACTAGGGTAGTTATTCAGAATAGGGTCCTTTTATCAACAATGTGGTAAAATGTGGTAAAAAGTGGGATTTAATTTCTTATTTTTGATTTAGTAGCTCCAAAAGGCTATTTCTAGTGAACAATTTTATAGGTACATACCAGTGTAAAACAGATGCCAAAGGGCGATTTATGATGCCAGCTGCTTTAAAAAAGCAACTGACACCGGTCGTTCAGGATGGTTTTGTTATTAAACGAGCTGTTTTCCAGCCTTGTTTAGAGCTGTATCCTATGAGTGAGTGGAATAAAATGATGGAAAAGTTGAACGGTTTAAATCCTTTCAATAGAAAGCATAATGATTTTATACGTCGTTTTACAGCGGGAGTTAAAACTGTTGAGGTAGATTCAAATGGAAGATTGTTGATACCTAAGGATCTTATCACCCTTGCTGGAATTACAAAAGAAGTAACCGTTTCAAGTGCGGTTAATATATTAGAAATCTGGGATAAGCAGAAGTATGAAGCGGCTATAGATGACTCGCTAGATGACTTTGCTGATCTCGCTGAAGAAGTAATGGGAAATGACACAATCTAACTCTTATCATAATCCGGTTCTTTTAAAGGAAACCGTAGATGGACTAAATGTAAATCCGTCAGGAATATATGTGGACGTCACCTTTGGTGGTGGTGGTCACTCTCGTGAGATTCTCTCGCGTTTAGGTCCAGAGGGTAGGTTATTTGCATTTGATCAAGATGCAGATGCGCTGGGTAATGCTATAGATGACGATCGTTTTATGTTGATTAATCAAAATTTTGGTTACATGAAAAGGTTTTTGAGACTATATGGGGTAAAACAGGTGGACGGTATACTGGCTGATTTAGGCGTTAGTTCTCATCAGTTCGACCAGGCGGCACGTGGTTTTTCAACTCGATTTGATGCTAGACTCGATATGCGCATGAATCAAGATCAAGAGTTAGATGCTGTGGTTGTGGTTAATGAGTATGATGAAGAAGATTTAGTTAGAATATTTAAAGCTTATGGTGAGTTGCGTATAGCGCATAAACTGGCTAGAAGAATAGTAAGTGCTAGAGAAGAGTCTGAGATATTAACTGTGGCAGGTCTTAAAGAGATTTGTTCTCCACTAGTGCCAGAGAGAATTGAGCATAAATTAATGGCTCAGGTGTTTCAGGCTATACGTATAGAGGTGAATAAAGAGATGGAGGTGCTGTATGATTTTTTAAGACAGACAAAAGATGTGCTTAAAGTGGGTGGTAGATTAAGTGTTATATCTTATCATTCTCTAGAAGATAGACCTGTAAAAAGATTTATGCGTAATGGTCTTTTTGAAGGAGAGCCAGAGAAGGATGTTTTCGGTAGGGCTAGTGTTCCTTTTAAGAGAATAGGTAAAATGATTATCCCTTCTAAAGAGGAAGTGAAAATGAATAATAGGGCGAGAAGTGCAAAGTTGCGTATAGCTGAAAAAATAGAGAGCGAATAAATGGCTGCCAAAGTCTATGATATATTAAAGGGTACTTTTTTAACTAATGATGATGCTTTTAAAAACTGGCGTTTTATACTATTTGCTGCAGTACTTGCAATTGCTATGATTTTTACCGGTCATAGTTATGAAAGAAAAGTGCATAAGCTGGCTGCGGTAAATGAGCAGGTTACAGAGCTGCATAGTGAGTATACTGATTTAGAAAGAAGATTAATGTTTATGCAAATGGAGTCTAGCATAGCAAGAAAAATAAGGAATAAAGGGATTGCTCCTGCTAAGAGTCCACCGCAGAAAATAGTAATTGTAAAAAACAAAGATGGCGACAACTAATAAAGATATTTTGAACAAGATGTACTTAGTCAGTGCACTGTTTGTGGTTGTTGCGTTATTAGTAGTGGTTCAAATTATTAATATTCAATTTATTGAAGGTGATGAGTATCGCGCCAGAGCGGAGCAACGTGTTTTTAGAAACGATACGATTCCTTCTACTAGAGGTAATTTATATGATGCAAATGGGCAGTTGCTAGCAACTTCTATAAGTAAGTACGATATACGATTTGATGCCTTAGCGCCGTCTAGTAAAGATTTTAATGAGAATATAGCGGCTCTTGCTGAGGAGTTAGGAGAGAAATTTAACAAGTCTAAAAGTTATTATTTACAGAAATTAAGAAAGGCGCATAGTAATAAAAATCGCTACATGCTCATTGCAAAAAACCTTAACTATGGAGATTACAAAAAGATAAGAGAGTTTCCTCTTTTTGAAAAAGGTCCTTACCGTGGTGGTTTAATTGTAGAAAAAAGAATAGTACGTGAGCACCCATTAGGGAAAATGGCAGAGCGTATAGTAGGGTATGATCGCAAGGGAAGTGCTCCTGTGGGATTAGAAGGTGCTTTTGCTCCTTACCTGCGAGGTAGTGATGGTGTTAAGCTAGAACAAAAAATAGGTAAGAACCAATGGAAACCTATTAATAGTGAGAATGAATTAGCCCCTAACGATGGTTATGACGTATACACCACTATAGACGTAAATATGCAGGATGTCGCACATCATGCGTTATTAAAACAGTTAGAGTATTTTGAGGCAGATCATGGTACTGCAGTAGTGATGGAAGTGGCGACCGGTGAAATAAAAGCTTTATCTAATTTAGGAAGAGGTGATAAAGGTAAATATTTTGAAAAAAGAAACTATGCCGTGTGGGAATCTCATGAACCTGGCTCTACATTTAAATTAATGAGTGTTATCGCTGCACTAGAAGATAAAGTAGTAGATACTAATACTGTTTTTGATACGAAAGGTGGTAAAATTACTTATTACGGACGTAATGTACGAGATTCTAAATATGGTGGTTATGGTAAAATAAGCGTGGCCAAAGCGTTTGAAGTTTCTTCAAATACAGCACTAGTACAAATGATTCAAAATAATTATAAATCTAATCCAGAAGATTATGTAGATAGATTATATAGTATGAATCTTAATGAGAAATTGAATCTACCTATTAAAGGTGAAGGTGTCCCAATGATACCTCATCCTGATGATGAAAACTGGAGTGGATTATCACTGCCATGGATGGGCTTCGGTTATGGGGTTCAATTAACACCTTTACAAACACTTACGTTTTATAATGCTGTTGCAAATAATGGTGTTATGATAAAGCCTAGATTAATTAGAGAAGTTAAATCAAAGGAGAAGGTAATTGAAAAATTTAATCGAGAGATAATAAATCCTGCGATATGCTCTCAAAATACTATTGATAAGGTGAAGGTAATGATGGAGAACGTGGTGAAAAGAGGTACTGCAGATAATTTGTATAGTAAAAACTTTTCTATGGCTGGTAAAACAGGAACCTGTCAGACAGAGTACTGGAAGTCTTCTGGTAATTACATAGCCTCTTTTGCAGGTTATTTTCCAGCAGATAAACCTAAATATAGTTGCATCGTGGTGATAACAAAACCTAGTGTTAGAAAAGGCTATTATGGTAATATAGTAGCTGGACCTGTTTTTAAAACAATAGCGCAAAAAATATATGCTAATAATCCTTTAATAGATCAACTAGAGTTGCAGCAAGATATACCATCACAAATGACTGTGTCTGCAAATTCATATTTAAATAAAGTTCATGCTCAGAGTGAAGTTGCTTCCATGAAGATTCCTAATTTGATAGGTATGGAAGCGATGGACGCTATCGCGATAGTTGAAAATTTAGGTGCTGATGTCATTTTAAAAGGTTCTGGAAAAGTAACATCACAAAGTATAAAAGCAGGTGTTAAAATAGCTCCGTCAGATAAAGTAATTCTAACATTGATATGATGATTCTAAAAGACATATTATATAAAGTAAGTCTAGATACAGTTATAGGCTCAACAGATGTTCAAGTAAATGATATACATTTTGATTCTAGAACTGTTAATGAAGAAGATCTATTTATAGCGATAAAAGGAGCAACTGTAGACGGTCATGACTACATTGAAAAAGCGGTCTCACAAGGAGCTAAGGCGGTTGTTCTAGAGGTGATGCCAGATTACCAAGATGAAAATGTAACTTATGTAAAAGTTGAGAACGCACACAAAGCCCTAGCTTTAATGGCATCTAATTTTTATGGAAACCCTTCTAGACAACTGAAGTTGATAGGAGTTACAGGTACAAATGGTAAGACTACAACGACATCTTTATTATTTCAATTGTTCAAAAAGTCAGGTTTTAAATCAGGTTTAATTTCTACCGTAGAGATATTAATTGATGAAAAAGTAGTGCCTACAAAGCATACCACACCAGACCCTATGACTATAAATAAACATCTAGCAGCTATGGTTGCTATAGGTGTAGATTATTGCTTTATGGAAGTAAGTAGCCATGGAATAGCTCAAGAAAGAGTAACAGGTCTAGAATTTGCAGGTGGTGTGTTTACTAATCTTACCCATGATCATTTAGATTATCACAGCACTTTTGCAGAATATCGAGATGTCAAGAAGAGATTCTTTGATGAATTGCCTAAAGGCGCATTTGCGTTAACAAATCTAGACGATAAGAATGGTGCTGTAATGTTGCAAAATACAAAGGCCAAAAAGCTAGGATATGCCTTAAAGACATATACAGATTATCGCGCTCAGATCATAGAAAATCAATTTGGAGGGCTATTGTTAAAGATTAATAATCATGAAGTATGGTCTAAAATGGTAGGAGAATTTAATGCCTATAACGTTTTGGCTATTTATGCTTGTGCTATAGAATTAGGACTAGAAGAGATAGAGCTATTAGAGGTAATCTCACAGTTAGAAGCTGTTTCAGGTAGGTTTCAATATTTTACTACTGTAGAAAATAGTATTACTGCGATTGTAGACTATGCTCATACTCCAGATGCTCTTAGGAATGTTCTAGAGACTATTAATTCTATTAGAACTAGAAATGAGAAGGTAATTACAGTGGTAGGTTGCGGCGGTGATAGAGATACTTCAAAAAGATCAAAAATGGCACATATAGCCGCTGCTCTAAGTGATCTAGTTATTTTCACGAGCGATAATCCACGTACTGAAGATCCACAATCGATTCTAGACGATATGGAAGTAGGAGTACAGCCCCAAGACTATAAAAAGACTATAACCATCTTAGATAGAGGTCAGGCTATAAAAGCAGCAGCAAAAATGGCAGGTAATAACGACATCATTCTTATAGCAGGAAAAGGTCATGAAACATACCAAGAGATAAATGGTGTGCGATCAGATTTTGATGATCGTAAAGTAATAGCCGATATCCTTAATAACCTCAACAAGTAACAAATGTTATATTATTTATTCAAATATTTTGAAGAAGAATTCAATATGCCTGGTGCATCACTTTTTGGTTTCATAACCTTCAGAGCAGCCATAGCATTTGTTCTTTCTTTAGCATTTTCTACCATTTACGGTAAGCGTATTATTGCATTTTTACAAAGGCAACAAGTGGGCGAGACTGTACGTGATCTTGGGCTAGAAGGTCAGGCACAAAAGGCTGGTACACCTACCATGGGTGGTGTTATAATTATACTAGCGACTTTAATACCGGTATTTCTATTATGTCAACTAGATAATATTTATGTGGTTATGCTCATCATTACTACAGTGTGGATGGGATTAATAGGATTTACAGACGATTATATTAAAATCTTTAAAAAAGATAAAGGTGGTCTTAAAGGTATATTTAAAGTAATAGGTCAGGTAGGTTTAGGTGCTATTATAGGTTCTATTATGTTTTTTCATGATGGAGTTACTATAAAAGAAGAAAAAGCAAACGCAAAGAACTCACAAGAATTAATTACTCAAAACTTACCTATCGAGTTTGAAGCAGCAAAAAAGTCGACTAAAACAACTATTCCTTTTGTAAGAGATAACGAGTTCGATTATGCGAGCTTAATCGACTGGATAGATCCTAGTCTTGCAAACTGGGCCTGGTTAGTATTTATACCTATAGTGATTATAATAGTGACAGCAGTCTCTAACGGTGCAAACCTTACAGACGGTATCGATGGTCTGGCTGCAGGAACCAGCGCTATAGTTGTCATAACCCTGGCCTTATTTGCTTGGATTTCTGGAAACATTGTTTTTTCAGATTATCTCAATGTCATGTATATACCTAACTCTGGTGAGATGGTAGTTTTTGTTACCGCATTTGCAGGAGCATTAGTTGGGTTTTTATGGTATAACACCTTTCCAGCGCAGGTATTTATGGGTGATACAGGTAGTTTAACTATAGGAGGAATTATTGCGGTACTAGCTATTGCGACTAGAAAAGAATTATTAATACCCATATTGTGTGGGGTTTTCTTAATGGAAAACCTTTCTGTGATGATGCAGGTCAGCTGGTTCAAGTATACTAAAAAACGACATGGAGAAGGCCGTCGTATATTCTTAATGTCGCCATTGCATCATCATTATCAAAAACGCGGTATTCATGAAAGTAAAATAGTCGTGAGGTTCTGGATCGTAGGTATTTTACTAGCGATTATAAGTGTGGTAACTCTTAAAATGCGATAATGAATAAATCGCAGAAACATATAGATAAGGAGTGCCTAGTTATACTTGGTGGTGGAATTAGTGGCATAGGAGCAGCAATATTAGGTGCTCAAAAAGGCTATGAGGTTTTTTTAAGTGATGGTGGTGATTTAGGTTACGCTTTCGCGAAAGCGTTACAAAAACATTCCATTACCTATGAATCTGGAGGTCATTCTATGGATAAGATTCTCAATGCATCACTCGTGGTAAAAAGCCCTGGTATACCAGATAATGCTGCGATGATTTTAAAGATAAAATCTAAAGGTATTGAAGTCATTTCTGAAATAGAATTTGCGTCCCGTTTTACTGAAGAAAATATTATAGCCGTGACAGGAGCAAATGGTAAAACTACCGTTACTAGTCTTATAGATCATATTTTAAATGTGGCTGGGTTAGATCATACCACTGGTGGGAACATCGGTAAGAGTTTTGCACAGCAGGTATTTGAAGGTAAGTCAGAAAATAGATTGCTAGAAGTGAGTAGTTTTCAATTAGATGGAATAACCAGTTTTAAACCTCACATCGCGATTATACTGAATATCACTCCCGATCATCTAGATAGATATGATTACAAGTTTGAAAACTATGTCGCTAGTAAAATGCGTATTACGATAAATCAAGATGAGAACGATTACCTTATCTACAATATCGATGATAAAGCAATTACCGACGCCATAGAAAAATTAGATATAAAAGCACAGCTCATTCCTTTTTCAATGGAAAGAGAATTAAAAACAGGAGCATTTATGCTCGATAATAACCTATACATTAACACCCATAACACAGTATTTACTATGCCTACAGAAAAAATATCAATTAAAGGAAAGCACAACACTGCAAACGCAATGGCCGCTTCTACTGCATCAAAACTTTTACAAATAAGAAAAGAGACTATTAGACAAAGTCTTACTTCATTTGAAGGAGTGGAGCACCGTCTAGAGAATGTGCTGAAAATAAATAAAGTACAGTACATAAATGATTCAAAGGCTACTAATGTAAATGCTACTTATTATGCACTAGATACTATGGAACAACCTACAGTATGGATAGTAGGAGGAGTCGATAAAGGCAATAATTACTCAGAACTTTATAGTCTCGTAAATCGTAATGTAAAAGCAATCGTGTGTCTAGGAGAGGACAATTCTAAGATAGTAGAAGCTTTTGGTAATTGTGTAGAGCAAATGGTAGAGACTAGTAATATGGAAGACGCGGTTAGAGTAGCTTATAAGCTAGCCCAGGCTGGAGATAACGTCCTGTTGAGTCCTGCTTGTGCAAGTTTTGATCTTTTTAAGAATTATGAAGATCGTGGACGTCAGTTTAAAAATGCAGTAAGAGGATTATAAATTGAAGATTAAAAACTACATATCTGGGGATTCCTTTTTGTGGGCGCTAGTGATCATATTACTGGTGTTCTCTTTTCTACCTGTGTATAGTGCAAGTGCAAATCTTGCCTATATAGGTAAAGGAACTGGTAATACTACTAAGTTTTTAGTAAAGCATTTTGGTCATGTAGTGATAGGTTTAGGACTGTTGTATTCAGTTCATAAAATACCTTACAGATACTTCAGAGGATTAAGTGTTTTATTGTTACCAGTGGTAATAGTTTTACTAGGTTATACTGCTATGCAAGGTACAGTTATGGGTGGTGCCAGTGCAAGTAGATGGATGACAGTTCCTGTTATAGGAATGAAGTTTCAGACCAGTACCTTTGCCTTTGTAGTTCTTATGGCATACACAGCAAAATATCTAGCCTCTATAAAGGATAGAGTGGTGTCCTTTAAAGAGTCTATACTGCCATTATGGGTTCCTATAGGGATTATTTTAGTACTTATTGTTCCTTTTAACCTGTCTACTGCGGTGCTCATTTTTGCGATGATTATGTTAATTTGTTTTGTAGGTGGGTACCCTTTAAAGTATTTAATAGCTATGTTAGGGGTAGGGTTTATAGCGCTTACTTTCTTCATTTTAACGGCCAAAGCTTTTCCTGGTTTATTACCTAATCGTGTAGATACATGGGTGTCACGCATTGCCACATTCGGTGGTGAAGGCGATTCTGATTCTACTTATCAAGTGGAGCGAGCAAAAACAGCTATCGCAAATGGATATATAGTAGGTGTAGGTCCCGGTAAAAGTGTTACTAAGCATGTATTACCTCAGTCTGCAAGTGATTTTATCTTTGCTATCATATTAGAAGAATTTGGAATTATAGGTGGTTTGATTATTCTGTCCCTGTACCTTTTTTTCTTATTCAGACTTATTATAGTATCAACTAAAGCAAGCTCTGTTTTTGGACAGTTGCTAGTTATAGGTGTAGGATTTCCTATTGTTTTTCAGGCACTAACTAATATGGCTGTTGCCGTAAACTTAATACCGGTTACTGGACAGACTTTACCATTAATAAGTAGTGGAGGTACTTCTATTTTAATGACTTGTATGGCAGTAGGAATAGTGTTAAGTGTTAGTGCGCAAAGAGAAGAGTTAAAGGCTCAAGAGAAAATAAAAGAAGATGAAATGAACCCTCTAAACGTACTTAGTGAAGCCATATAGAATAATCATATCAGGAGGAGGAACAGGTGGCCACATCTACCCAGCTATTTCTATTGCAAATGAATGCAAGAGAAGGTGGGCAGACTGTGAGATACTTTTTGTAGGAGCAAGCGATCGTATGGAGATGGAAAAAGTCCCTGCAGCTGGTTATGATATTAAAGGATTGTGGATAAGTGGTATACAAAGAAGTCTGTCGCTTAAAAATCTTATCTTCCCATTTAAAGTGATAAAGAGTTTATACGACGCCAGTAAGATAATTAATTCTTTTAAGCCAGATATAGCCATCGGTACTGGAGGATTTGCTAGCGGTCCTTTGCTTTTCATGGCAAATAAAAAAGGAATTCCTACATTGATACAAGAGCAAAACTCATATCCTGGAATTACTAATAAAATACTAAGTAAAAAGGTAAATAAAATATGTGTAGCGAGCACAGGTCTAGAGCGATTTTTTCCAAAGCAAAAGATAGTTTTAACAGGTAACCCAGTACGCCAGGATTTACTTAATGTAGACTCTTTAAGAGCACACGCTTTATCACATTATCAACTCGATACAAACAAAAAAACATTACTAGTTCTAGGCGGTAGTCTAGGGGCAAGAAGAGTAAATCAATTAATAGAGAGTAATTTAAAACTATTTAAAGAAGAGAATATTCAGGTAATCTGGCAGTGTGGCAAGTTTTATTATCAGGAATATAAAGAAAAGTCGCAAGCAGGAATTCAGGTGCATGCCTTCTTAAATAGAATGGATCTCGCATATGCCGCTGCAGATTTTATTATCTCCAGAGCAGGCGCAGGCTCTATTTCAGAATTATGTATAGTCGGTAAGCCCGTGATTTTTATTCCTTCACCTCACGTTGCCGAAGATCACCAAACTAAAAATGCACAAGCAATTACTGCTCAAAATGCTGCGTTTTTGATTAAAGAAGCAGACCTAGATCAAGACTTTAAAACGTCATGGACTGGTTTATTATCAAATATAGAATTACAGAAAAGACTTTCTGAAAATATAAAGAAACAAGCACTTCCAGATGCTACTAAAACTATAGTTAACGAGTTAGAGCAATTATTAAAATGAAAGAACTAGAACACATAACGCATTTCTATTTCATCGGTATCGGTGGGATAGGTATGAGTGCGCTTGCCCGTTATTTAAATGATCAAGGGAAGCACGTTGCTGGTTATGACCGCGTGGTAACAGCTCTTTCTAAAAAGTTAGAAGATGAAGGTATTGACATTCATTATTCAGATAGTTTTTGTAAAATACCTGAACCGTTTAAGAATATAGAAACCTCACAAGTAATTTATACGCCAGCTGTTCCCGAGGATTTTGGAGAATTAGTTCGCTTTCGCGAAAGCGGAATTAACATCCTAAAACGTGCGCAATTATTAGGTCAAATATCTAAAACGATGACCTGTCTTGCCATTGCAGGAACACATGGTAAAACTACCACTAGCGCTATTCTTGCACATCTACTTTACAAAAGTGATGTAAAAGTTACTGCTTTTTTGGGAGGAATTATGGAAGAATATGATACTAATTATCTCTGTTCTGGTACAGACGTGATGGTAGTAGAGGCAGACGAGTTTGATAGATCTTTCATGCAACTAGTTCCAGATATCGCAGGAATAACATCTATGGATGCAGATCATCTTGATATTTATGGAGATGCCGCGACTTTTAAAAAGAGTTTTCATGATTTTGCCCGCCTGCTAGACGGTAAAACCTTGTTATTAAATGAAAAATTAGACCTTAAAGGTTTAAAAGTAGGATTAGATTCTGGCGATTATGAAGCTATCGATGAGGTAATCATAGATGGTGCTTATCATTTTGATTTAAAAACACCTCACGGTAAAATAGATAAATGCCTTTTAAAATTACCAGGTAAACATAATCTAAGTAACGCAATACTTGCTATGGCGGTTGCGTTAGAACAAGGTGCAAATCCAGAAAAGTTAAGATATGCACTCGCATCATTTCCTGGTGTTAAACGTAGATTTACTTACAGAGTAGATAATGATCACAGAGTGTTAATTGATGATTATGCGCATCATCCTAAAGAGATAGATGCAGTGTATCAAGCGGTTACAGAAATGTATCCAGACCAAGAAAAGCTAGTAGTTTTTCAACCCCATTTATTTTCTAGAACAAGAGATTTTATAGAAGAATTTGCTATTTCTTTGAGCAGGTTTAATAAAGTAGCTCTTTTAGATATTTATCCAGCTAGAGAACTACCTCTAGATGGTATAACCTCAGAATTATTATGTAGAAAGATTCATTCTCTTGAGCAATCACCTGACGTGGTTACTGTTGTGGATAAAGACGATATAGAAGAGTTTATTAACGATATGGGTACAAGAATTGTAATCATGTTAGGAGCTGGAGATATAGGTGTAGAAGTTAACAAATTAACAGAAAAATGGTCTAATGCATAACATAAAAAATATCATAAAATTGGTGTCGGTTGTCATGTTGGTAATCAGTCTTTATGCATTTGCGTCTAGTAGATATGAATCTAGAAAGCTCAAGGATGTAAGTATCACATTTACAGACTATAGTGATCCGTTGATATCAGAAAAGAACGTTAATAAATTGTTGATACAAAACGGCGATTCTATAGATAACTTGATAATAGAAAATCTAGATTTGAATAAGTGTGAATTAAGACTAGTTGAAAACGCAATGATCAGAGATGCAGAGGTTTCTGTATCTCTAGATGGATTACTCAAAGCTGTTGTGCACCCTAAAAAGCCTATAGCAAGAATAATGGGTAAGACAGGCGCATATCTAGACCAGGATAATTTAATGATGCCGTTATCAAAAGAACACACCGTTAATGTGCCTCTTATTTATGGCTTTAATAAAAAGGTACAAGATAAAACATTTGAATTAATCAATTTTATTAGAAACGACGATTTATTAAAAGCATCTTTTACTGAAATTAAATTTGATAAAAGACAAGAAGTGACCCTTTCTGTAAGAGCGTTTCATTTTAAAGTGAAGTTAGGAAGAGTGGAAAAATTAAATCATAAGATGATTAATTACAAAGCATTTCTTGCAAAGATGCAAAAGGATAAACAACTAGGTGATATTAAAACAATAGACTTGAGATTTGATAATCAAGTAGTAGTAACAAAAAGGTAGGGAAATGGAACAACAAGAATATGCAGTAGGTCTGGATATAGGTACAACAAAGATTGTATCTATGATAGGTCGCAAGAATGAATACGGCAAACTTGAGATTCTAGGTGTAGGTAAGTCTAAAAGCTTAGGAGTACATAGAGGTGTAGTGAATAATATTACACAAACCATAACATCCATACAACAGGCCGTTAGTCAGGCAGAAGGTGTAAGCGGTATAAAAATAAGTGATGTTACAGTAGGCATAGCCGGCCAGCACATACGCAGCTTACAACACAGTGATTATATCACTCGTGGAGATAGTGAAACGGTAATTGATCAAGATGATATTACAAAATTATGTAATCAGGTTTTGAAATTAGTTATGTTACCTGGTGAGGAAATTATACATGTTTTACCACAAGAATATAAAATAGACGGGCAGTCAGATGTTAAAGAACCAGTCGGTATGTACGGTGGTCGTTTAGAAGCAAATTTTCATGTTGTCGTAGGTCAGGTAGCCTCTATACGTAATATTTATCGCTGTGTGAAAAGTGCTAACTTAGGACTGAAAGCTATTACATTAGAACCTCTTGCAAGTGCAGACGCTGTGCTTAGTCAAGAAGAAAAAGAGGCTGGTGTAGCACTAATAGATATAGGTGGCGGTACTACAGATCTTGCTATTTTTAAAGACGGTATCATACGTCATACCGCTGTAATTCCACAAGGAGGTAATATTATAACACAAGATATAAAGGAAGGTTGTTCCATTATTGAAAAGCAGGCAGAATTACTTAAAACTAAATTCGGTAGTGCATGGCCTGGTGAGAATAAAGAAAATGAAATAGTTTCTATTCCTGGACTGAGAGGTAGAGAGCCTAAAGAAATTACACTTAAAAATTTAAGTAAGATTATTCATGCTCGTGTTATTGAAATTTTAGAAACTGTTTTTGTTGAGATAAAAAACTACGGTCATGAAGAGCCTAAAAAGCAATTAATAGCTGGGGTAGTTCTAACAGGTGGCGGTAGCCAGTTAAAACATATAAAACAACTGGCAGAATATGTTACAGGAATGCCTAGTAGAATAGGTTACCCTAACGAGCATCTAGCTGGTGGCAGTGATACAGAAAACACAAGCCCATTATTTGCAACCGCAGTAGGATTAGTCATGAAAGGTCTAGAAGCACATCGTGAAAACGTGGACGAAGTAGTAGAAGAACAAATCATGGAAGAAGAAGTCGAGGTAGTTGTAGAAAAAGAAGAGGATATAGTAGAAGCTGTGGAAGAAGAAAACACCACGACTCAAGAACCTAAAAGTAAAGGTATTTTTGATTCCTGGGCGACTAAGTTTAAAGACTTTTTAGATAAAGCAGAGTAGCTATCTAGTAACAGCACATTTGTTATTTAAAACAAGAAAAGAAAAAAAATACCGTGGTGTTATATCCACAAGCTTAAAACATAAAGTAGCCATATTATGAGTGAAGAATTTAACAGCATCGCGTTTGATTTGCCTAAAAATAAATCTAATGTAATAAAAGTCATCGGTGTCGGAGGTGGCGGTAGTAATGCTATCAAACACATGTACCAGCAAGGTATTAAAGGAGTGGATTTTGTAATCTGTAATACAGATTCTCAAGCACTAGATAACAGCCCTGTACCTAATAAAATACAGTTAGGTGTTACCTTAACAGAAGGTCTAGGCGCTGGAGCAAATCCAGAAATAGGAGAACATGCAGCAAAAGAGAGTATAGAAGATGTAAGAGCATTATTAGATAGTAATACTAAAATGGTTTTTATCACAGCAGGAATGGGTGGTGGTACAGGAACAGGTGCGGCGCCAGTTATTGCTCAAATAGCTCGTGATATGGACATACTTACGGTGGGTATCGTTACTACGCCGTTTCATTTTGAAGGAAAAATACGTAATGAACAGGCACAAAAAGGAATTGAAAAATTCCGTAAAAGTGTGGATTCCCTTATAATTATCAATAATAATAAACTGAGAGACGTGTATGGAAACCTAGGTTTCAAAGCAGGATTCTCAAAAGCAGATGAGGTACTTGCTACTGCCTCTCGCGGTATTGCAGAGGTTATAACAAATCACTACACTCAAAACATTGACTTACGTGATGCAAAAACAGTACTTGCAAATAGCGGTACAGCTATTATGGGTAGTGCACAGTCTACTGGTTCTAACCGCGCTCAAGATGGGATTCTCAAAGCACTAGATTCACCGCTTTTAAATGATAATAAAATATCTGGAGCAAAGAACGTGTTGCTATTAATAGTCTCTGGAACCGAAGAGATAACTATCGATGAAATAGGAGAAGTAAATGAGCATATTCAGGATGAAGCTGGTGGTGTTGCAAACATTATCATGGGTGTTGGTGAAGATGAGGCTTTAGGAGACGCAATTTCTATAACGGTTATAGCTACTGGTTTTGATGTAGAGCAACAAAACGAGATTTCAAATACCGAGGCAAAAAGAATTATCCATACACTAGAAGAAGAGCAACGTGCTACAGCAGTCCTAGACGAGGTAAATAGCAATGTTGTAGCAGGTAAGCTTATCATGGACCTTGAAGAAGAGATGGATAAGGATATCGCTTTCGCGAAAGCGGAACCAAAACAAATTCCCCTGCCAGTAGAACCAGAAAAACCTCTAGTTATAGTACATGAATTAGGTGATGAAGAGCCAGAAGAAACTAATGTTCCAGTTGTGGATGAAAACGTTTTAATTCCTTCTACAGAGTTTATAAACAACTTAAACGTGGTTTATGAAGAAGTTTTAGACCAGAGTCAAGACTTTGTAATTAAAGAAGTGCCTACAGAAAACATAGAGCCAAATGAACAAACAGTAATTAAAGAAGAAACTGAAGTAAAAAAAGAAGAAGAAGATCAATTCTTTTTAGACTTTGACATGCCTTTATCTGCTCAATTAAAAGAAGAAGAGAAAACGACTCCAGCAAAAAAGTATCTTCATTTAGAAGATATTGAAGATAACGAGCCTACTAATATCGACCCTGTAAAGGACGATACTCAAGAAGGGATTACAGTGTATTCTCTAGAAGATTATGCTGAAGAAGAAGAGCGTTTAAATAATGCAAAACCTCCACACAAGAAGGAAGAGAAAAAGGCAGCTGTAGAGCCAGAGATTAAAATTGTAACTAAAACTGCTCCTATAAAACTACAAGAAGTAAAAACAGTAAAAATAAATAAAGAAGTAGACCCTACAGACTTACCACTTAATGAGGTCTTAGTGCAAAGAGCAGAAGAACGTAGACGTAAAATGCATGCTTATAACTATAAATTTAAGAACTCTCATCGATTAGACGAGATAGAAAAGCAACCAGCATATTTAAGGCAAGGTATTGAATTAGATAAATTACCTAGAGAAGGAGAGAGATCTAGAACGACTCTTTCAATAAATGAGGATAATGAAATCCAGTTGCGATCTAAAAATAATTCTTTTCTACATGATAATGTAGACTAGATGCATTTTCCCCTAAATGCACGTAGCCCAAATACTGTAATGGTATTTGGGTTTTTTTATGCCATTCAAATTTGTATTTTTGAATGACATTAAGAGCAATATAGAAAACATAATCGTTGTGATAAAGTAAAACTGCAGCGGTAATTAGATAATTAAATTATGAGTTTAGAAAAAGATATCATGGCAGCTATGAAAGACGCCATGAAAGCAAAAGATCAAACAGCTCTAGCAGCATTAAGAGCCGTAAAGAGTGAAATTTTACTAGCAAAAACATCTGGTGGAGCTGATTTAATTAAGGAAGACGAAATAAAAATTGTCCAGAAACTAGTAAAGCAACGCAAGGATAGTGCTCGTATATTTTCTGAACAAAATAGAGAAGATCTTTCTGAGCCAGAACTAGCGCAAGCAGCCGTGTTAGAAAAGTTCTTGCCAGAACAATTAAGTGAAGAAGAAGTTACTGCAGTAATCAAAGAAATTATCTCTAAGACTGGAGCCGACAGTATGAAAGATATGGGTAAAGTAATGGGTATGGCAAATAAAGAACTAGCGGGCAAAGCAGATGGAAGAACTATAAGTACAGTAGTAAAAACACAACTTACATAATCTGTTTTAAAATAGTAAACAAAAAGGCTGCATTCTCTTGCAGCCTTTTTGTTTACCTATAGTTTTTTAGAGTTGCTCGCCATTATAGAAGGTTATGTCACATGGTCCATAGAGAAAATTATACTCATTAGGTACAGGATTGTGTAATTGTTGAACTAATATATGGATAAACCTTAAGTTTGTGTCTCAACTAAAAGAAATTATGTCACAAAAAGTAGTAACTCTGGGTGAGGTTTTGATGAGATTAACCGTACCTAATAATAAAAGATTATTTCAAACTGTAAATTTTGATGTGACCTTCGGAGGATCAGAAGCTAATGTAGGTGTTTCTCTTGCGCATTTTGGATTAAAAGCTACACACATAACGGCTTTACCTCACAATGATTTGGGAGAGCGTGTTTCTCGTTTTCTAAAATTAAATGGTGTAAGTAATAAAGGTGTAGTCCGTAAAGAAGGGCGTTTAGGTATTTATTATTTAGAATCTGGTGCAATGCAAAGACCCTCTAGAATAGTTTACGATCGTTTTGATACCACTTTTGGAGATCTAGATGAGTCAGAGGTAAATTGGGATTTAGTTTTTAAAGGTGCTGACTGGTTTCATTATAGTGGTATTACTCCAGCTATTTCTCAAAAAGCTGCAGATGTTACTCTTCGTGCATTAAAAGAAGCTCGTAAAAGAGGTATAAGCACCAGCGGTGATATTAATTACCGAAGAAATTTATGGCAATACGGTAAACAGCCGCTAGAAATCATGCCTAGTCTTGTGCAACTTACAGATGTAGTCGTAGGTGGACGTGTTGATTTAGAAAACTGTTTAGGTATAGTTCATGAAGACTGGCAGACTAATTGTAAAATGGTTCAAGATAAATACCCTCACATAAAAGTATTTTCTAAAACCATACGCAACGCAATGTCAGCGTCGAGAAATGAGCTAGCTGCAGTACTATTTAAAGATGGTAAGATGTTTACATCTAAGACTTATGAAATGAAAAATATCGTAGACCGCATAGGTGGTGGAGATGCATTTATGGCCGGTCTTATATATGGATTATTAAATCTAGATGAGCAGCAAACTATAGAATTTGCGATAGCAGCCTCTGTTTTAAAACACAGTACTATAGGTGATGTAAACTTAAGCAGTAAAGAAGAAGTAGAAGAACTAGTTAGTGGTAATAGTGTAGGAAGACTTTTAAGATAATGGACAGTAAAAATTTTATAAAGCTCACAGAAGATCATAAAATAGTGCCTGTTTTTTTTAATAAAAATAGCGACGTTGTGATCAAAACGATACAGGCCTCTTATAATGGAGGTGTTAGGATTTTTGAATTTGTAAATCGTGGTGAAAATGGATTAGAAACTTTTAAAAAAGTACTCAAGAATTTTTCTGATTATTCTGATTTAATTATCGGAGTAGGAACAATTTACGATTCTCAAACAGCACAAAAATTTATAGAGAGCGGTGCACAGTTTATTGTTTCACCTGGTCTTGTAATAGAACTGGCTGAATATTGTAAAAAAAATAATGTTGCATATATTCCTGGAGTGGCTACGATTACAGAAACGATCACTGCCATGCATTTAGGTTGTGAGATGATTAAGATATTTCCTGCAAATGTTATTGGTTCCGCTTTCGCGAAAGCGGTAAAATCAGTTATGCCTCACCTAGCAATTATGCCTACAGGAGGTGTAGAGCCCACAAGTGAATCTATGGGAGAATGGTTTAAGGCAGGAGTAAATTGTGTAGGAATGGGAAGTCAGCTTTTTGATAAACAAAAAATAAGCCGCGGAGACTTTCATGGTCTAGAAAAAGATATATCTATCGCGGTAGAAGTTGCTAAAACGATAAATAAGTAGCCATTTATAGAAATAATGCCCATTTTATCAATCCTATTGAAGTCCTAAATAAAAAGATCTTTGCACTTATGAGTTGAACTCAGCATAAATTAAAAGGTAAATAGTTGCAGCTTTACCCTTATGAATTTTTTGATAAGCTTCATAAGAAGATATTTTGATGATAAGCTATTTGAATGGGTGGATATTGTTATTTTAACTGTTTATATTGATGAGCGGGCATATGGTCTTAATTATAACAAGTTTGGAACTTTAAACATGAAAAATTATATTATCCTAGCACTATTAATGTCAGGTCTATCGGCAATGTGTCAATCACAAAAAGAAGATCTGATCAGAATTCTTGTTGCTCCTTTAAGTGATAGTTATGAATATGAAGTAGGAGAAAGGGCAGATTTTGAGATTTCTATTTTTAAATATGGTAAACTAGTTAAAAATGCTAAAATCAATTATACCATTTTTGAAGAGCAAATGAAACCTATAATTAAGTCTTCAATTACACTTAAAACTGGTCAAGGAATTATAGAAGGCATTCCAATGGATGAACCAGGTTTTTTAAGGTTAAAAGTAAATTATAAAGAAAAGGGTAAGATTTTTTCAAATACTGCTACTGCAGGAATAGAGGTGGATAAGATCAAATCATTTACTCAAATGCCAGCAGATTTTGATTCGTTTTGGAAAACAGCGATAAGAGAAGCACGTAAAATAGATCTGAATCCTCAGTATACCAGACTTCCTGGTCAGGATACAGATAAAAATCTTGCTTATCATGTAAGATTTAATAACGGTAAGAAGTCTTATATCTATGGAATTTTAATGGTACCTAAAAAAGAGGGTTCTTATCCAGCTGTTTTAACCGTTCCAGGAGCTGGTGTACGGGCTTATAATGGTACTAATAAGAGTGATGATGTTATTTCTTTGCAAATAGGTATTCACGGTATACCGGTTAACTTATATGGTAGCGATATTTATGATAATCTTGATAAAGGAGCTTTATATAAATATTATTGGAACAGAATGGACGACCGCGACGCATATTACTATAAGCGCGTTTATACAGGATGTGTTAGAGCTCTTGATTTTATCCATACTGTAGAAAAATTTGATGGTGATAATCTAGCAGTAATGGGAGGATCTCAAGGTGGAGCACTTGCTATAATGACAGCGGCACTGGATGATAGGGTAGATGCGATTGCAGCACTTTATCCCGCATTATCAGATCTAGATGGTTTTAATAATGGACGTGCTGGTGGCTGGCCTAGAATCTTTGAAACAGGCTTTAATTTTACCGAAGAAAAAAGAGCTGTAGCTCGATATTATGATATTGTAAATTTTGCTAGAAACCTTAAAACACCTGGTTATTACGCTTATGGTTATAATGATAATATAGTTCCTGCTAGTTCTGTTACTGCTATGTTGCATGAAATTAAAGCAAAGAAAACAGTCGAAGTTGCGTATGATGCGGCGCACTGGATGTACCCAGAAATACAACAACAAGCCAAAAAATGGTTGTTCAATAAAATTAAAGTTTCAGGGTATTAAAGGAGCATAACTTACACTATTACAATTTTAAAAAAAAGACTTTGACTTTTTGCAACTACCTTCTGTCTCTCTTGCTTGTTATTTAATATCAAAGAACTAGATCGTGTTGAGGTGCTAGATGTACTAGATAATGAAGCAATGTTTCATACACGGTCTGTTATTTATTTCTCTTACCAGAAATTAAACTATCCGGTAGAGGTTTCAATGATGGTATAGAAAGTAAATATGAGCCTTATCGAGGTCCAGTCCAGCTGTAAGGGATGCCTTAATGTTAGAGGTTATTACAGTGTTGGTATCATTTTTCATATACAGTTTTTGCAGATTTTACAATCTCTACACTCTCATGGAGTAGATAGAATAGGAGTCTAGTATCTTGTGATGTACGTAAATGCACTAGTAGGTAAAAGTAGCTTATGATAACAATTAGATTTAGATCTTTACAATAACCTAAATTCCTAAACCCCATTGACCTTGCACCAGCTTTTTTAAGAAATAGGTGTAGATTAATCGAGGTTTCTTTGCGTTACATGAATTACTGTATCTTATTAACGCATATGGCGATGCTCTTTTTGATTCTAGTTAGGTTATGCTCAGATCTATTATACAATTTTGAACCAGTAGTATAGGATACATTTCATCTAGGTATTAGAATTTCTATAGTGTATATAGAGGTAACGTTTATGGAGTTTTTCTACTGTTTCTAATTGTGATTTTAACAAAATTAACTTCATACAGTTATTATCTATCTGGTACTTATTATGTAAAAAAAAAGATACCTTCTAGATGTAACACTTTAAATAGATTATAACGCTCCTAAAATGAATGTTTCAATACAATTACGGTCTTATTAAGATTGGAATTACTATTTATAAGAATGATATTTGTTAACATTATTATCACATCCTATGAATTCATTTATCACTGAAGATTTTTTACTGCAAAATGATTTTGCAAAAAGACTGTATAACAATTATGCAAAAAATCTACCTATAATAGATTATCATAATCACCTATCTCCAGAGGATATAGCGACTAACCGTAAATTTGAAAATATATCTCAAGTATGGTTATCTGGCGATCATTATAAATGGAGAGCGATGCGCGCTCTAGGTATTAATGAAAAGTACATTACAGGTAATGCTAGTGACCGAGAAAAGTTTTCTAAGTGGGCTGCAGCAGTACCGTACACACTACGCAATCCATTATATCACTGGACACATCTAGAATTAGAGCGTTATTTTAATATAAATCAATTATTAACTGCAGATAATGCGACAGCAGTCTATGAAAAATCTAATGAATTGTTATCGCAACAATCACATTCTACTGTAGGATTATTACACCAACAAAATGTAGAGTTGTTATGTACAACAGATGACCCTGTGGATAATCTAGAACATCATGCTAGTATTAAAAAACAAGGATTATCACCACAGGTCTTACCTACCTTTAGACCGGACAAAGCATTTGGTGTACAAGACGCAGTCACTTATAAGGCTTACATAACAGACTTAGAAATAGCTGTAAGTTTTGATATTCATACTTATGATGATTTATTGCAGGCTCTACAAAATAGAGTAGATTATTTTAATAATCACGGCTGTCGACTGGCAGACTATGGACTAGAGCAGTTGTATTACAGTAATTCTAATGATTACGCGGTAGATGCTTTGTTTTCAAAAATTAGATCAGGTAAGAGTCTAGACGCTGAGCAAACGCGATATTTTACAGGAAAACTAATGTTAGAGCTGAGTAAGATGTATCACAAAAAAGGGTGGACACAACAGTTTCATCTAGGTGCTATTAGAAATAATAATAAGCGATTATTATCACAATTAGGACCGGATACAGGTTTTGATTCAATAGGTGATTTTTCTCATGCAAAATCAATAAGTAGTTATCTCAATGAATTAGACAGTACAGACCAACTGGCAAAGACCATTATCTACAATCTAAATCCAGCAGATAATGAGATGATTGCGACTATGGTAGGTAATTTTAATGATGGTACGATAAGAGGGAAAGTACAATATGGTGCCGCCTGGTGGTTTTTAGATCAAAAAGATGGTATGGAAAAACAACTTAATACACTTTCTAACTTGGGTATGCTCAGTACTTTTGTAGGTATGTTAACTGATTCACGCAGCTTTTTGAGTTTTCCTAGGCATGAGTATTTCCGTCGTATTCTTTGTAATCTGATAGGTAAAGATGTTGAGAATGGTGAGCTTCCTGCAGATGAGAAGTGGCTGGGTAAAATAGTAAGTGATATATGTTACCATAATGCTATTGATTATTTCGCTTTCGCAAAAGCGTAATTTTTAATATCATAGCGTAAAAAAAAAGGCTTGTAATAGAAATATTACAGGCCTTTTAATTTTTAGAAACAGCTCTTAGTCTATTAAATCAAAAGCTCTAGGTAACCACAGTGTGATATCTTCAAAGTAAGTTACCATAACAAGTACTGCAATCATGGCTACAAATAATGGCAGCATAGGTCGTATGACTTTCTGGATTTTTAAATTGGCTACAGAACAACCTACAAAGAGAACAGAGCCCACTGGTGGTGTACATAGTCCTATACATAAATTCATAATCATGATAACCCCAAAATGAACAGGATCCATTCCCATAGCGGTTACAATAGGTAAGAAGATAGGAGTGAATATCAATACTGCTGGTGTCATATCCATAAAAATCCCAACAAATAGTAATATCAAATTGATAAGAATAAGAATAATAATAGGGTTCTCACTTATTCCTAATAGTGCGCTGCTTATTTCTTGCGGGATGTTCTCATAAGACATTACCCAGCTCATAGCGATAGAAGTAGCTATTAATAATAGTACAATAGAACTCGTTTTAATAGTCTCTAATAAGATAGTGGTTAGGTCCTTTAATTTAATTTCTTTATAAGCAAATCCTAAAATTAGTGTATAAATAACGGCTACTCCACTAGCCTCTGTTGCTGTAAATATTCCGCCTACTATTCCACCTATAACGACTACTAAAAGCATAAGACTAGGTAAAGCGTCAAAGAATCTTTTAAAAAACACCTTAACACTAACAAGCTTATCTGTTGGATATTTTTTAATAATGGAATAAATGGCAGCTACTATCATTAAGGCTAGTCCTAACAATAATCCAGGTACATAACCAGCAATAAATAATGCCGCTATAGAAACACCACCACTGGCTAGTGAATACACAATTAATACATTACTAGGCGGTATGATTAAACCTGTGGTGGCACTAGTAATATTTACCGCCGCGCTGAAAGGTTTACTATAACCATCTTTCTCCATCATAGGATTCATAAAGCCACCTATGGCACTAGCTGCAGCAACAGCACTACCAGAAATAGCTCCAAAAAGCATACATGAAATAATATTTACAAATGCTAGTCCACCTGGTAGTGGCCCTACTATAGCTTTGGCAAAATTAATAAGTCGTACAGCGATTCCGCCTCGATTCATAATTTGTCCTGCTAGAATAAAAAATGGTATAGCACTTAGTGTAAAACTATCTAGTGAAGTGGCCATACGTTGCGCCATTGTAGTTACCGATGGTAAAAACGGCATAGAATAAACTAAGGTTATAAAACCAGCAAGTCCGATAGCATAAGCAATAGGAACTCGCAGTGATAAAAAGACTAAAAAACTCAATACTAATATTAAAATCTCTATATAATTCATGTTCTTAAGCTTTTGAAGATTTTAATGTTTTGAAAAAGGAATCTAGACTGAAATAACAAATCAGTACCCCAGCTATAGGAACTACGAGATATACAAACCCTAAAGGAATCCCTAGTGATGCAGACTTTTGCTCAAACTGAAAACTGAGTTGGCATAATCTTACACCACCAAAAATCATTACAAAAAAACTAAATGCAAACACGCACAAATAAACAAAGCCGTCAAAGAGCTTATTGTTTTTCTCTACTAATTTTTCTGGTAATAAATCGATAGCCAAGTGTAAATGCTGGCCTGTGGCATAAGCAGCACCTAGTAATCCAACCCAAATCAGGGAATAACTAGAAATTTCATCAGTAATAGTGCTAGGAGACTGTAGAATGAATCTCGCAAACACTTGCCATACTACAGCTAGTAGCATAATGGTAAGTAATGCTAGGCATATTTTACCCAATATAGAGTCTATTATTTTTCTCATCATTAATTATTTTGGATGGACTCAATTAATTCACCTAATAGTGGATCTTCCTTAAACTCGTTTAAAAGATTTTCTGTTGCTTCTTGAAACGGTTCTTTTTCTGGATAGAATACTTGTACGCCGCTTTCTATTGCTTTTTGTAAGGATTCTTTTTCAGACGCTTCCCATAATTTACGCTGCGCTACTTTTGATTCTTCTACAGCCTGATTCAACCATTTCTTTTCCTGATCGCTCAGTCTGCTCAGTGCTTCAGTACCTATAACCAGTACATCAGGAACTGAGGTGTGCTCATCGATACTTAGGTATTTACATACTTCATAATGTTTAGAAGTAAAGTAACTCGGGATATTATTTTCTGCACCACTTACTACGCCTTGTTGTAATGCGGTATATAACTCGCCATAGGATATAGGAGTGGCAGCGCCACCTAATTCATTAACCATAGCAATGGCCGTATTACTTTTCATGACGCGTATTTTCATATCCTCAAGATCTGCTGGCGATTTTATAGGCGTTTCTTTAGTGTAAAAACTTCTACTACCAGCATCGTAAAATGTGAGTCCTTGAAGATTAAAATTCTTACCTTTTGATAAAATCCCTTTACCTACAGCGCCATCACAAATACCATGCATGTGATTTTTATCTCTGAATAGGTATGGGATACTGAATACCTTATATTCTTGGATAAAATTTTCTAGAACTCCTGCACTTACTTTTGCAATGTCTAGGCTTCCTATTTGAAGTAATTCTATACTTTCTCGCTCGCCACCTAACTGACCATTAGGATAAATTTGAACTTTTAACTTTCCTTCAGAGATACGATCTAGACTTTCACCTAGAACTACCATTCCTTTATGAACAGGATGCTGTGAGTCTACACCATGGGCTAGCCTTAAAGTTTTACTAGTTTTACCTTCTGTACAGCTATTTATAAGCATAGCGGTCAGAAATAAAAGTAATATGTATTTCAATTTCATAGAATTCTTTTTTTAACGGACCTTTATCGGGCTAGATATTTTTGTAGCCGTTTTATTAACAGCGACTCTAAATGTCTTTTCATGTTTGAACTGTGAATCACTTGCTTCCCAACCGCTCATAAAATAAAAGGTGTGGTTTTTTCCTTCTCCTAGATTCAGAAGATGTGTGTTAGTAATTCCAGGGCCATCTTTAGGAGCTTCACTATTTCTTACATTAGAATTTCCAATTATAATAGCCATTCCTAAATGATCTTCATTTTCTGATTGTTTACCATATGAGGTAAACACTTGTTTTTTCTCTTTAGTCTGGTAAAAACTTTTACTGTTTTCTTTTAAGTCTACAATTCCAGTAACTAATTCTATACCGTCAACAATACCGTGAATTTCAATATCACTTTTATAGAACCAATCGCCTTTTTCTATGGTTATAGTATGGACTATGTTAAATGGTTTTTCACCTATTAACTCATCTAAATATGTCATTTTAAAGATAGCTCTCGCAGGTCCTTCGGTAATGGTTTCAAAACGAGCTCCATTCCATCCTGTAAGTCGGTACAAAGAATCCTGATGTTTAAAAGCTATAGAGCCAGCACCTAGTGAGTTTCCTACTTTGAGAATATCCATTCCCCAATCTGCTTTCTCGTGATAATTTGTAGTTAAACCTTGTTTGTGCAGGGTAGGTAAAGAAGTAGTTTTCCCAAAAATGTCAATCCCATTCCTTGGGTCAAAGTACATACGGAAACCTACTTTATCATTTTCCCAAGCTGGTCCTTCCATTTGAAAGAAGATTTGATCTTTTTCTCTAGGGTCGTAACTGCGTGTATATTTTTGAACTTCATTAGCATTAGGTTTTGCTATACCAACTCCAAAATGTACATCTGTCATCTTTGCGTATTGTGGCGATTCCGCTTTCGCGAAAGCGGAAACATTAATCTTCTTTTCTTCATTAGGATTAAATTCCATAACGAGAGCCACTTCATCCCATTCTCCATCTTTATCCAGGTCATCTAATTGATAAGGGACTTCTGTTCCTTGAGAATCGGTAAACATCAAAATGTGACTTTTATCCAGCTTAGGTAATTTTTCTAATAGTTGATTTTTAGAGATTACCACAACCTCATTTCTTGCGAAATCGATTGCGTTTTCTAGCACAAAATAAGAGTCTTCTTTCTTCTCTTCACAACTTAGTAAGAGAGTGGAGAGCGCTACAAAAATTATATAAATATGCTTCATTTATTCTTCGTTAGAGGGTTTTCCTATAGTGGCAAGAATCCCGCCATCTACATATAAAATATGGCCGTTTACAAAATCACTTGCTTTTGAGGATAGAAAAATGGCCGCACCTGCTAGGTCATCTGGGTCGCCCCATTTTGCTGCTGGTGTGCGGTTCACGATAAAATCATTAAATGGATGACCATCTACACGTATAGGAGCTGTTTGTGAAGTGGCAAAATATCCAGGACCTATTCCATTTACTTGTATGTTATGCTTAGCCCATTCTGTTGCCATGTTTTTAGTAAGCATGACTAGACCACCTTTTGCAGCCGCATATGCACCTACCGTATTCCTACCTAACTGGCTCATCATAGAACAAATGTTAATGATTTTTCCTGCCTTACGTTCCATCATGCCTTTTACGACATGTTTAGAAACTATAAATGGACTTACTAAATCGATGTTCACGACTTGTTTAAATTCTTCTACATCCATATCTGCCAGCGGAACTCTTTTTATGATTCCTGCGTTATTGATCAGAATGTCTATAGGACCTACTTCAGATTCTATTTTTTTAACTGCGGTTTCAACAGCTGTTTCATTTGAAACGTCAAATTTATATCCTACAGCGTGTATTCCAGCTTTTTTATAAAGCGCAACAGCATCGTCTATTTTTTGCTGTGAAGAATTCCCGTTCACGATGATAGTTGCACCAGCCAGTCCTAATCCATGAGCCATGGACATTCCTAAACCGTGTGTACTACCAGTAACTAATGCTACTTTACCTTTAATATCAAATAGATTCATAGCTGTTTATTTAAGATCTGTGATTTTTGCAACGTCCATATCATTATAGTCTAGATTCTCTCCGGCCATACCCCAAATAAAGGTATAGTTAGAAGTTCCAGAACCAGAGTGAATAGACCATGGTGGAGATATCACCGCTTGATGGTTATGCATCCATATATGTCTAGTTTCTTGGGGTTGTCCCATAAAATGACACACTGCCTGGTCTTGTGGCACATCTAAGTAGAAATAGACTTCCATTCTACGATCGTGAACGTGAGCAGGCATGGTATTCCATACACTACCTACTTTTAATTCTGTCATACCCATTTGAAGTTGGCATGTTGTTATAATACCGCCTATAATCATTTGAGATACCGTGCGGTGATTTGCTGTCTCTAGACTTCCTAATTCTATCTTATTAGCTTCGGCAAGACTTGTTTTTTGTGTAGGATATGATTTATGTGCAGGAGCACTGTTGATATAAAACTTTGCAGGGTCATTAGAATTAGCACTATGAAAAGTAACGTTAACAGCGCCCATACCTATGTATAATGCATCTTTATGATTAAGCACATATATAGTTCCATCTACATCTACACTTCCTGTTGCGCCTACATTTATTATACCCATCTCGCGTCTATCTAAAAAATTCTCAGCCTTTAATGGATCTATAGATTCTAACTTTAATTTTTTTATAGGTACGGCACCACCTGCTATATATCTATCATAGTGTGTGTAGACTAAATTAATCTCGCCATCTACCATAGGTTTTTCAATTAAAAACTCTTCTCTTAGTTGCGTAGTATCGTATGTTTTTACAGTCTTAGGACTAGAGGCATAACGCGTTTCAAATTTAGTTGACATATATTATTTTTTTATTTCTCAATAGATGGTTGTGAGTGTTTTAGACACTAACCATATGTGTGAGAAGATTAGTTTATTAATTTATTAATTACTTGTGAGCAGTGATTTTTAAAATAGGTAAATCAATTAATGGTCTTGATGATTTAAAATAGATCTTCTTATTCCTAATTCTAGGCCACGCAATTCTGCAAGGCCACGTAAACGTCCTATTCCTGAGTAACCAGGATTAGTTTTTTTATTTAAATCATCGAGCATTTTATGTCCATGGTCTGGCCTAAATGGCATTCTTAAATCTTGCCTACCTGCTTTTTTTCTTTTTTCTTGTTCTTCTACCAGCGCTTTCATTACCGCGTACATATCTACGTCTCCATCGAGATGGTCTGCTTCATGAAAGTTACCTGAAGCATCTCTTTTAGTAGATCTTAAATGAATGAAATGTATGCGATCTCCCAGACGTCTGACCATTCCATCGAGGTCATTATCTGTTCTCACACCGAAGGATCCCGTGCAAAACGTTAGACCATTATTATGACTTTTTACAGCTTTATAAATATCTACTATATCTTGTTCTGTACTTACTACGCGTGGCAACCCTAGGATAGGGAAAGGTGGGTCATCTGGGTGTATGCACATGAGTACACCAGCTTTTTCGGCAGTGGGTATTATTTGAGATAAAAAGTGAAATAGATTCTCCTTCAATTCTTTAGGTCCTATATTTTTATAGGTCGCTAGAATCTCGTTGAACTCTTTTAAGGTATAACCTTCTTCGGCACCTGGTAATCCTGCTATAATATTTTTTATAAGTTTTTGATGCTGTTCTGGTGTGGAATTTTCTAAATATTCTTGGGCAGCTTGTTGCTGTTGTAGAGTATACTCGTTAACTGCACCTGGGCGTTTTAATAGATATAATTCAAATGCTGCAAATGCAGCTGCTTCAAATCTTAATGCTGTAGAACCGTCATGAACTGCATAATCTAAATTAGTACGTGTCCAGTCTAGTACAGGCATAAAATTATAGCATACTATGTCTATACCACAATCCCCTAAGTTTTTAAGTGTCGTTTTATAATTTTCTATATATTTATTATAATCTCCAGATTTAGTTTTTATATTTTCATGAATGGGTACACTTTCTACCACAGACCAGGTTAAGCCTGCTTTTTCTATAATTTCTTTACGTTTTGTAATTTCTTCAACGCTCCATACCATACCGTTTGCGATATGATGTAATGCACTTACTATACCGGTTGCACCGGCTTGTTTGATATCGTTAAGTGAAACAGGGTCTTTAGGACCGTACCATCTCCATGTTTGCTCTAGATTCATGATTTATGTGTTTGTTCCGCTCTTGCGAAAACGAGATTATAAAAATACACCATTCTATATTAGTTACTATACACCACTGTAAGCGCTGAAACCGCCATCAATAGGAACCACGATACCAGTAATAAAGGCTGCGCCGTCGTCACATAACCATTGCACCGTACTGACTAGATCTTCTGGCTTTCCATAACGGCCCATAGGTGTCTGACCTATAATTTGATTACCACGAGCAGTAGCACTGCCATCTTCATTTGTTAAAAGTGCGCGATTTTGATCTGTTAAGAAAAAACCTGGTGCAATTGCGTTAACGCGTATGCCTATTTTAGAAAAATGCACAGCTAGCCATTGTGTAAAGTTAGATACGGCAGCTTTTGCACCGCTATAAGCTGGTATTTTAGTTAATGGTGTAAATGCATTCATGGAAGAGATGTTTAAAACACTGCAGCCATCACGGCCTACCATATCCATAGCAAACACTTGTGTAGGTAATAAGGTACCTAGAAAGTTAAGGTTAAATGTAAATTCTATTCCCTTAGGGTCTAAATCAAAAAAAGTTTTAAATCCTTCTGTATTATTATCTAGATCTTCCATTTTAAAAAATGGATTGCTAGTAGTTCCCATGGGGTGATTACCACCTGCACCATTTATAAGTATATCTACTTTTCCAAAGGTGTTGTTGATTTCTATTTTGGCATTTTCTAGAGATGTTTTTTCAAGTACATTTCCTGCTACACCTATTGCATCACCACCATCTTTATTTATTTCTTGTGCGACAGTGTTTGCGGCTTCTTTTCTTAAATCTAGAACCGCAATGCGGTGACCTTGTTTTGCAAGTGCATGGGCTAGGGTGCTACATAAAACACCACCGGCGCCGGTTAAAACTATAGTTTTATACATAAGATGATTTAAAGATGAGGATTGAATTATTTCTTTACTCAAATATGAGTGTTTCTTAGTGAAATGTTATTATTTCTACTCGTTTTATTATTCATAATAGGGAGGAATAAGTACAACACTATGTTTTTCAGTGTTTTAAATTTTAATAGTGTTGCTGTCTGTAGGTTATACATTTTGATTTATAATGAGTAAAATCATACAAATCCTCATCATAAATGTATACATCTATATGTGTTAGCTCCATCTAGATAGCTCCATCTATTTTTATTAAACAGGATAAATTAGATTCTTGCTTTAATGAAAATGTAATCACGTTTTTATTTTTTCTTATGTTGTATAGTTTCACGATTATAAATCTATGCTCTTGTGCGACACAAACCTTTTCGTTTTTTTAATAGAGTCCTTATAAAGAAAGAATAGTCATTCACCTGGCTAGAGTTAAAAAGGTGATAAAAAGGGAGAGTTTACTACAGTTATTTAAAACGGTGTGCTTATTTAGTGCGACTTATTGTAAAGTAGTCGCAAATTATGGTATATAAGATGGTGAAAATTTAATCAATGCAATAAAAGGTAAGTAAGTTCTACAACAATTTAATTCTATAAATTATTGCTAAGACATAGGATATTATGTCGTGTAGAGAAGTTTTCATGAGCCTCAAAATATAGCTCTGTAATTAGAATAAATTTTATAGCTGCTTTATCTTTTAAAAGGATCAAAGAACTTCTGTACACTCTAGTAATAGAACTAAACAGTAATGAAACTGTAAAAACAGATTATAGTCTGGTATGTTAAAAGATGGTGTGAATACACCCTTTAATGGGGAAGCACCGCGGTAAGATTATGCATTATTAGGACGATTTATGAATTAACTTGTTGAATGGTAGTCTTATGTACGACTAGCTTTAATTGTGTTTAAAATCAAACTATTTAACTATTTTTAAAGCCCAACTTATTTCATTCTTTATGTGTAGATTGCTTTGCGCCGTTTTTTTTCTTATTTCTTGTTTTGCGACACCTCAGGCAGGTCGTTTTCAGTTTAAACACCTATCTACCGACGATGGTCTGTCTCAAAGTAGTGCAACAGCTATAGAGCAAGATAATCTAGGGCAGGTGTGGATAGCAACTAGAGATGGTCTTAATCGTTATAATGGTCATAAAATCACCGTCTTTAAAACAGAAGATGATAATGAAAACTCTCTAAGTAGTAGTGATATTTTATCGCTAGAGATAGGTCTAGATGGTAAGTTATGGATAGGTACCTATAATGGATTAAATCTGTATGATCCTAAAAAAGAAGTGTTCACAAGGTATTTTGCTCAGGAGAATACAAATTCCATACTAAGTAATAGAATTCAAGAAGTGTACTCTACAAAGGATGGCAATATATGGCTGGGTACTAACAAAGGATTATCTATTTATGATCCTAAAGAAAATGTTTTTTATAACGATATTTTTAAAACAATGCACTCTTCCATTCTTGTAGAGAGTATCGTAGAACTAGAAAATGATTCTTATATAATAGGCTCTAACAAAGGTTTATGGTTAGTAATCAAGCAAAATATAGGGAAGTACGATGCTCAAAGAATACCTGCGTATAAAGAGGAGCATATATCTGATATTATACCATCTGGCAGTAATGATTATTTACTCGCGACTTATAATTCTGGTGTATTAATCTATAATAAAGATACTAAATCAATACGGTCACACCCTATTAACAAAGTGCAAAAGATAGATCGTATTAGAAAGTTAAAAATAGACAACTCAGGAAGATTGTGGATAGGGAATTATAATGGCGTTTTTATCTTTGAAGAAGGTAAAGTAATACATCTTCAAAATAAACTAGAAGATAAAAATAGTTTATCAAAAAATTCTGTAAAATCATTACACAAAGACTCTAGCGGCTCCATTTGGGTAGGTACTTATTATGGTGGTGCAAATATATGGAACGCTGCTAATGATAACTTTAGAAATTATATCAACAATGGAGAAGAATCTGGGCTCAACTATTCTGTAGTAAGCTCTTTACAGGCAAATAATAAAAATCTATTTATAGGTACAGAACAAGGAGGTTTAAATATTCTTGATTTAAAAACAGAGCTTTTTTCTTACGTTACCACAGCAAATAGTAACCTACTAGACGATAATATAAAATCCAGTTACCTAGATAAGGATCAATTGTTTATAGGTATGTTAACACATGGTTTCCAGATTTATAACGTAAAAACGAACTCTTTTGAGAAGCCTGGTAACCTTGCTGCTATTAAAGATTCTTTATCTAATACTGGGATATATGCCTTTGCAAAAAATCAAGATTACTTGTACGTTGGGACCTTTGGAAAAGGTGTGGTCGCAGTGCCCACACAACCAGAAGCACCTACCTTTTACCATAATAAAAGCACAGGTTTAAGTAGTAACATCGTTAGAACATTATTGTTAGATAATAACAACACATTGTGGATAGGAACAGAAAATGGTCTTAATCATCTAGATAAAAATAACACTATTAAAAACTATTTATTTAATAGTGATCAAGATGCAGGGTTTGATATACTAACTATATTTCAATCTTCTGATAATCATCTATGGGTAGGTACAAAATCACATGGACTTTTTGTGAAATCTAACGAGGCATTTAAAAAAGTCGTACTTAATTATGAAGGAATAGAAATAACCACTATTCACGCAATTTTACAAGATAAAGACGGCTATTTATGGTTAAGCAGTAATCAAGGTGTGTTGCAATATGATACAATAGAAAAAAAGGTCATTGCGCTTAAGGATAAGAAAGACGGTCTTGTGGGTAATGAATTTAGTAACGGTTCGGCGATTAAATTAAATCAGGACGACCTACTTTTTGGTGGTATATCTGGTATCACACGTTTTAATACCGCAAGACTGTTTAAAGATTCTTTTGCACCTCCAGTTTTGATAACTGGTTTTTCTACAGGTTATGATAGTAAACCTATCTTAGAATATCAGGGAGATGTGGTTGATAATATCGCTTTCGCGAAAGCGATAAAAATAGATCATCATCAACGTAATTTTACTATAGAATTTGCTATACCTAATTTTCATAATGCATCGAGTAATACATATGAATACAGGTTAAGCGGTCTAGAAAAAAACTGGAATACGACTAGTCAAAATACAGCTACCTATACACTACAAAATTCTGGGAATTATGTTTTTGAAGTGAGAGGTATGAATGGAGATGGTGCAAAAAGCGGTATCACTGCACTAGAAGTAACCGCAAAACCGACACCGTGGTTAAGCTGGTGGGCGTTATTACTGTACGTATTAGTTCTAGGAATTGCCATTTATTTTATACTTAGTGTCTTAAAATCTAAAACAAGATTACAGCAAGAACTTAAATTTGAGCAATTACATAAAGAAAGAGATCGTGGTATAAACGAGGCAAAATTAAAATTCTTTACAAATATATCTCACGAATTTAGAACACCTCTCACCCTTATTTTAGGCCCATTACAGCAATTGCTTGCCGACTATAAAGGAAGTAATAAAATGTATAAAAAACTACTCGTTGTAGAGAGTAACGCAAATCATCTCCTACAATTGATTAATAGATTAATGGATTTTAGAAAATTAGAACAAAATCAATTTGAGCTGCAAAGTGCTCAAGGTAACATTGTTAAGTTTCTAGAAGAAATCTATTTAAGTTTTAAGGAATACGCAAAGGTGGGAGCTTATGATTACACTTTTGAATCTGTACAAGATGAGATTCTAGTTTATTATGATAGAAAAAAACTAGAAAGAGTTTTCTATAATCTTATTTCAAACTCTTTTAAATTTACTGAAAAAGGTGGTGCTGTAGCGATTAAGATCACAAAAAATGATCAACAAATTTTTGTACACGTTAATGACAGTGGTATAGGTATATCACCAGTAGAACAAGAAAAAGTATTTGATAGGTTTTATGAGGTAGAGGCAAATAGAGAAAAACCTTCTCCATTTCACCAAGGTACTGGTATAGGTTTAAATATTGCAAAAAATATAGTAGAGTTACACCACGGCACGATAGAGATAGAAAGTGAAAAGGGCAAGGGTTCTAGTTTTAAAATTGCTTTAAAATTAGGAAGAGATCATCTTAACGATAATCAAATTTTAAAAGACTTTAAATTCAGTGATGATTTATCTCAGTATACGTCCCAGTTAAGTGAATTTAATCCATTTTCAAGTAGTGATGAAGATCTATACCTATTAAATGACGTTAATAAGCCTACTATACTAGTGGTAGAAGATAATCACTCTTTACTTTCTTTTATGGTTAATTTATTAAAATCAGATTTTAACGTTATCCAGGCAGATAATGGGGAAGATGCTTTTAAACTGGCTATTAAAAACAGTCCAGACTTGATAGTAAGTGATGTGGTAATGCCTAAAATGGCAGGTACAGAGCTGTGTGCAAATGTGAAAAAGGATATTAGAACCAGCCATATACAGGTGATCCTATTAACATCTAGATCTTCTTTAATCTATAAACTAGAGGGACTAGAAAGAGGTGCAGATGATTATATAAGTAAACCGTTTAATATAAATGAGTTTCAACTACGCATCAAAAACTTATTGCACAGTAAGGCAAAGCTCAAAGAGAAATTTAGTTCTTCAAATGACTTTTCTCCCGAAGAGATAAATGTAACCTCTGTAGATGAGCAACTACTCAAAAAAGCTATCGCTATAGTAGAGGAGAACATTCCAAACGAACAGTTTGATATACCATCATTCAGTTCTGAGTTAGGGGTAAGCCGCACGATGTTATTTATTAAAGTAAAGGCATGGACTAACTTTACTCCAAATGAGTTTATTCAACATTTTAGAATGAAAAGAGCGGCTCAACTTCTAGAATTAGGAACGCTTAATATTTCTGAAGTGAGTTATAAAGTTGGGTTTAGAAACCCTAAATATTTCAGTAAATGCTTCCAGAAAGCATATGGGGAAACTCCATCAAACTATTCTAAGAAATTCTCAGAGTAATTTATAATAAATGTGTGATTTTCACCGAGAGCCCTGTATTTTTAAGGGTTTCGGATTTTTGTATACCCTTTTCTGAATTATTGATCGCTAAGCTTCAGTTAATTTTATCACATCTTTAAAAGGGTGTTCGGTGTTAGATAGTTTTCGCAATCGATGTAGGACATTTTTATCAACTAACTTAAAATAATTCAATTTAAACAAAATCTTATGCAACAAAAAAACAAACCGCAATTATTAAGATATGGACTCTTGCTAATTTGCATTTTTGGTTCATTCTTAACTTATGCGCAAACTTCTACGATAACTGGTAAAGTTGTAAGTAGTGAAGGAGAAGAGTTATTAGGTGTAAGTGTTTCCATTAAAGGTACATCTACAGGTACATCTACAGATTTTAATGGTGATTATAGCATTACTGTTCCTAATGCAGATGCTGTTTTAATGTTCAGTTCTATAGGATATACGACATTAGATGTACCTGTAAATGGACAGACGGTAATTAATGTAACCTTACAGGATGATCTAGCTTTACTAGAACAGGTAGTAGTTATAGGTTATGGAACAGTGAAGAAAAGCGATGTTACGGGCTCTGTTTCTTCTGTAGATTCTGAGGAATTAAATGCCTTCCCGGTACAAACCGTTCAACAGGCCTTACAAGGACGTGCTGCCGGTGTTGCTGTTTCAACATCAAATGGTGGTGAGCCAGGTGCTCCTATTAATATTAGAGTTCGTGGTAATACTTCTATAGGAGCAAGTAGTGCCGCTTTAATAGTTGTTGACGGTTTTATAGGAGGCGCATTACCGCCACCTACAGATATAGAATCTCTTGAAATATTGAAAGATGCTAGTGCAACAGCTATATATGGTGCTCGTGGTTCTAACGGTGTTATTTTAGTAACTACTAAAAAAGGACGTGAAGGAAAGACCGTAGTTGAAATTAATAGTAGCTACGCTTTTCAATCTACTAGTGATCGATTAGATTTATTAAATGCCGATCAATTTACAGCTTATCAACAAGAGATAAACCCTAGTTTTGTAGGTGGTGATTCAAATACAGATTGGCAAGATTTAATTTACGACAGTGGATCTACTCAACAACATCAAGTCTCTGTTTCTGGAGGAGGAAAAGGAGTTAATTTTTATACTTCTATGAACTATTTTGAGCAAGATGGAGTAGTTATTAACTCTAACTTTGATCGCTTCTCTCTACTAGGAAATTTAAATGCACAGGTAACAGATAGATTAAAATTATCAACCAGTCTTTTTGTTTCTAGAAGTGAAAAAGATGGTGTGTCTTCTCAAGCAAGTACAGGTGGAACAGGTAGTGGAGATGTAATATCTCTAGCAGGACGCTTCAATCCGTCTTTAGGTATTCGTGATAATGCAGGTGTTTTTACTCTTAATGATGTAGGTGATACAGTAGATAATCCATTTGCAGTAGCCACTTCTGAAATTGAAAACACAAAAAGAGATATAGCTAGAATTAATGCCGGCGCAGAATATTCTTTTACAGATGAACTATCTTTAAAATCTACATTAGGTTTTGACACTACTAATCAGACCTTAGGAACTTATTCTCCGTCAACTTTGCTTTCTGGTGCAAATGGAGGAGAGGCAACTATTCAAAATGCTAGAACAACTAACATTCTTTCTGAAACTTATTTTACCTATGCAAAAACTTTTGATAAGCTAGATTTTTCAGCAGTTTTAGGATATTCTCATCAAAATGAATTAAGAGAAGATAGCTTTGCAGGAGCTCAAAATTTTATATCTGATAGCAGTTCATTTTATGGATTAAATCAAGGTTCTAGTCCTTTAACACCTCAATCATCAAGGATACAACGTATTTTTCAGGCTCAATTCGGAAGAGTGAATTTTTCTTTTGATGACAAGTATTTGTTAACCGCCACTTTACGTCGTGATGGATCTTCAGTATTTGCAGAAAATGAAAAATATGCCTTATTCCCATCTGCAGCTTTAGGTTGGAATATAAGCAACGAAGATTTTTTAAAGGATAGTGAAAATATTTCAAATCTTAAGTTAAGATTAAGTTATGGTGCCACAGGTAATCCAGGGATTGATCCTTATGCTTCTTTAGCAGCTTTTGAGTCTATATATTCCGTTGCAGGAGATCAAACAGTTAATGCTATCGTTCCTTTACGCATTGAAAATCCAGATTTAAAGTGGGAAACTACTTATCAAGGAAATATAGGTGTGGATGTAAGTTTCTTAAAGGATAGATTTACTTTAAGTGTTGATGCTTATAACATGGATACAGAAGACCTTATTCTAGGAGATAGTAGTACACCAGAATATTTTGGATTCTTTGATACTGAAAGATTAGTTAATGCTGGTGAAGTTAATAATCGTGGTTTAGAAATCGTACTTACCTCTAGAAACATAGTTAAGGAAAACTTTTCATGGACTACTGAGTTAAATTTTTCAAGAAACGTTAATGAAGTTGTTTCTTTAGTCGATGGTGAAGATATTTTTCTAGACGCTTCCCCTGGTAGTTTCTTGATCGATCAAACGCATTTATTAAGGGAAGGAGAAGCTGTAGGTGTATTTTATGGTTTTGAGTATAGAGGTGTTAATACTACAGGAATTGCACCTGCTGGAACTGCATCTATAACTAGTGATGCTGCAGCTGGTGGTGAGTTGTTTACAGATTTAAATGATGATGGGGTTATTAATAATGACGATAGAACCATTATAGGAGATCCTAATCAGGATTTTACATTTGGTATCAATAATACCTTTAAATATAAGAACTTTGATATGAATATTTTCTTTCAAGGAGCCGTAGGTGGAGATATTTATAGTTTTACATTTAGTGAGTTAGCTGGTGGAGCAGCAAACGCTACGACTGAGGCATTAGACAGATTTTCTGCTTCTAATCCTAATGGTTCTGTACCTATCGCAGCAGTGAGAGCACAACGTGTTTCCTCACGTTTTGTTTATGATGGTAGTTACGTGAGGTTAAAAAACCTTGCTGTAGGATATAATGTACCTCAAGACCTTACCTCTAAAATAGGATTTGAGAGCATTCGTTTAGGATTGAGTGCTCAAAACTTATTGACTTTTACAGACTATCCTGGATTAGATCCAGAAGTGAGCTACAATAATAGAGGGAACAATTTACAAAATAATACCAGCCAGGGGTTTGAATATGGTAACTTCCCTAATATCAAAACAGTAACTTTTAGTCTAGGATTAAGATTTTAATAAAAAAATAGAGACATGAAAAATATAAAATATTTATTTTTTGCTTTTAGCATAGCTTTTATCGGTTGCTCCGATCTAGAAGAAGAACCTATAGGGCAATTAACCCCAGATGGATTTTATACCTCTAACACTGCGGTTCAATCCACTATTAATGGAGCATATGGATTAATGGGAGAAGAGGCCTTTTGGGGTAGGAAATTGTCTTTGCCTTTAATGGTTAGAGGTGACCTTGCTCGCATAGGTATCAATACATCACAAAGAAGACGTGATCATGACGAGTTTACAGTCAGCGATGATAACGGAATGATAATAGAATATTGGCCACGAGCATATCAAGTAATTGCCACATGTAATCAAGCCATTGCAGGCTCAGAATCTGTAGGGTCTTCTCCGGAGACTTTAAATCCTATTATCGCTCAAGCTTATTTTGTACGAGCATACGTTTATTATCATTTAGTAAGGCTACATGGAGATATTCCTTATTTAGATACACCTGTAACAGACCTCTCTGCTGCTAGTAGTATTGCAAAAACTTCTGAAGCAGATGTTTATCAAAACATTATCAACGACCTTATGTTTGCTGAGCAATGGTTGCCAAACACGCAGCCTACTAGAGCTTTGCCTTCTAAGGCTACAGCTATGGCTTACCTAGCTTCTGTATATTTAACCAGAGGTGAATACCCTATGGCAGCTGTAAAAGCACAAGATATTATACGCGATGAAGCTTTATTTGACCTAGAACTAGAAGATGATTTTGCTGACTTATGGGATTTTTCAAAGCAGCAATCTTCTAAAGAACCTTTGTTCTCTTTGGATTTTAACGGTTTTAGAGATGGTGACTTTGGACAGGACTATATGCCAGCACTTACTGGAATAAGAGATAATATCACACCTAATGGAGAAGGATGGTCTGTGATCATGTCTAATGAAGCTTTTTATAATGCATGGCCATCTGACGATTATAGAAGAGATGTAAGTTTTGTTACAGAAAGTATGTTTCTAGTAAACGGTATACCTACCATGTTGCCGTATCAAACCTGGTCTACTGCAGATTCAAGAAACCTAGCAGAACCATTTATAGCAAAATATAATCGTAATATAGGAACCACTTCAAATTCTAATGGTCGTGGATCTGAGCTCAATTATGCGCAGATGCGTTATGCAGAGGTGTTATTAATCGCTGCTGAGGCACTTAATGAAGCAGGTCCTAGTGCAATTGCTGAAGGTTACCTCAATCGTGTAAGAGCTAGAGCTAGAAATGCAGGTGGTTCAACAAGAAGCACACCTTTAAGTATAAATGGACTATCTCAGGACGATTTTAGAGATGCAGTACTTACAGAGCGTACATATGAGTTAGCCTTTGAGTTTAAAAGATGGTATGATATTAAACGTCGCAATTTAGGAAATGAAGTATTTTCTGGGCCTAACGCCTTTGAAGAGAGACCTAATTTTGACCCTTCTAGAGATTACCTTTTACCATTGCCTGCAGATGAAATAGCTAGAAACCCAAATCTTCTACCTAATAATCCAGGATATTAATCATTTGTATTAATCAACTGCTTAAATCCCAATGGCTCTAGGTCATTGGGATTTTTGTATACCGTAATTTGAATTTTTAATTCAAGCTATTGATTTATTTTTAACTCGTTACAATTTCAAAAAACTATAGCATCTTATATGTTTAAGTGAGTATGATAAACTCTTGATAACTCTTAAATCCTCAATTAAATGATTTCAAACCTTAAAACTGTCCTAGTTATTATCTTGGTTTCTACATTCATATCCTGTAAGAACGAAATAAAAGATACAAAAGAAGTAAACGTTACCTCGATCGATGATTTATTAGAAAAACGTTTTGATCATGTGGTGAACTATCCACTCGATTCTACAGCATTTCCTAGAAGTTACAACTGGCATAAAAAACAAATCTTAAAACGACCATCTAAGGACTGGACCAGTGGTTTTTATGCAGGTAATTTGTGGATGTTGCACGATCTTACTGGTGAATCTCGCTTTCGCGAAAGCGCAATAAAATGGACCTCCTTTATAGAAAAAGAAAAATATAATAGTGGTACTCATGATATGGGGTTCAAGGTATATAACAGTTTTGGATTAGGGTACAATCGTACACTTGATGAAAACTACAAAAATGTTTTAATAAAAAGTGCTCAAACATTATCCACCAGATTTAATCCTAATGTACAATCGATAAGATCTTGGGATTTTAAAAAAGAAGAATGGGAATTTCCTGTGATCATAGATAATATGATGAATCTAGAATTGCTTTTTGAAGCGACTCGACTTTCTGGAGATTCTACTTTTCATAAAATAGCAGTTACGCATGCAAATACTACTTTAAAAAATCATTTCAGAGAAGATAATAGTACCGTTCATGTAGTTGTTTATGATACCATTAATGGAGCGGTTAAAGATAAAGTGACTCATCAAGGCTATAGCGATGACTCTTCCTGGGCACGCGGTCAGGGATGGGGTATATATGGTTATACCATGGCTTATCGATATACTAAAGATAATAAGTACCTAGAGCAAGCTGAAAAAACGGCTGGATTTTATTTAAATCATGAAAATTTACCTGATGATGGTATTCCATATTGGGATTTTAATGCTCCTAATATTCCAGAAGAACCTAGAGATGTGTCAGCAGGTGCAATCGTAGCGTCTGCTATGGTTGAGTTATATGGTTATACTAATAATCAAATTTACCTTGATTACAGTAATAAAGTATTAAACACTTTAAAAACCGAAAAATACATACTTCCTGCAACTGTAGATGCTCCATTTATTTTACAACACAGTTCTGGAGACTGGTCTAAAAGGTCTGAAATGGATGAGCCTATTGTTTATGGGGACTATTATTTCCTAGAATTAATGATTAGACTTAAAGATGTAAAAAAATAAAGAACACCACAATTTCAAATTTCTATCTAATGAGAACTACTTTTAAATACCTCTCTATAATTCTTTATATTCTAGTGACCTCATGTAATTCTGGTGTTTCTAGTAGTGTAAAGCCAGATTTAAAACGCAGCCAAATTAATATTAATAAGAACTGGTACTATCTAGAAAGACCTGAAGAGAAGTTTTCTGAAATTCAAGATATAAAGGAATGGGAAAGGATAGACTTGCCGCACTCTTGGAACGCACTAGATGCAACAGATCTCGATCCAGGATACCGCCGTAGTTCTAGCTGGTACAAGAAAAAATTGAATGTAGAAACAGTTTATTCAAATGCTGTTTATCAATTGTATTTTGAAGGAGTGAATATCGTTTCTGAAGTCTTTGTGAATGGAAAAAAAGTAGGAGGTCATATAGGTGGTTACATAGGATTTACACTAGATATTACAGATGTTGTAAAACCTGGAGAGAATGAAATACATGTAAGAGTAGATAATAGTTATGATCCAGAAGTGATTCCTTCTCAAAAAAGCGATTTCTTTATTTATGGAGGTATTACTCGCGATGTTTTTTTAGAGATTTTACCAAAGAGTCATATAAAGCGAGTAAAAGTTTCTACACCTCACGTATCTAAAGAACGAGCAAATGTAATTATAGATGTAGATGTAGCTAATACCATAAAAGGTTATGAAATATATGCTACTCTTCAATCTCCATCTGGTAAACAAATGTTTGTAAACGAAGTTCTTAAGATAGATGGATTTACTAGTATTTCTTTTGATAATATTAAAAACCCAGAATTATGGAGTCCTAAAAACCCTAATCTTTATACGTTAACTACTGTGATTAAAAACGGTGATCAAATTATAGACCAAACCGAGGAGAAAGTAGGATTACGCTGGTTTGAGTTTAAAGATCATGGGGCCTTTTTTTTAAATGGTGAACGCTTGCTTTTAAGAGGGACGCACAGGCACGAAGAACATGCAGGAGTAGGGGCAGCGATGAGTAATGAACAGCATCGTGCAGATATGGAGTTAATAAAAAGTATGGGGACTAATTTTGTGCGTCTAGCACATTATCCACAAGATCCAGAAATATATAAAGCATGTGATGAGCTAGGTCTAATAGTCTGGGATGAATTGCCATGGTGTCGCGGTGGACTAGGAAATAAAACTTGGAAAAAAAACACCACGAGCATGTTAAAGGAAATGATCAATCAAAACTATAATCATCCCAGTATCATTTTCTGGTCATTAGGAAACGAGATGTACTGGTTGCCAGATTTTGAAAATGGCGATGACACGGTAGAAATGAACAAATACCTACAATCTCTTCATGATCTTTCTCATGAGATGGATCCATATAGAGTAACGGCCATCAGAAAATATTATGAAGGTGCAGATATTGTAGACGTTTTTTCTCCGTCTATATGGTCTGGATGGTACTCTGGTAGTTATAAAAGTTATGGAAAAGCCATAGAACAATATAAGTCGCAGTACAAACATTTTATCCATACAGAATATGGTGGTTCTAGCCATGTAGGACGTCATACGGAAAACCCAATTACAGGAGAAGGTGCTATACAGGCAGATGGATGGGAAGAAGCAATAGTCCAGACTGGCATTGCAAATATTGCGCAAATAGGAGACTGGAGTGAAAATTATATGGTAGACCTTTTTGACTGGCATTTACGTATTTCAGAAACTGATTCTACTTTTGTAGGTAATGCTCAATGGGCTTTTAAAGATTTTGGGACACCATTACGTCCAGAAAATGATATTCCTTACATGAATCAAAAAGGTCTCGTAGATCGCGATAACAATCCTAAAGATTCTTATTATGTTTTTAAAAGTTACTGGAGTGATGAGCCATTTGCCTGGATAGAATCACACACTTGGACAGAGCGTCAAGGTCTCAAAGGAATTAAACGTGAGATAAGTGTTTATTCTAATGCTCAAGAAGTAGAGTTTTTTATGAATGGAATCTCTATGGGAACTAAAACAAAGGACATTGCTAAATTTCCTGCCTCAGGATTAACATGGATGGTAGATTTTAAAGAAGGAGTAAATACCATGAAAGCAGTAGGTATAATGAAGGGTGGAACTGTTGTAAATGATGAGTTAGATGTGAATTATAGATTTATTAAAAATGGCAAAGCAGTTCAACTAGATCTAGAGTATAAAAAAATAGATAATGGTAATTACTTGCTTACCGCTTATGCTAAAGATGCTGATGGGCTAACCTGCCTAGATTATGAAGAGCGTGTATATTTTCAAGCTTTGTCAGGTGCGACTACTTTAAAAAGTCTAGGAACACCTACAGGAAGTGAATCTATTAAAATGGCAAATGGTAGAGCGTCTATAGAAATTATACCTAATAAAAATAGAGCACCTATTGAGGTGATGGTTCTCAATCAAAGCTTTAAAGGGACCTATTTAACTATAGAATAAAATTATCTTTTAATTAGAAAAAAAATTATTGCGTCTTGTGACGTTCTAATTGTTTTCCATTTTAAATTAAGAGTAAAAAAATAAGAAGAACTTGTAAATTTGTCCATTCTAGGCCGCGTAGGCATTATTTACTAACATCATGCCTGCTTTATTTTATTTAATGTGAAAAACCTACATAAAGCCATCGTTTACATGTTATTAAGTACACTAGCGTTTGCGTTTATGAACGGTCTTGTAAAATATTTGATAGAATTCGGCGCCTATCAATTAGTGTTTTTTAGATCGCTCGGTACTTTAATTCTTACAATGGGATTTTTATTTTACAAGAAAATACCAGTTTTAGGAAATAAACGCATCTTGTTGATTACTCGTGGTGTTGCTGGCGCTATATCTTTAATACTGTTTTTCCTTTCTTTAAAATATTTAGCTGTAGGTACTGCCGTTGTGCTTAGGTATTTATCTCCTGTATTTGCAGCTATTTTTGCTGTGATATGGCTTAAAGAAAAGATAAGGCCTATACAGTGTTTATTTTTTTTATTAGCTTTTTCTGGAGTACTGGTAATGAAGGGTTTTAATAACGATCTTAGTTTTATAGGTGTCTTCATGATATGCTCATCTGCATTAATGATGGGAATCGTTTTTGTTACTATTTCTAAGATAGGTAAGCAAGATCATCCTGTTGTAATCATTAATTATTTTATGGCGATAGGCACCCTGCTAGGTGGTTTACTAGCTCTTAATAATTGGAGAAATCCTCAAGGTAATGAATGGATTATTTTAAGTAGTCTAGGTATTGTAGGTTTTGTAGGGCAGCTTTTTATGACTAAGGCTTTTCAAATAGCATCTACAAATCAGGTTGCCCCACTTAAATATCTAGAAGTTATTTTTACTGTCCTCATAGGTGCGTTTTGGTTTATGGAAATTTATACAGTGTGGGCTATTTTAGGTATGGTAATGGTTATTACAGGGCTGTTGCTTAATATCTTTTATAAGTCAAGAAAAGCAGGCTGAAATATATGTTTATTGCTTAGTAATAGATTATTCTTAAATATTACATCATCTATTTTATCATATGTCTTTATAGGATAAGATATAAACCTGTCATTATACAGAAGATAGTTTATAATTAGGACCTTATCATGTCGTGCAGATCTTATTTAAGACGGTTGTAAAACCTGTGCCCGATCTGTATTTACATTTACAGCGGTGTTATCATTACCTATTAATAATGTTAGCACTTGTTTTAGCATAATCACCATGCTTAGTAATTAAAGATCCTTCACTCTATGGAATGACATGATTAAAAAAAGGTATTAAGGTTGGATTTGTTAGAAATAATTCCCACCTCGTCATTCTGTACTTTAAAGAGATTATAAGTTACTGGAGTATATGAAAGTGTCCTAGACGTTTTACCAGCACCTACTTGCATGGTCTCAGCTTTCAGTTTATTTTTTTTAGATCTAGGTCAGAAATCTTTATGATGTCTCTTATGATAATTATTTACATGTTCATAATTATTAAGATATACCTTTAAAGCAGGTCCCTTATTAGATTTCCTAGCGATGTAATTGTGATCTAGTTCATTATGTTTACCATAAAGCTCTATGTGGAGATCTTTTCTATGAAGGTCAGGTTGTGTAAAATCTTCTATAATAGTTCTAGTAACACGACAGCTAACAACGATAGAATCTAGAGGTTTTTTAAAAATTAGAACAGCTTTGTCTGGTGTGTATCCATTTTTAAAATAAATATTCCGGTTACTAGATATTCACCACTTCATTTAAAAGAAAAGACTGTCCTTTTAAAATGACCTTACCAGGTGTTTCTGCTTTGTTTCCATTCCATGAATTTTAACTTGCGCATCTTTTCATATATCGTTTTTCATTAGGATAACATCTCCAGCTTTAAAGTCACTAATTGCAGTAGGTAGCTCTTCTGTACTGGAAACGGTAAGAGAAGTCAGTTTTGATCATTACAAAATATTAAAGCTATGGCTAGCGCTAGTGAAAATAAGATTTTTACATGGTGGATTTATGAATATTAAAGATATCTACCATAACGATAAAACGAGTTCTAAAGAGTCCTAAATGAAGTATGTAAAAGTACCGTTTTATCAGCTTGATTCTTTTAAAAGCCGTTTAAAAACTGGGGTTGTGATTCTGAGATAGATGTTTGTGGTCATCTCGCTTTCGCGAAAGCGGAACACAAATAACTATCTTTAAATAATAAAAAGCCTATCTTTATGAGCCAACTTAGTTTTATGAAATCGATACGACATCATGATGTAGGATATGCAGATATATTCATATTTGAACTTTATTTGATGGTACAAGTTAAAGAAGGGTATTCTGTCGATGTGGAGGATTTAAAAATCTTCCATGCGTTGAACGATAAATATTTTAAAGATAGAAAATTTATTTACATCTCTAACAGAGTGAACTCTTATTCAGTAAATCCATTGATTTACCCTAGAGTCGCGATGGTAGAAAATTTAATAGGTATGGTAGTGGTTGCCGATAATGACATTAAAGTCAACATAGCAAGTTTTGAAAAAAACTTTTCATCAAAACCTTTTAAAATTTACTCTTCACTAGACGAGGCAGTAATGTGGGCTTCAAAACAATTTTAGATTTTTATAATTGAAAGTCGTTTATTTTGTGAATTTCAACTATTTTTAGGAGTGTAAAGGGACTTTATTTCATTATTTTAAACTAACTGGTGTTATTATGAATATCGTACATCTAAGTGCAGAGTGTTATCCAGTGGCCAAAGTAGGTGGCCTCGCAGATGTAGTCGGTGCATTACCTAAATATCAAAACGGTTTAGGACATGAAGCATGTGTTATCATGCCGTTTTATGACCTTTCTTTTACGCAAAAAAACAAGTTTAAATGCACTTATAAAGGTAGTTTAAAGTTAGGTAGCTCTTCTTATAGATATAGTGTAATGGAACCTGTTGATTTAAATCTAGGGTTTCAACTCTACTTAATTAAAATACCAGATTTACTATTTACAAATTATGTTTATTCTGATGATGATGCAAAGCGATTTCTTGCTTTTCAAATAGCATGTTTAAACTGGTTAGCTAGTAAAGAGCAACTGCCAGATGTGATACACTGTCATGATCACCATACAGGATTGATACCTTTTATGGCTCAATATTGCCATGAGTACGAGGTTTTTGAAAAAACGCCATCTATTTTAAGTATTCACAACGCGCAATATCAAGGCTGGTTTTCACATAAATTAATAGATCTTATACCTCAATTTGATAGAAAACACACTGGTCTGTTAGATTGGGACGGTAGTATAAATCCGCTAGGATGCGCGATAAAATGTGCCTGGAGAGTAAATACAGTCTCTCCTAGTTATATGGAAGAGCTTAAACAAGAGGCAAATGGGCTAGAAATTTTATTAACTCATGAAGCCGCAAAATGTGTAGGGATTTTAAATGGAATCGATACCACTGTATGGGATACTAATACAGATTCTTTTCTTAAAAAGAATTACAGTAAAAGCAGTGTGTTAAGCGGTAAAAAAGCAAATAAAAAATGGCTGTGTACTACCTATAATCTAGATGTTAAGAAACCGTTGTTTGCATTTATAGGGCGGTTAGTCTATGAAAAAGGATCAGACCTTTTTCCTGAAGCTTTTGAACAAATATTACAAGATCAAGAGGTTTCTATTTTATTATTAGGATCTGGAGATAAAAATACACAACAAAGACTTGTTGAACTTAAAAAGAAATATGAAGGATCTTATAACCTATATGTAGGTTATGATGAGGCGTTATCTCATGTAATCTATGCAGGGGCAGATTTTTTACTTATGCCTTCCAGAGTAGAACCTTGTGGATTAAATCAAATGTACTCTCTTAGATATGGAACTATACCTATAGTAAGAGGCACAGGTGGTTTAAAAGATACTATTGTAGATATAGAAAATGATGGTTTTGGTTTTATTCACCTAGAGGCTACGGCAGCTCATATATTTTCAACGGTAAAAAGGGCAGTCACTCTTTATAAAGACCAAAAACGATTTAAAAAAATAAGAAAGCAGATCATGAACATAGATCACTCTTGGGATAAGTCTGCAAGTACATACATACAACTCTATAAATCTTTAACCAACAGATCATGATTAACGACAAAGTTTTAAGTATTATTTTAGGTGGTGGACAAGGGACTAGACTCTATCCACTTACTGAGAGTCGCTCAAAACCAGCAGTGCCCATTGCGGGAAAATATAGACTAGTCGACATTCCTATCTCTAATTGTATCAACTCAAGTATAAAGAGAATTTTTGTATTGACTCAATTCAATTCTGCTTCATTAAATAGACACATTAAAAATACGTATCATTTTAGTTTTTTCAGTTCGGCCTTTGTAGATGTACTAGCGGCAGAACAAACACCTGATAATAAAGGCTGGTTTCAAGGAACTGCAGATGCAGTAAGGCAGAGTATGCATCATTTTTTACGTCATGATTTTGAATATGCATTAATTCTATCTGGAGATCAATTATACCAGATGGATTTTAATGGGATGATAAAAGCTCACATAGAGGCAAATGCAAAAATATCTATAGCGACTATACCAGTTACAGAAAAAGATGCAACATCATTCGGTATTTTAAAGACAGATAATAAGAACGTAATTACTTCTTTTATAGAAAAACCAGACGCCAGTTTATTACCAGAATGGAAGTCTGACGTAAGTAAGGAAATGAAACGTCAGAAAAAAAATCATCTGGCCTCCATGGGAATTTATATATTTAATCGAGACTTGCTTATCGAGTTAATGGAAAATGATGCCAATATTGATTTTGGAAAAGAGATAATTCCACAAGCTATAGCGACTCATAAAACAGTTAGTTATCAATTTGAAGGATACTGGACAGATATAGGTAATATAGATTCCTTCTTTGAGGCAAATTTGGGACTAACAGATGACATGCCACAATTTAATCTTTACGATTCTAAACAACGTGTCTATACTAATGCGAGAATACTACCTACTTCAAAAATATCAGGAACCCACTTAGAAAAAGCAGTAATAGCAGAAGGCTGCATAATTAATGCGGCAAAAATTGAAAAATCTGTCATCGGGATACGATCTAGAATAGGAAAAGAAAGTACAGTCATTAATACCTATATGATGGGTAATGATGATTATGAGACCCTAGAAAACATGGAAAAAGAAAAGCCAGAAGCTTTGATAGGGATAGGAGAGCGATGTTTTATAAAAAATACCATTATTGATAAAAACGTGAAAATAGGAGATGATGTTAGAATTAATGGAGGTAAACACCTAGAGGATATAGAAACAGATAAATTTGTAGTAAAAGAAGGAATAGTAGTTATAAAGAAAAATGTAGTTATTCCTAAAGGCTTTTCCATTTAACATATGGGACAGGTTATAATACACAGTTTATTTACAGACTTTGATATCGACCTATTTAAAAGCGGTAAGCATTACCGTCTTTATGAGAAATTAGGTGCTCATTTAATAAACGTAGATGGTGTAAAAGGAACATACTTTGCAGTGTGGGCACCCAGTGCAAAAAGTGTAGCAGTAATAGGAGACTTTAATTTCTGGAATGGAGAAGAGCACCTCTTAAAAGTAAGATGGGACAGCAGTGGTATATGGGAAGGTTTTATTCCTGGGGTAAAACATGGAGCCATTTATAAGTATAAAATAAAGTCATCTCACAATAGCATTATAACAGAAAAAGCAGATCCTTATGCACGCCGCTGTGAGCACCCACCTAAAACCGCTAGTATAGTTTATGATTATAAACCTAATTGGGATGATCATGAGTGGATGCAATCACGTGCAAAACACAACGCTCTAGACGCTCCATACTCTGTATATGAAGTACATCTAGGTAGCTGGAAAAAGAAGTTAGAAGAAAATAGAAGTTTAAGTTATCATGAACTTTCTTTGGATCTGGTAGCTTACGCCAAAGAGATGAATTTCACACACATCGAGTTCATGCCTATTATGGAGTATCCTTATGATCCCTCGTGGGGCTATCAAATTACAGGTTATTTTGCTCCTACGGCAAGATTAGGTTATCCAGAAGAATTCCAAGAGCTGGTAAATGCATGTCATCATGCAGGTTTAGGAGTTATTCTAGACTGGGTGCCATCTCATTTTCCCGAAGACGCTCATGGATTAGGAAATTTTGATGGTACATCGCTATATGAGCATCCAGATAGAAAAAGAGGCTATCATCCCGACTGGAAATCTCTTATTTTTAATTATGGTCGCAATGAAGTAAAAAGCTTTTTGATCTCTAATGCGTTGTTTTGGCTAGATCAATACCATATAGATGGCTTGCGAGTAGATGCGGTAGCTAGTATGTTATTCTTAGATTATTCTAGAGAAGAAGGAGAGTGGGATGCAAATATCTATGGAGGAAATGAAAATCTAGAAGCTATCGCATTTCTCAAAGAAATGAATGAAGCCGTTTATCTCAATTATCCAGATACACAAACCATAGCCGAAGAAAGCACCAGTTTTCCTATGGTTAGCAAGCCCACTTCTATCGGTGGATTAGGCTTTGGTATGAAATGGATGATGGGCTGGATGCATGACACTTTACAGTATTTTAAAAAAGAACCTATCTATAGACGGCATCATCAAAATGATTTGACCTTTTCAATGACCTATGCATTTTCAGAGAATTTTATGTTACCACTTTCTCATGATGAGGTAGTTTATGGTAAAAGTTCCATTCTAGGAAGAATGCCCGGAGATGACTGGCAAAAATTTGCTAACTTAAGATTACTTTACTCTTACATGTTCACACACCCAGGAAGTAATTTAATGATGATGGGGTCAGAATTTGGACAGCATGAAGAATGGGATTTTAATGGCAGTCTGGACTGGCATTTAACTCAGTTTAAACCCCATCAAGGAATACAAGAAGTAATTAAAGATCTAAATAAACTTTATATAAATCAAAAAGCGCTGCATGAGAAGCAATTTAATAAGGATGGTTTTGAATGGATTTCTTATGAGGATCATGAAAACTCTGTTATTAGTTACATAAGAAAAGGTATCGATTCTCATGTAGTGATTATTTGTAATATGACACCTGTTGTTAGAGAGAACTACCGTGTAGGCGTGCCATCTGGTCTTGAGTATAAATTATTATTTAATAGCGACCACTCTAAGTATGGTGGTTCTTCCATGTCTGTAAAAAAAAGATTGGTACCTGAAAATAATAACTGGAACAACAGGGATAAAAGTGCCGTATTACATTTACCACCGCTAGCTGCGTTAGTATATGGAAGTATTTAGAAAGGTAGGGTGGTTCTTAATAATAACCCCATAACTCAAACGGTTGCGTAACTATCTCTTTTTTAAAAGGATAATCAAAAATCTTTTTCTTAATTTAACTTTTTATTACAGCTTATTTAAGTTGTATTCAAAACACTGAATATTATAACCTTATGATTACAAATACAGAATTGCACAGTAAAGGAAATGTTTTTCCAGGTCAGTTGACTTCTTTTGAACACGTGGTAGATACACTCACTTTTCATGCAAATAATGGTGTAATCTTGCGTGTACAGATCTTTCGCGACAGCGTTATTAGATTTAAATATGGTACAGGCGGTAAGCTAGAAGAAGATTTTTCTTATGCTATTGATGAAGATAGTAACCGTGGTTACAATAAACTAGAGGTAGTAGAAAAAGAAAGTCATTATGAAATAACGACTTCTAAAATTATATGTCATATCGCAAAATCAGATCTAAGATCTCGCATATTTGACTTACAGGGTAAAATTGTTTGTGAAGATGAATTAGGTTTTCATTTTGAGGAAAGTTATGAGTATGGAGGTGAGGTAGTTAAAATGTCTAAAAAAGCACAACCTGGTGAGAGTTATTACGGTCTAGGAGATAAACCAGCAGATAATAATATGCGCTCTAAGAGATTTGAAATGTGGGGCACAGACCAGTATGCATTTGGTAAAACTACAGATCCTTTATATAAAAACGTTCCCTTTTATGTGGGCTTGCAAAATAAGATAGCCTATGGTATTTTCTTTGATAACACATTTAGATCCTTTTTTGATTTTGCGCAAGAACGTCATCATGTAACTAGTTTTTGGGCACAAGGTGGTGTTATGGATTATTATTTTATCTATGGACCAGATGTCAATAATGTAGTGAGTGGTTATACAGAGCTTACTGGTAAACCTGAGTTACCACCCTTATGGGCGTTAGGTTTTCACCAGTGTAAATGGAGTTACTATCCAGAAAGTAATGTAAGAGAAATAACCTCTAAATTCAGAGAGTTACAAATACCTTGTGATGCCATTTATCTAGATATAGATTATATGGATGGTTTTAGGTGTTTTACTTGGGATAATGAAAAGTTTCCTGACCCAACTAAAATGATAAGTGACCTGAGAGAAGATGGTTTTAAAACCATAGCGATCATTGATCCAGGTATAAAAATAGATCCCGAGTACAGTGTCTTTAAAGAAGCAATGGAAAATGATTATTTCTGTAAACGAGCAGATGGCCCTTATATGAAGGGTAAAGTATGGCCAGGACAGTGTTACTTCCCAGATTATACAGATCCTAAAGTAAGAACATGGTGGGCCGATCTTTTTAAAGGCCTCATTGCAGATAATGGTCTGGCAGGTATATGGAACGATATGAATGAGCCAGCTGTTATGGAAGTGCCTAATAAAACATTTCCAGATGACGTACGTCACGATTTTGATGGGCATCCATGCTCACATAGAAAAGCACACAACATCTATGGAGCGCAAATGGCACGTGCCACTTATGAAGGTGTAAAGAAATTTATTTACCCTAAACGCCCATTTGTCATTACACGATCTGCTTATTCTGGTACACAACGTTATACATCTAGCTGGTTCGGTGATAATGTAGCTACATGGGAACATTTAAGTATTGCAAATATTCAGGCACAACGCATGGCGCTCTCAGGAATGTCATTTGCAGGCTCTGATATAGGAGGGTTTGCAGAGCAGCCTACAGGAGAGCTTTTTGCAAGATGGATTGCTCTGGGTGTTTTTCATCCATTCTGTCGTGTCCATTCTAGCGGCGATCATGGAGATCAAGAACCATGGACATTTGACGAGAACGTGACGAACATCACTAGAAAATTTGTTGAATTAAGATATAAACTTTTACCCTACTTATACACCACTTTCTGGCAATATGCAGAAGAAGGTACACCTATGTTAAAATCTCTTGTAGTTTATGATCAAGAAGATGCGCAAACCCATTATAGAAATGATGAGTTCATGTTCGGTGATAAAATACTGGTATGTCCTGTGCTAGAACCTAATGCCAAAGGACGTAGAATGTACATACCTAGAGGTGAGTGGTATAATTTCTGGACTAGAGCAACCACATCTGGCGGTAAAGAAACCTGGGTAGATGCAGACATAGATCAAATCCCTCTTTTTGTAAAAGCTGGAGCAGTGATACCACGTTATCCTGTAATGCAGTATGTAGGTGAAAAGGAAATAGAATTCTTAACTCTAGACGTATATTATACTATGGGTAAAGAAAAATCTGTGGTCTATGAAGACGCCGCAGATGGATATGATTATAAGAAAGGACGTTATAGTCTTAGAAATCTATCCTTCAATGGTTATGAGAAAGAAATGGTCATCTCTCAGTTTAAAGATGGTAAATTTACTACTACCTATAAAACATTGCGTTTTAACTTTATAGGTCTTCCCTTTGAGATAGATTATGTGGAGGTAGATAATGTAAAAATATCTTTTCAAGAATTACAGTACGATGTAAAAACTCAAACTATGTACATCGATAAGAACTTTGTAGAGCTACATGTAGTGGGTAAATAACCTCTTTTACTACTTATGTTTGAGGAGATGGTAAGTGTTTCGCTTTCGCGAAAGCGGAATAACAAATTACAAGTAAAATTTCTTGCATTCTCCTCATATGATAACCACGTTATTTAACGAGCGTTCTACTCAAGGGATGCTCGTAAATAAATTCTTAATTTTTGATAGATACAAATTAGTGGGAATTGCAAGTTCTGTATCATTTAAAATAGCAGATCGCTATTTATGGTGCAAAGATTTCTGGATGCGCTTAAAAACAACTCCTGTTTTTTAATTTAAACAAAATAAAATCAAATAGTTGCAAGGTCCTTGAGAAGGTTTTTATGAAGAAGCCATGTTATTTACCCAATCAAAATATTGAGCAGTTATTTGATCCTTATTTTCAATAATATAATTTTTAAATGCGAGAGCTGCTGGTGATAGTTTTTTCTTTTTGAGCCATATAAGATTCCATTGAGTTTTTATAGGTAAACCGTTATAAGGAATAACATTTATGTCTCCCTTTTCTACGGCATTCCTTATTCCTATCATGGGCATAATTGAAAATCCTAATCCTGCAATGACAGCTTGTTTTAATGCCTCGTTAGATGTTAATTCTATTTTTTTGCGAGTCATTAAGTTTTTACCCTGTATAAAATTTTCCATTGCATTTCTAGTCGCAGATCCTTGTTCTCTATACAATAAAGGCTCCTCAAAAAAAATGCTTTCTTTTTTTCCTTTTTTATTTTTTACTCTTTCAGAGCCTCCTACTAGGTACAACTCATTTTTCATGAGCGGTAGCTTTTCCAGATCTAAATGAGCAGGTAATACAGATACTAATGCAAAATCTACGCTATTATTTTCTAAATCCTGAACAACTTTCTTCTTATTAGTTACATCCATAGAGAAATCTACACCACTATGCTCGTTCAAAAATCCTGATAAAAAGTATGGCATCACATATTTACCAGTAGAGACTATAGATAAACTTAGTTTTCCAGCTAGTTTACCTTGATATTGGCTTGTCTTAAAATCAATAACCTGAAGTTCTTTGACGATTCGTTTTGCTATTTCAGCAATTTCATTACCAAAGTCGGTCACATATAACTGCCGTCCTATTACTTCTGTTAAAGGAATGGGGAATTGGTCTTGCAGTTTTTTAAGCTGAATAGAGACCGCTGGTTGTGTAAGAAACAAGGCTTCTGATGCCTTTGTGATGCTACGTTTCTCCACTATTTGAAGAAATATTTGAAGTTGGTGCAGAGTATAATGCATAAATATTAATTATGTATTTCATTACAAATATAAATAAAAACTAATGGATTAGGTAATGCATATTTGCACGGTAAATGAACTAAAAATCTATGTTACATCAATTTAACAGAAGGGATTCTATAAACTATCAAAAGCAACTGCGATATGTATGGACGTTTATGGAAGATGTCAATTTAAAAGCCATAGGTACTGTTTTACGGTATAGTATGATTGCATTAATAGGAGCAATGTACTTAGTTATCTCAGTGATGTGTTTCATTCAAAATCATCCTATGTCTCGTTTTCTTATCATGCCCATGTTCATCCTCATTTTAATAATGAGTATAATGATAGTATCTAAAATTAAAATTAATAATAAATCAAATTAAGATGAATACAAGTAAAGAAGTACTCAACAAAGTTCAACTTATTGATGGCCAGTTTACCCCATCAGAAGCTGCAGATGTGGTAAGTAGTTTAATAGAAGGAAAAATAAATTTCCATAAACTGCGTAGACTTTCTCTCTCAGAAGGTAATATGCATAGCGATACAGGTTATGACGACAGCCGTGTGAAAGAGTTAACTATAGAAAGAAAAGAATTTAAAGCAGTATGTAGAGAAGCGTTAACGATGGGTAAAAACATTAAGATAAATGGCATTCTAGAAATTGAAATTATAGATTAATTTACACTACCATTATTTATGGATTTACATCTTTTAACAGATAACTTATCTAACCCAGCATTACTGTTTTTTATCTTAGGATTATTTGCTTCACAGGTTAAGAGTGATTTAGAAATACCTAAGAATTCTTCAAAATTTATATCTCTCTATTTATTATTTGCCATCGGCTTTAAAGGAGGTCAGGAGCTTTCACATAGTGATTTTACTGCAGATATTTATTGGGCTGTATTTATAGGAATAGCCCTTGCTATATTGGTCCCACTTTATACCTTCTTTATTTTGAGATTAAAGTTTTCATTAGAAAATGCAGGAGCAATCGCAGCGGCATATGGGTCTGTAAGTGCGGTGACTTTTGTGACAGCGGTAAGTTTTTTAGAAATGGAGAATATTCCATTCGGTGGTCATATGGTCGCAGTTATGGCATTGATGGAAGCACCTTCTATTATTGTAGGAGTTTTATTAATGAGTTTATGTTCTAAAGGAAGAGATCGTTCTACTAGTAAAATACTAGGCCTCGTTAAACATGCTATTACAAATGGAAGTGTGGTACTTATTCTAGGAAGTCTTGTGATAGGTTACATAGCTAGTGATGCACAGGCTGCTGGAATAAAACCATTTACTACAGACATTTTTAAAGGTTTTCTAGCCGTTTTCTTATTAGACATGGGGATAACTAGTGGTAAGAAAATAGGTGTTTTGATTAAGAAAGGCTGGTTTGCATTAGTGTTTGCCATTATTGTACCTCTTATTAACGGTTGTCTAGTAGCTATCTTATCAGGTTATGCTTTAACTGAAACAGGTGATAGATTATTACTAGCGATACTCGCGGCAAGTGCTTCTTACATAGCTGTTCCTGCTGCTATGAGAATTGCTGCTCCACAGGCTAATCCTAGTTTGTATTTACCTATGGCTCTCGCTATAACATTTCCTATAAATATTACTATAGGTTTACCGTTATATTTATACTTAATACAATAGTTTAAAAACATGTAAAGAACTTCTATGCTATAGGTCTATTCCTTAAGCGAGAAGTTCTTTTTTAGGATTTCAGTTACTTAATATATTTCTTTAAATTATTTAAACTCATTACTTGTTGTGTAACAAAGGTTACCTAGCTAGATAATACTTCTTTTTAAATTTGATTTAAAAGAAATGTTCAAAAAATTCCATTTTATACAGCTCGCTATTTTTTAAATGTCCACAATGTCGTAAAGGCGAGTTTCTAGATGGCAGTCCTTTTGATTTTTCTAGTATGAACCATGTAAAAGAGCTATGGTAAAAGATTTACTTATTAGAGTCCAAGAAGTGAATAGTCAAAGTCACTCACTGGCTTTTTTACTTTTTTTAATACCCAGAGACCTTCGGCAGGTGGTATTTCTAGATCTATATTTCTGTCCATTTCATTTTGCATAAACCATATACCATTCATGGCTTTCTTCTTATAATCAAAAGAGCCATTATAAACGATTTCAAAATCATGTTCTATCTCTTCAGTACTGAAACCATCTTCTAGAATAACATCATTACTAGTGTAAGATACGGTTAGAGAAATTAGATTTTGTTCCCAAAACCCAGTAAAATTAACCGTTCTACCAGTTGAGAATGGTCCTTTTTCTTCTGTATGATGTCCAGTTATAATACCGTCTTTAAATTCCATCTCGGTAAATAGCCTAACTCTCTCACCAAAGAAAGGAAGGTCAAAACCTAATCCGTAGATAAAATAACCTTCCCAATAACCGCTTAGTTCCTCCATATTATTTACTGCTTTTCTAATAACCAGATTCCTTCAACTTGATCCATTTCATTTGGGTAATCTAGATCTAAATAGTTTTGTTCGATGGTCCATAATCCATACATCGTTTTTTTATCTCTATCAAGGTAGCCTGTATGATTTACAAATTGTTCACCTTTTGATGACTCCACTTTATTATTTTCGTTAATTATGGATTTTACAGGGTAAGTCTTTACGAAAGAAATCAAATCATCTTCGATATAACCTTTTATAATTGCATCTGAATCTACTGAGAATTCAGATTTTTCTTCACTGGCAGTTCCTATAATATTCTCGTCATCAAAAGTGATTTCAATTTGGTATTTAACACGTTGACCAAAATAGGGTAATTCATACCCTATACCGTATTCATAATAACCTATCCAAATTCCTTTTAAACTCTCCATTATTTCTTCTCTTTCTCAATCACGAGGTACTCTAAATTCAGGGCATTAAATTGCTCGTTGAATTTTTTAATATCAGATTGTAAAACTTGGTCAAAAATAGCGAGTTGCTTTTCTATTTCAGCAGTTAATTCATCTTTAACTTCTATACTTTGTGAAGTAGGAGCAAAGTCACCTATTTGTGCCAGACTATTTAAGTGAGCTAGTTTATTAGTTAATCTAATAGGGAAATTTAAAGGATCCTGACCACTGCGGTTTTTAGTTTGATAAAGTGCTTTTTCTACCTTGCTAAATTTCTTTTTCATGTCCTTAGACATCGCAATCATATCTTTAACACCTTGTTCTTCTCTATCTCCATATAACATTTCAAAAGCACTTAGTTTTTTATTAAATGCACGTATGTTTTTAATTGATTTATGAGCTTTGTCTACCGTAGCGTTTACTTCATTTACATAATTAAATTGTGCCAGCATGTCTGCATCGCTAGCCTCGCTATTAGGAGCAGCTATAATGGTAATAGGTTGTGATTGCTTTTTACCATTTATGGATAATTCTACTTTGTATGATCCAGGTACGGCCTTAGGTCCAGACATATTTGCCCACCATAGAATCATACCTGGTAATTTTTCTGCACCGTCATAAACCGTATTCCAATTAAAAGAGTTGGCACCTTTTTTTACTTTTAATTTGTTCTTTTTATCATAGGTAGCATAGGTTTTTATCAACTTGTTTTTTGAGTCATAAAAAGAAAGTGATACACTATCTTTTTCTTTCAACTCATGTAAGTAATAATGAACCTGTACTCCTGCAGGATGATTTGCTCCTGCGGTAAGGGAACCTGCACGACCATTTCCTGCCATACGGTAAGAGGTTTTAGGTTTAAAAAGTTTGTTTTCGTCTTGCTTTCGCGCAAGCGAACTAGAAAAAGCTTCTCTCACCAGTCCTAAATCATCGTGTATCCATAAACTTCTACCTTGTGTCGCTATGATAAGGTTGTTGTTTTTTACTGCAAGATCGGTAATTGGTACGATAGGTAAATTTATCTGGAATGATTTCCATGACTTTCCATAGTCGGTAGAAATGTATAAACCAGTTTCTGTTCCTGCATACAGCATTCCTTGTACTTGATCATCTTCTCTTACTACTCTAGAAAAATGCTCTGATGGGATGCCATCTGTTATTTTTTTCCATGATTTACCATAATCTGTAGTTCTATATAAGTAAGGTGTGAAATCGCCTAATTTATAACGTGTAGCAGCGACATAGCAAGTTGCCGCGTCATAACGGCTAGGTTCTATGCTGTTAATTTGTGTCCATTCTGGTAATCCCCTAGGTGTAATGTTGCTCCAGTTTTTACCGCCATCTTTAGAGAGATGCAGGAGTCCATCGTCACTACCTATCCACAGCTCGCCGGCATTTAAAGGAGATTCTGCTGCGGCAAAAATGGTACAGTAATACTCTACACTCGTGTTATCTTGAGTAATCGGTCCACCGCTAGAAACTAGTTTTGTTGGGTCATTTCTAGTTAAATCAGGTGAGATGGTTTCCCAGCTCTGTCCTTCATTAGTAGTTACATGAACATTATTAGAAAATGCATAGAGTTTATTAGGCTCGTGTTGAGAGAATAGAATAGGGAAATTCCACTGAAAGCGGTATTTCATTCCTTCGGCACCATGTCCCATAGGGTTATCTGGCCATACATTAATCGCTCGTTGTGATTTAGTCTTGTGATTATAACGAGTTAAATAACCACCATAACTACCACCATAAACGATGTCGTTATCTTTAGGATCTACAGCAATATGTGCACTCTCGCCACCTGCGGTTCCTTCCCAATCGGTATCTGTAATACTACGTCCAGTAGTGCGATGAGGTATTCTTATCGTCCCATTATCTTGTTGTGCTACATAGATTCTATAAGGAAAAGAATTATCTGTAGTCACACGATAGTATTGTGCTGTAGGCTGGTTGTGATAGGTACTCCATGTCTCGCCACCATCATAAGTGATTTGTGCGCCACCGTCATCTCCCATAATCATACGATCAGAATCTTCTGGTGCGATCCATAAATCGTGATGATCACCATGTGGTGCTCTCGCGCTAGAAAAGTTTTTACCACCATCGGTACTTTTATGATAGTTGACATTAACTACATAAACTTTATCGACACTTTTTGTGTCTGCATATATACGTGTATAATACCAGGCACGCTGTCTTAAACTGCGATCACTATTGGTCTTTTTCCATGTTAAACCTGCATCATCACTGCGGTACAATCCGCCTTGATCTTTATTTTCTACGATGGCATATAATCTGTCAGAATCTACAGGTGAGACGGTAATTCCCATAATTCCTAGAGTTCCTATAGCAAAGCCTTCATTTTTTGAGATTTCTTTCCACGTTTCTCCATAATCAGTACTTTTCCATAAAGCGCTGCCATCGCCACCACTAGATAGACTGTATGGTGTACGTTGTAATCTCCAGGTGCTTGCATACAATACACGTGAATTACTAGGGTCTATGATTAAATCTACCGCACCGGCTAGATCATTAGTAAATAGTTTTTTACTCCATGTTTTTCCACCATCAGTACTTTTATAAACGCCACGGTCTGCGGTAGGCTTATAAATATTTCCTAACACTGCTGCATAAACGGTATTATGATCGTTAGGATCTATAACTATTCTAGGTACGTGACGACTTTTAGGTAATCCAGCCTCGGTCCATGTTTTACCAGCATCTTCTGTTTTCCATATTCCATAGCCGCTAGAGACATTACCACGCACCGTTTTCTCGCCACCACCTACATAAATTACGTTATGATCGCTAGGCGCAACAGTTACGGCACCTATAGAGCCGCCCAAAAAGCCATCAGAAATATTAGTCCACGTTCTTCCACCATCTACGGTTTTCCAGACACCACCACCTGTACTACCGAAATAGAATAAGTTAGGTTTTCCAGGAACTCCGGTTACTGCAGCACTACGTCCACCACGGAAAGGTCCCAAGAGTCTAAATTCCTGCGATTCATAGAACTTCTGTTCTTCTGGTGGTTCTGGTAATTGTTGTGATTCCGCTTTCGCGAAAACGAGAACAACAAATGCAAATAGGATATAGTACAACTTATTCATGGTAGGAAAATTTACCTTAAATATAAGCTGAGAATTGATAACTACAAGTTAGTAGTTTAAGAAGTTGGTTTTTCTGTTCTTTTGTACCAATATTCCATTATAAAACAAGCTGCTATTATAGAAGCGATAATGATAACACCAGATAAACTGCTTTGTGATTGTTGAATAATAAGCATGACCAATGCTACCACGCATAAAATGGTACCTAACAGCGTGATTATCTTATTTGCATTTAGTTTTTTATGCTGTTTAAAAGCAATATAATTTACTACAGCAAATAATAATAAGAAACCAGCACTACCAGAGGTTGATATGCTTTCTAGTGGTGCAAGATTAGCAAGAAGTAAAGTAGCCACTGCGATAATTAAAAGCCCAATAGGGTGATTCCAGAATTTAAAGGTGAGTTCATGTGGCAACTCATCATCTTCTGCTACTTTATAACTTACACGAGCACCGCCGTAAAGTGTTGCGTTTATAGCTGAAAACGTAGAAATCAAGGCTGCAATAGTCATGATGGTAAATCCAGCCTGTCCCAAAGTAGGTTTTGCTACCTCGGATAACACATAATCCTTAGCTTCTTTAATTTGATCAAAGGGCAAGGATCCTACGGTAATAATTGCGATGGTTATATATAGAGCTACTACAAAAAGTACCGAAATCATATAAGCTCTAGGAATGTTCTTTTCTGGATCTTTTAAGTCCGATACGGCATTTGCAATGAGTTCAAAACCTTCATAGGCAACAAAAATGACCATACCACCAGTGATGATTTGAAACGTGCCTTCCCAATTAGAAGGGTCTAGTTGTTCTAGATTTGCACTGGAATTCATACCGTACATGCCTACTGCTATAAAACCAAGCAATATGATAAGCTTTATGATTACCGCATAACTTTCTATTGCGCTTACCAGCTTTGCACTAGCATAATTAATTATAGTGGCGATAATCACTACAGCACTTATAGATATATGGGTGTCTATACTGGTGTCACCTGTGATGGTAATTAGATTGGGCGCATAAGAACCAAATGCACTAGCGTAAAGCGCCAACATGATGATGTAACTTATCCAGAGCAGGTTGTTAAGTCCGCCGCTTATAACTCCTTTACCAAAACCTTCGTTAATAAAACGTACTGTACCACCGGTGTCTGGATAGGCTAGAGATAATTTAGAATAACTATAGGCTGTGAATATGGCTATGATACCTGCGATAAGAAATGCTACAGGCGTGGCACCTTTAGCTAGTGATATAGCTAGACCTAGTACGGCAAAGATTCCACCGCCTACCATACCACCTATACCTATAGCTATGGCGCCTTTAAGATCTATTTGTTTATCGCTCATAAATATTTTGGTTTGTGATTATAAAAATAAGTAAAGTACTGCTTTATAAGAGGTGCTAGTGATATAAATAGTAAAAAAGCATTTCATAAAGTATTAAAACCTGTCGAATTAAAGGTTTAGGGAAGAATAGAACAGTACTCGGGAAATGAACACATTTTTAAAGGCTACTTACTGTCGCATCTTTGTAGTGTCCTAAGGGATAAGAAAATAACAATAATTAAAAGTATATAATATCATGGCAACATTTAATGTACCACAAAGAAGTGAAGTAAACGAAGTGAATCAAGGAATTTTTGATAACCTAGAAAAGCAATTAGGTTTTGTTCCTAATTTATATGCCACTTATGCATTATCTAATAACGCATTAAATAATTACCTTTCTTTATCTGGAGCAAAAACATCTTTAAACAATAAAGAAAAAGAAGTAGTAAACCTAGCAGTAAGTGAAGTAAACGGATGTGATTACTGTCTTGCAGCGCATACTGCAATTGCACAAATGAATGGTTTTACTCAAGAACAAACACTAGAATTAAGAGCTGGTAAAGCATCTTTTCAGACTAGTTACAATGCTCTTGCAGGTCTAGCAAAAAATATAACAGAGAATAGAGGTAGAGCAGATAAAGCTGTGGTAGATTCTTTTCTAGCGGCAGGTTATACTCAAGAAAACTTAGTAGATACGATAGTTTTAGTAGGTGATAAAACCATCTCAAACTATTTACACAATACAACTCAAGTGCCAGTTGATTTCCCAGCGGTACAACCTTTAAATGCTTAATAACATTTAGGTAAGAGTTAAATTTTTCATAGTTGGTTAGTTGAAACAGGTCTGTCTCTTAGGAGTACGGGCCTGTTTTTTTATGTCTAAGATGAAAATAAACCAAAAAAGAAGTGAGTTGCCACCTAGTTTTTAGGATAGCAACCCACTTTTATAATAAATGAAATATGTTGTCTCTTTTAATTTATTGTTTTCTAAAAGATAGCGGGCTAGAACCTGTTTGTTTTTTAAAGAACTTAGAGAAATGACTAGGCTCATTATAACCTAGTTCATAAGCTATCTCTTCAGCGCTTTTATCTGAGTAAAGTAAAAGTCTTTTAGCCTCGGCAGCGATGCGCTCGTTAATAATCTTAAGAGGTGATTTTACATCATGCTTCTTAAAAAAGTTAGAAAGTGTTTTAGGAGATTTAAAAAGCAAGTCTGCATAGTCTGCAACCTGGTGCTTTTCTTTAAAATGCTGTTCTACTAGTATGTTAAATCGTCTTACTAGATCCACTTGTTTTACCGTTAAATCGGGCTGGTAACTTTCTTGTTTTATCAGTCTGGTAGAGGTAATCAACATTCTTTTTAATAAAGTACGTAGCATCTCGCCCTGTATATGATCTTTAGTATCAAATTCTTCCTGAAATAAAACCAGCATCGCATTAAAACTAGCTTGTTCTTTTACAGTTAAGTCTATGATAGGTGCTGTAGAAGAACCGAAAAATAGCATTCCCATACACGATACCTCAGAATCATTATGCTGTATGCAATAAAACTCACGATTAAATACAAAAGCTATTAAACCATAATTATCCTTTGGGATCTCTACTATGTTCACAGGTGTGCAAAACAATACTTGATTCTTTTTAAGCACGACATTATAACCATCCACAACCAGTTGTTCTTCACCTTCTGTACACCAGACTATTTTATATAACCCTTTTTCTTTAAGAAGCTGTAATGAAGGGCCACATTGAAAACTTGTTACAGTAAACCTTCCTTCGTCTTTGATATTATGGTAATCTAATTTCATAAATTAAAAATAGGAAGAATATATAACTAAAGTATCACGACTTTAAATATTTCCTCATAGAACCTATACCACCGGCGTTTACTACTTTATAACCTTTGGCTTTTAATTTTACAGCAGCGATATTACTGCGTCCTCCCATGGCACAATACACGATTAATGGTTTTTCTTTATCCAGATCAGTCATTTGTTGATCTATTACCTGTACAGGAATATTTTTAGACCCTTCTATATGACTGCCGTTAAATTCAGATGCGGTACGCACATCCAGTAATTGCGCGCCCTCTTTAAGGTATTTCTGTATTGTTTCTTTTTTCTTATTTTTAAATAGACCGAACATAGTTTTTCTTTATTGAGACGTTTGTTTTTAGTTTACTTACCTGCAAAGTAGTAAATTGTTATTATAATTTCGCTTTCGCGAAAGCGGAACCACAACATATCACTTTTTAATACCTACATTAGAACCATGGGAGCAATTATTGGGTACATTTTTATCGGTTTACTAGTAGGACTAGTAGTTATTCAGTTTTTAAAAGCGATGGATAGAAAAGAAGCACAGGCTAGAAGATTAAAAGGAGCAAATGGACTTCATAAATTTGAATTACAGCGCAATGCGATTTTACTAGAATTAGAACAAAAGTCTCCAGAAAAAACAGTCGTTAAAACAAAGGCAGTCTCATTGATTTATAAATTTGCAGCCAGTAAAAATAAATTTACTTTAAAAGATATAGAGCATACCACTCAACAACTTCATAATCTCTATAGCCATAATATAGAAGGTCCATCTGTCTATAAAATTAATTTTCCAGAAAAGGAATTACTCAATTTTGAACCTAGAGAGATCTTGTCTTTATTAATTATTATTAATGAAGGCTTGCACAACGCAGCTATTCATTCTCAAGCCAATTATATATTCAATATCGCATCTATAGAAAACGATTTTTTACATATAATTACCCACGATAACGGACTAGGTTATGATCGCATAGCTGTCGCAAATGGAGATGGTATTCAACAAATCACGACAGCTGTAAATGAATTAAATGGTGACTTAAAACTGACCAGCACACAAGGTAATGGTACTGTGGTAAACGCAGTGATACCATTAAATAATTTTAGTTAACCTATCAATTCTTTAATCTCCTCAATAAGCAACCACTGCTCAGGATAATCATTTTCTACTTGAGCTTTTAATTCCTCAAGTAACGGTTTATTTATTTTATCTTCTTCTCTATAATTGCGCACCTTCTCGTATAAACCTTGAATAGCTATTTCTCTTTTTGAGAAAACTGGCTTTATAGTTTTAGTATTACTTTCATGAAAAACAAGGTCAAAGCTGTAATAGTCTGCAGGGCCAGCATAGGCACTAACTATTTCTTTTCCTACGGCTAGATTAAGCATGCCGTCTTCTGGTGTAAATAGAACCTCGTCCTTATAAGTTACGGTGCAGTCGGTAAACTGAATGAGCATTAATTTACCATTCAAATTGCGCTGTCCAGTGACGTTTAAACCTTCTACTCTAATTCCACTTTCATAGGTAAATTCAATGCGCTCGTTGTCATAAAAATTATAAGCCTGTAAATCACGAGGTCCCATATCTTCTATAGCTAGATTGATTCCCTTAAGTTTCCCCAGCGGACTCAAAAAACCGTTTTTATGTGTACTGCGTCCATGACCTATAAGCTCTTTTTCTCTATAAGCAAGAGCGCTCTCTCCAGTCGTTTCAAAGAAAACCACCTCGTTGTCATCATTAGTAATCATGCGTGTAAAATGGCCGCTTATTTGCAATCCAGTACTTAACTCAATAGTCCCTAGAGATTTAGAATTAATTAATTTCTGTAAACCACGATGTCCACCTTTACGCACTGCCATCGTATTAGCAAATTCTTCTAGTACCTCACTTAGCGTCGCAAAATTAGGTGTTACATAAAGATGAGGTTGCTTGCGTGTGATATCAAAATCTTGATAAGCTGCATCAATAGTATAAAGTCTTTTTTCTACCGCAGGCTCTAGACAGCTTCTACTTTCTCCTAGACTCGATAATAATCCGGCGCCATAAAGCTTAGGATTATCTAGCGTACCTACCAGACCGTATTCTACCGTCCACCAGTGTAAATTTCTAATTAAGGACATTTCACTAGGTTCTACATCTTTATTTTGAAGACGCTCTATATTTGCCTCGGCAGCTGCGATTTCTTTATCCAGCTCTGGGTTTTCTGTCTCACTACGAGTTTCTTTAAGAATGGAAATTTTGCGCACTGCCTCATACATTTCATGATCGTGTGCGCTAGAAATAGCTTTGCTGCCTATCTCGCCAAAACGTCTCAAATATTCTGCATAATCTGGACTTGCAATAATAGGTGCATGTCCAGCAGCCTCATGAATAATATCTGGTGCAGGAGTGTATTCTATATTGTCCAGTTTTCTAATATCAGCAGCAATGACTAATATTTTATAAGCCTGAAACTCCATAAAAGCTGCTGGCGGTATAAAACCATCTACTGCAACAGCAGCCCAGCCTATTTCTTTAAGAATGCGATTCATACCATACATAGACGGTATGTTATCTATAGAAATCCCAGTTTTCTTAAGTCCAGCAGTATAAGATCCATGAGCCACCTGACTCAAGAAATTCACATTCTTCCTCATCACATATCGCCACACTGCCTGATCTTGATAGGTATAAAGATCATAATTTTGAGGCTTTATAAACTGTTTTAAATGCGGTGGTAATCTTTCAAGAAGCGGATTAATTTCTATATTCTCTAACATTTTCCTAGGGTAAAGTTCAAAGCTAGTAAAATTCAAAATATGAACTCTGTATAATCAGAGTAATTTACATCAATATTTATTACTTAAAAGTGAAATGTACAAGACAATGATGCTCTTCGCCCTGGTATAAATTGAGAAAAATTTGATTGACTATTGGAGCTTGAATTTTGACTAGTTAATTTATCAATATTTAAAAGATTTAAAACCCTTAATTTAATATTACTTTTCCAATTATTCAATTCGTACGAAGTAACGATGTTAATAAAAACATTATATTTATCGGAGCCAAAATTATTTGACATTATCTGTATGTTTCCTTGATAAGAATTATAGTTATAATCTAATTCCATATCAAATGAGTTATTAGACTGCGAGTTGGCGTTATTACCTTGTAACTCGAAAACATTGTACTGAAATTGATATCCACTATTTAGAAAAAATCTCTTGCCAAGTCTTTTACTGATTTTTGCATCTAATTGAACACCTGAAAAATTAATTGGTTTTATATCGTTTTCAAAAAGTTGAAAACTACTACCATAAAAAAGATTAGACTGAATAATTGCACTCCATTTTTTTAAAAATAAAAAATCATAACTATTTAAAATATTTAATGTTTGACTGTCCTTATTTGAATTTCGTTTATTTGAAACACTTAAATCGTTACTAATATCGAATGATTCTAATAGGATGTCTTTATTTGAGGTGTACTGTATGTTTGATTCCCAACGATTTATCCCATTACTTTTAGAATATGAATAATTGATAATATGAGAGTCAACAGGTAGATTATAAGCATTTTGGACACTGGCGGTGGTCGTATTGTTAAACAATAAAAATGTGTTTCTTATTCTTTGTGAATTTCTGTTGATGTTATTTTGATAACTTAATTGATGTCTATTTCTGTTAATTTTATAAGTCAGTTCAATAGAAGGGTAAGTTAATCTTGCACTTTTAAACTTGTTATTATTGTTAGAAAGGTTAAAAGAATATCCTGAAAACGATGATTTAAAAATAAAGTTTTTCATTTGTTTATAAGTGATCTGTATCGAGCTTTTACTATCATTTATTTCTTCTATGGTTTTATCTTCTTCTATTAATTGGTCTAAGTCTTCAAGTTTAATTGAGTAGCTGTTCCATTTATAATCTACCATTCCCTGAATGAGTATTGATTCATTATTTATAAAATCCGTTTTAAAATTTGTAAAAACACCAAAACCGTTATTAAACAACACTTGTTCGAAGTCAATAAGGCCACTGGATATTTTATTATCAAGATTTTTACCGCTAAATAAGTCTAGTTTTAAGGTAGTAAGCCGGTTGTTGTTCCCTTTTTTTTCTAAGGTTAAGTTTGAAGAAAACATTTCATTTTTATATGAACGATTAAACCGATTTTCAACTTGATTTATTGTGTTATCGTTATCTTCATTAAGTATCGATTTATTGAAATACAAATTTGAGAAAACAAAATATTTTTTCCATTTTTTCTTATATTCTAAGTAAAAATTATTTCCTTGAAATTGTACATTTTCTAAAAGCCTTTCGGTTCTGGAAATATCATTATTGCCATCAAATATTAACGATCGTTTTTGCGATTCGTTTTCGAAATCCTCCCAAGTATTATAAAATTTAAACAGTAGAAAGTCTTTTTTCTGATTCTTAGGAGAAAGCGGAATATTTAAATTTATAGAGGTAGTCACTTAATTACTTACTAATTCTGATTGATTCATCCTGTCATGTTTCACCATCTTTATCATTAGATTA
>NZ_CANLXZ010000006.1 GCF_947495285.1 uncultured Nonlabens sp. | reverse complement strand
CCAGTAGCTGATGATGAAGTAGTTACAGGAGCAATGATAAATGCTTTACAGCAAGTACCTGTTGTAACTGGTGATGAAGATCCAGATGGAAACGATGCGAACTTAGCAATTACAGAGATTCTTGATGCCGATGGTACAGTATTTCCAATAGTTGTAGGACAAACGGTTACGTTGAGTGATGGTACGATGGTAACATTACAACCGAACGGAGTTTTAGATGTAGTTCCAGCATTAGACAGCACAGAACCAATCAACTTTGATTATACATTAGAGGACGAAGACGGTTTAACAGATACAGGAAATGTAGACATTACATTTGTTCAGTTACCACCAACAGCGGATCCTGAAGTTGTAATGAATGCAACAATCAATACTCCAGTAAACATTAGTGTTTTAGATGGAGATGAAGATCCAGATGGAGATAATTCTAATTTAATGATTACTGAGATTATTGACGCTGATGGAACGGTAACACCGATAGCACCAGGGGCAACAGTAACATTAAGTGATGGTACAATGGTAACCTTACAGACTAATGGTACTTTGGATGTAGTTCCAGCACCAGATAGTACAGAAGATATTGACTTTAGTTATACAATAACAGATGAAGATGGTTTAATGGCAACAGCTGATGTTGATGTTAGATTTGATCAACTACCACCAGTAGCTGATGATGAGATGTTAGTAGATCAGTCTATCAATACTCCAGTAGTAGTAGATGCCTTAGACGGTGATGAAGATCCAGATGGCGATAATGCTAATTTGACGATCACAGAAGTAGCTGGTCAGGCTATTACAGAAGGCGGTATGCCAGTTGTGTTATCTGATGGTACAGAAGTTACCTTAGTAAATGGTGAACTAGTAGTTACCCCAGTAACAGACAGTACAGAGCCGATCAACTTTGACTATACAATAGTTGATGAAGATGGCGAGTCAGATACAGGAAACGTAGACATTACTTTTATACAGTTACCACCAGTAGCCGATGATGAAGTAGTTACAGGAGCGATGATAAATGCTTTACAGCAAGTACCTGTTGTAACTGGTGATGAAGATCCAGATGGAAACAATGCGAACTTAGCAATTACAGAGATTCTTGATGCCGATGGTACAGTATTTCCAATAGTTGTAGGACAAACGGTTACGTTGAGTGATGGTACGATGGTAACATTACAACCGAACGGAGTTTTAGATGTAGTTCCAGCATTAGACAGCACAGAACCAATCAACTTTGATTATACATTAGAGGACGAAGACGGTTTAACAGATACAGGAAATGTAGATATTACATTTGTTCAGTTACCACCAACAGCGGATCCTGAAGTTGTCATGAATGCAACAATCAACACGCCAGTAAACATTAGTGTTTTAGATGGAGATGAAGATCCAGATGGCGATAATGCTAATTTAATGATTACTGAGATTATCGACGCTGATGGAACGGTAACACCGATTGCACCAGGCGCTACAGTAACATTAAGTGATGGTACAATGGTAACCTTACAGACTAATGGTACTTTGGATGTAGTTCCAGCACCAGATAGTACAGAAGATATCGACTTTAGTTATACAGTAACTGATGAAGATGGTTTAATGGCAACAGCTGATGTTGATGTTAGATTTGATCAACTACCACCAGTAGCTGATGATGAGATGTTAGTAGATCAGTCTATCAATACTCCAGTAGTAGTTGATGCCTTAGACGGTGATGAAGATCCAGATGGCGATAATGGTAATTTAACGATCACAGAAGTAGCTGGTCAGGCTATTACAGAAGGCGGTATGCCAGTTGTGTTATCTGATGGTACAGAAGTAACTTTAGTAAATGGTGAACTAGTAGTTACCCCAGTAACAGACAGTACAGAGCCGATCAACTTTGACTATACAATAGTTGATGAAGATGGCGAGTCAGATACAGGAAACGTAGACATTACTTTTATACAGTTACCACCAGTAGCCGATGATGAAGTAGTTACAGGAGCGATGATAAATGCTTTACAGCAAGTACCTGTTGTAACTGGTGATGAAGATCCAGATGGAAACAATGCGAACTTAGCAATTACAGAGATTATTGATGCCGATGGTACAGTATTTCCAATAGTTGTAGGACAAACGGTTACGTTGAGTGATGGTACGATGGTAACATTACAACCGAACGGAGTTTTAGATGTAGTTCCAGCATTAGACAGCACAGAACCAATCAACTTTGATTATACATTAGAGGACGAAGACGGTTTAACAGATACAGGAAATGTAGACATTACATTTACTCAGTTACCACCAACAGCAATTATTGATACTGCTGAAACTGATCCAGAGACGTCAGTAAACATTAATGCTTTAATTAATGATGAAGATCCAGATGGAGATAATGTTAATTTAATGATTACTGAGATTATCGACGCTGATGGAACGGTAACACCGATTGCACCAGGCTCGACAGTAACATTAAGTGATGGCTCCACGGTAACATTAAATACAAATGGTACTTTAGATGTTATTCCTGGTCCAGGTGCTGTACTAGTAGAATTTGATTATACTTTAGCCGATGAAGATGGTTTAACGACGACAGGTCAGATTGAAGTTACAGTAAATCAGCCGCCAGTGGCAGATGATGTGGATATTCAAGCCTTGGGAGTTAATGCACCAATTGTAATTACACCAGTGGTTGATGATCCCGACGGTAATAATATTTTATTGACCATAACTGAGATTACAGACCCAGTTACGGGAGTAAGTACACCAATAGATGCTGCAAACCCAGTAACGTTAAGCGACGGTACGGTGGTTTCTTTAGATACTAATGGCGATTTAATTGTTACCCCAGTAACAGATAGTAGTGATCCAATTGCTTTCTTATATACGGTTGAAGATGAGGATGGCTTAACTGATGAAGCTAGTACGACTATAACCTTTGGTCAGGATGCACCAGTAGCAGTGATTGATGAGGATTTGGATAATATTCCTGGTACTACAGTAGGTATAGATGTTGTTTTTAATGACACAGACGCGCAGGGTGATAGTACAATTGATCCAACAAGTGTTAGTCTTGTGACTCCATTGAATGCTACTGATGTAATATTGGATGCTGATGGTGATGTAATTGGATTTACGATATTAGACGAAGGGATGTGGCAAGTGAATCCTATAACAGGAGCAATTAGCTTTGTGCCAGAGTCAGGTTTTGAAGAGAATCCAGCACAAATAGCTTATACAGTAAGGGATAATAGTGGTAATGAAAGTAATGAAGTTGCAGTAGTTATTACTTATGATGATGACTGTTTGGTTAATCCAAATGCAGATTGTGATGGTGATGGTGTAACTAACGCAGATGAAATTGCATTAGGTACAGATCCAACGGATCCATGTGAAGGAGAAAACCTAGCAAATGTTGATTTATCCGATATGCTGTCCGACTGGTATGTGGCAGACTGTGATGGTGATGGTGTTAGTAATGGAGCAGAGGTAGATCCTAATATGGATGGAATTGCTGGACCAAATGATACAGATCCTAATGATCCATGTGATTTCGATATATCAGATATTACTTTAACACCTAGTGGAGATTACCTAACAGCAGATTGTGATGGTGATGGTGAGACTAATGGTTCTGAAATTGCTAATGGAACAGATCCAAATGATCCATGTGATTTTACTGCAGTAAGTGTTACGTTGACACCAAGCGGTGATTATCTAGCAGCAGATTGTGATGGTGATGGAGATTCAAATGGAGAAGAATTAAATAATGGTACAGATCCATTAAACCCATGTTCGGGAGGTAGTCTACCGAATGTCGATTTGAGTGACACTAATAGTGATTGGTATATCTCAGATTGTGACGGTGATGGTGTTATCAATGGTACGGAAGTAGATCCTGATATGAATGGAGTTGCAGATCTGGATAATACAGATCCTAACGACCCATGTGATTTTAATAATGATGATGTAACTGTTCTTCAAAGTGCAGCTTATATGTTGGCAGATTGTGATGGTGATGGAGTGTCTAATGGAGATGAAATTATAGATGGTACAGATCCTACAGATCCTTGTAGTTTTGTAGTAGGAAGTATTACATCTGCACAGGCTGGAGCATTCTTGAATGCTGATTGTGATGGAGACGGTGAAACAAATGGTTCAGAACTTGCAAATTCAACCGATCCTTTAGACCCATGTTCAGGAGGAAGTTTACCTAACGTCGATTTAACTAATACGACTAGTGTATGGTACAATGCAGATTGTGATGGTGATGGAGTAATTAATGGAACAGAGGTAGATCCTAACATGGATGGAGTTGCTGGTCCTTTTAATACAGATCCTAATGATCCATGTGATTTCAATTTAAGCGACGTAGCTGTTATGCAAAGTGGTGCATACTTAGCAGCAGATTGTGATGGAGATGGTGTTACTAATGGAGATGAGATTACTGATGGTACTAACCCACTAGATCCGTGTAGTTTCTTAGTTGAAAGTTTAACACTTACTCAAATGGGTGATTTCTTAACTGCAGATTGTGATGGCGATGGTGAAACAAATGGTTCAGAACTTGCTAATTCAACAGATCCATTTGATCCATGTTCAGGAGGAAGTTTGCCTAACGTTGATCTAACTAATACTACTACTCTTTGGTATAATGCAGATTGTGACGGTGATGGTGTGATTAATGGTACTGAAGTAGATCCTGATATGGATGGTTCTGCTGGTCCTGTTAGTACAGATCCAAATGATCCTTGTGATTTCACTCTAGCAGATGTTACAGTTTCACAAAGCATCCGATTCCTTACATCTGATTGTGATGGAGACGGTGTCACTAATGGTGATGAACTTAATGATGGTACAAATCCATTAGATCCTTGTGATTTAGTTTTAGGAAGCGTTTCTGTTATGGTTTCTGGAGATTATTTATTAGCAGATTGTGATGGAGATGGAGAGAGTAACGGCGACGAACTCGCTAATAGTACTGATCCTAATGATCCATGTTCAGGAGGTAGTTTACCTAACGTAGATTTAACCAACACTACTAGTATGTGGTATAATTCAGATTGTGATGGTGATGGTGTTATTAATGGAATAGAAGTAGATCCAGATATGGATGGTAATGCTGGTCCTGATAATACGGACCCTAATGATCCTTGTGACTTTAATCCTATCGATATTACTATTGCACAAAGTATTGGTTACTTAAATGCAGATTGTGATGGAGACGGTGTCACTAATGGTGATGAACTTAATGATGGTACAGATCCTAATAATCCTTGTGAATTCTTATCAGGTAGTATTACTATTGCTCAGTCAGGTGTTTATCTTGCAGCAGATTGTGATGGCGATGGTGAGAGTAATGGAGATGAACTTGCTAATAGTACAGACCCTAACGATCCATGTTCTGGTGGTAGTTTACCTAATGTAGATTTAGCTGATACCAATAGCCTTTGGTACAACGCAGATTGTGATGGCGATGGTGTTACTAATGGAACAGAAGTAGATCCAGATATGGATGGTAATGCTGGTCCTGATAATACGGATCCTAATGATCCTTGTGATTTTAATACTAGTGATGTAACTCTAGTTCAAGGTACAAGTTACCTAGAAGCAGATTGTGATGGAGATGGTGTTACCAATAGCGATGAAATTGCCGATGGTACAGATCCTAATAATCCATGTGAGTTTTTAGTAGATAGCATGTCTGTTGCACAATCAGGTGATTACCTTGCTGCAGATTGTGATGGAGATGGTGAATCAAACGGTTCAGAACTTGTAAATTCAACAGATCCATTAGATCCATGTTCAGGCGGTAGTTTACCTAACGTAGATTTAACTGATACGAATACCCTATGGTACAACGCAGATTGTGACGGAGATGGTGTTACTAATGGAACAGAGGTAGATCCAGATATGGATGGTAATGCTGGTCCGGATAATACAAATCCTAATGATCCTTGTGATTTCAATAGTGCTGATATTACTTTAACACAAACAGGTGGTTATCTTACTGCAGATTGTGACGGTGATGGTGTTACTAATGAGGACGAAATTGCCGATGGTACAGATCCAAATGACCCTTGTAATTTCTTAGATGATAGTGTCACTTTAGTACAGACAGGAGATTACTTATTAGAAGATTGTGATGGAGATGGAATTAGTAATGAAGATGAAATAGCTACAGGTACTGATCCTAACGATCTTTGTGATTACGATGCGTCTGCTCAGGCTACTACTACGGCAACAGTTGCTTGGTTAGCTGCAGATTGTGATGGTGATGGAGTTTCAAATGGAACAGAAATTAATGATGGAACTAATCCACAAGATCCTTGTAATTATGACGTTGCTAACCAGGTGTTAGTAAATGTTACAGCAGAGTGGAACATGTTCGATTGTGATGGTGATGGAGTTTCTAATGGAGATGAAATCGCTGATATGACAGATCCTAATGATCCTTGTGATCTTACATTATCAAGTGTAACACTTACTCCTTCAGATGATTTCTTAGATGCAGATTGTGATGGTGATGGTGTTACTAATGGAGATGAGATAAGTGATCTAACGGACTTCAATAATCCTTGTGATTATTTAACAGTAAGTCAGACAGTACAACCTTCTGAGGTTTGGAATATGTCAGATTGTGATGGTGATGGTGTTAGTAATGGACAAGAAGTTATCGATGGTACAGATTCACAAGATCCTTGTGATTATGATCAGGCATCTCAGGACCCTGCAGCAGCAAGCTCTGCTTGGGATAATCTAGATTGTGATGGTGATGGTGTTACTAACATTGATGAAGTATTGGAAGGTACAGATCCACAAGATCCTTGTAGTTTAATTCTTGAAGATCAAACCTTAATCCCTTCTGAATCTTGGTTAGACGCAGACTGTGATATGGATAACGTGCCTAATCGTGTGGAGTTAGCTCTAGGGGATACGGATGGAGATGGAATTCCTAACTTTTTAGATAGAGATGACGATAATGACGGTGTATCTACCATTAATGAAAATTATGATGGTGATAATGACCCAACTAATCAAGACTCTGATAATGACGGTATTCCTGATTATCTTGATACTGATGACGATGGAGATGGTATAGCTACAGTAGATGAAGGTTCTAATCCTGATGGTGATACTGATCCTGATACTGGTGATACTAGTGATCTTGATAATGATGGTATTCCTGATTATCTTGACCAGGATGTTAGAGGTATAACCGTATTTAATGCTGTTACTCCTAACGATGATAATGAGAACGATTTCTTCTTCCTTCAAGGAATTGAGAACTTTGATAATACCGTTAGAATTTACAATCGTTGGGGAGTAGAGGTTTATAACGAGGTTGGTTATGACAACGTTACAAAACGATTCGATGGAATTTCTAATGGTAGAACAACAATTTCTTCAGGAGAGAAGTTGCCTACAGGAACGTACTACTATGTTATTGAATATGTCGATGACTTTGGTGCAACTCAACAACTAGCAGGATATCTATATATCAGATAAATAAATCTTACCTGCCCTAATTAATAGTTAGGGCAGGTTAATTGAAAAATAGTATAGCATGAAAAAAATATTAACTTGTTTATTGTTATTCGCTTTCGCGAAAGCGGTTACCGCACAACAAGATCCTCAATACAGTCAGTACTCTTATAATCCTATAGTTGTAAATCCCGCTTATGCAGGTAATCGAGGAGTAGCAAGTATAGTAGGTTTACACCGAAGTCAGTGGGTAGGTCTAGATGGAGCACCAAGAACCCAGACGCTATCATTTCACACTCCTCTTTCTAACAGTCGTGTAGGTCTAGGATTGAGTATAGTAAATGATGAGATAGGCCCGGCAGATGAGACTTATGTAGCTGCAGATTTTAGTTATACGATTCCAGTAGGCGAGGATTCTCGATTAAGTTTTGGTCTTAAAGGAGGTATTCATGTGCTAAATGTTGATTTCACAAAACTGAGTCGCTTTGATGAAGGTGACTCTAGGTTAATGGAAAATATTGAAAATAAGCTTTCTCCTACGGTAGGTTTAGGGATGTATTACCATACAGAGAATTTTTATTTAGGATTAAGTGCCCCTAATTTGTTTCAAACAGATCATTTTGATGAGAGTAATGACTCTTCAAGTACGACTTTTATCGCTAGTGAAAGAATACATTATTTTGCTACGGCAGGTTATATTCTGGACTTAAATGATGCAATTAAGTTTAAACCATCTGCATTAGTAAAAGTGGTTCAAGGAGCTCCATTACAGGTAGATCTGTCAGCAAACTTTTTGTTTAATGAAAAATTGACATTAGGAGCAGCTTATAGATGGAGTGCAGCGGTAACAGGTTTAGTAGGCTTTCAACTAAGTGATCAAATGATGATCGGATTTGCCTATGATAGAGAAACTACAGAGTTAGGAAACACTGTTTTTAATGACGGTAGTTATGAACTATTTATGAGATTTGAATTATTTAACAGCTACGATCGTATCATTACACCTCGTTTCTTCTAAGAAAAATAAACACAGCATATATTATGTTTAAAAAACTATACATATTACTTTTTGTTTTCAGTTCGAGTCTATCTTTTTCTCAAGAAAAAAAGATAGGTTCTTCTAACAAAAATTATGAAAACTACGCATTTATTGAAGCTCAAAAAATGTATCTTGAAATTGTCAATAATGGTTATGAAAGTGTAGAGCTCTTTCAGAAGTTAGGAGACACTTATTACTTTAATAATGATTATAAGAATGCACATAAATGGTATTCTAAGCTTTTTGAATACAATCAAGATACTATATCAAAAGAATACTACTTCAGATTTATACAATCATTAAAAGCTGTAGGTGATTATACTAAAGCAAACAGTTTACTTGATAAGTATAGAAGGATAAACGGTGATGATGATTACATCAATGAATATGCTAACGATGTTAATTACATTGATTTAATAGAATTACAGTCTTATAGGTTTTCTATAGTAAATGAGGTTATTAATACAAAAAGTCAAGATTTTGGAGCGGCTTATTATCGAGGAACAAATAAAGTAGTTTTTGCAAGTGCAAGAGACAGTTCTTCTCTTATAAGTAGAAAACACAAATGGAATGACAGACAATTTTTAGATCTTTTTAAGGCAGATATGGATACGCTCACCGGTGAGTTGAGTAATGTAACTAAATTTGGCAACGGTGGTGATGAAAAATTAAACACAAAATTCCATGAAAGTAATGCCGTTTTTACAAAAGATGGTCAGACAGTTTATTATTCTAGTAACAACTATTTTAATAGTAACTTTAAAAAGAGTTCTGACGATGTGAATAAGCTGAGAATATTCAGAGCTCAAAAAACTTCAAAAGGATGGGGTAATATTACTGATCTAAAAATTAACGGAGATGAGTTTTCAACCGCTCACCCTGCTTTAAACATTGAGGAGTCTAGACTTTATTTTGCAAGTGATAGACCTGGAAGTAAAGAAGGGTTAGAAGGTAGAGTTCTTTCTGATATTTGGTATGTAGATTTAGATGAAGAAGGAGAACTTTCAGAACCTGTAAATGTATCTTCCATTAACACAGCAGGAAATGAGCTGTTTCCATTTATATCTGATAATGGAGATTTATATTTTTCATCAACAGGACATATGGGGCTAGGAGGTCTAGATATCTTTGTTACTCCGTTAAGTGAAACTTATAATAAAAACAGTATTAGAGTTACTAATATAGGTAAGCCCGTTAATGGTCAGCATGATGATTTTTCATTTATAATTAACGATAGTACTCAGATGGGTTATTTCAGTTCTAATAGACCAGAAGGTAAAGGACTGGATGATATTTATAGATTTGTCCAAAATGATCCACTTGTCTGTATGGACATTTTAAAGGGTGTTGTTACAAATGAAAAAACGGGATTATTGATGCCTGACACACAGGTTGATCTACTAGATCAAAATAATTCTGTAATAGAGTCTGTCGTAGTCGGTAAAGACGCTGCATATAAATTTATGGTAAGCTGTGCTAGTGATTATTCTATAAGAGCTTTTAAAGAAGGGTATTCTCCAGCTGAAGCTAATACTACAACACCGAACACGGTGGCGACTATCGATTTGCCATTACAGATAAGTAAGTCTATTGACGATAGGTTAAAAAATGTTAAAGAAGGAGATGATCTAAATGATATTCTAGATATCAATATGATTTATTTTGATTTTGATAAACATAATATACGCCCAGATGCTGAGTTGGAATTACAAAAAGTGTTGCGTTATATGAAAGCATATCCAACAGTTCAGATAGATGTACGTTCTCATACGGATAGTAGAGCACCAGATGGCTATAACATAAAGTTAAGTGATAGAAGAGCAAAGTCTACAAGAGCTTATCTTATTATGAAGGGAATTTCTGCAGACAGAATCACAGCTAGAGGTTATGGAGAGTTTCAATTAGTGAATCAATGTTCTAATGGTGTGGAATGTACAGAAGAAGAACATCAATTAAATAGACGATCTGAGTTTATAGTGATTAAAAAATAAGACTCAACCTGTTATAAGTTTTAAACTAGATATAAAATTAATTCTATTTAATTGTAGAGGGTTTTTTATCAAAACTTCTAATTTACAAACTACTTGATTGTTCTACAATAGTTCAATAACGTAGTATTACATAAACCGCGTAATTAAAAAATAGCTAGTGTCTTGACTCTAGCTATTTTTTTACTTTTAAATTTGAACAAGGTACTTTAAAGAATATTCATCAAAGTAAGATTATCTCAAACTCATTGAGAACGGTAATAAACTAACAGGCTTTTTAAACATTTGTAATCTCATAGCGTCTGGATTACACTCCATATTAAATCTAACAGTCAATTAAAGAACATTAAAAACAAAAATATTATTTCTGGTAATACTCGTATGGTATAGTCCAGTAAAAAGATACGAGCATGCTTTGGTGTGTAGATTAGAAGCGTTTTTAAAGGTTATAACCTTTCTTTTAACCCTATGATTGTTTTTTAAGGCAATAGTGTTTTAAACGGTATTGAAATGTAATTATATCACTCTATTCCTTGTGAATGAGTTTTATTGATATGAAACAAGAAATACTTGTGTTATTTGATTTTTAAGTATCTCTACCAGCTTGTTGAGAACAGCTGCTATTACTATTAATATTCTAGTATAGAATAATAGTCTTTTAGAATCTCTTTTTCTTATTTTCTGAATAGACGTAACAGTCTTTAAAGTAAGAATGGAATTGCCTAGCGATACACAAAGCTTTACAGATCATCGCAGAGCAATCTAGATGGGGTAACAAAGTTGTTTAAGGCTCTAGATGATTAATGAGTTAAGTTTATTTTTAAATGATTGTTCTTGTAGTAATAGACGTCCTGTTTGTTTAAAAAATACTGATTTTGTTAACCTATATTCTCAAAGGTTTTACTGTGCCAATAAATATTCTATCTCTGAATGTTAAACTCAAATTTGCGTTTTGTAAAAGATAATAAAAAACCTCTAAGTAGATAGCTGGTCCTAAAGTATAAAACCATGGACATAAGATATGTGAAACATCTGTGATGAACTTACTGTACAATTTACTACTGATGTTTTGAAATGTTTTGCTCAAAAATGGGAAGGCAAGTATTCTTTTAAGCTGCAAATAACATGAATATAATTGTTCTGAGTTAACCGATTTCTTGGTCTTCTCGATGAAGATTAGAAAACTCATGATTATACATTTTTTGTTACTCATTTTAATAGGTAACTACTTATAAAAATCAATAACAAGTTGTCTTAATGAACAGATAAAGCTGTTAAAAAACCTTTAAATCTACTTCATAAAAGTAATTAAAAAAAAGGTCTATAAAATCAACAAATTAAAGGGTAGTGATCATCCTGTTTTTAAGCATATAGTATATAAACGATAAAGTATAGATAGTGTTTAAAGTTAAACTTATTTTGTTTTAGCTTATTAAATTAATTGGGTAATGTCATTAATAAGCTTTTAATATTTTTCTATAAAATAGAATAGTAATCATTATCTTTTTGCTTTAGTTAAATTTTCAAACGTATGTTTGTAAACCCTAGATATTTTATTCATTTCTAAATAAATAAAACATGATAACCCTTAAAGACCTAGCTGCTACCTTAGGAGTTTCAGTTTCGACTGTCTCTAAAGCTTTAAAGGATAGTCCTGAAATAAGTAAAGACACGATCGCTCGTGTTAAAGAAATAGCAAAACAACTTAATTATAGGCCTAACACGCTAGCACTTAGTCTCAAGAATAGAAAAACTAAGACTATAGGTGTTATCATTCCAGATATTTTGAATGTGTTTTTTGCTCGCATACTTTACGGTATAGAACAGGAGTCTAATGCCTTAGGTTATAATATTATTACCTGTCTCTCAAATGAATCTTTTAATAAAGAGAATAGTAGTCTTAATCTTTTAGCAAATGGTAGTGTAGATGGATTTATTATGTCTGTTGCACAAGAAACACAAACTAATGGAGAGGTAAAACACCTTAAAGATATCATTAATCAAGATGTGCCTATAGTTATGTTTGACCGTGTAGCAAATGATGTAAATTGCGATAAGGTAATTATAGACGACTTTAATGCAGCTTTCAGAGGTACAGAGATACTAATAAAAGAAGGCCGCAAAAAAATCATTCTAGTGAATACTCTAAGGGATTTAAGTGTCGGAAAACTAAGAATCTTAGGGTATAAAAAAGCTTTAGAAAAACACGAGGCTTATAAAGCTGAGCCTATCGTAATAGATATAGAAGATGATAAAGCAATTCTTAATGACCAGATAGAAAATATAATTAAAGAACATGAAGATATGGATGGCCTACTCTGTATTGACAACGTATCTGGTGTTATGTTTGTTAATATTGCACAAAGAATTAATAAAAAAGTTCCAGAAGAACTATCTATTATAGGGTTTGCTTCAGATGATATTTCCTATTTGTCATATCCACACCTTTCTACGATTACGCAACATGCAGAAGAGATAGGACAACAATCTGTACGTATGTTAGTATCCCGATTAGAAAATAAAGAAAAAACAGCACCTACATTTACCGCAACAGTAGATTTTACCATAGAGTTAAGAGGCTCTACCTTAAAAAAATAACAATATCTAGATACTGGCGTGTCCAGTAATAGATTTCATGATGTAGAGAACACTAATTCATCTTGTAATGAATAACTAGCCTTAACTACTTAGTAAATGTTTAAGAAATCAAAAGAGATTCCTTTTGTATTTTTGTCTCATAAATTATTAGAAATCATAGAACAAGTAATCTTAGTAAACGAGAATGATGAGCAAATCGGTCTAATGGAAAAAATCGAGGCTCATGAAAAGGCACTTTTGCATAGAGCCTTTTCTGTCTTTGTAGTAAATGATAAGAATGAAATCATGTTGCAACAGCGAGCACTAGATAAGTACCATTCACCTGGTTTATGGACTAACACCTGTTGTAGCCATCAACGTGAGGGAGAATCTAATATAGAAGCAGGAAAAAGGAGACTCATGGAAGAGATGGGCTTTGTGACCGATCTAGAAGAGTTGTTTCATTTTATCTATATAGCACCTTTTGATAATGGATTAACAGAGCATGAATTAGACCATGTAATGATAGGCCGTTATAACGAGGCACCTCAAATTAATCCAGAAGAAGCAGCCGCATATAAATGGATGACTGCACAGGCTATAAAAAAAGATATAGCACAGCAACCAGAGATTTATACTGAGTGGTTTAAAATCATTTTTGAAAAATATTATTCCCATATTTCATGATACTAACTGCCTACCGAAAAGCTCATTTTAACGCAGCACATCGTTTATACCGCAAGGACTGGAGTGATGAAAAGAACGCTCAAGTTTTTGGACTATGCAGCAATAAACATTACCACGGGCACAATTATAATATAGAGGTAGGAGTCACAGGAGAGGTAGACCCAGAGACAGGCTATTTAATAGATCTCAAAGTTCTTAAAGACATCATTAAAGAAGAGGTAGAAGACGCTTTAGATCATAAAAACCTTAACGAGCAGGTTCCAGAATTTGCTTCCTTAAACCCAACTGCAGAGAATATAGCCTTTGTAGTTTATAATAAAATTAAAGCAAAATTAGATCCTAAATTTGATCTAGAAATTAAGCTTTATGAGACAGAGCGCAATTTTGTAGTCTATAAAGGGCTGTAAAGTATATAGATGTATTTCTGTTCCGCTTTCGCGAAAGCGAACTCACCATCAAGAATTTAAAAGAAAAAAAGCACCTAGTTACTATTACGTTTCTATGCTATCGTGTAACTCTTTTATTCACTATTTTTGCAACAAATTAAATTATTATGGCTAGTATAAAAAATCTTAAGCAAGACATCAATTACGTATTAGGAGATATCATAGAAGCAGCACTTATTACTCAGGCATTAAGCCCAGAGAAAACTGCCGAATCTGAAAAGATCGTTGATGATTCTATCGAAGTATTTGACGGTTTAATCGCTAGAGTAAACGACCGCAAAGTAGAAAACCGCAAGGCTCATCTTACTGCAGTACGTTCTGACTTAGAAACTCAAGGAAAAGGACTTATCGATAGAGTTAACGCTCTATAAATTATCCTTAGCGTTATTTATTAATTCAGACAGTTGTTTTCCATAAACAGTTGTCTGAATTTTTTTTGGCATACTTCTATACACGCTATCTAATAAAATAGGATTTGCCTCACTAGCCTCACTCACTAATAAATAAGGGGCAACCTCTTTATCATTATATAATTGTGCATAGTTAATAGCGTGTAACACTTTTCTTCTTAGGTACTTTTCATAAGCAGTATAGATAGAATCTGTTACCTCTTTAGTTCTAGTCTGGTCAGTAAGTGACATACTTTTTTTGACTAGATCTGTATAAACCGCATTTAATCTTTTACTGTTTTTTAGATAAGTATCATAGAGTTTTTGGTTTTTAGAACCAGTAAATACAGCGTCATTTACAAAGTTATTCCACGTAGAATTCATAGTCATCGTCGTATCCTCTGCAAAGAACATAAGACGGTCATTGAACTCAGTACCATCCTTTACATCTAGATGCAAGTACATGATTTCTGGTTGACTTAAAGATGCTTTAAGTTTAAATTCAGATTCTCCATCAAAAACAACAGAGTCTACATTTACTAGAGTAGAATCTTGTAAACGCTGTAAGAATATTTTTCCAACCTTAATTCCATCTACAGTTCCAGAAACAGAAAAGTTGCTAGAGTTAGAATCATTACAAGATGCTGTAAATATAATAGCGATAAGAATGAAGAATACTTTTTTCATGATAATTTTTTAATGGCTGCAAATATGCATTATAAGTTTTAATTATGATAATAATCCTACTAAGAAGTAGCCACCAGTTGCATTAAAATAGTACAGCCTATAGCGCCTATCGTACCCACTACATAACCGAAAACGGCAAGCAAAACACCTACACTAGTTAACGATGGGTGAAACTCTGACGCAACTACTGGAGCGCTGGCAGCACCACCCACATTTGCTTGCGAGCCTACCGCTAGAAAGAAGTAAGGAGATCTGGTAAGCTTTGCCATTAAAATAAGAAGTCCTGCATGAATAGCCATCCATATAATTCCTACTAGAATAAGTAATGGGTTTTCTATTATTTGAGTAAGGTCCATTTTCATACCTATCGTAGCTACTAGGACATAAATAAAAATACTACCTATTTTACTAGCACCTGTACCTTCATAACTTTTGGCAGGTGTAAAAGACAGTCCTATACCGATTAAAGTAGAGATAGAGATCATCCAGAAAAACGAACTGGTTAAGAAGCTTAGAAATATGTTTTTAGCGATCGCATCCATGCTATTCATTAATTCAGAAAGATAATTTGCTCCAAAATGTGCTATCGCTACAGCTCCAAAACCTATCCCTAACATGACCATAGTGTCTGTAAAGGTAGCCTCGCGCTTTACACTTTCTGTATATTTTGAAACTCTACTTTTTAGATCTTCAATAGACTTACTATCTGCACCTAGCCATTTATCTATTTGGGCAGCCTTTGCAATACCGAATAACAATATTCCCATCCATAAGTTAGCCACTACTATATCTACTAGAACCATGCCTCCATATTTAGATGGATTAAATTCATACACCTCTAACATAGCAGTTTGATTTGCGCCGCCGCCTATCCAGCTACCTGCTAGAGTAGATAGCCCACGCCATGCTGCGTCAAAACCTTGTCCACCTACAGTCTCAGGAGAAAAAGAGCCTACTATTAAAATAGCGATAGGCCCGCCTATAACGATTCCTACAGTTCCAGTTAAAAACATGATTAATGCTTTAGGACCTAGATTAAATATTGCTTTTAAATCTATTGATAATGTCATTAATACTAAGGCTGCCGGTAATAAATAACGAGAGGCCATAAAGTATAAAGTAGAACTCTCTTTTACGATTTTACCGTCTTTTACGACCTCCCACGGCTCACCAGAAATGATTCCCAATGAGCTTAAAATAGAAGGCAATAAATAACACATTAATAAAGCTGGTACTATTTTATAAAACTTAGACCAAAATCCTTTTTGTAATGAAGAAGAATAAAAGACTAAGGCGAGACACATCATTAATAAACCAAAAACAATTTTGTCATCGGTAATCATGGGTGGTACTACCTCGATAGTAGGTTCTATAAATAAAAAGGCCATAATGTCGTATTTTGAATAGCTGCAAAATACGACTTTATAAGAAGTTGTTTAGGGTAGTTTCGCTTTCGCGAAAGCGATATTGGAAATTAATTTATAATAAAAACTATTTTACAAATGCTGTAATTAATTCTAACAGTCTTTGATTTAAAGGAAAGTTAGGATTAATGTAGCTTTTAGAAGCTTCGATTTCATCATTTCCTACGGTTTTGAGAACATGATTCATATTTTCTATAATCTCAAAAGTAGCGGTAGGTGCTGCATCTTTTAATAGTTGCGCTTCAGTAGCGTCTACCTGTCTATTCTTAGTTCCGTTAACGATAAGGACAGGAGCAGAGATGTTTTTTAATTCTGTAGCAGGGTCATATTGCATCCATGACTTCATGAATGGCTGCACTTGTGGACCTATAATAACATATAAATCGCGTTCTATATCTACTACCGGTTTTTCAGACTTCTTCACTCTTTTAAAGGTCTCTGCAGCTACCTTATCCAGGCCAGGCTGTTGTTGTGCTATTTGTTGTACAATAACGTCATCAATAGACTGTCCTGCACCGTTAATAGATATAATGCCATCAACATCTTTATCTACAGCAAGCATGGCTACAAGAGATCCCTGACCGTGTCCGGCTAGATATATTTTAGAAAATCTACGATCGTTCTTGAAAAAATAAACAGACTCTTTTGCGTCTATTATAAAATCACTGAATAGTGTTTTATCACTAGGTTTGCGATTTTTTATTTGGGTTAAAATGCGCTTATCATATCTATAAGTAGCAATTCCTTGAGTGAGTAAAGAATCTGCTAGTTGTAGATAAGCGTTACTTTTTGTTCTACGTTCATTCCCGTTGCGATCTATAGCTCCTTGATCGCCTATAATTATGACCAGTGGTACTTTTTCATAAGTATCTGGTGTGAGTAATGTTCCTTGAATGTTTTTATTGATATTTACTTCGGTGAGATCTTCAGTAGGTTTTTGTGCATTTTTTTTAGAAAAAGCATCTTGCGCTATAGTCACAAGAGGTAAAAAAAGTAAAAGGAATAACGACTTTTTCATGATTTGACTGTTCTCTATTAATAACGTTCAAATCTAGGCAATAGGTATGCCATTGCGCATATTCTAATTAAAAAAATCTAGTTAACGCTTTGCAATCTTATTACCAGTAGAGCGTTGCATGCTACATTTAAAACGGCTCATTTCTGGATCACGCTGTGCACGGTGCTTAGTAGCACGACCCTGCACGCGCTGGCGCCACATTCTGAAACTGCTTTCTTTCATCTCACTGCGCATGATCATGATTACTTCTTTTTCTGTCACACCGAATTGTGCCTCAATAGCATCAAATGGTGTGCGATCTTCCCAGCCCATTTCTATAATGCGGTCTATCTGACGATCGTTTAAATTTTCTAAAATGTCTTTTGCTCTAGTTCTTGCCATAAAATTAAAGTCGTTAAGTTTTTTGATAATTACAGATTGTACTTCATTATGTGCTGTTTTTTAATTCAATTAACAATTTACAGAATATGCCGTGGTCCTAGCAATGATTAAGGGCCGCACTTTAAATTATTTTATCACTTTTCTAAAAGTAAGATTGATACGCAGGCCTACCTCTTTTTTAGTTTTGGCGATCTGGTGTTTATAAGTATGCTGCGTTTGCTTTTCCATAAGGAGTAGGCTGCCGTTTTCTAGAGGAAATTTAAAACGCAAGTCTTTATTTTCATTATGTTTGAGATGGAAAAATCGTTCTTGTCCTAGACTTATAGAGGCTATCGTGGGGTTAGTGCCTAGTTCTTTTTCATTATCTGCATGCCAGCCGTTAGAATCCTGACCGTTACGGTATTGATTTATGAGACATACATTAAAGGTAGTGCCGGCTGCTTGCTCTACATCTGCTTTAATCTGTTTTAAGGTCTCTGTCCATGGTAACGCGTTAAAATTGATACCACTGTATCCATATGCGATATCTGCATCTCCATATAATTGAGTTAATCTTGGCTCGTCATGTATTTTACCGAATAGCTTTATTTTATTTTGTCGCCACGGTGTTTCAGTTAATAAAGTGTTTTTTAAAAGTTCCGCTTTCGCGAAAGCGTAAAAAGAACCCACATAACGCACAGATGCATCTGGGATATGAGGAAAAGTATCTGGAAATAACTTGTTATGCATGCATACAAAAAACAGGTTCAAACTAGCAAGATAATAAGACTGTCACGTATCTTGCAAAAGATTTAAAACAAATTTATGTATACTTCTCGCATAGCCGGAATGGGGAAATTTGTCCCTGAAAATGTGGTGACTAACGATGATCTTTCTAAAGTAATGGATACTAACGATGCCTGGATACAGGAGCGTACAGGAATCCAAGAACGTCGTCACATTAAGAAAGGCGATGGAAATTCTACAGCTACCATGGGTGTTAAAGCTGCAGAAATAGCTCTAGAAAGAGCAAAAATATCTAAGGACGACATCGACATGATCGTGTTTGCAACACTATCTCCAGATTATTACTTTCCTGGTTGTGGTGTGCAGGTACAAGAAATGATGGGTATTCATACCTGTCCAGCTCTAGATGTAAGAAACCAGTGTAGTGGTTTTATTTACGGTCTGTCTGTGGCAGACCAGTTTATTAAAACTGGAATGTATAAAAATATACTTGTCATAGGATCTGAGAATCACAGTGGTGGTTTAGATTTTTCTACGCGAGGTCGTGGTGTGACGGTAATATTCGGAGATGGAGCAGGAGCAGCGGTTCTTACTAGATCTGAAAATGAAGGTCATGGTATCCTTTCTACGCACCTGCATAGTGAGGGAGAACACGCTCTAGAATTATCCTTAAAAGGACCATCTACTATGCACTGGGTGCCTCAATTAATAGAGGAGAATCCGCAAGAAGATATTCCTTATTATCCTTATATGAATGGTCAGTTTGTATTTAAAAATGCCGTGAGACGTTTTAGTGAGGTTATTATGGAAGGTCTTCAAAAAAATAATCTACAGGTAGGTGATATAGATATGCTTGTGCCACACCAGGCTAATTTGCGCATATCTCAATTCATACAGAAGAAATTTCAATTAACAGACGACAGGGTCTATAATAATATCCAGCGTTACGGTAATACTACAGCTGCTTCTATTCCTATTGCTCTTTGTGAGGCCTGGGAAGAAGGTAAAATCAAAGAAGGAGACACGGTTGTGTTAGCAGCTTTCGGTAGTGGGTTTACTTGGGGTAGTGCTATTATGAAATGGTAACAACATATACAGGTGCGGACTTAAGTCCGCACCTGTATATGTTAAGCAAATTGATTATTTTTAAAGATGTCCAAAAATAATCTTCAAGTTTATATTCACATTGTATTTTGTACAAAGAATCGATATGTGTTAATTTCTGATACAATAGAGAAAAAATTATACCCATTTATCTGGTCTGTTATTGGGGATAATGATTGTACTCCTTTAATGATTAATGGTATGCCAGACCATGTCCATATATTATTAAAAATGGACTCAAAAGTTTCATTATCTGATTTGATGAGATTCATTAAAGGTAAAAGCTCTAGATTCCTTAATGAGAATTACTCATTTTCAAACGGCTTTGAATGGCAGCGCGGCTATGGTGCGTTTTCCGTTAGCTCAGGTCAGGTATCTCAGGTCGCAGATTATGTCAAAAATCAAAAGCATCATCATGGGCAAGGTTCTATTATTGAAAATCTCGAGTTTTAAACCATGTTTCTATCCACAGGTGCTTAAGTCCGCACCTGTGGATGTTGAGCAAATTGATTATTTTTAAAGATGTCTAAAAATAATCTTCAAGTTTATATTCACATTGTATTTTGTACAAAGAATCGATGTGTGTTAATTTCTGATACAATAGAGAAAAAGTTATACCCATTTATCTGGTCTGTTATAGAGGATAATGACTGTACTCCTTTAATGATTAATGGTATGCCAGACCATATCCATATATTATTAAAAATGGACTCAAAAGTTTCATTATCTGATTTGATGAGATTCATTAAAGGTAAAAGCTCTAGATTCCTTAATGAGAATTATTCATTTTTAAACGGCTTTGAATGGCAGCGCGGCTATGGTGCGTTTTCCGTTAGCTCAGGTCAGGTATCTCAGGTCGCAGATTATGTCAAAAATCAAAAGCATCATCACGGGCAAGGTTCTATTATTGAAAATCTCGAGTTTTAAACCATGTTTCATCCATAGGTGCGGACTTAAGTCCGCACCTGTGGATAGAAAATCATATAAATACAAAATCCCGAGCCTGCAAGCTCGGGATTTCTAAATCGTATAATAACACTAACCATTAATTATGAATTATACGATTATGTGTGTCTTTTCAATTTAAAGCTAAAAGACATTAACTTTTGAATTCTTCTTTCTCAATAAAATTCAATTAACCAAATAAATCAGAAGGGTTTATCACGTCCTTCATAATAAAAGACGATCTATTTTGTATATTGTTACATATTAAATTATAAAAATGTCTAAAAAAACTCTAGTACTAGGTGCATCACTTAAAGAAGAACGCTATTCTAACATAGCTATTTACCGATTGCGAAAGTTTAATATAGAAACTGTTGCTATAGGGTTGCGTGAAGGGCTAGTAGATGACGTAAAAATACATAAGGATCTTGTACCTTTTCAAGGAATAAATACGGTAACTTTATATTTAAATGCGCAAAGGCAACCACAATACTATGATTATATCATAAGCCTTAAACCAGAGCGTGTCATTTTTAATCCAGGAACAGAAAATCCTGAATTCTATCAACAGCTATCAGATCACAATATTGAACATGAAGTGGCGTGCACCCTAGTTATGCTGGGGACACATCAATACTAACCTTTTGATTACGGAATGCTGATGCGATTAATAAGCCTAAAAAGGTGATAAGCCCATTGAGCAATAGTATAAAGAAACCAAATTCAAAATCTAACCAATGACTAGCTGCACTGCTAGTACCGAATGCTATAAATGGAGATAGCACGGCTATAACAGGCGTGATTTTATGATTTATTCTAAGTCGTGTTAGAATACCGAAACTAAATAAGCCCAATAACGGTCCATAGGTATATCCTGCAAAGACAAATAGTTTATTGATTACACTAGCGTCTTTTATTAAATACTCAAAACTTACGATTACTAAAATTAATAATACAGAAAACCCTACGTGTACTATTTTACGTATCCAGTTTTGTTTTTTCTCATTATTTTTTTTTTCTAATCGTAATATATCTACAGAGAAGGATGTGGTTAGTGAGGTAAGTGCACTGTCTGCACTAGAGTATGCTGCGGCTACTAGTCCTAATATAAAGACCAGTCCTATACCTATTCCTAGATTATTGTCTAGTGCTATAGCTGCAAATAATTTATCTTTAGTAGCCGTTAGTTGTTCTGCTTTTGCAAAAGCGGTTAGTAAAACGCCTAAGCCTAAGAATACTAAATTTACAAAGGTCAGTACTAGTGTGAACCAGAACATGTTTTTTTGAGCATCTTTAAGACTGCGACAGGTTAAGTTTTTTTGCATCATGTCCTGGTCTAGACCTGTCATTACTATCGCTATAAAAGCGCCAGCAAAGAATTGTTTAAAGAAATAAGAGCCACTTTTCCAGTCTTCAAAGAAGAAAATTTGAGATAATTCACTTTTAGAAATAAAACTCGTTACTTCTCCTATACCGTTTAAGTTTAAACTATCAGAGATGTAATAAATAGCAACACCTACAGCTAGTAACATAAAAAGAGTTTGAAGCGTGTCTGTCCATACTATGGTTTTTATGCCAGATTTAAAAGTATATAACCATATAAGAATTACAGTAAAAGTTACCGTTTGCCAAAACTCCACACCCATGTCGTTAAATACAAATTCTTGTAAAACTCCTGCAACCAGGTATAATCTAAAACTAGCACCTACAACACGAGAAAGTATAAAAAAACTAGAACCGGTAAATTGGGCAGCACTTCCATATCTATCGTTAAGATAACTATATATAGAAGTAAGGTTCATTTTATAATATAGTGGTAATAAAACTGTTCCAATGACTAAATAACCGACTACATAACCCAGTACTACTTGAAAATAATTCATGGCACCTTCTTCTACCGCACCAGGAACTGAGATAAAAGTCACGCCACTAAGCGACGCACCTATCATCCCAAAAGCTACAATAAACCATGGTGATGATCGATTGCCTCTAAAGAAAGTGGCGTTATCACTTTTGCGACCTACTATAAATGAGATAGCAACTAGTACTGCAAAGTAACAAGCGATGGTAATAAGTATTTGAGTAGATGACACGTGGTTTTATTTTTGATGCTAAGGTAAGAAGGTTCAAGCTCAAGTTTAAACTTATATCTAAATCTAAATTGAAAATTAAAACTGATGTCAGTTCGAGCGCAGTCGAGAACGCTTACTTACGAAAATAAACTGTACGATCTAAAAAAAAAGGTTTCGACTGCCGCTCAATAAAATTTTCTAAGGCACAGGATCATAACCTTTTCTACCCCAAGGGTGACAGCTAGATATTCTTTTAATAGCCAGCCAGCCACCTTTAAAAGCACCGTGTTTGATCAGTGCTTCTTTAGAATATTGAGAACAAGTAGGAGAGTAGCGACAACTAGCAGGGGTAAATGGCGATATCACAGATTGATAAAACCTGATGATTAACAAAAACGGATAGGCTAGTATTTTTTTCATAAACCCAGATAGATGTCTTAATTTCTGAAATTACTTTTTAGTTTTGGAGATTTTTGATTTGTTTTAAATCAAAAATCTCTAATCGTTAACCTTTAATCAACACTATAACTAGTCCCGTCAGCGCCATCTTTTAAAGAAATTCCAGCCGCAGCTAGTTCGTCTCTTATTTTATCACTGGTGCTCCAGTCTTTATTTGCTCTTGCAGTAGCTCGCAGATCGATGATCAATTTCATAGCACCATCCATTCCTTTATTAAGCGAGGCGCTTCCTTCTTCTTTGGCATCCTGTAAACCTAAGACATCACAGAAAAATGCGTTCATCGTTTCTTGAAGGTCTGCTAGATCACTTGCTGTAATAGTTGTATTTCCATCATTGATAGAATGAATCATCTTTACTGCATCAAAAAGCTCTGCAATTAGAATGGGTGTGTTAAAATCGTCATTCATGGCAGCATAGCATTTTGCTTTCCATGCAGGTAAGTCTATAGAAGAGGTTTCAGAAACAGATAATTGATCCATAACTTTCATTGCTTCTGTAAGTCTATTAAAACCTTTTTCGGCAGCGAGAATCGCGTCGTTACTAAAATCAAGAATCGATCTATAATGAGCCTGCATCATGAAAAAGCGTACGACACTAGGAGCAAATGCTTTTTGCATAAAGTCGTTTTCTCCAGTAAAAAGTTCTACTGGTAGGATGCTATTCCCAGTAGATTTAGACATTTTCTGACCGTTTAAAGTCAGCATGTTTGCGTGCATCCAGTAGTTTACAGGGCTGTGACCATGTGCGGCCTCACCTTGTGCTATTTCACACTCGTGATGTGGAAATTTAAGATCCATTCCACCACCGTGTATATCAAAAGTTTCTCCTAGATACTTAGAACTCATGACCGTACATTCTAGATGCCAGCCAGGAAAACCGTCACCCCATGGACTAGGCCATCTCATAATATGCTCTGGGCTCGCTTTTTTCCATAAGGCAAAGTCTGCTGGGTTTTCTTTATCACTTTGCGCTGCAAGTTCACGAGAGTTAGCCATCATGTCTTCTAGATTGCGACCGCTTAATTTACCATACTTATGGTCTTCATTAAATTTAACTACATTAAAATAGATAGAGCCATTTTTTTCATAGGCATATCCATTTTTCATGATTGTTTTAATAATCTCTATTTGCTCTACTATGTGACCAGTTGCAGTAGGTTCTATACTAGGTGGGTAGGCATTAAACTGTTTCATTACCGTATGAAAGTCTAGCGTGTATTGCTGCACTACTTCCATAGGTTCTATTTTTTCTAACCTTGCTTTTTTAGATATTTTATCTTCACCTTCATCTGCGTCATCTGTTAAGTGGCCTGCATCTGTAATATTACGTACATAACGTGTTTTATAACCTAGATGTTTAAGGTATCTAAACACCATATCAAAACTGATAAACGTACGGCAATTACCTAAATGCACATTGCTGTAAACTGTAGGTCCACAGACATACATTCCTATGCGACCTTCGGTAATCGATTTGAAAACCTCTTTTTCGCCTTTAATCGAATTGTAAATTCTTAATTCATTATCTTGATAAAGCGCCATGACTTGTTTTTATGTGATGTTGATGGTGTTTATCCCGCTTTCGCGAAAGCGGAATCTCAATACTAATTTTTCTCAAAAATAATCGTATGGATCTTATCTGACTTAAATGCCAGTTTAGATTTTAAATATTTTCTAAGTATAGGAGTCGTTTAAAACTTAGTCTCCATTTTAATGTAATCTAGGAATTCTCTTTTTACTTCTGGATCCTTAAATTTACCACCGAATTCTCCCGTAACGGTACTGCTCTCGATATCTCTTATACCGCGGCTGTTAACACAAAGGTGTTTTGCGTCTATAATACATGCTACATCTTCTGTATTCATTACTTTTTGCAATTCACGCACGATCTGTATGTTTAAACGTTCTTGTACTTGTGGACGTTTTGCATAATAATCTACGATGCGATTCATTTTAGAAAGCCCTACCACGCTACCGTTAGATATATAGGCAACATGCGCACGACCCACTATAGGTAATAAATGGTGCTCACATGTAGAGTAAACGACTATGTCTTTTTCTACCAGCATCTCATTATACTTGTACTTATTATCAAAAGTACTAGCGTTAGGTTTTTTATCTGGACGTAAACCTCCAAAAATTTCATTCACAAACATTTTTGCAACACGGTTAGGTGTTCCTTTAATACTGTCGTCTGTCATGTCCATACCTAGTGTTTCTAGTATATTATGGACATCTTTTTTGATGGATTCTATTTTATCAGCATCGCTTAATTTAAATGCGTCTGGACGTAAAGGGGTTTGCTCGTTTGAAGAAAGGTGGTCGTGATCTTCAATGTTATCTAATAGGTCGTCAATTTTCATATGTGTAATGCAATTAATAGCGGCATTTTTTTAAAGTGCAAATTTACACATAGAAATGTATAAGTGCATTGTTTTGTTAGATTTAGACTAAGATTAAATAAAATACGTTAAGTTAAAGTTAACTATATTTCTCATATTTGCTCCCTAGAAAATGGTCCCTTAATATTCAAATTTTTAAATGATGAAAAGATTCTTCTTTTTTTTAATCCTAATTAGCTCTTATTTTTCTGTAGCACAGACTAATATAAATATGCCTCAAGGTACTAACGACGGTAATGGCTTTCGTTTTGTAGGTTGTAGTTTAAGTGTGTTCAATGATAGTCAGGGTAATCAAAATTATGAGAATAATGAAGATAATATTTCTGTTTTCTGTCCTTCTATCGATACAGATAGAATGCAGTTGGACTTTTTACAGGTCGGTTTATTAGCAGGCGATGTAGTGACTATCTATGATGGAGATTCTACGACGGCTACCGTATTAGCTACTATCACAGACACTACTGCAGCAGCAGGATTGTTCCAGGCTAGTGCAGCTAACCCTACGGGATGTCTTACAGTAAGATTTGTCTCTAATGGTTCTGGAGTGAGTTCTGGATGGAGAGCAAGAAGAACCTGTTTTGACCCATGTCAGACTATTACCACAGCTATAAGTACTACTCCAGCAATTGATACAGATGGTATACTGAGAATATGTCAAGGTGATACGGTTACCTTTGATGGATCTGCTACTTTTAGTACAGATGGGACTGGTGCAACATATGAATGGGACCTAGCAAATGGCAATGGCTTAAATATGGGGCAAGTTCAATCAGAAACATATACAGAACCTGGTATTTATCAAACAAGATTTGTTGTTACAGATAGTAGTGGTTGTACAGATAGAGATGAGGTAGATTTAATAGTTCAGGTTTCTACTACTCCTGATTTTACAGGTACTGAGGCAGATGATACCGTCCTGTGTTTTGGAGAATCCACCACTCTTAGAGGTGTAGTTACTGCCGAGGAGTTTTCTATCCCAGTTTCTCCACCGGTAACAGGTTTAACATTTTTGCCTGATGGTAGCGGTGTGAGTTATGTAACATGTGTTGATGTAGATTTATTTGCTCCTGGAGCATTAATTTCTAGTGCTAGCGATCTTGCGGATGTTTTTGTGAATTTAGAACATAGTTGGGTTAACGATTTAGAAATTATTTTAACGGCACCTAACGGTACGTCTGTTACATTATTACCTAATCCTAATGGAGGAGGTGACATTTATTTTGGTCAGGCTGTGGATGATACTTCTGGAACTCCTGGGGTGGGATTTGATTATATCTTTACGGAAAGGGTAACCGCGACGCAAACCTTACAGCAAGTAATTCCTTCAGTTGGAAGTGCGCAACCTATACCTGCTGGAGAATATCTGCCGGAAACAGCTTTTTCAGGATTAATTGGTTCTCCGCTAAATGGACAATGGTGTCTAACTATAACGGATAATTTAGGTGCTGATGATGGGTATATATTCTTTTGGGGTCTTAATTTTGACCCAGCGATTATTCCTTCAGATCTTTCTTTTACACCTCTTGAGGCTACCGCAGCATGGCAAGCAAATCCAGATATAGCTATGAATACTGGTGACATTGTTTCAGTGACACCTTCAATGGAGGGTTTAAACTGTTATGATTATGTGTTTACAGATAATCACGGTTGCTCTTATACAGAGCAAGTATGTATAGATGTTGTTGCTCCTATACCGTCAGGTGCGCCTAACGATATTGTTATTTGTGATCCTACTGGTTCTACCGCGGTAGTAGATTTAACGGTTAATGATGCTCCTATTTTAAATGGTCTTAGTGGTACGAACTATGTAGTTAGTTATTTTGAAACTCCTACTGATGCAGAAAATAATAGCAATTCTATTACAAACCCTACTGCTTATACCAATACATCAAACCCTCAAACTATCTATACTAGAATTACAGAAGGAGCGAGTGGCTGTAATAATCTAGATTCTTTTGAGATAAGAATAGGGAATGTTGTTTTTACACCTGTGGATGATCTGGTTCTTTGTGATGACTCTACAAACGATGGTTTTGAAGTTTTTGATCTTACTTCTCAGTCTGCTGGGATTTTAAACGGACAAGATCCTGCAGATAATATTGTTACTTTTTACACAACACAAGCAGATGCTGATAATAACGTAAATGCTATCGTTAATCCTGATGCTTATACAAATGTAATTTCTCCTGTAGAAACAATATATGTGAGAATAGAAAACAGTACAGACGCGGCTTGTATGACTACAGGAACATTTGATGTAATTGTTGCTCCAGCACCACAAACAGTTGTTTCACAATCTCTAGAACTATGTGATAGTGCTAATGATGGTGTGGAGTTTTTTAACTTAACGGTTAACGAGGCGGCTATTATTGCAGGTCAGGATCAAGGGACGCCAGCTGCTCCTTTAAACTACTTAATAACTTATCACACCTCTCCAGCAGATGCTCTAACAGGAATAAATCCTATTATGAATCCTGATGCTTATGGTAATACATCTTCTCCTCAAACTATTTTTGTGAGAATAGAAAGTGATCTTACATCAAATTGTTTTAATGCAGACATGAGTTTTGAAATAGCTCTTGTTGCTCAGCCAGTTTACAATGTAGTGGATGACATGGTAGTTTGTGATGATGTTACCAACGATGGTGTAGATATATTTGACCTTAATAGTCAAGAGGTAGGTATCCTAAATGGACAAGATCCTGCTTTGTTTAATGTTGAGTTTTATGAAACTCTAGCAGACGCTCAATCGGGAACTAATGCCATAATTGATGAAGCAAATTATCAAAATACGTCTAGCCCTCAAACGATATACGTTAGAATAGTTAATACTGTTAATTCACTTTGTGATGACAGTACAGGGTCATTTCAGTTAGTAGTAAATGCGTTACCTGTAGCAAATCCTCTACCACCAGAAGAGGTGTGTGATGACCCAAGTAACGATGGTTTAGGTGGTTTTCAATTTGATGCTTATACAGCACAAGTATTGCAAGCACAAGATCCATTAATGTTCATCGTTTCTTATCATGAATCACAAGCAGAAGCTGATAGTGGAGCAAATCCATTATCTACTACATCTTATACAAATATCTCAAATCCACAAACGATATATGTGCGTGTAGAGAATCTTGCAAATGTATTATGTATTGCTTCTACTTCATTTGATTTAATTATCAATGAATCACCTACTATAACCAGTGCTCCGAACCTTACCATATGTGATGATCCCAGCGGTGATGGAGTAGAATCTTTTGATTTAACACAAAATGACGCAACTATTTTAAATGGGTTAAATCCTGCAGACTATACCATTACTTATAGTAATGTATCTGGTGCAATTACTTCGCCTTATGTGAATGTTTCTAGTCCAGAAACGATAACGGTAACAGTAGAGAATAATGTAACAGGCTGTTCAGGCACGACTACGTTTGATTTAATAGTAGGCGATGTGCCAGTCACTATTCCTACTTTTTTAATAGAAGAGTGTGATGAAGATGGCGATGGCGCTGCAACATTTATCCTGAGTGAGGCAACTACTCAAACAACAAATGGACAAGTAGGTACACTTGTTACCTTTCACGATGCTCAAGCCGACGCGTTGTCTGGTGTGAATGCATTGAATGATGCTAGCTATGATAATACCAGTAGCCCACAAACTATTTATTATAGAATAGAATTTACGGCGACAGGCTGTTTTGCTATGGGAGATTTTACTATAGAGGCGGTAGATGCGCCTATAGCTATTGTGCCTACCGCATTAGAATCCTGTGATAACGGTAATGGAACGGCTACGGTAGATGTTAATCAAGCAGATGCTGAGGTAACAACAGGACAGGCCGGCTCTACGGTAGTGTATTACTTAAATCAGACTGATGCTGATAATCAAGTAAACGGAATCACTGGAAACTTTGATTACTCTTCAGAAACTACTTTGATAGCTAGAGTAGATGACGATAACACAGACTGTTTTAGTTTCACAACTCTAGATCTTATATTTAATGAACTTCCTGCTCCTTCTTTATTAGATCAGTATGTGCTTTGTTTAGATGAAGATGGCAACCTAGTTAATGGTCCAGTAGTCTTAGACACTGGTTTAAATAATATAGACTACTCATTTGAGTGGTCACTAGATGGTACTGTAATAGCTGCAAGTACGGCGTCTATAGATGCGTCTGATGGTGGTAACTATGAGGTGATAGCGACAGATGTTGTTACAGGTTGTTCTAGTAATGAAACCGCTATAGTGCGTATTTCTAGTGTGCCAGATGTGTATGATATAGACATTACAACAGACCCATTTGATAAAGAGCACCAAGTAGTAGTAACTGCTGATGGTCCAGATCAATACTGGTTTAGATTAGATGATGGTTCTTATGTGAACAATGGTACATTTAATAATGTAGAGCCAGGATCGCATACGGTAACTATAGCAGAGAGAAGTGGCTGTGGGGAGATAGTAGTAGATATATTCGTATTCGGCTATCCAGATTACTTCACACCTAACGCAGACGGTATTCATGACACATGGAACATAGTAGGTGGAGATCGTTTGCCAGGGACGATTCTTTATATCTTTGATAGATATGGAAAGCTTATAAAACAACTTGATGTAGCCGGTCCAGGATGGGATGGAAGTTATAATGGACAGCCACTGCCTAGTACAGATTATTGGTTTAAAATCGAGTATGCATTTGATGGGCAGCAACGAGAGGCCTCTGGGCACTTTGCTATGAAAAGATAAAAGAACTCACTTTACATATAATAAAAAGCACATCTTAATCGGTGTGCTTTTATTGTAGATGGCATTTAGAAAGGTATTAAAGTAGTTATGGTACCTTAGTTAGATTGTTGTTCCGCTTTCGCGAAAGCGGAATTACTACCATCTTCACAATAATTAATTTACTCTATTGATGGGTTTTAATAGTTCTTTTTATCGTGTCTTTTATATCTTTTTGTAGTCTATTAGGTTATTACCTATACGGTGTGTTGTAAAAAGATGCTTTGATACATTGTTCTATGTCAGGTCGATTTTACGCGTTAGTATCTTTGTTTAGAGATTTTAGGTCCATAAAAAAAGCATCTACTTCATAGTAGATGCTCTGTGCGTTTTTGTGTGTCGCTATAGGAGAAGCGAGAAGCTATTTATAAATTAAAACCTAAAGTTACCACAATATTATCAAGCTCATTAAGAACGCCAGCTGGTGTGTCTAGACCACTGTCAAATAATTGCTGACTGTAATCTCTTTCAGAATGGTCATAAGAAATATCTAGAATAGTTTTACCCCATGAGTAACCTAAGCCTAGACTGTAACCTGTAAGATCGTCCATAATAGCTTTATTATCATAAGGAGATTCTTCCATACGATATCCACCTCTTAACGTCCAGTTGTTAATGCGATATTCACCACCTATCCTTACACTAGATGCTCTAGAAAGATTGTTCTCAATAAATGTGTTGTTGTTTACAAATAGATCGCTATCGTCTGGGCTATATTTAAGCTGGCTATAATCTCTAGTGTTGTAGTCCAGACTTAATAGTCCTTTTTTACCAAATATATAAGCAATGCTACCAGTGACACTTCCTGGAGATCTTAATTTATATGGAGCAAATACGTTTAAAATATTAGGTGATACCGTTGTTAATGTGCCATCATTGCTTAAAGTTATAATTTCTTGATTTTGTGTCTGTTCTATGGTGTACCAGGTAGGTGATTCATAAGTAGCACCTACTCTTATGTTATCTGTAACTTTACCTATGAGTCCTAGTTGAAAAGAGAATCCGTTACCCTCATTAGATACGCGGTTATCAAATCTTACATCGGTTATCGTAGCGTCTGCATTTGAATTTCCTTCTTCTATACTTGTAAACCTCTCTAAGCTTATAATGTGAGAGTTGAGGTTGATACCTAGATTCCATTTTTTGTTCAATTCAAGAGCGCCGTTAAAACTAAATTTACTGTTGTAACCAGCTGTTTCTACGAGGTAATCTTGATTAAAGCTGCCTGTACCGGTAGCGCTGGTGTAAACGGTATTAGTTAAATCAGTGTTGCCATCAGGGCTGTCTGTGGTAGAATTGATTAAAAAAGATTCGTAACCTAAGAAACCTTGCTGTGCGTTAAACCCTATATCTTGTCCTAAGAAGAGATATAGATCGCTTATGGATTCATTTTCGGTAGTTCTAACTGTAAAATTGTCTACCGCTATACCTGAGGCATTATTTAAAAAATATTGAGATATAGAAATAGGACTCGTCCCTATTACTCTTAAGGAGTTGTCAAAGTTTCTAGTAACATCGTAATTAAGACTCATTGCAAATTTAGTTACCTTTCTGCTCTCAGGTGTTTGAAAAACTAATACACCACCAGCTTGGTTTATTTCTATGTCGCCTTCATCAGAGAATACTGTTGTACCAAAATAATTTGATGTGTTATCGCTGCTAGTAAAATTTAAAGAAACACCGGCATAATTATTTGCAAATACTACAGAGCTTGCAGGATTAGACCCTATAGCGCTAAGGTCGCCTCCTAATGCGCCAAAAGCGCCACTTAAACCCCTATAACGAGCTGTTCCTTTTAAATCCTGACCTGTATAAAGTAATCCATCGCTTACGGTTTGTGCATCACTAAAAAACGCGCTAGCAAGTAGCGCGCTTAAAATTAAAATATTTTTCATTCTTAAAAATGTTTTGAATATTAACCTCTTCTACCAGAAGATCTACCACTTGATCTAGAGGACCTTGTTCCACTAGATGAGCGGCTAGATGATCTAGAAGGTCGCATCGTTCCAGATGATCTGCTAGATCTTGTTGATCTCATTGTTCCTGTATTACTTCTCGTAGGGCTAGAGCTTCTTCTTACTGTAGAAGATGATCTACGCGTTGTGGTACTTCTTCTTGTAGTAGTTGATCTTGTATTACTAGCTCTAGTCCCACGATTTCTTCCATTAGTAGCATTTCTAGAATTATTTCTACTACTTGTGGTTGCTGTAGAGCGACCGCTTGTAGTATTGTTTCTGCTATAAGTGGCGCTTCTTCCATTGTAAGTAGAACGACCTCTAGAGTTTTGTAATTGTCCTCTAGATCCTCGATTAAAGTTTTGATAAGCATATCTACTTACATTATTACGTCTGTTGTTTCTGTAATATCTATTAAATCCATTACCAAAGTGTCCTCTATAGTAACCGCCATAATAATTACCGTAAAAACCATGGTATCCGAAGTTGTTCCATCCATAACCAAATCTGTTTCCGTAAAAACCACCGTAACCAAAGTTATTCCAACCAAAACCGTTAAAACCGTAGAAGCCACCATTCCAGCCCCAGTTATTGTAACCAAAACCGTTTCCATAAAAACCATTTCCCCACACTAGTCCGTTATTCCATCCATTATTGTAGTAATTAACAGTTACTTCTGATGGGTTAGTACCCCATCCAGGCTCGCCACCGCCATAATTAGCAGTGTAATCAGGGTTAGATTCATTATAACTAGTTGAAGAGTAGTTGTCTACATCTGTAAAAACTACATCGTCAGAAAAATTGTTTCCATGACTATCTGCACCTTCTTGAAATAAAGATTGATAATAAGAAGAGGAATTATCTTCATATACTGCTGGTTCAGGTTTTTCTGTAGTAGTATTGTAATCGTTATCACCATAAATTCCATCATTGTATGAAACGCTTTGGTAAGAACCGCAAGATGTGACTGTCACAGCCAGTAAAATCAGTGCTGCTATATGGTAAAAAGCAGTATTTCTTAAGTTAGGTTTTTTCATGATATATTTATTTGATAGCGTTTGATAAAAATAAGTAGTTTTGTCAAGTATAAAAAGCAATTAACAAACTTCTAATAATAGCACAAGTTTTGTGCCAAAACAAATATTATGGGCAAAAACCTTACGACTCGTAGTAAAGACTACTCTAAATGGTATAATGAACTTGTGGTTCAGGCAGATCTAGCAGAAAACAGCGCCGTAAGAGGTTGTATGGTTATAAAGCCGTATGGTTATGCGATATGGGAAAAAATGCAAGCAGAATTAGATCGCATGTTCAAAGAAACGGGCCATCAAAATGCTTATTTCCCATTACTAGTTCCAAAAAGCCTTTTTGAAGCAGAAGAAAAAAATGCTGAAGGATTTGCAAAAGAATGTGCTGTTGTAACTCATTATCGACTAGAAAATGATCCAGATAATCCAGGCAAGTTAAGAGTAGATCCTAACGCAAAGCTAGAAGAAGAGCTGGTGGTAAGACCTACGAGTGAGGCAATTATTTGGAATACCTATAAAGGGTGGATTCAATCTTATAGAGATTTACCATTATTAATTAATCAGTGGGCAAACGTTATGAGATGGGAGATGAGAACTAGATTATTTCTACGTACAGCAGAGTTTTTGTGGCAAGAAGGACATACAGCCCATGCTACTAAAAAAGAAGCTATCGCCGAGGCAGAACAAATGAATAATATCTATGCTGACTTTGCAGAAAACTTTATGGCTATCCCAGTTATTAAAGGTTTAAAGACAGAAAGTGAGCGTTTTGCTGGAGCAGATGAAACTTATTGTATTGAAGCTTTAATGCAAGATGGTAAAGCTCTACAAGCTGGTACAAGTCATTTCTTAGGTCAAAATTTTGCAAAGGCCTTTGACGTAAAGTTCACTTCTAAAGAAGGAAAGCAAGAACACGTTTGGGCAACTTCATGGGGTGTATCCACTAGGTTAATGGGTGCTCTTATTATGACGCATAGTGATGATCAAGGATTAGTATTACCTCCTAACTTAGCACCTAATCAAGTAGTGATCGTTCCTATTTTTAAAAACGAAGAACAATTAGAGGCTATTTCAGAAGTAGTGAACGGTATTGTTAAAGAGTTAAGAACTTTAGGCGTGACCGTTAAATTTGATTCTAGAGACACTTTAAGACCAGGAGCAAAATTTGCACAGCATGAATTGCAAGGTGTCCCATTAAGAATAGCTATAGGTTCTAGAGATCTGGAAAACGGTACGGTAGAGCTAGCACGTAGAGATACACTCTCTAAAGAAACTACTTCTATAGATGGGATCGCTACTAAGGTTAAGGACTTATTAGCCGAAATACAGCAGGCACTTCATGACAAAGCAATGAATTACAGAGATACTCATATTACAGAAGTAAATAGTTTTGATGAGTTTAAAGAGGTTCTAGAAACTAAAGGCGGATTTATTTCTGCACACTGGGATGGAACTATGGAGACAGAGGATAAAATAAAAGATCTTACTAAGGCAACAATTAGATGTATACCTCTAGATGCTGTAGAAGAGTCCGGAGAGTGCGTGTTTACTGGGAAGAAGTCTAATAAAAGAGTCCTTTTTGCAAAGGCATATTAATTAAAATGAAAAAAAAATTGATTTTTTTTCATTTTTCTATTGCGCAATCCAAAAAAGGTCCTATCTTTGCAACCGCTTAAACGAGCAAACGCAATGGCCCGTTCGTCTATCGGCTAGGACGCATGGTTTTCATCCATGTAAGAGGGGTTCGATTCCCCTACGGGCTACAAATTAAATCGATCTATAAAAAGATCAAGTTTTACAAGATATGGCAAATCACAAAAGTGCTTTAAAAAGAATTCGTAGAAATGAAGTAGCGAGACTTAGAAATAAGTATCAGCACAAAACTACGCGTAATGCGATCAAAGCTTTAAAAGAAACAGAAGATAAGACAGCTGCTCAAAAGCTTCTTACAGAAGTAACTTCTATGCTTGATAAGCTAGCTAAGAATAATGTTATACACGCTAACAAAGCTGGTAACCTTAAATCTAAGCTTACAAAGCAAGTAAATGCTATGGCTTAATTGTAAAGCGATATACTTATTAAAAGCCTTTCAGTTTTCTGAAAGGCTTTTTTTTTGTTTTATTTTTTGGTTCAACTTTATGAAAATTCCGCTTTCGCGAAAGCAGAACTCATATCCATCTATATAAATATTTCAATACAGTGATAGATGTTTTTAAAATAACGCTCTTTTATTTTTAAATAATACGATTCAGCTATTCATCATATCGCGGATCAAGACCAAAAGTTGTAGGATTTTAGAATTATGCAAAAATATTAGATAGTCTAAAAAGAAAGAATTCTATATTTCTAACACCTCTAAACTGCGCTCTAAAGGCTTTTATTTTGGCATTGAAAGATTCTTCTTCTTTATAACAATGTTGATTCTAGTACTAAAATATGAATAGGTTGTTATTTTCATAGATCTCCTTCTATAAACTCTACAAAGAATGAGTCAGCAGTTGAAAGCAAGCGTTATGCATAGTGACGCTTAATAGTAGGTAGAGATATATTTAATATCTAATATGTTTTAAACTAAAAAAAAAAGCCCTTACGATTTAACGCAAGGACTTTACTGGCTAGATTAAAATAAATCTATTGGAATCGTATACCGAAACTCACATACTGCGCATCTACAGATCCAGATTTAAACACATCATTTAAATTCATACGACCGAAAAGGGTTGTGTCTCCACGGCCTATGTATGCATCTAATCCATAAACTATTGTATTAGTGTCAAAAGCATCTACAGTTATTTGTTTAATATTTCTTCCATTTTCTTTGTATTTTAATTTTAAACGAGTGTCATAATTAAAACCAACAAATCCACCGAAGCCTATTTTCCATTTTCTCCATTGATCATAGCGTATTCTCCCATCTTCAAATTCTCTTTTAGAATTACCTCCAAATTCAAACTGTAAAGGAAATACAATTTGACTCTGATTAAACTGAGCTTTTGTAACGTCAAAACCTATCGCTGCAATTTGCGTTTCAGGTGTATTTGGAGCCAAAATTCTATTTCCATTTAACTCTGTGGAATGTGATTGAAGTGTTAATCCATAATTAATCCTCCATTTTTGATTTTTGCTAATTGCTGTTTGAAATTGATATCCAAAACTTACGTATGAATTCCTAGGATAACTGAAGTCATTTATGCCTAAGGTTTCGCCATTCATATAGTTGTAACCAAGAGCTAATGTAAATCCAGATCTAGTTTTTATTTCTTTCTTTAAATCCCTTCTTTTATTACGTATTTGAATTACAAACCCATCGTCATCTATAAATAAAGGAGAGCTTTCATCTGTTAAAACACCACTAATCTTTACAAATTCAATTTTAGAATCTATGAGTTGATTATGTTTAGTGATCTTTTCAGCATAACTTTCTGCTATGATCACTTTGTCGTTTTTAGCCATTTCTTCTGTGTAATTTTCTAACTTTCCAATGCGATCATTTATTTTTCTAATTTCTTCAGCTAGAAGAGTACGTTGATTTGATTCATAAAGTTTTTTTTCCTTTTTAAGCTTTTGAATTTCTTTCTCAATTTTTTCATCAAACTTCTTGTAATTTTTGTCTTTCATTGTAATTCGCATTTTCCCGTCTACGTATGTAGTGTCTCTAGTCCATTGTGCGAAACAGATGGAACACATAAGCGATAAGGCTATAGTAAGAAATAGTTTATTCTTTTTCATAATTAGTGGTTTTTAGATATGAGTTATGCTGTCCGTTTGTGTAAACAGCTTGTTTTTAATTGATTATGTTTTGTTGTTTATTTGTTTCCGCTTATGATAACTACAGCTTCGGCTTTTAGTCTGCCCAGTTGGTCAAAAATTAGATTGTTGACTCTGTTCCTGCGGTCTGCTTCAATATCCCATTCGCTTTCTCGCACCAGTTGGTCTATATTATATTCTTTAGTTGCAATTACTGTCTTGGGAGTATTTTGCATTGCTTCATTTAAAAGCAATTCCATTTCTTCTTCGGCAGTAAGTTTCTTAGGTGTTGTTTGTGCTATGGGATTAGATAATAAAGGATTGATGCTACTGTCTTCAATGATGGAGTTTGGTTTTATCTCTTTTACTGTAGATTCTTCATTTACTATTTGCTTATTTACTATTGTTTTAGACACGCTAGCAATGTGAGAAGATCTTTTTTGTTTTCTTTTTTCTGATACGGCAGTAAGAGTTGTGTTTTTGATTAATTGTTTCTCTACAGAGCTTTCTGTTTTTTCTTCAAAATCTAATTTCTTTTCTAAGGCTATATCGCTCTTTTTACCTGTTGATTCTTTAGTAGGAGTTGTGTCTTCTAAAACGATGGTGTTTTCATTACTTTCTAGTGTTATAGAACTACCATTTAAAAACGGATATAAAACTACACCTAAAATAAAAATTGCTGCAATAGCACCCAACCAATATATAAATGGTTTTTTCTTGTTCTTTTCTTCTTGATCTAATCGTGCTGCTAGTTGATCCCATGCGCCAGTGCTAGGATTAATCTCACGATTATTAAAAGAGTTTTTTATGTTTTTAAGCTTCATAACGTTGCTTTCTTATTTGTTGTACTTCTACCTGCAGCATTAATCTTGCTTTGCGGTATTGTGTTTTACTGGTGTTCTCACTTATGTTTAATGCTTGTGCAATTTCTTTGTGTTTAAAACCATCTACTGCGTACATCATAAAGACGCTCTTATATCCATTTGGTAAATTATCTACACATTCTTGTATAAGATCTAGGGGTAAGTCAGACTCTTCTTCTTCAGTATCATCACAACCTACTTTTTCTTCACTGATCTCGTCTTTAAATTTAAAAGGATCTTTCTTTCTCAAGTGATCGATACATTCTCTTACCATAATCCTGCGCACCCAGCCTTCAAAACTACCTTCGTGAGAAAAGCTGTCTAATTTTGTAAAGGTTTTAAAGAATCCATTTAACATGATTTCTTCAGCAGTTTCTACTGGCGAGATATACTGACGGCATACACTCAACATCTTAGGTGCGTGCTTATCAAAAAGATGCTTCTGCGATTTTCTATCGCCTTGGGCAGCTTTCTGGATCAGCTTTTTCTCGTTAGTATATAGTTGTATCACTTTCACAATTTACATGCTTTCTACTTATAAAGACGAGAGTGTTTTAAAAAGGTTGTCTGGTAGTTGGAACTTTTTTAGATGTTTATTGAAATTCCGCTTTCGCGAAAGCGGAACAGAGCAAAAAAAATCCCTTACAACTATAATTGCAAGGGATTTATTAATGAGATTGTAAAGTGTGATTTTTTATTTATTATCTCCTTTATAACCGAAACGTCTCAACTGTTTCTCGTTGCTACGCCAGTTTTTATTCACTTTTACATACAACTCGATATGAACTTGTTTACCAAAGAATTTTTGTAAATCTTTTCTAGCCTCAGTCCCTACACGTTTAATAGCAGTTCCTTTATGACCGATGATGATTCCTTTTTGGGTCTCGCGTTCTACCATGATGACAGAACGTATTCTGATGATTTTTTCATCTTCAAAAAATTCTTCTGTATCGATTTCTACAGAATATGGGATTTCCTTTTTATAGTGAATTAAGATTTTCTCTCTAATGCTCTCGTTAACAAAGAATCGTTCTGGCTTATCAGTTAAAGCATCTTTAGGATAAAATGCGGGAGAAGCAGGTAGGGTTTCTACAATGCGAGCAAGTAATTCTGGAACACCAAAGTTTTTTAAAGCACTAATGGCAAAAATCTCTGCATTAGGTAGTCTTTCTTTCCAGTGTTCTAAAGCAGCTGCGAGTGATTCTGGATCTCCTTGATCTATTTTATTAATGATAACGAACACAGGAACCTCAGCAAAGGTGAGTCTCTTTTCAAAAGCCTCATTTTTTAACTCTTTTTCTCCCAGTTCTACCATGTAAAGAATACAGTCTGCATCTTCAAAAGCATTTTTTACAAACTCCATCATACTTTCTTGAAGCTTATATGCTGGTTTTATAATACCTGGTGTGTCACTAATTACGGCCTGAAAATCTTCTCCGTTTACAATACCTAGAATACGGTGACGTGTAGTCTGTGCTTTTGATGTGATAATAGATAGACGTTCACCTACCAGTGAGTTCATTAACGTACTTTTACCTACGTTAGGGTTACCTACTATGTTTACAAATCCTGCTTTATGTTCCATTTTGCAAAGATAGTCTTTAGGGAATTATTCAAGATTTTAATGCTGGAGTTTTTTAGTGTTCTGGATTTTCTATTAATTCTCTTAAGAATTGATTTTCTGTCTGCAAGGCATTGTTTTGTAAGGTTGTTATTTTTGCAATAGTTGCAATAGCAGGATATCCTTTAAAGTGATAGTCCAGGTAAGTGATTTCTTTTCCCTTAAGATTTTTAATAGTTGCTATAGTAAAATGTTCTTTCATGATTTTTTCTGCTACTGGATAAAAGAAAAGTTGGTCTTGTGTAGTCGTGTTGAAATCTGTTAAAGCCTCGATTATTTTTTCACCAGTCGCAGCAGGTGTACCGTCTTGATTAAATAATAAATTATCTAAGTTATCTTCCATTTTAGAATAATCAGTTGTTTCACCTATATGATCATGAATGGCGGTAATAACCTCTGTTAATTGATTTTTTAAGGTAGTAACTTTATCATGAAATTCTAGGGACTGGCTGTAAATTTGAGCGTATTTATCTGGTTGTGTCATCGCCTTGTTTTCTATTTGTGACATTAAGAACAGATTAGAGGCTGTTAAGGTATCGTTATCTAGTAGCTGATTTTCTCTTACTATAGAGAATGATTCTAGAGCTTCTTTATGGTCTTTACAAGAGATGAGAGAAATCAATATGATGAGACTAGTTATTATGTTTTTCATGAGATAAAGATACAAGTTATAGATTACTCAGCGTGTTACATGAAAATTTATAGTTCTATGGTTTATAGTTTTTTTTAGTTTACAAGTTAAATAGTCCAGAAATAGTTGCGAAAATGGTCTTAAAAATATAGCAAAGTAGTTAAACCATGTTAATAGATATGGGTTAGGTTTTTTATAGTACTAGATTTGGATCTATGATTTTATTACAACAGACTGAAGAAGCAGCAAAGAATTTACCTGAAATAAAAGATAGTGGTGCCTTAATATGGGGACAGCTTACTGGCTGGTATAATTCTTTTGTGCGTTTGCTACCTAATTTAGGAATAGCAATCGTAGTACTTATGATTTCTTATTTTATATCTAAATATGTAGATAAAGGAGTGCGTAAACTATTGGGCAATAAGGTACAAGAAAGTGTTAAAAGGCTAGCAGGTAAAGCGGTAGCTATTATAGTCGTATTGGGTGGTATATTTATAGCAATGAGTATTTTACAATTAAACGATGCGGTGCAAGGTATCATAGCAGGTGCTGGTATATCTGGACTGGTGATAGGTCTGGCACTGCAAGGGTCGCTTTCTAATATTATAAGTGGTATCGTGCTTTCCTTCCGTAAAAAGGTTAAGGTAGGTGACTGGATAGAAACTATAGACTTTTCTGGTGAGGTGATGGAAATACAGTTAGACAAATTTATTATCAAACAAGCTGATAATAATCTCGTTCTTATACCTAATAAAACAATCATTGATAATCCTATGAAAAACTGGACACTTACACCACGTATGAGAATAACTCTCGAGTGTGGAGTAGGGTATGAAAGTGATCTAGAGGCAGTTAAAAAACTGGCGACAGATACTATAAAGGATATGTTTAAACAGCAGGATAATGAAGAGGTAGAGTTTTACTATACGGAATTCGGTGATAGTAGTATCAACTTTATGTTGCGTTTTTGGGTGGACGCAAAAAAAGCTCAACAAAAACACATGGCATTAAGTGATGCGGTAATAGGTGTCAAGAAAGCATTTGATAAAGATGGTATTAATATACCATTCCCTATAAGAACGCTAGAGTTTAATAATAATCTAGGATTGAAAAATATTAAAGATTAAATCCATAATTATTTGTAAGTCTTTAAAAGCCCAAAAGATGACTCTCTTGAGGCTTTTACTCTTTGTAGGCTTATAATTTGTTTAAGGTGCTTTTTTATTTTATGAATGTTTGTGGAGAACTTAAGTCGTATCCTCTAGTAACTATACATAGTTTACAGCTGTCACACTTTCTAACCAGTGCAAGTTTCTCTATAGAATCTATGCCTATGAATATACGGTTGTAAGAATCAATACTTGTTTTTATTTAGAGCTTATTTTACTCATGTGCGCTTTATGTTATGGATGTTTTTTTAAGCTTCCTTATATAAGAGCAATGCCGTTTTAAACTTTATTTTAACAGGACAAAATTATTTAAACGATATTTTATTTATCCTATGATCAGAGTAGTGGGAGCTCTTTTAATATAATACCATCCATAAAAACGTAGTCTACCTCTTTTGTTGAACACCTTAAATTTTAAAGCCTAAGTTTATAGCTATATTCGGTCCTTATTGTTATTTTAAAAAAAAATAAACTAGTTATTCACATAAATGAGCGGGAAGTTCAACTTATTTTCTCTATACTTGTTCGTATTCGGTCATAGGTTTCTTATAATAATTTCTTCTGTAGTGTAGAAATATATTACATTGATTAAACGCCTAGAATTAGATTTTTTTAAATATTAAAAATATACTTAGTGAATAGCCTAATCCGTATTTTATTTTTATTATTCGTGATTGTTAACGTTAATGCTCAAGATTCTTTAAACACTAATAATTCACGAGTTGATAAAGAGGGTTTTTATGTGTATTGGGGTTGGAATCTTTCAGGTTACAGTGATAGTGATATCACGTTTAAAGGGAATGGATATGATTTTACTCTCGATAATGTAAAAGCATATGACAGGCAGAGTGATTTTGAGCCTGGTAAATATTTAAATCCAGGATCTATTACCATACCTCAATATAATTTTAGGATAGGATATTATCTGAGAGAAAACTACAGTATTTCTTTAGGTATAGATCATATGAAATATGTGGTTGCAGAGAACCAGACGGTTAATATTAACGGTTTTATAAACGATACCAACTCTTTATATAATGGTGTCTATAATAATGAGGCTATAATTTTAGAGCCTACTTTCTTAACCTTTGAGCACACAGACGGTTTAAATTATGTGAATGTAGGATTAAGACGCCATGATGATCTTTTTCTACATAAATTTTTTGAATTGAATACGTTATTCGGTCTAGAAACAGGAGTGTTAGTTCCTAAAACTAATACTCGGCTACTGGATAAACAGCGATACGATCAATTTCATATTTCTGGATATGGTGTTAATGCGGTAGGAGGTTTACAGCTGGTCTTTTTAAAATATTTCTTTGTACAGAGTGAATTAAAAGGTGGTTATATCAATTTGCCAGATATTAGAACCACTATGGACGCTGCAGATTCTGCTAGTCAGAGTTTCTGGTTCTATCAGGTTAATCTAGTTTTTGGGGCTAGATTTAAGATCTTTTAAATTTATTTCTATTTCTATTTCGCTTTCGCGAAAGCGGATACCTCAAAATACATTTTTTTTTAAAAGAGCATGTCTGTAAAAATGAGATATAAAACTCATATCATTATCTTACTTATCTCATTATTTTTTTTGCTATGCTGGGTAATTTAGGAGCTTTATTAAGTGAGAATTGAAAAAAAAATGATGATTTCTCAATAAATTAAAATCCAATGTCCTATTCTTATTAGTGCTTTAATTTAGTTATACATGTTTACAACGGTAATTTGCTTAAAATTAAATTTATCATAGGATAAGACAGGAACTGTTGTTAGAATAGTGATTACTTTTTCTTAAAAGACCATTATTAAGAAAATATGGTTTATTCTAAGTACGCTATTAGATTTAAAATTCTTAAAAAGAGGCTCTCTATTTAATTTAGAGAGCCTCTTTCTAATTTTGTATTCTAATTAATTAAAATAGGTTTTCCATAACCTAGTTTTTCTAGTTTATCAAATTGGGTAGCCTTATCACCGACTATTAAATAAATCATATGATCTGGTGTGATGTATGTATTTGCAAGTTCTTTAATATTTTCTATAGTTAAACTTTCTACTATTTCCTGACGTGCAAGAGCGTAATCCACAGGCAGTCCATCTTCTTGAATATTTGATAGCATGTTAAGTTTTGCCCCTTGAGATTCAAATGATCTAGCGCTAGACTTAATCATATAACTTTTAGTAACCTGCAGGTCTTCTTTATTGAAATTCTTACCATAGTTATTTAAAATTTCTTTTACGAGTGCTGTAGATTCATAAGTTACATTAGATCTCACACCACTATTTATAGCAAATGTACCTGATAAAGGTGAGCCACTAAAATTTGATCTTATACCATAAGTATATCCTTTACTCTCGCGTAATTGCTGTGTAAGTTGTGATGCAAAACCACCGCCGCCTAGACGATAATTTAAAACTTGTACTTTATAAAAATCTTTATGAGTAGATGGGATTGCAGGATGCCCAAAACTAAGAATGGATTGTTTTGCATTAGGTACATCATAGAAATAAACTCTAGATTTTTCTGGTGGTTTTACTGTCGCTAATTTTGGAAAGCTTACTTCTTTCTTAGTCCACTTGCTATTTAAAGTACTCAAAGAAGTCTTTACTTGATTCTTACTAATATCTCCTACTATTTTAAAGCTGGCTAGTTGTGGAGAGAAATAACTGTTGTAATACTCTTTTAAGTCATCAAGACTTATACTTTCTACACTCTCTCTAGATCCTAGATTGTTTTGTGCTAGAATATGATCTTCTCCGTAAATTAATTTGTTAAATTCATTTGTAGCGATAGCTCTAGGACTTGCTTTTTGTTGCTGTATCTGGCTGATAGTTTGTAACTTAATTAAATCAAATTCTTTTTGATCCCATCGCGGCTCTAATAACATCTCATTTACAAGTCTCATCACTTCATTATAATTGCGAGATAGAGAGCTAGCGTTTACGGCTATACTTTGATTGCCAGAATAGATAGTAACAGTTGCACCCAGTTGTTCTATAGCTTCTTCTAATTGAACAGGTGTTTTTAAAGCGGTGCCTTTATTCATTAAGTCTGCTAGCATATGTGAGACACCTATCTTTTTAATATCTTCTAATAGCATACCTCCTTTTACTTCTAACTGTAATTGTACTAGAGGCACTTCATTATCTTCTATGCCTAATACTTCAATACCAGAAGATAGAGTTTCTGTATACACGTTAGGTATGGATAGTTGAGGTGCAGGACCGTATGCAGGCTCTATTCTTTCAAAGCTAGATGGAGTTCGTTCATATGTAGCTGTTATACTAGCGTCAAAGGTTTCTTCGGCACCATCTATTATTTTTTCTTCAGCTACCTGGGCGAGAGTAGATTCATTAACTGCAAGATTGATGCTTCCTTTAGGAATAAAGCTAGTCATTACATAGTTTTTATTCTTAATGTATTTTTTATATACACGTTTTACATCTTCTACGGTAACTGCTTGCATGTTCTTAACATCTTGAGCTAAGAAACCGGCATCACCTGCGAGAATTTCATACTGTGTTAATTGAAACCCTTTTCCTAAAACACTGGATAAACCTTTGTAAAAGTTTGTTTCCTGACTTGTTTTAATACGGTCTAAGTCACTTTGAGAGACACCATTTTTTTCAAATAACGTCATTGCTTTGTGTACACTAGCAAGAACGCTATCTAGATCTTTCCCATCATATGCTCTTGCTGCTAGACCGAATTGTCCAGCAAGTTCTGTGGTGTAGCTGTAAGCATATGCCTGGTCTGCTACTTGATCTTTTTCTACTACAACCTTGTTTAATGGAGCTTTTTTACCATTAGAAAGATAAGTGCCTAGAATTTCTAATGCATAAGAATCTACATGATAATTAGGTACTGTAGGCCATGTTATAGTCAGTTTAGGAGTCTGGGCAAAATTATCTTCAAAATATAATTTCTTAGATTCATTTAACACAACTGGTTCTACAATAGTCTTATCTACTGTTTTACCTCTCTTTATCTCACCGAAGTATTTTTCAACCCATTCTAGAGCTTGTTTTTTATCAAAATCTCCAGCAATCGTTAATACCGCATTATTAGGAGTGTACCATTCATTATAAAAGTCCTTTACATCTTGAAGCGATGCATTTTGAAGATCTTCTAAAGATCCTATTACTTGCCAGTTGTATGGATGTCCCTCGGGATATAGATTTTTACCTATCACATAAGACTCGTGTCCATAAGCATTGTTGTCAACACTCTGGCGTTTTTCATTTTTTACTACTTGTTTCTCTTTGGCAAGAACAGGTTCTGTAACTGTGTTTATGAAATAACCTAGTTTGTCAGCCTCAGCCCAGATCATTTTCTCTAGAGCATCTTTAGGCACGGTCTGGAAATAATTTGTTACATCACGACTCGTTGAGCCATTTGCTCCCGAACCTCCTATTCTAGCACTCATTTCATCTAGTCCGCCTTTACCTAGATTTTCTGATTCTAAGAATAATAGATGCTCAAATAAATGTGCAAACCCTGTTTTACCTGTTTTTTCTCTTGCACTACCTACATGTGCAGTAAGAGCAACAGCCACTACTGGGTCAGATGTATCCTCATGAAAAATAATGGTAAGTCCATTTTCTAAAGTGTGTTTTTCAAAAGGTATGGAAATCTCTTTTTGTTCTTTTTTGTTTTCTAGCGTGTCATTTTTACATGATAGGAGAGCGACTAGAAGTAGCGCAGGCACTAGAAATTTAGTTAACTTCATGAATATAGATTTTATTTAAGTGACCAAGGTACCCATAGTAATAAATCAGCAACTGTTAAAAAAAGTTAAATTAGATTTTAAGATCAAAAAAAAACCGCTCAATGAGCGGTTTAATCACAGTTTGTGCAATCTATAAGTTATGCTCGTGAGCAAAATGTTCTAAACTTCTTACTTTATTAACCGTTGCTTGGATTTCGTCTTTTTGAGCTTCTAAAACTGAAACAATAGTAGGAGGCAACTCACTTTTATGTTCTAGTACCTTATTGTATTCTTTTACAGCATTTTTTTCACCACTTAGACATTCCTCTAGAACAGACTCGTCTTTATTAAGGCTCAATGCTGTTTTAATATTCATCCATCCTCGGTGCATGTCCCCTGCAACTGTACCGTCATTTATAGGGTTTTGATTCATCCCTTTCATCTTTCCTGCTAGTACAGCTGCAAATTCTGTACGTCTGGCTCCTTGCTGTGCCAGCCATCTCTTTAATTGTACGTGCTTTGTGACCTCAGCAGCATTTGCAAATCCACGTTGTGCATCGTATGTTGTTTCTAATAAAGTGTTGAGTTGCTTTTCTGTCTTTACATTTTCCATAATCTTTTTTTTCTTAAAAATACAAATAGAACAAAGTTGTTTTTGTTAAAAAATTGTGAGTTTAGAAAGGATTAACTTATTCAAAAATAGGATGTAATAACAGTTTTAATAAATTAAAAATATAAATCCCCATTAAATCTAGGTTTAATGGGGATTAAAAAAATAGGATCCTAAAAATTATTTATCTCCTTTTAATTTGGCAAATTTATTACGTTCATCTTGCAACTGTCTACCTAGTTTTTGTTCTTTTTCTATAGACTTGCGTCTTAGATCTTCTAGTTCTTCCTCTGTTGTGGCAAGTTGTTTATTTGCTGCCTTTGTAGTAGTGTTACTATTTTTAAAGCGCAGCGTCATGAAGATAAACAAAAACGCAAGTAGACCTACTATAGACCATACTACTGTGTTGTAAAAACCTTTGTTAGTCTCTATGCCTAAAAAGTTCATAGAATCTTTTTCTGCATTCACATTATTTAATTCTGTATTTATTCCGTCCAGTTCATTTTCTAAAGATGCAATTCTACTATCTTTAGTAATTATTGATTTTTCTAAAGAAGAGATTTTTTGATTAAGTTTTTTAAAACTTTCATTAGAATTTTTACGCAACTTATTGATTTCGGTCTTTTTTATAACCTTATATTCTTTAAAGTTGTTAGACTCTTCTAGCAGTTGTTCAAACTGTACGTCTATAGAGGTCTCTGTCTGGTCAGAATCTTGTGCTTGTATAGTAAAGCTTATGGCAAGTACTAGAGGTAGTAATATATATTTCATTTGATAGATAGGATATTAAAGAAGAAACGAGATGAATCGTTGCTCATTGTGTAGGGACTAATTTTATAATGTTAAATCTTTGTGAGAGTAATTATAACCCCTTTTTATAAAGGATTATAAGCGTCGCAAAGTTAGATTTTTCTATAAGGTTTGTAGTGATTCCGCTTTCGCGAAAGCGAGAATAAAAAATGCCCCACCGTAAAGTAGGGCATCCTGTATCATATTCTAGAATTACTCATTCATAGTAGCAAGAAACTCTTCATTATTACGAGTTTGTTTCATTTTTTGAGAGATAAACTCCATTGCTTCCACAGGATTCATATCGGCAAGATACTTGCGTAGAATCCACATGTGTTTCATACTCTGCTCATCTAACAATAAGTCATCACGACGTGTAGAAGAAGAGGTAAGATCTATAGCAGGGAATACACGACGGTTAGAAATGTTTCTATCCAGTTGCAGTTCCATGTTACCTGTTCCTTTAAATTCTTCAAAGATTACCTCATCCATTTTAGAGCCTGTCTCAGTAAGAGCAGTTGCTATAATAGAAAGAGAACCACCGCCTTCTATGTTACGTGCCGCGCCGAAGAAACGTTTAGGCTTGTGTAACGCATTTGCATCAACACCACCAGAAAGTACTTTACCACTAGCCGGCTGCACCGTGTTATAAGCACGTGCTAGACGTGTAATAGAATCTAGTAAGATCACCACATCGTGACCACATTCTACCATACGTTTTGCTTTTTCCAGAACTATGTTTGCCACTTTTACGTGGTCGTGTGCTTCTTTATCAAATGTAGAGGCGATTACCTCTCCATCTACATTACGTTGCATGTCAGTTACTTCTTCTGGACGCTCATCTATTAATAAGATCAATTGATAAACCTCGGGATTATTTGCTGCGATTGCGTTTGCAATATCCTTGAGCAACATGGTTTTACCTGTCTTAGGTTGTGCCACGATCATACCACGCTGTCCTTTACCTATAGGGGCAAAAAGGTCCATTACACGAGTAGAAATACTAGCGCGTCTGTCTGCTAGGTTAAATTTTTCTTCAGGAAATAATGGTGTTAAATGCTCAAAAGAAACACGATCACGCACTACTTTAGGGTCTAGACCATTAATTTGAGATATTTTAATAAGAGGGAAATATTTTTCTCCTTCTTTAGGTGGTCGCACCATTCCTAAAACTGTATCACCAGTCTTAAGACCGAAAAGTCTAATTTGCGACTGAGACACATAAATATCATCTGGACTGGCTAGATAATTATAGTCACTACTACGTAGGAAACCATAACCGTCTGGCATCATGTCTAGGACACCTTCACTCTCTATAATACCATCAAATTCAAAGTCAGGATCGCGGTAACGGTTGCGAGTGTCTTTGTTTCCTTTAGGGACATTGTTTTGCGTGTTATTATTACGTGGACTTTTTTGACGACTGTTGTTACGGTTGTCATTTTTTGCATCGGTAGTATCCTTTTTAGAATCTGCGGTTTCGGGAGTCTTTTTAGAAGAGGTCTCTGCAGTGTCGTTATTTTCTTTAACGGCTTTTTTAGCATTTTTTCTGGGCCTAGGTCTAGGATTAGGTTTGCTAGGGTCTTTGCGTCCTTTAAGAGTTTCTTCAGTTATTTCAAAATCTTCTTTTTCTTCAGATTTTGTTTCTTTTTTAGGTTCCTTTTTAGATTCTCTAGGTTTGCGTTCTTTTTTTACAGCAGGCTTTTTGGCAGCTGGTTTTTCCTTTACAACTTTTTCAACCTTTTCTTTAGCTTCTTCTTTTACAGCAGCTGGTGTTGTTTCAATATCTAGGCTTTTTACAACGTCTGGATTTGCTGCTTGTAGATCTAGAATTTTATAAACCAGATCCAGTTTACGTAGTTGTTTGAATTTAGGAACGTTTAATCCTTTTGCGATTTCCTGTAACTCAGGAAGTTTTTTAGATTTTAAATCAGCTATTTGAAACATGTATCGTTATGATATATATAATTTGTTATCAGGGGGAAAATGAAAGTCTAAAACTTATCAGAAAAATTTTAAACTGCTAGATAACCTATAAAGAGTAAGTTACCTTAATAGCATTGCAATGATACATTAAAAAATTAATATCTGTTGTTCTTTTTGCTTGTTATGTTCTATTTTTGTCTTGCTTTTGAAAAGTAGCAGTAATGATACAACGCATACAGACCATTTATTTACTTCTAGCCACAATAGTCTCTGGTGGACTTATTTGGGTAGTAGAGCATTTTAATGATGGAGAAGGAAATGAGTTTGTAGGTATGGATGAAAGTTTGTACTTTGGTATCTTTACAGTGAGCGCGTTAATGTCGGTAGTTGCCATGTTTTTATTTAAAAACAGACAGTTGCAAACCGTGGTTAACCGTTTGAATTTGTTATTAAACCTTTTTATACTAGGTGTTTATGTATATCGAGTGCTAATGATGTCTGGAGAAACGGCGGTTTCTGAGAAAGGCATTGGGATGTTCATTCCTATCCTATCTATCGTTTTACTTGTCTTGGCTAACAAGGCAATAAGAAAGGATGAACAGCTTGTAAAATCTGCTGATCGATTAAGATAAACGCAATAAACTTAGTAATATTAGTGAAAAAACCTGCAGGGCGCCACCTTGCAGGTTTTTGTTTTTTAGGATTTTATCTGTTCCGCTTTCGCGAAAGCGAATCTTAAATAAACATTTTTTAAAGAATTGTGATTCTAGATTAAAATAAACAACCAGCAATAAGTAATGTTTAATCACTCTTTTTGCTTCATACTATTATCGATCTTTCTCTATAACTTCTAGATTTGAAATTTTGCCATCATTTATTTCAAATCGTAACATGGTGCGTTTTTTATGAAAACCATGCATTCCTATCGCACCAGGATTCATGTGTAAGCATTGAATCTTTTTATCCATCATCACTTTTAAAATATGGCTATGCCCACAAATAAAAACCTGCGGCGGATTTGCATACAACTCTTCTCGTATTTTGGGATTGTACCTTCCAGGGTAACCACCTATATGAGTGATCCATATATCCATCCCTTCACAAATAAATCTATTGTTTAAAGGGAACTGCATTCTTGCTTTATCGTCGTCTATATTTCCATAAACGGCACGAAGTGGTTTTAATGCGGCAATTTGATCTGTGACATCTAGATCTCCTATATCACCAGCATGCCATACCTCGTCAGCTTGTTTTATGTATTTGATTATAAAATCATCTATATGACTGTGCGTGTCAGAAAGGAGTAATATTTTCATATTGCAAATTTAATAAGCAAATAGCTATGGTTAATTTCAATTCTCGTGTGATTTCAGAATCAATTTCATATTCATTCCACTTATCTTTGTGGCGATGCAAGATAAACCACGTTATTTTATAGAATTAGCCTATGATGGTACAGCCTATCACGGCTGGCAACGACAGCCCCAAAGCATTTCTGTACAAGAAGTGCTAGAAGATGGTTTGCAAAAAATGCTGCGTGAGAAAATTGCTATTCAAGGAGCAGGAAGAACAGATGCTGGTGTGCATGCTGCATATATGGTTGCTCACTTTGTATTTGATGGAGAAATAGACATGGAGCATTTAGTATATCGACTTAATAGATGGTTGCCTAAGGATATAGCCGTTTATGACATAAAACCAGTTACCGATAAAGCACACGCGCGATTCCATGCTTATAAACGTTCTTATGAATACCATTTTCTATTGAGGCCTAATCCATTTGATGTAAATCAGGCTTATGTGTTATTTAGAAAGCCCGATTTTGAATTAATGCAAAAAGCGGCAGATGTTCTTCTAGAATATAAAGATTTTGAGTGTTTTTCAAGAACTAATACAGACGTAAATACCTTTATTTGTGACCTTACAGAAGCGCGTTTTGAATTTAAAGATCACAAAGTGATTTTTCATATCACTGCAAATAGATTTTTACGTAACATGGTAAGAGCAGTAGTAGGGACGTTGCTAGATGTAGGCTACGGTAAAAAAACGGTAGATGATATGCATGAAATTATTGCGTCAAAGAATAGAAGCAATGCAGGGGCAAGTGCGCCAGCAGCAGGTTTATTTCTTACACAAATTCATTATCCTGAAGAGCTGTTCTTATAATGAGAAAGATCCTTTATAAAGAAACTCAAAAATTTGACCAGTGGTGGCTTTGGTTAATTGTATTAAGTTTATCTCTCATTTCTATTTTACAATTTAACTGGTCAGAAGATCTTTTAGGTCAACTTACTACTGATAAAATTATCCCAAGTATTTTACCTGTTGTCATTTTGGTTTTATTTTTAACACTTAAAATGACTACTGTTATTACTGACGAGAAAATTACAGTGATTTATAGTCCGTTAGTGAAAAAAGAATTTTATTGGAGAGATCTAGATAAGGCTCAGGTCATCGACTATGGTTTTATAGGTGGCTGGGGTATTAGACTTTGGACCTCTTATGGTACAGTATATAATGTAAAGGGCACAAAAGGTCTACACATTAAAGTAGCTGGTAAGCAATATGTTATCGGTACACAAAAAGAAAAAGAATTACGTTCTACAATAGAACATTTACTTAAATAAATATGGCATCTACAACAGGTAATGCATTTAATATGTCTCTTTTTAGAAGACTACTTTCTTATACTAAGCCTTATAAGCTTACTTTTTACTTTGTAGCGTTAAGTGCAATTCTCATTGCAGTAGTGGCTATAGGAATGCCTTATTTAATAAAGGTTTCTATAGATGAGCATATAATACCGCGTCAGTTTGATGGTTTTGTGACTGTTATAGGAATGATGATAGCAGTTTTAATCATAGACGTTTTACTACAGCTCAGCTTTATTTATTATGCAAACTGGTTAGGACAGCAGGTGATAAGAGATTTACGTGTAAAACTCTTTACTCACATGATGGGCTTTAAGATGCAGTATTTTGATAAAAGCGCAGTAGGTAAATTAGTTACTAGAGCGGTGAGTGATATAGAAACTATAGCGAGTATTTTTTCCCAAGGGCTATTTGTCATTATTTCTGATTTATTAAAAATGGTGGTTGTTCTTGGTTTCATGGCCTATTCTAGCTGGAAACTGACCTTAATAGCCTTAATAGTCATGCCTTTTATATTATATGCTACTCGTGTATTTCAAAAAGCTATGAAAGTAGCTTTTGAAGAAGTGCGTACTCAAGTAAGTAATTTAAACTCCTTTGTGCAAGAGCGTGTTACTGGTATGAAAATCGTACAAATATTTAATCGCGAAAAGATAGAGTACGAGCAGTTTAAAGAGATTAATGATAAACATAGAAATGCATGGGTAAAAACAGTATGGTACAATTCCATTTTCTTTCCTATTGCAGAGATGGCTTCTAGTATCACCATAGGCCTTTTAGTTTATATAGGTGTGGTTATTAACCTAGGAGCAGAGGCTACAACTATGGCGGTAGAAATAGGTACTATAGTCATGTTTATTGATTTATCACAAAAACTATTTAGACCATTACGTCAGATAGCAGATAAGTTTAATACCCTGCAAATGGGTATGGTAGCCGCAAATCGTGTTTTCGGTATTCTAGATACAGAATCTCAAATAGAAGATCAAGGAGATATGATTGCTTCAAATCTCAAAGGAGACATAGAGTTTAAGAATGTGGATTTTGCATATGTAGAAGATGAGTTAGTACTTAAAAACCTTAGTTTTCAGGTAAAAGCAGGAGAAATGGTTGCGATTGTAGGTTCTACTGGAGCAGGAAAATCTACCATCATCAACCTTCTTTCTCGTTTTTATGAAATTAATAGTGGAGAGATTTTGATAGATTCCGCTTCCGCGAAAGCGTACCAGTTATCATCTCTTAGATCACAAATAGCAGTGGTGCTGCAAGACGTATTCTTGTTTGCCGATACTATTTTGAATAATATCACACTACAGAATCCAGATATAACAGAAGACGATGTCATCAAGGCAGCGCAAAAAATAGGTGTGCATGATTTTATAATGACCTTGCCTAATGGGTATCATTATAATGTTAAGGAAAGAGGAGTGATGCTTAGTTCTGGACAGCGACAGTTAATAGCCTTTTTAAGAGCTTATGTTTCTAACCCAAGTATCTTAATTCTAGACGAGGCAACTAGCTCTGTAGACGCTTACAGCGAGCAGTTGATACAAGATGCGACAGACATTATTACCAAAGGACGTACTTCTATAGTAATTGCACATAGACTCGCAACCATAAAAAAAGCAGATAAAATTATCGTGATGGATGCAGGAGAAATAGTAGAAATAGGATCGCACAGCGAGTTACTTCAAAAAGAAAATGGTTATTACAAGAATCTTTATGAAGTGCAGTTCTTACAGCAAGAGGTGGCTTAGACTACACCAGTAGATTTAAGGATAATTCCTATTAGTATACCCAGTATTCCAAGTATAGTCCTATAACTATCATGAGTGTTATACTTACTATAACAGAGATGAGGGCTTTTAAAATTAAAGATTGATTATTCAGGTTAAAACACCTTTTTTTAACAATATAATATAAATAATCAGTAAAGGAAACCTAATAAATCATCCTACATTAAATTTAACGGCCATTTCCATCTGTTCGCCACTGTAATTTATTTGAGAATAAACCTCTCGTTGTGATGCTAGAATTTGATTAAAAGCTCCAATGTTTTTCAACACAAAAGTGTAAATACCAGTTAAAAAAAGCACTAATAACATATACCTCACCGCATCCATGTAGTTTACACGACGTCCATTTATGTAGCCTAGTATGACCGTTTCTGGGTTTCTAAAAAGATCTAGAAACGTACGTACAAATTTAGTGTCTATACCTATGTACATATCGACAAAATCGTTACCTACTTGTTTCATGGTAATGCGATTTTCTATCCATTTTGCACCACAACCAGAGCAATAAGATTTTTCTGCATAAATAAGGTCGGTACTGTTTTTACAATTTCTTTCCATAGATTTTTAATGAGCAGCAGCTGTATTGAGTAGGTCTGAGTTGAAGAAGAATAAGAGAGCAATTGCTATAATAATTACAATGATCATTAAAATAGCAAAGATAACGTTGAATACGATAATAGCAAGCAATCCTTTTAAAACAGTTTGTTGTATATCTAGTTTAAAGCACCTTTTATAGTACCAGGCTACTTGTAAAAAAATAAAAGGTGTCAGTGCTAGTGATACCATTTGATAAGGAATGTCAAAACCAATCATAAGTGGCGTAGCCACAAAAGTAACTATGTTAACAAGTGCGAATACATAAACGTATAAAATCAAATGCTCTGTAAAATTGTATTTTCTAATATCTAAGAAGATTATATAACCTGATAAAGCATAGGCCGGTAAGAAAAATGTAGTAAAAGCACCTATGTAGTCATAAAAAAAATCTGTAAAATTTTCTAAGCTTTGACCGGTATTATTTTGAACATTTGTTATTTCGGCTACATTCATCCCTAAAGTGTCTGGTGCGAAATGCCTTAATAAAAAAATTTGTAAACCTACTAGAGACAAACTGATTAAGTAAAAGTTAATGGGGTTTACATATTTCTTGCGTTGGCCACTTATATAGCCATTTATTACATCTTCAGGATAGCGCAGTAAACCTAAAATGGTAACTAGAAAAACATTGTCAGTTCCTAAATATCGATTAGATAACTCGGCTGTTATTTTACGAGGTGTTAATCTATATTCTACCCATTTAGAACCGCAATGCGAGCAATAATTTTGTTGCGCATAAAGTAATTTTTTACAGTTTTTACAATTTCTTTCCATTAAGCGAGGTGTGATTTGATTTTGGCAGCTAGTTCATCTGTGTCCGTATAAGATTCAAACTCGCCTTCATGAACTAGAGATATTTGACCTGTTTCTTCACTCACTATTAATGCGATAGCGCTGCTTCTTTCTGTTAAACCTAAAGCCGCTCTGTGTCGCAACCCAAAACGTTGAGGTATCTTTCTGTTTTCAGATACTGGTAAAATCACTCGTGTAGCTGTAATCTTATTACCTTCTACTATCATCGCACCATCGTGTAGCGTGCTGTTTTTATAGAAAATACTTTGTATGATAGAAGAGTTTACTAAAATGTCTTGATCATCTCCAGTATTTTTAACAAACTCTAGAGAGCCATCTCTTTTAATACCTATCAATGCGCCAGTTTTAGTAGAGCTCATCTTTTTACAGGCTTTAACGATTTCATCTACAACCATCTCATTGTTGTCCTGTTCTTCTTGAAAAATGCGTAGTTGTTTAAAGAAGCGCTTGCGAGAAGTAAATTTTGTAGAACCTAGCATTAATAAAAAACGTCTTATTTCTTGTTGAAATACCACTATAAGAGCAACCACACCAGCGCCAGTAACAGCGCCTAGAGCCTGGCTTAACATTTCCATTTTCATGAAAACCGTTAATTGATAAATCAAGTAGATAATAAAAATACCTATAAAAATATTGAGTGCCGCAGTACCTTTAACCAGACGGTATAAGTAAAAGACCACAGCTGCGACTAGCAGTATGTCTATTAAATCTATTATTCTAAATCCAGGAAGTTCCATGTAGCTAAAATATAATTATTTTACAGTTAACCGGTTATAAAGCGCTATAGTTTCCATCGCTTCTTTAACATCGTGCACACGTAAAATTTTTGCGCCTTTCATTAAACACACCATATTTAAAGCTGTTGTCCCATTTAGAGATTCTTGTGCGGTACATTCTAGGGTTTTGTAAATCATTGATTTACGAGATATTCCAGCTAGAATAGGTAGTCCATGAGCTTTTAAAAGATCTAGATCAGAGAGTAATTCAAAATTTTGTTGGGTAGTTTTTGCAAAACCAAAACCAGGATCTATAATGATGTCATTAATTCCGCAAGCTCTTGCAGCAGCAACACGTTCAGAAAAATAACGATTTATTTCTATCACCATATTATCATAACTGGTCATGGTTTTCATGGTTTGTGGAGTACCACGCATGTGCATCATGATGTAGGGGATTCTTGCTTTTCCCACAGTTTGTAACGTGTTTTCAGATAAAAGACCGGCGCTTATATCGTTCACGATAGTCGCTCCGTGATTAATAGCCTTTTCTATTACGCTTTCGCGAAAGCTGTCACAACTTAAACCTCTAATAGAAAATCGAGCTGTTATCAAATCAAGAACTGGGAGAACTCTAGATAACTCTTCTTCTACACAAATGTCCGTACCATCTGGTCTAGAGCTGTAGCCACCTACATCTATAAATGTAGCGCCAGCATCTAGCATGGTTTCTACCTGATTTAAGATAGCAGCGTCATTTTTAAGTTTTCCACCATCATAAAAAGAGTCTGGTGTGCAGTTTACAATACCCATGGTATGAGGTGTAGAAAGGTCGATAAGTGTGCCCGCGCAATTTATAGTCGCCATGAAATATGGTTAATTGAGTTTTAAATGCGAAATTTACGCAAAATTTATAGCCCTTATGTCGCAAACCAGCCAGCAATATGATGCAGTTATCACACGATGTCGTGATTTGTTTTCTAATAAAATGAAGGATTATGGTAGTGCATGGCGCATTTTACGCTTGCCATCACTTACAGATCAGATTTTTATAAAAGCACAGCGCATAAGAGGTCTTCAAACTCTTGTAGAAACAAAGGTGGACGAAGGCCAAGAAAGCGAATTTATAGGCATTATTAATTATTCCATAATGGCGCTTATACAACTAGAAAAAGGTGTGGTAGAGCAACCAGATCTAGAGCTAGAAGAGGCCGTTGCTTTATACGATCATCATGTTGCTATTACTAAACAGTTAATGATGGATAAAAACCATGATTATGGTGAGGCATGGAGAGATATGCGAGTAAGCTCTTTAACTGATTTGATTCTGCAAAAATTATTGAGAGTTAAACAAATTGAAGATAATAAGGGAGCAACATTAGTATCAGAAGGTATCGATGCAAATTATCAAGACATGATCAATTATGCTGTTTTTGCTTTGATTCATTTATCATGAATTTTTCCTCAAAAATATTAGAAGAAGCGGTAGATCAAGTATCGCAATTACCAGGTATAGGTAAACGCACCGCATTGCGACTGGTATTGCATTTAATGCGCCAGCCAGAGCATAATACAGATGCATTATCTGACGCGTTATTAAAAATGCGACACGATCTTAATTTTTGTAAAAAATGCCATAATGTAAGTGACGTAGAGATTTGTGAGATTTGTGCCAGTCACAACCGCGATCAGTCCATCGTTTGTGTGGTAGAAGATATACGCGACGTCATGGCTATAGAAAACACGAGTCAGTATCGTGGTTTGTACCATGTTTTAGGCGGTAAAATAAGCCCTATGGATGGAATAGGGCCACAAGATCTTAAAGTAAGATCACTCGTAGATCGTGTGAAAAATGATGGCGTTACAGAAATTATTTTTGCGCTAAGTCCTACCATAGAAGGTGATACTACTAACTTTTATATCTTCAAACAACTCGATGGACTAGAAGTCAACACTTCTACCATCGCGAGAGGAATAGCCGTAGGAGACGAGTTAGAATTTGCCGATGAGGTAACGCTAGGAAGAAGTATCTTACATCGCGTTCCTTATGAGAACTCATTAAAAAACTAATTCTTGCAATTATCCATCATCATACTTAATTATAACGCAGCAGCTTTTCTTGAGTTGTGTGTTTATAGTGTGATGCGAGCTGTTAAAAATCTAGATGCAGAGATTATCGTAGCTGATAATAGTTCTACAGATCACAGCCTAGAGATGTTAGCCTCTGTTTATGGTGATCGTATAAAAGTGATAGCACATAAAGAAAATCATGGTTTTTCTAAAGGGAATAACCTTGCTGTAGAACGAGCTCAAGGAGATTACCTGTGTATTTTAAACCCAGATACGATAGTAGGAGAGAAGGTTTTTGAAGAGTGTCTCGCTTTCGCGAAAGCGGAACCCAAAGCAGGCTTTTTAGGAACCCAGCTTATAGATGGAGCAGGTAAATATTTGCCAGAAAGTAAAAGACATGTTCCTACACCTAAAGTCGCGAGACAAAAAATGCTGGGCAAGGACAGTAACTATTACTTTAATGAAGTTGGTCAAAACGAAAGAGGCAAAGTAGAGGTGCTAGTAGGTGCATTTATGTTCTGTCATAAAAATGTGTTTAAAGATTGCGGTGGTTTTGACGAGCGTTACTTTATGTATGGAGAAGATATCGATTTAAGTTACACGGCGCTTCAAAAAGGATATGATAATTATTACCTAGGTGATCAAAAAGTGATTCATTTTAAAGGAGAAAGTACCGTAAAAGATAAAATCTATTTAAAAAGGTTTTATGGAGCCATGGGGTTATTTTACGATAAGTATTTTAAACAATCTACCTTAGAAAAAAAGGCAATTGATCTTTTAATACACAGTATGATAGCCATGAAAGGCACAAAAACGACCGAAACTGTCCAAGAAGAAAAAGAATTTATAATCGTTACCAAAGATCCTGCGCTTCAAATAAAAAATGTAAAATCTACAGTTTTTATAGAAATGCTAGAATCCTGTAATAGGCTGAACGAGAGTGTGCTTTGGGATGTGGGTTCTTTAAAATTTGAAAAAATAATTTATTACATGTCTAATAATACAGAAAGGACTTATAGATTTCTGAATCAGAATAAAACCTTCTATATAGGTAGTGATAGTAGTAAATCGCGTGGGATAATGAAAATTGTCTAATAGATCTTTGTAAACACTGCAAAATCGATAAATGATTCTTAAAACATTGCTATATCGATGAGTAATCCGCAATTGTAAACTGTTTAATTAGTACTTTTGCAAAATAATTAAAACGTTATAGTACCTTATTAGTTATGGCAAAATTTGAACTGAAATTACCTAAAATGGGAGAATCTGTAGCAGAGGCTACAATAACTTCTTGGCTTAAAAATGTAGGCGACACCATAGAAATGGACGAGCCTGTTTTAGAAATAGCGACAGATAAGGTGGATAGTGAAGTGCCTAGTGAGGTAGATGGAACTCTTGTTGAGATTTTATTTCAAGTAGATGATGTGGTGCAAGTAGGCCAGACTATTGCAATTATAGAAACTGATGGTAATGATACCGGAGCGACTACTGCTGCTCCAGAAGAAACTACTGTTACTGCAACTAAAGAGGTAGAAGCTGCTGCTACCGAAGTAGAAAAGCAAATCTCTCAGGTTACAGAAAATGTAGATTATACAGATAGCGATTCTTTTTACTCTCCACTAGTAAAGAATATAGCAAAAGAAGAAAGTATATCTCTTACAGAGCTAGAATCAATTTCTGGCACAGGTAAAGATGGTCGTGTTACTAAAAACGACATATTACAATATGTTGCAGATAAGAAAGCAGGTAAAACTGCTGCACCTGCAAAGACAGCCGCTCCTGAAGCTGCTGCGGTTTCTAAACCAGCTGCAAAGGCTGCTCCAGTGTCTGTAAATGGAGAAGATGAAATTATTGAAATGTCACGTATGGGTAAACTGATTGCTCACCACATGGTGGCATCAGTACAGACTAGTGCACACGTTCAAAGTTTTATTGAGTGTGATGTGACTAATATCTGGAACTGGAGAAAGAAACATAAAGATGGTTTTAAACAAAGAGAAGGTGAGAACCTGACCTTTACACCTATTTTTATGGAAGCAGTAGCACAAGCTTTAAAAGAATTCCCGATGATGAATATCGCTCTAGATGGTGATAAAATCATTAAACGTAAAAATATAAACCTAGGTATGGCTGCTGCTTTACCAGATGGTAATTTAATTGTGCCTGTTATTAAAAATGCAGACCAATTAAATCTAGTAGGTATGGCAAAGTCAGTAAATGACCTGGCTAACAGGGCTAGAAATGCAAAATTAAAACCAGACGATACTCAAGGCGGTACGTATACGGTAACTAACGTAGGTACTTTTGGTTCTGTGTTAGGAACACCTATTATCAATCAGCCACAAGTGGGTATTCTTGCTCTAGGTGCGATAAGAAAAGTACCTGCTGTTGTAGAAACACCAGAAGGTGACTTTATCGGTATAAGAATGAAGATGTTTTTATCTCATAGTTACGACCATAGAGTGGTAAACGGTGCGTTAGGTGGACAGTTTGTTCAACGTGTGGCACAATTGCTAGAAGCGTTTGATGTAAATCGTACGGTGTAATTAACTTTTAGATCGATTATAATTTTAAAGCCAGTTTTTATGAACTGGCTTTTTTAATTCCTTTAATCTTACCTTTGCTGCATGGAAAAAGATCTTTACTTACAACAAATAGATTATTTTAAAGGAGCGCAAGTTTTACATTATTTTGAATTTGTAGAACCTCAAGAAGTTAAAGACGAATACTTTGCTGTGCATGAAATTCATGCCGTAGTAATTTGTGATTATGAAGGAGAAGAGACTATGTTATTCTATCTAGATGATGGTCTAGAAGTTGCATTAGAATTTGAATGTGTAATTCCTAAACAAGCTAAAGAACAAACAGCTCAAGATTTTGCTGGAATAGATATTCAATGGAAAAATAAATAGAGTAAATTCTAACTAGAATTTTATAGTAAAAAAAGGCTCTAAATATCAATTTGATTTTTAGAGCCTTTTTTAGATTCACTCAAAACCCCTAAGGTCCAAAAAAAACTCAATCAAGTTTTCTTTTTCTCTTCCTATTAGAAATATAGTCGGTTACTGCTTTTTCTGTAGTGTACCATACGCGTCCTTCTTTATACGCGTCTATTTTGCCTTGACGAGCGAGCAAACTCACATATTCCTGACCATAGGAGATCGATGGTTCTTTAACAATTTTAGAAATAGGTGCATAGTCTCCAGCGGTGTCATCTAGATTACTTAAGTAAATGTCTAAGGAACGCATTACCGCTCTTCCTACTAAGAAGAATAGTTTTTCTAAATTTCCATTATTTGCGTCATTAAGCGCAGTGTAATATTTTTTACGATCTACCTTTAAAATAATTGCTGGTGGATAACCTTCTTTTAAAAATAGCAAGTTAAAAACCAACCTAGCCGTACGGCCATTACCATCAAAGAATGGATGTATCCACACAAAACGATGATGGAAAATAGTCGCTTTTATGACAGGATGAATATCTAGGTCTTCTTCATTTACCCAAGTAATAAGTTCTTCTATTAAATCAGAAACTTTTCTTGCGTTAGGAGGGACAAAGTTGGCGCCGCTTATTCTTACACCTGCATTACGTATGCGACCAGCAAAATCTTTATCTATACGGTCCATGACTAGCTCATGAACATTAAGAATATCTCGTTCTCTAAAAACATAATCAGGTTGTACCAGATTTTCTACGTAATCTATCGCCTCATGATGATTTACAGCTTCAAAGTATTCATTTATTGATTTACCGCTTACCGTTAATCCATCTTCAAGAACCATTCTCGTTTCTTGAAGTGTTAGTGTGTTTCCTTCTATACTATTAGAATTGTAAGTCCATTCTAGAGATAGGCTCTCTTTAATGCTGTGTACAACAGGGCTTGAAAATGGTCTATATAGATCTAGTCTGGCTTTCTTCTCATCTATTTTGAGAAGTAAATCCATAACTTCATAGGGTACACGTATATCTTTCCAGTTCTCCACGCCTCAAAGTTACTTCTTTTTACTTAAAATCGGCAAACTTATTTTTATATCTATCCGATGTTAAGGTAGTGTTGTTGATATGCTCGCGCTATTTTTATACTGTCGTGATGGTCTAGAATATGTTTTCTAGCGGCTTTTCCTATTTCTAGAATATCTTGTGGGTTATCAATGAGAATAGATAATTGATTTACTAGATAATCTACATCTGGTCTCGCGTCCATGACAGGGACAGAGGCTAGATCATGCGCTTTTAAATAAATAGAACTACCGCCAGAAAAAACAACTTTTCCCTGCGCCATAGCTTCTAGCGCATTGTAACCTTGGTCATAACACAATACTTGATCTAGTAAAATATGAGCGTTTTTATATTTGGTAATATATTCTTGATAGGGTAGGCTTTCTGCTATCGTAATAAAGACTTTATTACCGTATTTCTTCTTTATAATTTCTAGCGCTTCTTCAAAATAGTTGATTCCCTTTTTCCAATAATTACCTCTGTTGATTCCCATAAATATTTGAATTTGTGAGAGATCTGTATTTAATTCTAATTGAAATTTTGAATGGTTGATAGCTGCAGGAATTATAGCCGTTGCCTTATCCTGCTGTTTTAGAGCCATCGCATAATCTACATTACTAGGTATTATATTTTGAGAGGCTTCTAGTACTTTATAATAATTATCTCGGTAACCATCACCTAGATATTTATACGTGTGAAACAATTGCTGTTTTTGAAAATCTCCTCTGTGTACCGAGTCTAAAATATTGTAACCCTCATGTTCTTCTGTAAGAAATCGGGCATATTCATGGTCATCACCACAGGCTATTAAAAAGGACTTTTGATTATTTTTAATTAGAAAATCCAGCATGATACGTTCTACAGCCGGCTCGCACCCAAATGGGTTAGAATTGATAAACTGTACGATATCGTAGTTTTTTAGAAGGTTCTCGCTTTCGCGAAAGCGTGCTAATTTCAATCTATCTTCTAGATTATAGCCTGTCAGTTTCCACCAGCCTACTTTTATTTTGCGATGTAACCAGCTTTGTTCAAAATACGTGCTGCCTACTTCTATATCTACAGGAAAACGTTTAAAACCGTCGCCATCACCTACAATAGTTACTTCATGATCTAGCTGTTGCAGACCATGTTTTAAGGAATTATGAAATCCACTGTATTCACCTACGAGCAATATGCGCATATAGAAGTATATTTGAGGTAAAGATAAGCACTTGAGCAATTACACATCAGATGACCTAGAAATTTGTATCGCTACTATGAATAGGAGTGACTTTTCATTTCTAGAAACCATGTTTAAACAGCCTCTTGATAGTATAAAGGCTCATGTGTTGATTGTTAATCAATCTCTTGATAGTGAGTTGATCTCGATTCATGAGAACATTAGAGTGATTCCTATGCGAGAGATGGGTTTGAGTAAAAGCCGTAATCTAGCTATTCAAAACTCTTTAAAAGACTTGTGCTGGATACTAGACGACGATTGCATTATTGAAACTAATGCTATAAGTGTAGTAGTAGCGGCACATAACGAGTATGTGGATACGGTACTAACCTTTAAAACAACCATACCTAGCGGAAAAGGTTTTTATAATTATAAAAATTCTTTTTACAAGCATGATTTTAAAACAATTATCCCAGTATTATCTCCAGAAATTACTTTTAAAAGAAAAGAGGTCGTACAATTAAATTTAAGGTTTGATGAAAGATTTGGTCTCGGCGCGCAGTTTCAGGATTCTGAAAATTTAATTTTCTTAGAAGAGGTGCTTTATAAAGGGTTGACAATAGGTTTTGTTGCAGAGACTATTGTGCAGCACGATGCTATTACTAGTAGTGATGAGGTGATGTCAGACCGATTAATTTATGCACGAGGTGCACTGGCCGCTAAGAGAAATGCAATTACAGCAGTTTTTTATTCTTTTAAATACCTTTTCTTTTTATGGCGCAAAGGTTATGAAAGATCTTTAAGTGTTTTATGGCATAAAATGAAGGTGTTTCAACAAGGTGCAAATGATTACGTCAGTGGTTTTAAAAGACCTGGCGAGAATGATCTTAAACAATAGTATATTTGATTTATGGATTATAAGATTATAGACATTCCTAAAATTACAGACCCTCGTGGTAATCTCGCGGTACTAGAAAAAGATACGATTCCTTATAAAATAGAGCGTGTTTATTATTTGTACGACGTGCCTAGTGATTCCCATCGCGGTGGTCATGCACATAAAGAATGTCTAGAATTATTGATCGCTGTATCTGGTAGTTTTACGGTAATATTAGATAACGGTAAAGTGAAAGAAACGGTAACTTTAAATAAACCAGATAAAGGTTTATTAATTTCTACCATGGTATGGCGTGAGCTTGCTGACTTCTCTAGTGGTGCGATGTGTCTGGTTCTTGCTTCTCATGAATTTGAAGAATCTGATTACATAAGAGAAAAAGAAGATTTCTATCTAGCGACCGGTTCTAATTCTTAATCCAGAATTAGATAAACTGTGATGTACTCTTTTTAATAATTTTAATTGCCAGCTACTTAATTTAAGTAACTTCTGTTGTTTTACTGTTAAATTAGAAAAGTCCATTTTACTAACTAATTGTTGAGCTTCTACTTTTTTATTTGCTATAATCAATTCTATGGCAAGTGCATATCTATTAATGTCTAGAAATTTCTTTAAGCCTTTATGTTGTGATGAGAACTTTTCATAGATATCAAAATCTGTATAAGTTCTGTTTTCTAAATTTATGAGATGAGATCTGTTTACTGCAGTTTCATCTTTTATGACAGTAACTGTAGGGTTAAATGCGATCTTTTCATGTAAAGCTAATTTTATATAAAAATCAATATCTTCAGAATGTGTTATCTCTTCATTATAAAGTGAGGTAACGCTAGTTTTAATCCCAAAACTAGAAGAGAACAGTGTAGAATTAAGATAGTTGTAGGTAAAGAAGTTATCTAACTCTCTAGAGTTATCAGTTTCTAAATTAGAAAATAGAGTTGCTTCAAATGTAGTAGCGCTTTTCTTTATTTTATAGTTGTTAGCAAACACCCTAGCGTTAGGAAACTTTAAAATGGTTTTAGTTAGTTCTTCTACATGGTTCGTTTCCCAATAATCGTCTGCATCTAGAAATAGGATGCCATCATAATTGTTAGATTTTGCATAAGAGATGCCTTTGTTTCTAGCGTTGCTTACTCCTTGATTATCTTGTGATATGATCATGACAGCATCACTCTCAAACTCGCTTGCAATGGATAAACTATCGTCTGTAGAGCCGTCGTTAATAATTAATAAATCGGTTGCAACAGTTTGTGCGAGAACAGATGAAATAGCTCTTTCTATAGCAGCTTCTTTATTGTAAAGCGGTATAATAGTTAAGAATCTATGGTCCATCATCTACTTATTCTTGAGTAAACTCCTTTGGTGATTAAGAGAAGCGTTTTTAAAACAGAATTTCTATTCCTTGCATTTTTGTAATACAGTTTAAAAATATGTTTTCTAAAGGTATGATCTTTTTTTACAGCGCTGTATCCGCCATCGCTAAAATAGGCGATGTTTCTATCGATGAATCTATGTTTTATGGCTTTATGAAAGAACCATTTTATATTGTGTGCCCAGTCTGCATGCACGTGATAGGATAAATCATAAGAACCAATAAGGTCAAAAACCTTTCTTGTATAGAAAATAGCTTGGTGCGATATGTTTTTATGAAAAATAGCTGCGTCGGTAAATTTACCAGCATAATGATTGCCTAGTTTATGACTATTTACATTTCCATAAATAACATCTACAGGATGGAGTTGTGCGTGTTCTTTTATATCCTTTAGTACGTTTATATCTAGAAGGTAATCGTCAGCTCCTAAAAAGTATAAAAAACGACCTTGAGACATTTTTACACCTTTATTCATAGCGTCATAAATACCGCGATCCTTTTCAGATATAAAACGCAATACAAAAGTGTCATCTCTGTATGACTGTATCAGTTGTAGTGTGTTGTCAGTAGAACCACCATCTATGATTATAATTTCGTAGTCTTGAGAAGACTGTGTCTTAATGCTGTTAATGGCATTATCGAGAACCTTTTCTACATTAAATGTAGGTATAATGATACTGAAGAAAGGTTTCTTTTTTTCTGTCATGGAAAATAGCTGGGTTATACCGCTTTTTGAACTACTTCAAAAATTTCTCCATCATCACATTTAAGCGTTTTAGATGGGTATTTAAGAATTAAGGCATAATCATGAGTTGCCATGAGGATGGTATTTCCATTTTTATTAATTTGTTGAAGAACTTCCATGATTTCCACACTGGTTTGTGGGTCTAGATTTCCGGTAGGCTCGTCTGCAATGATAAGTTCTGGCTCGTTAAGTAATGCTCTTGCTATCGCAACACGTTGTTGCTCACCACCAGAAAGTTCGTGTGGGTATTTAAAACCTTTAGTCTTCATTCCTACTTTATCCAGTACTAGCTCGATGCGTGTAGACATTTCTTTCTTGCCTTTCCAGCCCGTTGCTTTGAGGACAAATTTTAAATTATCGTTGATATTACGGTCAGTTAAAAGTTTAAAGTCCTGAAAAACCACGCCTAGTTTACGTCTCAGGTAAGGTATTTCTTTTTTACGTAAGCGAGATAAATTATAGTCTACTATAGTTCCTTCTCCTTTTTTAAGTGGTATATCTCCATAAAGGGTTTTCATTAAAGAGCTTTTACCGCTACCGGTCTTACCTATAAGGTACACAAATTCTCCTTTTCCTATTTCCAGATTCACATTTTTTAGAATAAGGTTATCTTTCTGGAAGACATCTACTTTACTTAATGATAAAACGTGATCTGACATGAATAAAAATATTTGATGTAAAGTTAATCAAGATGTGGATAAGATTATGAATAATTAATGAGGTTTTAAGACGTTCTACCGTAGTAAATCATAATTTTACTTTAGAATTAGAATCCTTCTTATTATGAGAAAACTAACTACGGCGCTATTGTTTATTATCAATATCACTGGTGTAATTAACGCACAACAGTCCAAAATATTTACCGATGATCTGGCTATTTATAACCAGGCGATAGATCTTTACCAAGAAGACCAGTATCTAGCCTCGCAAAGGCTTTTTGAAAAAGTACTCGATGCATCTATGGATGAGGTGATTAAAGGAAATGCTTCTTATTACATCGCAAATTGTGCGGTACGATTAAACCAGCGCAATGCAGACGCGCTAGTAGAAAACTTTGTAGAAGAATACCCTACATCTACAAAGAAAAACTCTGCTGTTATCGATGTGGCAAATTACTATTTTGATAATGGTGATTATAGAAAAGCTGCTACCTGGTATCAAAGGGTGGATAAGGGCACGCTTTCGCGAAAGCAAGCTAACCGTTATTTTTTTAATACAGGTTATACTCTTGTGCATTCTAAAAAATATGATGAGGCAAAACCTTTCTTAAATCGTGTAAGTGATGATCCTGAATATGGTAGTAAAGCAAAGTATTATCTAGGTTACATAGCTTATGAAGGTGATGAGTTGCAAGAGGCTAGTGATCTTTTTGATGAAGTAGGAGAATCACCAGAAACAGATGAGAAACTATCTTATTATCAAGCAGACTTAAATTATAAATTAGGAAACTTTGATAAAGCAATAGAGCTAGCTAAGAAACAACTAGTGAAATCTAACCGCAAAGAACAATCAGAATTAAACCGCATTATAGGGCAATCTCTTTTTAATAAAGAAAAATACACAGAGGCACTACCTTATCTAGAAAAGTATCAAGGTGTGCGTGGTAAGTGGAATAATAATGATTTTTATCAGCTAGGGTATGCTTATTATAAGCAGGATAACTTTGAAAAAGCAGTAGAGACTTTTAATAAAATTATAGACGGTGAAAATGCTACAGCCCAAAATGCCTATTACCATTTAGGTCAAAGTTACATTAAACTAGACCGTAATGAAGACGCCCTTAACGCTTTTAAAAAGGCAAGTGAGATGGATCTAGACGCTCAAATAGCCCAAGATGCTTCTTATAATTATGCAAAGCTTAGTTATGAAAATGGGAATCCATACGATAGTGTGCCTGCCGTTATTCTTGCTTACCTAGAAAAATATCCTGAAACAGATAAGAACGAAGAGATGAATGAATTTCTAATAGATTCTTATTTTACTTCAAAGAATTATAAAGAGGCGCTTAACTTATTAGAAGACGGTAGAATAAATGGTAATAAGGCAGTTTATGGAAAAGTAGCTTTATACTACGGTCTCAATCTATTTACTGCTGGTGAATATCAGGATGCTCTAAGAAATTTAGATAAAGCGATCGATAACATCGTAGATCTTGAACTTAAGAAAAAAGCAACTTTCTGGAAAGCAGAAAGTATGTACCAATTAAATGATTTTACAAGTGCTTATTCTAATTTTAAAGCGGTAAACAAAATGAGTGCTGCTATAGAAGAAGATGAATTGTATAATTATGACATGGGTTATACAGAGTTTAAACTTAAAAAGTATGATGCCGCAATACAATCATTCACGGCATACACAGAACAGTCTCGAGCAAAGAGTGACCGCGTTAGATTAAACGATGCTTACTTAAGAATAGGTGACGCAAATTTTGTAACAAAAAAGTACTGGCCAGGAATGGAAGCTTATAATAAAGCGATAGAGATGAATGGATTTAACTCAGATTATGCCGCGTTTCAAAAAGCTATTTCTTATGGGTTTGTACAGAAAAACGATCGTAAGATAGAAGATTTAGAGCGTTTTATTACCAGGTTTAAAACGTCTAAATATAGAGATGACGTGATGTATGAATTAGGTAATACCTATATAAATACCAATCAAGTTTCTAAAGGTATCCATACCTATGATAATTTAATTGCAGCATATCCTAATAGTAGTTACACCTCTCAAGCAATGATGCGTAAAGGATTACAATTATATAATGATGGTAATCTAGACGCGTCTTTAACGGTGTTTAAACAAGTAGCAAATAAATACTCTGGTACTCCACAAGCAGTACAGGCTATAAGTAGTGCGAGACAGGTCTATATAGATCAAGGTCGTACTAACGATTATGCAATATGGGTAAGAGGTCTAGATGGTGTTGAGGTGACAGATAATGAGCTAGATGACACCGCTTATGAAAGTGCAGAGCAGCCATTTATTCAAGGTGATATGAAAGGAACTGCAAGAGAAATGGATAAGTATTTAAAGCAGTTCCCTAATGGTAAACATGCTTTAAAAGCTCATTTTTATCTAGCACAATCATTATTCTCACAAAATAAAAAGCTAGAAAGTATTTCTCATTATGAGTTTGTAATTATAAAGGAGAGAAGTGAATTTACAGAACAAGCACTGGCTAGGTTAAGTGAAATACATTTAGGAAATAAGAATTATGTAAAAGCTATTCCTGTTATGCAACAGTTAGAACAACTGGCAGATTTCCCTCAGAACATCATTTATGCGCAGTCTAACTTAATGAAGGCTTATTATGAAACTGAGAAGTATGTTGATGCGGTTATTTATGCAAATAAAGTATTAAGCGATTCTAGTATCGAGAATAATGTAAAGTCTGACGCCCAGATTATTATCGCACGCTCTTCATGGAAACAAGGAGATGAAACAGCTGCAAAAGCTAGTTATGAAAAAGTAAGACAGACAGCAACTGGTAGTCTTGCTGCAGAGGCTACTTATTATAAAGCCTACTTTGAGAATAAAGAAGGAAATCACGATGCTACTATTGCTACTATTAATGGTTTAAGTAAGAACTATGGTGGTTATAAGTTGTGGAGTGCCAAAGGTCTTGTGGTCATGGCAAAAAGTTATTATGCCCTAAATCAAACTCTTAATGCAACTACTATTCTCGATGCTGTGATTGCAAATTTTACACAATATCCAGAAGTAGTAGCAACTGCACAAAGCGAGCTCCATACGATTAAAAATGAAGCCGCAAAAACAAATTCATCTGTCGTACCGACAAGTCAAAACTAGTAAAAAATGAATTTCAGTATAAAATATATATCACTAGCAATAGTCGCGTTAACAGCCACTATCGCTACTGCACAAACTACACAAGAAGAGGAAGATCGTTTAAACGGTGGTACGATTACGGTAGTAAAAGCCTATGACCCTACCATAAGTGATGCTTTTAAAGTAAAGAGTAACCCAAGTTTTAGCGATACAACTAAGATTAAAAAGAAACCAGTTACTTATAGTATTTTCTCTATTCCTGTAGCTAGTACATTTACACCGGCCAAAACTGGTCTGTCTAGATTAAAGCCCACCCAAAAGGCTAAGTACTTTAAGAACTATGCACGTTTAGGGTTAGGTAATTACATTAATGTATTAGGTGAATTTGCAGTTAACTTTGAGTTAGATAGAGACAGTGATATTGGGGTTTTCTTTAATCACAACTCTTCTCAAGGAGGAATAGAAGAATCCATAGCAGACGATTCTTTCTCGGACACCTCACTAGATGTTTCTTATGGAAAACGCACTAGAGACATGAATTGGGGAATCACAGCAGGTGCTAGATACCAGACAGCAAACTGGTATGGAGATTATGAAAATGGACTTAACCTACTGACAGAAGATACAGACGTTGCCTTTAACTACCTATCTTATGCTTTAGGCGGTAAAGCAACCTTCTTTGACGGTATTTTTAAACGTGTAGATGTAAACTTTACCGGTACTACATCGAGCAATGATGGTAGTGAGATACGCTTTAAGGCACAGCCTCAATTAGGTTTTGACATTTTAGATACAGAGGTTGCACTAGGTGTAGAACTAGATTACTTGAGCGGTAGTTTTGATACTCAAGGTTTAATTCCAGCGGCAGACCAGTACACGTATTTAAAAGCAGGATTAAATCCAGCGATCAACCTTTATGGAGATAATTATAAAGTAAAATTAGGTGCGACGGTTAACTATCTTAATAACAGTGAAGCATCAGAAAGTGATGTATATGTTTATCCAGATGTGGTAGCGAGTTATATCGTAGTAGAAGAAAAATTCATTCCTTATGTTACTTTAGGTGGTGGTCTAGATATGAATTCATTACAGCAATTTGCTGGAGAAAACGTCTTTCTAGCACCAGCAATAGACGTGATACCTACTAGCAGGTTATTAGATGCTCAATTAGGTTTTAAAGGTAAAATATCTGAAAACTTTGGGTACAAAGTATTCGGTGGTTATAAAATAGAAGAGAGCAAGTCTTTTTATAATAAAGGAGTAGGAGCAATCACAACAACAGGTCTAGAAGCTTATGAATATGGAAACGTCTTCTACACACAATATGCAAATTTAAATACCACACTTTATGGTGCTACATTAAGTTATGATGTGAATACCGCATTTAACCTTAGCTTAAATGCGACTGGTTTCAGTTATGACGTTTCAGAAGGAGAAGCTTTTAATAACGTAGCTTCTCATTTGCCCGAATTCACTGCAGACCTTGTCGGGAGCTATAAGATCAATGAAAAATGGAATATAGGCGCGACACTTTACTTTGTAGGTGAGAGAGATGCCTTCAGAAATGGAGTCGGAGCAGAGACTCTTGATTCTTTTGTAGATCTTAACCTAGACGCTAACTATAAAATCAATCCTAAGTTAACTGCCTTTTTAAGAGGTCAGAATCTCACCGGTGGTAATTATGAATATTACCTGGACTACCCAGTTCAAAATTTACAGATTATGGGTGGAGCAGTTTATAAATTTGATTTTTAAAATTGTTTTAATTCCGCTTTCGCGAAAGCGGAATTAAAAGACTAGTAAACTCATTCAATTACAGGACTCACTCAATTAACTTTTGAGTGAGTTTTTTTATGATTAAAAAATATCAATATCAGTATGGATATAAGCTGTAATAATTAATTGTTTTAATAGTTTCTGTGACTTATTTTCACATCATGAAAAAAATCCTCTCCTTACTAGCGCTTGTGTTGATTATTTCTTGTCAAGAGAAAGAACAAAATACAGCAGACCTCATTATTAAAAATGCTCAAATTTATACTGTAAATAAAGACTTCTCCACGGCAACTGCTATGGCAGTAAAAGATGGTAAAGTAGTTTTTATAGGTAGTCAGGAAGATTTAAAAGCTCAAAACTTAAAGGCTGCTAAAACTATAGATGCTTCTGGTAAGTTTATTTATCCTGGTTTAATTGATGCGCACTGTCATTTTTATGGTCTAGGGCAGCAATTACAGCGTGTAGATCTAGTCGGTACGTCTAGCTATGATGAGGTGATACAAGAGGTTGTAAATTTTCAAGAGAAGAATAGCAAAAGTTTTATTATAGGACGCGGCTGGGATCAAAATGATTGGGATGTAAAAGAATTTCCTACTAATGAAAAGCTTAATGAATTATTTCCAGACATTCCAGTTGCCTTAACAAGAATAGATGGTCATGCAATGATTGCAAACGATGCCGCTTTGAAATTAGCTGGTATTACTGTGGATACAGATCCATTCGGTGGTGCTATTGAAATTAAAGAAGGGAAGTTGACTGGAATTTTAGTGGACAATCCTATGGAACTTGTAGAAGCGGTTTTCCCTGCAGAAACTATCAAAGAGTCTATTAAATCTTTAATGGATGCTCAGGAGATCAACTTCGGTTATGGAATTACTACGGTAGATGACGCTGGTTTAATGCGTTCTACCATAGAACTTATAGATAGCCTACAACAAGATGGAACTTTAAAAATGAAGATCTATGCGATGATAAGCAACACACCAGAAAACCTTGATTACTACCTTGAAAAGGGAATCGTAAAAACAAATCACCTAAATGTAAGGTCTGTAAAGTTCTATGCAGACGGCGCTCTAGGTAGTCGCGGTGCTGCGATGAAAGAATCCTATTCAGATAAACACGATCATTATGGAGCTTTATTGAGTAGTGTAAAAGATTTTAGAGGTATTGCAGAGCGTATTGCCGCTACAGACTACCAGATGAACACCCATGCGATAGGTGATAGTGCTAATTATGTGGTTTTAAAAAACTATAAAGAATTACTTAGCGATAAAAAAGATAGAAGATGGAGAGTAGAACACGCTCAAATCGTTGATCCAGCAGATTTTGAGTTTTTTGATACAGAAAATATACTTCCGTCGGTGCAGCCTACTCATGCGACTAGCGATATGTATTGGGCGCAAGATAGAGTAGGAGAAGAGCGCATTCAAGGAGCTTATGCTTATAAGAAGCTATTAGGAATGTCTAATATGCTAGCTCTAGGTACTGATTACCCTGTGGAGCAGGTAAATCCGTTTTTGACCTTTTATGCCGCAGTTGCAAGAAAAGATACCAGCGGTTTTCCAGAAAATGGTTTCTGTGCAGACCAGGCTCTTTCTAGAGAAGAAGCTTTAAGAGGTATGACCATTTGGGCAGCTTATTCTAATTTTGAAGAAAATGAAAAAGGAAGTCTAGAAATAGGAAAAGCAGCTGACTTTATTATGTTAGATCAAGATTTAATGGAAGTTGCTATAGAGCAAGTTCCTAATTTGAAAGTTAGTGCTACTTACAGTAATGGGGAATTGGTTTACTCTTCTAAGTAAAAAGTATTAATAGATTCTTAGGTGTAAACTAATGACTAATTCTCTAATAATTTTCCTGTTCTGTTTTAGCGGTATAAGTTGTTTATCACAAGATCTGAAGTCTTTTCAAGAGCAAGGTGTATATGGCTACAAATTAGGGGATAGTGTGGTTATAACTCCTCAATATAATTATGCCAAAGATTTTTATAAGGGTAATGGTGTTGTCTGTTTAAATAAAAAAGTAGGTGTAATTGATGGGAAAAATAATATTGTGCTACCTATTAAATACCATAAGGTTTACATCCTGAATGATTCGCTTTACAAAGTCAGAAATGAAGGCGAATATTATTGGGATGATATTTATGGTGTAGTAGGTAAAAATGACAGATTGATTTTGCCTCTACATTTTAAAAGTATAAATCTTTTAAAAGATAAACTTTTAGTTAGTAAAAGGAAGTTTGGAAAAATAAATAAAGGACGTTACAGTGTTTCCTATAATCCCACACAAGTACATGGTATTTATGATTTGAATGGAGATGTAATTCTGGAACCAGAATTCAGTTCTTTTAAAAAGCTAGGACAAGATACTCTTTTAGTTGGCAAAGACAGCCACTACGCATTAATAAGGACAGATGGAAGTTTTATAACTGATTTAAAATATACCGCATTTGGGGAATATTATTTTAACAAAGCAAAAATTCGTGTTGATAATTTATACGGCTTCATAGATAAAAAAGGATTCGAAGTAATCAAACCTCAGTTTAAACTGATCAGTCCGTTTTACATTAAGCAATTTACTGTCTTTTGGAAAGAGAATGGCAAGGTTGGTTTCCTAAATAGTAAAGGAGAAATTATTTTTGAATCCGATGATATTGGTTTAATGTATCCCCATTTGAATGTTGCAGCTACAATAAAAAATAAAAAGTGGGGATTAATTGATTTACAAGGCAAGGTTTTAATTCCTTTTGAACACACTACCTTTATAAGAGAATTCGAGGGAATTATAGGATTTAAAAAGGATAGTAAATGGGCGGTTTTTGATTCTGCTGGGAAGCAATTAACAGATTATAGATTTGATTCCTTGTCAGTCTTTCAAAATGAAGAGTCGCCAGATCATTCATTTTATAAACTCAAAAGCAGTATATATCCTCTATCACTTGGTTTCGTAAAAGAGTCTAATCAATATGGAGTAATTGATTCCAATGGAAAATTTGTGATTCCATTAAATGATTCAAAACAGATCGTTTTTAAATTATTAGATGAAATAAAAATTAAAGAATAAATTCTTTAGAATTGACAGTGTTCTAATCCTCTAAATAAGCCTTCTCCTTCAACTTCCAATCTAGATATCTATGTAAGTCGGTCTCGATCCATCCGGTTACAAAGGAAAGTACGGTTAGGTCATCTATAAATCCTAATCCTGGAATAAAATCTGGGATAAGGTCTATGGGGCTAAATACATATAATAATCCTGTAGTAATGGCAGCAATGGTAAACCATGGGATGTTCGTATAAATACCTTTACGATAATCTTTGATCATCATAAACATGATCTTACCTAGCTGGGCATATTTTTTTAAAAAGCCAGAATTTGCAATAGTAGAAGTAATACTTTCTTCTTTTTCTATCGCGTCATCCACATCTGCGACAGTAGTCTGTTCTACCGTTTCTAGTGTGTAATCTTTGTCAGGTAAATTTATTTTTTTTCTAAATAGTCTCATGATGCAAATATTTGATCAAAGTCCTTAAAAGACTTAAATTCTAATGAATTTCCGCTTGGGTCTTGAAAGAACATAGTGGCTTGCTCGCCTGGCAGTCCTTCAAATCTTATGTACGGCTCAATTATAAATTTGATTCCTTTTTCTTTTACCGCTTTCGCGAAAGCGTCAAAAATATCCCATTCTAGAACGACACCAAAATGTGGAACAGGAACGGCCTTACCATCTACGGCATTAATGGCTGCTTTTTGAGCCTCTTCTGTCACATGTATAACTAGTTGATGACCAAAGAAATCAAAGTCTACCCAGTGGTCAGAACTGCGTCCTTCTTTACAACCTAATGTATCGCGATAAAACGCACGTGTGGTGGTGATTTCTTTAACAGGAATAGCTAGGTGAAAAGGAGTTAGTTTCATTGAGTTGATTTTTTATGGATGTAATAATAAAGCCAGGCGATGGGAATATTACCTACTACAACTGGCAGTAAGGTGTATGAAAAAGAAGTGACAAATGATTTTAAGTATTCTTCTGAACCTATAGTAAGTATTGCATAAATACCCAACAAGATTAAAAAGATAAATGAAATTGTTCTAAAGTAAGCGTTTAAGTAATCTCTAACCATTTTTATGAAATTAAAAAGCCAGCTTAAAGATAAGCTGGCTTTTTGAATAAATGTGTTATGTTATTTATAAAATACCATCCACGATTCCGTATGCTAGAGCTTCATCAGCACCTAGCCAGTAATCACGGTTAAAATCTTTCATCACTTTTTCAAAAGTCTGTCCGCAGTTGTCTGCAAGAATTTGAGCACTTAATTCTTTGGTTTTAAGAATCTCGTTTGCAGTGATTTCAATGTCTGCACTGGTACCACGAGCACCACCACTAGGCTGGTGTATCATTACACGACCGTGTTTTTGAATCATGCGACGTCCTTTAGTACCGCCAGAAAGAAGTAAAGAGCCCATAGATGCAGCAAGACCACTACATACGGTGCTTACAGGGCTTTTAATTTCTTGCATCGTGTCATAAATAGAAAAACCAGCAGTTACATAACCACCTGGACTATTAATTACAAAAGTGATTTCTTCATTACTTAAAGAATCTAGGTATAACAATCTATCCACACAGTGTCTTGCTGTTTTATCATCTACCATTCCCCAAATGAACAATTTGCGTTGTTCAATGTAAGTTTCGTCTATTTTATCTTGAAGTTTAAATACTTTGCTCATTCAATTTTAATTTGGGTTAAAAATACGGAATCTTAAAAAATAAATCTACTCAATTAACAAGACTATATCTTCTTACCTTGTTTACCATATTCATTTTTGTAAATTTTTACGAGTAGTAAAAACAAACTTACTAATAAAGGTCCAAATATAAGCCCTATAAAACCGAATAGAGGCACACCGACTATTACACCTATAAGTGTGACGAGTGGATGTACGTCGGCTAGGCGTTTTTGCACAACCAGTCTAAATAAATTATCTGTGGAGCCTACAACCACGGCGCCATAAATAAGAATTCCTATTGCAGCGGTGGTGTCTCCTTGTGAGAATAATAAAATACACACCGGTAATATTCCTAAAGCTGTTCCTACAAATGGAATCATACTACCTATTATGGTAACAACAAACCAAAAGAAAGGATTATCCACGCCGAATATGAAGTAACCTATCAAGGCAACAACACCTTGAAGTAAGGCTACAAGTGGTATGCCTATGGCGTTTGATTTTACTAGATCTATACTTTCTTTACCTATGTTCTTTGTGTTTTCTTCTTTAAGTGGCAAATAAACTAAGGCGGTTGCGAGCCATTTTTTGCGCTCTGTTAACATGAAGTATAATAAAAAGAACATAATCCCTACAGATATAGTTACGGTAAGGCTAGAGTTTGCGAGATCTTGAATGTTTTGGGATATCCATGTACTTACTTCACTAGAATTTATGTTTTCAGAAATATTCATTCCTACTAGCTCTTCAGTTTTGGAAATCTCTGATTTTATAGTGTCGGTTATAGCTGTACTGTTCTGTATAGCTGTCTTTACTTTAGAAGTAAGCATCAATCCTATTCCTGCAATAGGTAATAGAATAATCACAAATGATAAGAACATAAGAAGCGTTGCGGCTAGTGCAGGTTTCCATTTTCTTTTTTCAAGTTTCTCTTGAAGTGGTGAGAGTAAAATAAATAAAGTAACAGCACCTAAAACACCTCCTAAATAAGGGAGCAATTCCATGCCTATCAAGAATAGAATACCTATTATAATTAACAGGATGAATAGCTGTCGTATCTTAGTGGTAGCAATCTGATCGGTCATAAGTGTCGGTTATTTCTTAATGACATGGTTAGGGTTTTTATAGTTGTTATTTTTAATATCTAGGTTTAATGAATTTATAATTAATCTGGTAAGTAACGCATCATTATAGGTTCATAATAATATTCTTAAGGTGTTGCTAAGAATTTTAAAACCTCTTTGATAACCTCTGGAGTGTAGAGGCTATGACCGCCAGTTTGAGATGTGTAAGTACTGGCGTTAGGCATTTTTGCTGCTATTTCATCCATTGCAGCATAAGGTACAATCACATCCTGCGGATTATGTATAATTAAGGAAGGAATTTGAATGTTTTCTGCAAAATCTGCAGTTACAAAATCTTCTATTAGAAAGCCAAAAGTGCTTTTAAGTAAGTTGTTTAAACTACCATAAACAGAGTTGTTGAAGCTAGTTATGTTTTGATAACCGCGCATAATAACTTCTAGTTTATTCGGGCTGCCTAATAAAACTAACTTATCAATAAATTCATGGGGATGATTTGATTCTTGATAAATAGTAGCCATTGCGCCTACGCTATGTGCGATTATTATTTTAGGCTCGTATAAATCAATTACTGTTGTAATAACTTTAGAATATTTTACAGCGGTAAATAATTTACCATCAGATGCGCCGTGTGCAGGTGCGTCTATAGCGATAATGTTATAGTCTAGTTTCTGTAAAGGTTCAATAAGGTATTTCCATCTACAGGCGTTAGATTCCCAGCCATGATTTAATAATACGGTAGTACCGCTGCCTTTCCAATGATAGACCTGAAATAGACCATCTTCAAACGCGATTTGTTGCGTTCGTGCAGTACTGAGAAATTCTTCTTGCTGTTCTGTGATTTTACCTCTTCTAGGTATGCTGAATACTTTGAGCGCTAGATTTGCTGCCTTTTCTTTAGAAAATAAGTGAATCGTATTAAAATAAAAGCCATACAGTTTAGGTATGGCTTTTTGAAGTGTTTTTTTCATGTGTATTTAAATTACCAAGACACAAACATATAAAGTGGCTTTGTGTCTTCTGGAATCATTGTTTTTTCAATAGAAGCGCTAATGTCAAACTTCACATCGGTAGGTAAATCGTCTTTAGATATGGTGAAATAAAAATTTTCTTCATTTACCCATACTACAGCATCGTCGATCATATTATCTACACTACTTATCTTATATGCAGTACTTATTTCATTATACGTACTGTTTTTATTGATACCTTTTAAAGTGGTGAAACGCTCATCGCGTATGATTATGTTTTCAATGGTAGCCGTGCTATCTAGAGCCTCACTAGGGGTAAGGGTTAATAAATGCGCTCCACCTTTTTCAAAAATTTCAATTTGATTTGCGCCGTTACTAAATTCATCTCCTTTGATAGCTCTCACAATACTGTCGTTAGCATAAATACTATCTAATTGAAATACCTTCATATTTTTAGTTAGGTGACCTACACGATCTTTATTCCATTCAAATGGATCTTGATCCTTTGAGCAACTAGCTAGTACTATTATTATGGCAATTAACGCTATTACTTTTTTCATATATTTATTTAAAGATGTAAAATTACAATTGCTAGAGAAATTACACGAGTTTTGGATTATTTATTTTAATGTTCTTATTAGAATTTTAACGCTTAAATTACTTTAACGCTTTACCTAAAATTCCCATTACACCTCTTATAAAGGATGCGCTTGTTAAAACTTTAAGTATAGGGTTTTGTCTTGTGCTGGTTCTAGAACTACTAGATTTGTTAGTTTTAGCTTTCTCTTTAGCAGCTTTTTCTTTTATTTCTTGTTCGTTTGCCTCTTCTATTTTTTTCTGTAATATCTCTTCTGCACTTTCTCTATCTATTTCTTCGTTGTACTTATCTGTTAGTTCAGAATCGGCTATGAGATCGCTTAGCTCTCTATCAGTAAGTACATCCATACGGCTTTCTGGAGCACGCAGTAATGTTGCGGCTAGAGGACTAGGTCTTCCTTTTTCATCTAGAGCACTTATTAAAGCTTCACCTATACCTAAGGATGTAAGTATTTCGGCAGTGTTGTAATAATCTGTTTCAGGATAATTTTGTGCGGTAAGCTTTATGGCCTTTCTGTCCTTTGCAGTAAAAGCTCTCAAAGCGTGTTGTATTTTAAGTCCCAGTTGACTCAGTACACCTTCAGGTATGTCTGTTGGGTTTTGAGTTACAAAATAAAGACCTATTCCCTTAGAACGTATTAATTTTACAATACTCTCTATCTGACTTAGTAGTGCTTTGCTTGCATTATCAAAGATTAAATGAGCTTCGTCTATAAATAAAATAAGCTCTGGTTTATCGCTATCTCCTTGTTCAGGGAATGTCGAGTATATCTCGGCTAGTAGGCTTAACATAAATGTTGAGAAAAGCTTAGGTCTGTCTTGTATATCAGTAAGTCTTATAACATTTACATATCCATTACCATCAGGATCTTTTCTCACTAGATCTTTAACATCAAAACTACGCTCACCAAAAAAGCGTTGTGCGCCTTGTTGTTCTAACTCGATAAGTTTTCTAAGAATCGCACCTGTAGAAGATGTAGATATACGTCCATATTCTTCTTGAAATTCTTCTTTACCTGCTCCGGTAGCATATTGAAGCACCTTTTTTAAATCATCTAGATCTAGTAAGGGCAGTTTATTATCGTCACAGTATTTAAAAACTACCGATATGATACCAGCCTGAGTTTCTGTAACATCCAGGATTCTTGATAAAAGCACCGGGCCGAATTCACTCACCGTGGCTCTCATTTTAATACCTTCCTGTTCTGAAATAGTCATGATTTCTACAGGTGATTTTCTTTTTTTGAAATCTAGACCTATTTTTTCGTGTCGCTCATCTATTTTTTCATGTCCAGGACTTTCTGCAGCTATGCCAGATAGGTCTCCTTTGATATCCATTAATAAAGTAGGAACACCTTGTTGTGATAGTTGCTCTGCTATTATTTGTAAAGTTTTTGTTTTTCCAGTTCCTGTGGCACCAGCTATTAAACCATGTCGATTCATGGTTTTTAGTGGGATCTTTATATGAGCGTTTGTTAAGGTCTCACCATCTAACATTGCAGCACCCATAATGATAGCATCGCCTTTTGGGCTGTAGCCGTTAGTTATATATTTGTAAAATTCATCTTTTTGAGACATGAAAAAAGTGTTTCCTCAAAAGTAAATTAAAAATATGGGTATAAAAAAAACAGCTCGGTAATTAAGCTTAACTGTTATTATTATGTCTTTAAACGGTAGGTCTTAAAGAGATTATATTATTATTCTTAGTGCCGCAAATGTCTAATCACCTCAATTGTGCAACAGGTTCATTAATTATAATTAAGGATCAAGTGCTTCTTTTATGGTGATTTTTATTGATAGATTCTAGCAGTTCACCTGCTTTCATGAATTTCTGGTGTGGTTTTCTATCCGCGGCTCACGTATTACTTGTTAACGTATTTACAAGTCTCTTTTATTAAATTTGCAGGGTGCGATATCATTGCTTATTTGAGCAGTACTAGATTTGATTATTCTATTTTATGACTTATGTAATATCTTGACAGGTAGCACGGGAATAGAAAGTCTATTTAGTACCACTGTTATAAAGGATTCATATTTTTTTTTAGTTTTTATAACTATGTCAGGATTTTATACTTGTATGAAATACGATAGATTCTTCTAGAGACCTAGAGATTCAATTTATTCCAGTGGTGTTCATTATATGAAGAATAAAACTGCTGGTTGTGCTGATTATTTATAAGTTAAGAACTCATAGACAGTATTTTATGTAGATACAGATGACGGTCTATCTATAGATGAAATAGTAATTGTTTTAAATAGATAAAGGATTCTTTTAAAAGAATAATAAAAAGGTAGCAAGGTTAAGTATTTGAATTAAAAACAGTTATGTAATTGTGTTTTTTACTGACGTATCACTTTATCATATGTTAGACTGTTATAAATAATGTAAAAGCTAACGTATCTTTGCAAGATGCTAGAGAAAACAATACAGCAACAGGTTGAAAAAGGTACTATGTTACCATTAATGGAAGAATTTTACACCATTCAAGGTGAAGGATATCACACTGGTCGCGCAGCTTATTTTATTAGAATAGGTGGTTGTGATGTGGGGTGTCACTGGTGCGATGTAAAAGAGAGCTGGGATCCAGAAAAGCACCCACCTACAGATGTGGATCAAATAGTTGCAAATGCAGCAAAGTACAGTAAAACTATAGTAGTGACAGGAGGAGAGCCTCTTACATGGAATATGGAACCTCTTACGACAGGTTTAAAAAATGCTTCTCTTGATGTCCATATTGAAACTAGTGGTGCTTATCCACTTTCAGGCCACTGGGATTGGATTTGTTTATCTCCTAAAAAAGCAAAAATGCCGCTTCCAGAAGTCTATGAAGCAGCACATGAGCTTAAAGTAATCGTCTTTAATCGTCATGATCTCGCTTTCGCGAAAGCGGAATCTGAAAAAGTTTCTTCTACATGCAAGCTTTTTTTACAACCAGAGTGGTCAGTGCGTGAAAAAATGATACCATTTATTACTGAATTTGTGATGGAAAATCCAGAATGGCAAGTTTCTTTGCAAACACATAAATATCTAAACATTCCTTAAGGATTTACCAGGGTAAAAGGGACGCTCGCTATAGTGTCGTCCCATCCTAAGAATAACATGCCGCCATCGTTTTGTTCTACAAAACTGATAGAGAATGATTCTATTTCTTGTGGGGATGGGCGCACCTCCATACTTGTTGTAATTAGGTTTTTAGAAGCGTCGTATTCTAGACCAGATTGCGTGGTGTCTGTGTTGAGAATGAATTCCCAGCCCTTCTCACTCGGGATAGTGTAAAGGGAGTATGTGCCTGCTTTTACTAATTCATTATTGAATTTTACGTCTTTGTAGAAAGCGATTTCAGTAGCCTCATTTGCGCCAGTTCTCCATACCTGGTCATAAGGAACTAATTTGCCGAAAATCTCTCTGTCACGTTTAGACGGTCGGCTGTAGATTACTCTGGCAATAGCGGCTCTACTTGCATCGCGGTACATGACCACGTCTAGTGGGCTTTTATCTAACTGTGAGAAAGTTAGGTGGCTGTCCTTTTGTGAAAAAGAAAAAAACGAACAGGTCAAACATAACAAGATAATTTGGATATTTTTCATAGTGTGTGGTATAGATTATAGTAGGTTTAAGGTAATCAATATTAATGCCATATGCGTATTAATAATTTGTTAATAACTTAAGCTGCTAATTTAATGGTTAAGGCCTATAAACATTAGTGGTTTCTTATATTTGTCTATTACGCAAATAGCAGTAAAAATCATACGTATTTATGAGCGAAGAAAATAATAAAAATTACGGCGCAGATCAAATTCAGGCCTTAGAAGGAATGGAACATGTGCGCATGCGTCCATCCATGTATATAGGAGATGTAGGAGTTAGAGGTTTACATCACTTAGTTTATGAAGTGGTTGATAATTCTATAGATGAAGCGCTTGCTGGACATTGTAATAACATTACGGTACAGATAAATGAAAATAATAGCATTACTGTGACTGATGACGGTCGTGGTATTCCTGTAGGTATTCATAAAAAAGAAGGAGTGTCGGCATTACAAGTAGTAATGACTAAAATAGGTGCAGGTGGTAAATTTGATAAAGACTCTTACAAAGTATCTGGTGGATTACACGGTGTAGGTGTTAGTTGTGTTAATGCACTTTCTGATCATTTAAAAGCCACAGTTTACCGTGATGGGAAAATATGGGAGCAAGAATATGAACGTGGTAAGGCTATGTATCCTGTTAAAGCAATAGGCGATACAGATAAAAGAGGTACTGATGTTACTTTTACTCCAGACCGTTCCATATTTCAACAAACAACAGAGTATAATTATGATACTCTAGCAAATAGATTACGTGAACTATCATTCTTAAATAAAGGAATAAAAATTGTCCTTACTGATGCTAGGAGACAAGATGAAGATGGAAATAATATTACAGAGATTTTCCAGTCAGAAGAAGGTCTTAAGGAATTTATACGTTTCTTAGATGATACGCGCCTGCCTATTATAGAAGATGTGATCTCTATGGAAGGTGAGAAAAATGGTATTCCTGTAGAAGTAGCGATGATTTATAACGATAGTTATTCTGAAAACCTACATTCTTATGTAAATAACATTAATACTCATGAAGGAGGAACGCATCTAGCTGGTTTCCGTCGTGGTCTTACTTCTACATTAAAGAAGTATGCTGATGGTTCTGGGTTATTAGATAAATTAAAATTTGATATCGCAGGAGATGATTTCCGTGAAGGGCTTACGGCTATTGTTTCTGTAAAGGTTCAAGAGCCACAATTTGAAGGACAAACAAAAACTAAGTTAGGTAACAGAGAGGTGACGAGTGCTGTGTCTCAAGCGGTGTCTCAAATGTTAGAAAGTTATCTAGAGGAGCATCCTAATGATGCAAAAATAATTGTTCAAAAAGTAATACTTGCAGCTCAAGCACGTCACGCGGCGCGCAAAGCTCGTGAAATGGTGCAACGTAAAACAGTAATGAGTGGTGGTGGTTTACCTGGTAAACTTTCTGACTGTTCTGAAACTGATCCAACTTTATGCGAGGTGTTCCTTGTAGAGGGAGATTCTGCAGGTGGTACGGCAAAACAAGGTCGTGACCGTGAATTTCAGGCTATACTGCCGTTAAGAGGTAAAATTCTTAATGTAGAAAAAGCGATGCAGCATAAGGTTTTTGAAAATGAAGAAATTCGTAATATCTATACCGCTCTAGGGGTGACTATAGGGACAGAAGAAGATTCTAAAGCTTTGAACCTAGAAAAACTGCGTTACCACAAAATTGTTATTATGTGTGATGCCGATATTGATGGTTCTCACATTGCTACCTTAATTCTTACATTCTTCTTCCGTTACATGAAAGAATTAGTAGAGCTAGGGTATATTTATATAGCAACGCCGCCTTTATATCTTGTGAAAAAAGGTGCTAAAAAACGTTATGCTTGGTCAGATAAGGATCGTGATGAAATAGCAGAAAGTTTTGGTGGTGGAGCGGCTATACAACGTTATAAAGGATTAGGTGAGATGAATGCAGATCAGCTTTGGGATACTACTATGAATCCAGAGTTCAGAACATTGCGTCAGATTACAATAGATAGTCCTGCAGAGGCAGACCGTGTGTTCTCCATGTTAATGGGTGATGAGGTGCCACCTCGTAGAGAGTTCATAGAGAAAAATGCTATTTATGCAAATATTGATGCATAGATCAACTACATTATATTTAAAAAAAAGCTCCCTTTTATAGAGAGCTTTTTTTATGTTCTATTTTTAAAAGGTATTTTAGCTATCGTTCTCTATTACAGAGTTGAACTATTTATGTTTAATCAAGTATCGTAAAAATTTAAAAATATGAAGTTGAATAAAAATATAGTCTGTATAGCGTTATGCACTTTTGGTTATTTATCTCAAGCGCAAAATGGTTTCTCTGATATTCTCGCTGCAGGTGTAGAGGCTGCAAATAGATATGCAAATTCCTACACTGCGCCAGCAACTGAGGCTTTCACCTATAATTTAGCCTCTGGATGGTATGATAGTGGTAAAGTTTTAAAGCCAGGTAAATTTAAATTACAGATAAAAGCTCAGGGTACTTTTGCACCAGATGAAAAGAAATCTTTTGTATTAGATCCAGTAGAGTATGAGCGTATTATACAGGATAGTTATGATAATACAGGTAATCCTTCAGCAAATATCTCGGTAACGTTTGGTAATGGTAGTACCACACCTAGATTAGTGGCAAGTGCTCTCGGTGAAAATAATCCAGATGAGTCCTTAATAATAAGGAGTAGAGAATCAAATTCTAATTTATTATTACAAGAAAACATCATAACTCTAGCTCAAGGAATAGGTAGTACAGGACTTGATGTCGTGCCATCAGCATTTTTTCAAGTAGGAGTTGGACTAGGAGTTGGTCTAGAGGTTAAAGCTCGTTTTATACCAAAAATAGAAACAGATGAGGTTGAGACAGGTCTTTATGGAGTAGGGTTGCAATGGGAGCTGACACGATTCTTTATTAATGATGATGGTATAAATAATTTACCGGTTTCTGTTTCTGTTTTAGGTGCGTTTACAAGATTAGATGCCTCTTATGATTTTGAAGACGGTGCTGTGGTAGAAGGTCGTAATCAATTATTAGAAACTAAAACAAACGCTTATAATTTTGCAGCCATAGCAAGCACAAATTTTAAAGTTCTTAATTTTTATGGAGGTCTTAATTATGTTTCAGGAAATTCTATAACAGATTTAAAAGGTGCGTATACTTTTAGGTCTGGCACGGTTATTTTTCCTGTTTCTAGTACGGTAGAAGATCCTTTGTCATTAAAAAGTGATGTAAGTGGTGTATTAGGAACCTTAGGTGCAAAAATAACCCTAGGAGCCTTTAATATTAATGCCGATTATAGTTTTGGCGAATATGATACGGCAAGTGCATCCATATTTTTCAGGATTTAAGAGTTTATACATTAATTATCCTTTTTGGGATCTTAACGTCCATAGTTTTAAGGCTACTTTGTCTTTAATTATAGACGTTTTGTTTATTTTTGCTTAAAGCCATTTTAGGCCTTAAATTATACTATAAATTAAATCATTATAACATGAAGGTTACCGTAGTAGGAGCAGGCGCAGTAGGCGCTAGTTGTGCAGAGTATATTGCAATTAAAAATTTTGCAAGTGAAGTAGTATTACTTGATATTAAAGAAGGTTTTGCCGAAGGTAAAGCAATGGACTTGATGCAAACAGCATCATTAAACGGTTTTGATACTAAAATTACTGGAGCGACAAATGATTACTCAAAAACTGCTGGTAGCGATATCGCTGTTATCACCTCAGGAATTCCACGCAAGCCAGGAATGACTCGTGAAGAGTTAATAGGTATTAATGCAGGTATTGTAAAGTCTGTTTCAGAAAGTCTAGTAAAGCACTCTCCAGACGTGATCTTAATTGTGGTTTCTAACCCAATGGATACCATGACTTACCTAGCGCACAAAGTAACAGGATTACCTAAAAACCGTATTATCGGTATGGGTGGTGCCTTAGATAGTGCGCGTTTCAAATACCGTCTTGCCGAAGCTCTAGAAGCACCCATATCTGACGTAGATGGAATGGTTATAGGTGGTCACTCTGATAAAGGAATGGTGCCATTAACTCGTCTTGCAACACGTAATTCTGTGCCAGCAAGTGAATTCTTATCTGAAGAAAGATTAGATGAGGTACTACAAGCTACTAAAGTAGGTGGAGCAACTCTTACCGGTCTTTTAGGTACTAGTGCATGGTATGCGCCAGGTGCTGCTGTGTCTGGACTCGTACAGGCTATCGCTTGCGACCAGAAGAAAATTTTCCCATGTAGTACTTTATTAGATGGTGAGTATGGGCTTTCTGATCTTTGTATAGGTGTGCCAGTCGTATTAGGTAGAAATGGTATCGAGAAAATCGTAGAGATAAACTTAAGTGATGCTGAAAAAGCTGCTATGCAAGCAAGTGCCGAAGGTGTAAAAGCTACTAACGCACTTATCTAGAAATTAGATACATTTTATTATATAAACCGCTCCATGTGAGCGGTTTTTTTATGCTCTGTGTTTTCTAAGTAGCTTATGTGTATTTCAATTGTTTCTCTGTATTCCGCTTTCGCGAAAGCGGAACTAGTAACAATATTTTAATTCACAAATAAAAATTTGAAAATCAAGCAATTAAATAGTTCTTATCGACTCTGGACTTTAAATAAATAGGGTTAGTGCAAAAGCAGATGTAATTCTTTATATTTGGCACGTGAATGTAAAATGGTACATAGGCGCACTGATCGCTGTAATCTCTTATTTTGTTGTAGAACAACAAAGCGTAAATGTGCCTAATCAAGAGGTTCTACTTACATTTATACAAGGTGAAAATACTTCTTCTAAAGATGTAGCGATAGAAACCGTAAAGGCTCAATTATTGAGCTTAGGTGCTAGAAACGTTACTATCACTAGTCTGGAAAATGGTTCTTTAAAGGTGTCTTATTACAGTCATCTTGCTATTCAAAATGTAAAAGAACAGTTATCTAATGATCTAGATGAGTCAACAGATGTGGCAACGGCATTATATCACGTTGGAAACAAGCCTGTAAAAAGGAATACACGAGATTATCAAATAGATGTTTATGAGATTCAAGAAAATATTGTTTCTGGATTTGATAATGAGGGTAAGTGTTACTTTGAATTAAAACAAGATTATAGTAGAGCCTCGCAAGTTTTAGGTTTTTTAAATCCTGTGGTTACTATTGATAGTCGCAATCAATTAACTGCGATAGCAGTGAAAGTTAGAAGCAAGGTTTTATTTGCTTTTAATGATTCTGCCTATAAAATTCCAGAAGTAAGAGCAGGCCCTATTTCTTAGGTCTGGTCATTATCCAGTTTATTCTACATAATTAGATAATCATTTATAAATGGATGTCTAAGAAAGGTTATCATTCTTTTAATGATAAATATTTCGTTTTTAAAGGACAAATGAATTGTCCATATAAAAGGTAAATCTCATATTTGCCGACTTTTAAATTTAACCTAAAAATATAATAACATGCAAAATAAAGGATTGATCCGCTTTTTCGCGATCATTTTTGCAATAGCTAGTATTTACCAGCTTACCTACACGTTTATTACTAATAAAGTAGAAGGTGATGCTGATGTTTATTCTAGTTCTAAAGTAGATGAAAGTGCTGTAAACGCATCTTCATTAAAGAGCGAGGCTCAAAAACATTATTTAGACTCTGTAGCATCACAAGATGTATGGGGTGGATTTACAACTTATGCTGATGCAAAGAATCAAGAACTTAAGAAAGGACTTGACCTTAAAGGTGGTATTAATGTAATTCTTCAAGTATCTGTACGTGATCTATTAACAGGAATGGCAGACGATTCTACCGACCCTAACTTCAATAGAGCGCTAGATGCAGCAGACGAAAGAATTAAAGACGGTCAGGATGATTACTTGAACTATTTCATTGAAGAATTTAATAATATAGATGGAGCACAACTTGCGTCTCCAGATATTTTTGCAAATCAGGAAATGCAAACTCGTGGAATCGAATTTGACATGAGTAATTCTGATGTAGAACCTATTCTTAGAGAAGAGCTTAAGGACTACATGACTAGTGCTTTTGATGTATTAAGAAAGCGTATCGATAAATTCGGTACTACACAACCTAACTTACAACAATTAGGTACTTCTGGTCGTATTCTTATAGAATTACCTGGTGAGACTGATGTAAAGCGTATAAAGGATATCCTTACTAAAGCGGCACAATTAGAGTTTTGGCATGTGTATAAGCAAAATGAAATTGCTTCTTATTTAAACGAAGCAAATACCTACTGGGCAGCAAAGCTTGCAGCTAGCGCGGCTTCTCAAAAAGAAGATGTTGCAACAGATGATCTTGCTGCACAAACTGAAGTAGCTACAGATTCTACTGAGGCTGGTCTAGGAGATTTATTAAATCAAGAAAGTGAAGAAGATGCTTCTACAGATGGACCTTCTAGTGCAGACTTTGATAAGAGTCCTATCTTCAGTAGAATGTTTCAATCTCCTAATGGAGCACTTGCAGCTTTTAAAGCAGAAGATAAAGACTTAATAGATAGTTATATCAATGACCCACAGGCTAGAGGTAAATTAACTGCAGCGCAGCGTAACGTAAAATTTGCATGGGGACTTCCTGTTCTTAATGAAGGTTTAGGTTATGAGATCGTAGACTTGTATGCGTTAAAAGGTAACTCTCAGAATGAGGCGCCACTTTCGGGAGGTGTGATCACTGACGCTAGTCAGCAGTACGGTAATTCTGGACTACCTGTAGTTAGTATGTCTATGAATGGAGAAGGTGCTAAGATCTGGGAAGATATGACTGGTAAAGCTTATCAAAACCAATCTCAAGTATCTGTAGTTTTAGATAACACAGTGTACAGTGCGCCTAATGTAACTAACGGCGCTATTTCTGGTGGGCAGACTCAAATTTCTGGTAATTTCTCTATAGACGAAGCAAAAGATCTTGCAACTGTACTTAGAGCCGGTAAATTACCTGCAAAAGCAGAAATTATTCAAAGTGACGTGATCGGACCATCATTAGGTCAGGAGGCTATTGATAGTGGACTTTGGTCATTTGGTATCGCTCTTTTATTAGTGTTAGTATGGATGTTCTTCTATTATGGTCGTGCAGGTTTATATGCAGATATCGCTCTTTTAGTAAACATACTTTTCATATTTGGTGCTCTTGCATCTCTTAAAGCGGTTCTTACTTTACCTGGTATTGCCGGTATTGTATTAACTATAGGTATATCGGTAGATGCTAACGTACTTATCTTTGAAAGAATACGTGAAGAACTTGCAAAAGGTAAATCACAAGCAGACAGTATTAAAGATGGTTTTAACAATGCATTAAGTTCTATTCTAGATGCAAACGTGACTACATTTTTAACGGCTGTTATTCTTTATGTATTTGGAACAGGACCTATTCAAGGTTTTGCAACTACATTAATGATAGGTATTCTTACTTCGTTATTTACAGCAATTTTCATTACCAGATTATTTGTTGATGGTTATGTAAATAATGGGAAAACTATAGGGTTCTCTACAGCGATTACAAAGAACTGGTTTAGAAATGTAAATATTGATTTCTTGAGTAAGAGAAAGATGGCTTATATTATTTCTGGTGTTTTAGTTGTAGGAAGTTTAATCTCTCTAGCAACTAATAAGTTGAATATGGGTATAGACTTTACTGGTGGACGTACTGTAATTGTAGGTTTTGCTCAAGATGTTAATGCAACAGAAATCACAAAACAACTAAGTGCCGAAGATATCTTCGGTAGTGCTGAGGCAAAAACGTATGGTTCTGGAAATCAATTAAAAATTAGTACTAAATATGGTATTGATAGAGATGATAGTGAAGTAAGTCAGGAAATAGAAGATAAATTATATCAAGTTCTTAAGCCTTATTTACCAGGTGATATGTCACAAGCTCAGTTTGCTGATGTAAGTAATGAAAACAAGAAGCACGGTATTAGATCTTCTTTCCAGGTAGGTGCATCTATTGCAGATGATATTCTTACAGGTTCACTTTATGCGATTTTAGGATCTCTTATCGTGGTATTTATTTATATCTTAATACGTTTCCGTAAGTGGCAATTCTCATTAGGTGCAGTAGCCGCTGTATTCCATGATGTTATTATTGTATTAGGTGCGTTCTCTGTATTATACAAAGTGTTGCCATTTAATATGGAAATAGATCAGGCGTTTATAGCAGCGATCTTAACCGTTATTGGTTACTCGCTGAATGATACCGTGGTTGTATTTGATAGAATACGTGAATTTATTAACGAGCGTACTAATTGGGAATTTCCTAGAACTGTAAATGGAGCTATTAGTAGTACAATCTCTCGTACGTTGAACACTTCACTAACTACCTTAATTGTATTGCTAGCTATCTTTATATTCGGTGGTGAGTCTATACAAGGTTTCATGCTGGCATTAATTATCGGTGTAATAGTAGGTACCTACTCATCTGTGTTCATAGCGACGCCAGTGATGTTTGATACAATGAATAAAACAAATGGGAAATTGACTCCTAAGGAGCCAAAACCAGAAAAAGAAGAGATATAATCTATTCTTTTAATATTTATTTTAAACCGCTTGATGATATCAAGCGGTTTTTTTTATGTATTATAGCGATCATAGTTGTCTTTCATCTATTTCTGTAAATTTATTTGATAAACAGTTTATAGAAATTATAATTTCTTAATAATGAGTTAACAAATTTGATTATTTTGCAGATAGTTTAACTATATCCAAAACGCAATACTATTATTTATGAAAAACTTTATTCTTAGTTGTATAGGCATACTATTTTTTACAGCCCTCTCAACTGCACAAGACTTCCCTATGACCAATGGCGATTTTGTCTCGTGTTCAGGTAGCTTTACAGACTCAGGTGGTATCACAGGTGATTATTCAGTTAATGAAGATTTTACTATTACTTTCTGTTCTCCATTTGCAACAGATGCTATGCGAGTAACCTTTAATTCGTTTGATACGCAGTTCGGTGATATCCTTCTTGCTTATGATGGAGATAGTAATACTGCTCCTTTTTTAGGTGTTTTTCAAGGAACTAACTCTCCAGGGGTACTTGAAGCGAGTGCTGCAAACACTTCAGGGTGTTTGACATTTACCTTTATTTCTAATTCATCAGGCACATCTACTGGCTGGCAAGCTGCTGTAGAATGTATTGACATGTGTCAAACTATTATTACAGACATAGTTTCTGTACCTGCTATCGATGAAGATGGTATCCTTAGATTATGTCAGGGAGAAGTAGTAGACTTTACTGGTTCAGCTGAATTTTCAAATGATTCTACTGGGGCAACTTATAAATTTAGACTTCCTGATGGTACAGAGACTGATGGTACTACTTTACAACAGACTTTTAACGACCCAGGTGTTTATAGAATAGACTTCGTCGCTACCGCACCAGACGGTTGTAGAGATAGATCTTTAGAAGATATTGTTATACAAGTATCTACTACACCAGATTTTACAGGAACACAAGCCTCAGATACTTCTATCTGTTTTGGAGAATCTGCAAACATTACTGGAATGGTTGTAGCAACTGAATTTGCATCACAAGTTGCGCCTCCAGTTTCAGGTGTTACGTTTTTAGAAGATATTGAAAACAATGAAATTAGATCGTATGAGACTTGTATAGATGTAAGTGGGTTTGCACCTGCAGCTACACTTGATGATGTGACAGACTTATTAGGCTTCTATATTGATATAGAACACAGTTATTTAGGAGATTTAGACATTACATTAACAGCTCCTAACGGTGCTGTATTAGATGTTAAAACTGATGGTGGTACAAGTACATTTTTAGGTGTACCTATTAACGATGAGTCAGATTTATCTCCTGGAGAAGGGTTTGTTTATAATTTTACTGAAGCACCTAGTGCTACACAAACTCTTTCACAGGCTTCTTTATTTTTAACCACACTGCCCGAGGGAGATTACCTTGCCGAAGATCCTTTCTCTTTATTTCTTGGAACATCTCTTAATGGTTTGTGGTGCCTTAACATCACAGATAGTCTGCCTTTGGACAATGGTTATATCTTTGAATGGGGTATTAATTTTAACCCATTAATTGTTCCTGAAGCAGAAACATATATCCCTGGTGAGGTGTCTCAAGTATGGGGCGGAAATGAAGATATTACTGCAGTAAATGACAACGTTATTACGGTAACACCTACTTTCGCTGGACAAAATTGTTATGATTATATCTTTACAGATAGCTTCGGTTGTAGTTATACAGAAACTGTGTGTATAGATGTGGCTCCAGAAATAGCCGCTTTACAACCTAATGATATTATTGTATGTCAAAATACTGGTGCTGCTACTGTAGATTTAACCGCTAGATATACACAAGCTCTTAGTGGAATAGAAGACCCAACTTTATTCTCAATAGACGTTTATCCAACACGACTAGATGCCGATGCTGCTACAAACGCTATCCCATCTCCTGATGCTTATAATGTCAGCGCAAGTGAGACTGTATTTATAAGGGTGCAAGATCTTACTTTAGGCTGTCATGTGGTTGTAGAATTAAATGTCGTTTATTCATTTGCTCAATTTAATGCTGTAGAAGATATGGAATCTTGTGACGATGTAGATGGTGCTATTAATGGTTTAGAGCTTTTTGACCTTACAACACAAGACGCTACTATTTTAGGAACAGCAGCAGCAGCAGAGTTTGATATAGATTACTTCCTTTCTCAATCTGATGCTGAGACTAATTCAAACAGTATTACGACTCCAGATTCTTATCAATCTGCTGGAGAAGTTATTTATGTTAGAGTTTCTAATGCACAAGACCCATCTTGTTTTGCAACTGGCTCGTTTAAGTTGACAGTTATTACTTGTGGTCTAGAAGTTCCAGAAGGATTCTCTCCTAATAATGATACGGTCAACGATAAATTTAGTATTACTGGACTAGATCAGTTCCCTAATTTTGAAATGAAGGTATTCAATAGATTAGGTTCTTTAGTGTATCAGACTAGAGCTAACAACTACGTAGAGTTTGCAGGTATTCCTAATACAGGAGTAGCTGCTGGTGACGGATTACTTCCAGTAGGGACTTATTTCTATGTAATTAAGTTTAATGATCCAGACACTGAGGATATTGCAAGCTGGATGTATATCAATTATTAAATAGGTAGGCTAGTATCGCTTTTGTGAAAACGGAACAACTACTAAAACTCTTAAATACAAATGCCTCTCTGTAATGGAGAGGCATTTTTTATTCTAATAGCTTCATCAGTGTTTTTGTATTGACTTTTAAAGACATTTTAATTCATCTATTAAACTCCTACGGCTAGTTTAAAAGGCCGCTAGTGTTTGATTCTAACCAGTACCCAGCATGAGTAAGAAAGATACAAAAGCGTCTATTTGATCGTCACGTATTTGTTTAATATAACATTTGTAGTCTGTAGAGAGCTAAGAACAAGGCGCTCACAACACGATCTTGCGATATGCTTCATTTGTTGAGAAGTTGTTTTTTAAGTAAGCACTCTTCATTCATGTTTCTCTTTTGCGAAAGCAAAACCCTTAACAACATCAAGCTCAAAAAAAATACCTCTAAAATTAAGAGGCATTTTTTTAAATGATAATGATTAGTTGAATGAATTTACTGCCACTTGAAAAGGTCACCTTCTTTAAGTTTCCATTTTTCTACCATTCCTGCTTTTACCTGGAGTACGTACTGAGCATCACCTTTACTTTTTAATAAGGTCTCGTCTTTAGGTACCGCATCAGTATAATAACTGTCTATGTGATTATCTGTAGTTATGTAGATAATATCTAGAGGTACATCTGTATTTTTCATGTAGAAGAATCGAGGTCTGGAATCGTTAAAAACAAAAAGCATCCCTTGGTCTTCAGTAAGCTGTTCTCTATACATCATACCTAGTTGTATGGTGTAATCTGTATCGGCTAGCTCTAGTTTTAATTCCTTGAGAGTGTCGTTTTCTTTATTAATAAGCACTCCTCCTGCCTCGTCCTTAAAAGACCAGTCGCGTGCTTTTATTGCAGTCTCTTGATCAGGTTTACAGCTGTACAATAGACAGCTTAAGATGGTTGTACTTAAAAATAGTTTACGCATCACTTTTCTTTTCAAATATACCAGCAGGTCGCAACATAAAAAATAGACCCAGTAAAATAAAAGGAATACTTAAAAGCTGACCTGTATTAAAGTGCATGCCTATAAGTTCAAAAGCGTCGGTATCTGTTTGTGGTTCTTTTACCAATTCAATAAGAAGTCTTACTGTAAATAATAGAACAAAGAATAGTCCTAATAGATAGCCTGGTTTATTGCGCTTATCTGTTTTCCAGTAGACAAGATAAAGAATTATAAAAACGCCTACATAACAAATTGCTTCATATAATTGTGCAGGATGTTTATACGGTATTGATTCTAATAAATCTGCATATTGAGGCTTGTTTACCAGGGCATCAATAGCTTTGTCGGTATCTAATATTTTAGTTTGCTGCAGTGCGGCTCTTACATTATCATCACTGGTGTCGCGCACAAATTTAAAACCTGCAAAAAAGTTGCCACTATGTTTTCCATTTATCTCGCTATTCATAAGATTTCCTAAACGCACAAAAGTTCCTCCTATAGCCGACGGTACCACTATACGGTCCAGAATCCATAATATATTTTTCTTTAAATGCTTGCGGCTGTAAAGGAACATAGCGATAATAACACCTATCGCTGCTCCATGACTTGCCATACCTGCAAAACCGGTCCATTTAAATGGATCTGTTTCAAAAGGTAAGAATACTCTTAAAGGGTCTGAAAAAAAAGTAGATGGTTCATAAAATAGATAGTGACCTAATCGTGCACCGATTAAACAACCTATTACGGTATACATAAATAGCGGATCTAGTTTTTCTACACTCACACCATCTCTTTTAAAGATAGGTTTAATAATGTACCATCCTAATATAAATGCGATAACATAAGAAAGACTATAAAAATGCAATTTTAAAAAGACTAAATCAAGCCCTTCTAAGGGATTCCAGATCACTTTAAGTGAGAACATAAACAATAATTTTTTTAAGTTGCTAAATTACTCTTTATCGTTTAAAATAGCGACTACTTCATCTTTCAATTATTTCCACTTGATATTACAGCCTATGCTCGGTTTTTGTGGTTCTGGAACTTTTCTATTTCCTAAAAGCGCATCCATAGATTCACGTAAAGACCTACCAGTAAGCGGTATTCCGTTACCAGGTCTAGAGTCGTCTAACTGGCCTCGATAGACTAATTTTAAATGGTCGTTAAACAAATAAAAATCTGGTGTACATGCCGCGTTATATGCTCTCGCTACTTCTTGCGTTTCATCATATAAATAAGGAAATGGGTAGTCGTTCTCATCAGCATGCTGGCTCATGCGATCTGGCCCATCTTGTGGATAGTTAAGGACATCATTACTAGAAATAGCTATAAAGTTAAAACCTGTAGATCTATAATCATTTGCTATTCTTACCAGCTCTTCATTTACATGAATTACAAATGGACAGTGATTACATATAAACATAACTACCGTACCTCTAGTACCTTTTTGTTCTTGTAAATTGAGCAGTGCACCACTCACGGTGTCTAGTAGAGTAAAGTCTGGTGCCGTTGTTCCTAACGGTAACATGGTAGATGGGGTTAAGGACATGATAGTTTTTATTTATAAGTAGTAAAAGTATGATTTTTGTTACGCTTTCGCGAAAGCGAGACCTATTTCTATCCTTTTTATTCTACTAAATTTATTTTAAACCTTTTTTTAACGGTATTGTTTCCCTTAATCTAAAAACAATAAGAATGAAAAGCAGATTCCACACACCTTCAGAAGCGATAGAAAATTTGCAAAAGACGGTTTTACAGTAAATTTAGATCTTATGGATTACGGAGTGCATTCTAAGGATTAAAAAAAAATGGAAAGCAGGAGAGACAGAAGTAGTAAAGTTTTATAGATTTGAGGGAATGAGTAGTAAAGGAGAGCGCGCCATTCTCTATGTTCTAGGGTGTAAAACAGGTGAGAAAGGACTGATGGTAATGCTTATGGAGCACAATCATATACCTTTCCAGAAATGATAGAAAAATTAAAAATGAATTGATGGAGATCTCTTGGGGTGATTTTGAAAAAGTAGACATGCGTGTAGGAACGGTGCTAACGGTGAGTGATTTTCCAGAGGCGCGTAATCCTGCTTATCAATTGCAAATTGATTTTGGAGATTTAGGTATTAAAAAGACCAGTGCGCAAATCACTAAGCGATATGTTAAAAACGATCTAGTAGGTAAGCAAGTTATAGCGGTTGTTAATTTTCCTAAAAAGCAAATAGCTAATTTTATGAGTGAGTGCCTCGTTCTAGGTGTAGTAGGAGGTGATAAGGACGTTGTACTGTTACAGCCTAGTGCTCATGCAAATAATGGTGATCGAGTAGGGTAATACTGTTTAATTAGAGAATGAAATTCAACTAGTGATTTTACAAAAAAAAATGCTTCTGTTTTTTTGAGAAGCATTTTTTTTAACAAGTTATAATCTTAATTTTACATCTCTGCGGCAAAGAAGATAGCATTCATTAATAATTTATTAGTTCCGTACCAGAATGCTCTAAACTGAGTATTATCTGTAAAACCTATGACGTCACCACGGCCATAATTATTGTGCTGAAAAGGTACCGTGCTCTTTAAAGCTTCTAAATTTATATCAGAAATATAGCCACTCATTAAAGGGCTGTCTGTGTACCTGATAGGGTTGCGGTAACTGTCTTTGTGTGGTTCTATAAAAAGAGTGGTGTTTCTAAACATAGGCAACTGGTCGTCTTTAAAGCCAAATGCAATAGGATGCGATCGATCCAGCTTGGTTTCAAATATAGCGCCGCCTATGCGTTGTGCGCCGCTGTGATCGCGACGTTGCTCAAAGGTGATATTCTTTGCAGGGTTTTTAGTTTTTTTGAATTTAAGAGGTAATAATTTAGAACTGCTCATCCATCTTAATGCGCTGCGATATCCTATTAAAGTACCACCATTGCGAGTCCATGTTTTTAATTGGTCGATTACCTCATTTTCTGGACTGCCATAAGTCGCAGGAACTATAATGGTGTTGTAACGACTCAAGTCCTTACGGTTCATATCTGCTAGGTTTATTTTTGTAATAGGTATATCATATTTCTGGTCCATTAAATACCAGATCTCTCCTGCGTCCGACGGATTTATTCCTTCACCTACAAGTACTGCAATTTTAGGTAATTTAATATTCCTGAACTGACGTGAACCTAAATCGATTCCTTCTGTGAGGCCAGTGGTTATATTATGAAAAGCAATCCCTGTATTAGATTGTATTTCATTAAATAAAGAAGCCATTTCTGTAGATGTTATCGATTGACCTTCTGCAGGTATCATGATGGTTCCATAATCGTACGCAGTATTATTTATATTAAAAGGTTTCATGGCTACCTTAGCTCTTATACCTTTAGAAAGTAAACTGTTTAACGCTTTAGGAGTATAATATTCATTTGCTGGAATTAAATAAGCGTAATCTGAAACAGGAATAGCCTTTTGTTCTATCGTTACTTTATTACCTATTTTAGAACTTATGGCTTTAGGGTCATAATATGGCAATTCATTCTCAGCATCATTTAAATTAGCATCTTCATCATAATCCATATCAAAGGCTAGTGGAAAAGTCCATGCACTGATGTCATAAAATAAACTGTCTTTAAAAGTGGTACGCTTTTCAAACATAGCGTTGATTAATCGAGAGTTTTTTTGATTCTTAGGTACGATATAAGCATGTCCTTTTTTGTAGGTTTTACCATTTTTAGAAACATCGTTTTTAAGAGAGCGTACTTCTATCTTGTGTCTCAATAAAATTTCAGCAAGTGCATCTGTTCTTCCAGCATCTGTATGATCTCCAAAGATGATAGCGCCACCGCTAACTTCTTTTCTCGCATCTTTATAAAACTGATTTTGATAATCGAGTATTTCTTTACGTTTATTAGTTACTGCTTTTAAGGTGCTCAAAGCTGCTGTGAATTGGTTTCTTATCGTAAAAGGAAAAGTAAGAATTCCATTGTCAGAATTCTGTGCATGACCTCTAGAGCTAGCTTGCTCAAAAAGAATACCTATAGAACCATTAATATCTGGAAAAGTAGACCCTTTACCGTAGTAGAAATCGTCATAATCTTCTTCTGTGTAATAAAGCGAGCCTATTTTATCAAAACCTTGAGCCAGGTAATTTCCTATTTCACGAGTCAGTTTTTGATTCATCGCAGGAGTTAATGGGTGTGTTCTGGACGGTATTCCAGGCTGAAAAAAGAAAGTGGAGTTAGTTCCCATTTCATGATGATCTGTTAAAATATTAGGCAGCCATTTATGGAATGTTTCTATGCGGGCTTGCGATTCTGGTAATTGAACTGGTAGCCAGTCGCGATTCATATCAAACCAGTAGTGATTTGTACGTCCACCAGGCCATGTTTCATTGTATTCTCTGTCGTAGGTGTCTGGGTTTACATTTTTACTTTTATTTTGATTAACCCAACTGGCAAATCGTTGCAATCCATCTGGATTTAAACTAGGGTCTAGAAGTATAACGGTATTTTTTAAAAGCGCTTCCATTTCTGGTCCTTGTGCGGCAGCTAGATGGTAGGCTAGAAGTAGAGCGGCGTTAGAACCACTAGGCTCGTTTCCATGAATAGAAAACCCTTGATAAACTACTATGGGTGCGTTTGTGTTGTCTACAGCATCTTTGTCTGTTGCAGCAACATGGTCTTTTCTTATTTGTTCTATGTTTTTTTGATTTTCAACACTGGTTACTGTTAGTAAGTATAAAGGTCGGTCTTCATAGGTTTTACCACGATTTTCAATAGTAAATCGATCTGATTTATCTGCCAGTACCATCATGTATTGAGCTAGTTGATCATGAGATACATGCCATTTACCTGGTACATAACCTATGATTTCTTGCGGTGTGGGAATGTCTGGATTATAGGAAACTTTTTGTGGTAAGTAATAATCTAGTGTAGGGTCTACAATAGTTTGTGCTGGTAACGCTTTCGCGAAAGCGAGAACCAACAATAGCAATATCGTTTGTTTCATGGTAGAATTTTAATCGTGAGGTATTCGTACTTTGTGCATCTAAGAATACTTGGGATATAAAAATAAAAAAAGCCTCTCGTATAGAAAGGCTTTGTGATAATTTTAAGGATTTACTTATATGTCATCAAAACTGATGTCGGTAAAACTTTCTGTAGGGTTAGTAGCAGCTGTCTCTGTTGCGATAGGTGCTGGTTCTTCTCTTTTGTAATCAGATTGATGACGGTCAGATATAACCTCGCCACCTTTTTTATCTATAATAAAGTCAGTGATCTCTTTGAGTGTATCCCCAAATTCTTGAAAATCTTCTTTATACAAATAAATTTTATGTTTCTTAAAGTGAAAACTACCGTCGTCATTAGTGAATTTTTTACTTTCAGTAATAGTTAAGTAATAATCGTCTGCCTTAGTGGCTCTTACATCAAAGAAATAGGTACGTCTTCCTGCTCGTACTACTTTTGAAAATATCTCTTCTTGCTCTTGGTAATCTCGATCGCTCATGTTCTTTAAGTAGTGTTATATATTACCAAAAATAGAAAAAAATGTCCAATAGAAAAGATATTCGATAATTAATATTTTAAGCAGCTGCTATATAGTTAATTGTAGCTAGTGTTTTTTGTGTTATTCATCTTCTTGGAGCATTTGATTTGCATAAAGATCTGCATAATAACCTTGACTTGCTATAAGGGATTCATGATTACCTTGCTCTATAATACTACCATCTTCTAGTACGATTATTTGATCTGCATTTTTTGCACTACTTACACGGTGACTTACGATTACCGTAGTGGTGTCCTTAGTTACTTTTTTGAGGTTATTCAGAATTTTTTCTTCGGTTTCTGTATCTACAGCACTTAAACAGTCGTCAAATAATAAAATTTGTGGTTTTTTAATAATAGCTCTAGCGATAGAAACACGTTGTTTTTGCCCTCCACTTAAGGTAATCCCTCGCTCTCCTAGTACGGTTTCATAACCTTTTGTAAAGTTAGTTATATTCTTGTGTACTACAGCGTTTTTTGCAGCAGCTTCTATCTCTTGCTGACTAGCATCTTTTTTACCGAATGCGATATTCTTACCTATAGAATCAGAAAATAAGAAAGCATCTTGTGGTACGTAACCTATGGAGTTTCTTAAATCATTTAGATTAAGTTGATCTATTTTAATACCGTCTACGGTTAGAGAGCCTTTATCTATATCATATAATCTACCTATTAATTCTAGGATAGTAGATTTACCGCTACCTGTTTTCCCTAAAATAGCTAGTGTTTTTCCAGAGGCTATCTCAAAGGATACATTCTTTAAAGCATGTATGTTTGTATCTTCATAGGTAAAGTTTACGTTCTTAAACGAGATATTACCTTTAATAGGTGTAGGTGCTTCATTAAGATTTTTAATAGCTGGGTCTATGTCTAAGAACTCGTTGATTCTTTTTTGAGAAGCCTCAGCCTGCTGTATCATGTTAGTCACCCAGCCTACGATGGCAACTGGCCAGGTAAGCATGTTTACGTAGATTAAAAATTCTGGTATGGTACCTACATCTATAATTCCTTCTATTACTTGTTTGCCACCTATATATATGACCATAATATTACTGAGCCCTATTAGTAATACCATTAATGGAAAGAATAAAGCTTGTATGCGTGCTAGATCTATGTTTTTATCTTTACTGTCGTTAGCTACTAGTGTAAATTGCTCATTCATTTGTGGTGCAAGATTATAGGCTTTTATAACAGATATACCACTAAATGCTTCTTGAGAAATGGTGTTTAAATTTGATAAATATTCTTGTACTAGGGTCGCACGTTTATTGATCTCTCTACTTATTACGTAAATTGCTACAGATAATATGGGTAAAGGTATAATGGTGTATATAGCTAGAGTAGGAGCAGTATCTATCATAGCAGGTATAACAACAGCAAATAAGGTAATCATATTTATACTGTACATGATGGCAGGGCCCATGTACATGCGTACTTTAGAGACATCTTCACTAATACGATTCATTAAATCTCCAGTACGATTTTGCTTATAAAATCCTAGAGATAGTCGCTGGTATTGTTGATAGACTATATTTTTAAGATCGTATTCTAAGTGTCTAGAAACCACTATTATTAATTGCCTCATGATAAAGGTAAGTACCGCAGCAAGAAGAGTAGATCCTAAAATAATTAAGATGTATACAACGAGATCATTTTTTAAGGCTGTTTTATCTGTAATGAGTCCTTTGTCATAATCATTGAGCAGGTTTATAATTTTACCTACATATTTAGGTAAATAAAGAGATAAGTAACGAGATATGATGGTGACTATAACACCGCCTATAAATTGCCATTTGTACTTAGCAAACAGTACATTTAGTTTTTTAAGTTCTTTCATTTTTTTTTACAAATTCCCTTTGGGAAATTATTTTTTAAACTGTCGGTAAATTAAGCATGGTAAATTGCCTAATCCCTAAAATCAAGTTATTTTTGCACGCTTTTTAATAACAATCTTTAAAGTCAATAAATTTAATTTTATGCCTCAAGAATTTGATTCTTTAGAAAAATTAGTTCGTCAGGATCCTGTCTTTGGTCAGGTATCATTTGATGGTCACGAGCAAATCGTTTTTTGCAACGACAAAGATACAGGACTGAAAGCCATTATCGGTATTCATAATACAGTATTAGGTCCTGCATTAGGTGGTACACGTATGTGGCAATATGAAAATGAATGGGCTGCCCTGAACGATGTTTTAAGACTTTCTAGAGGTATGACCTTTAAAAGTGCTATTACTGGATTAAATCTAGGTGGAGGAAAAGCCGTTATTATAGGTGATGCAAAAACTCAAAAAACTCCAGAGTTAATGCGCAAGTTTGGTGAATTTGTACATTCATTAAGCGGTCGTTATATCACTGCCGAAGATGTAGGCATGGCTACCCAAGATATGGATACAGTGCGCGAAGTAACGCCTTATGTAACTGGTATATCTCAAGAAAAAGGCGGTGCAGGAAATCCTTCTCCTATTACAGCATATGGTGTTTTTATGGGAATGAAGGCAGCTGCACAGTTTAAGTACGGTAGCGATGTACTAGAAGATAAAAAAATCTACGTAGAAGGAATAGGTAATGTAGGAGAGACGCTAGTAGAGTATCTAACACAAGAAGGTGCAGAGGTAGTCGTTTCTGATATTAATCAAGATAGGCTAGAAGAAGTAAGAGATAAGTATGGTGTGACTATTTATGGAGGTAATGATTTACACGCAGAGCAAATGGATATTTATGCTCCATGTGCATTAGGTGCGACTATAAATGACACTTCTATACATAAATTAAAAGCATCTATCATCGCTGGTGCGGCAAATAATCAACTTGCAGATGAGGGAAAGCATGGCCTACTACTTCAAAACAAAGGAATTGTTTACGCTCCAGACTTTTTAATTAATGCAGGTGGGATTATTAATGTTTATGCAGAGTTAGAAGGGTACGACCGTTCTGAAATAATGAGAAAAACTGAAAATATTTACACGACTACTATAGAAATTTTAAATCGTGCTAGAGAAACTGATGTAAGTACTCATAAAGCCGCTTTAGAAATAGCGCAAGCTCGTATTGCAGCTAGAAAACAAGAGCAGCTTGTGTACTAGTTCACTTTAAAACAGTATTTTTGCCTCGTTTTTAGAAATAGAAACTAGGTTAATAATTATTATAATTCCGCTTTTGCGAAAGCTAACATAAAAATAGCTTGCTAGAGCAATAAATAGAACGTTCTTATGCTTAATAGAAGACAATTGCGCATCAAAGTAATGCAAGCAGTTTTTTCTTTTCAACGTCAAAATCCAGATGATTTAAAAGATCTTGAAAAGTTTATCAATACAAGTATGACGCAATCATACACGCTGTTTTTATATATGGCGCAACTACTTGTTAAAATTCATGAAGAAGCTGTAGAAAGACATGGTAAAAAGCAGAAAAGACTACTTGCCTCTAACGTAGAAGAGAATCCATCAAGGCATTTTATTGATAATAAAATTTTATTACAATTAAGAGAGAGCCAGACGCTTAAAGAGGCACTACAACAACGTGATCTAGATCCATGGCACCTAGATTCTAAGTATGTAGAAAATCTTTATTTCAAAATTCAAGAAAGCAAGACTTTTGTCGTTTATTCTATGGACGAAGAGCCGTCACTTAAAAAGGATTTAAAATTCTTAACCTACATCTACGAAGATATTATCGCACCTAGTGATGAGCTGCTGGATTACCTAGAGGACATTAACATCACATGGACTGATGATTTTCCACTGGTTAATTCTACCATGATTCAATTTATGCGTAAGATTAAACCCTCAAAAGATGTTGTTTTACCACCACTATTTAAAGATCAAGAAGATGCAAAGTTTACCATGAGTCTTTTTAGAAAGACACTGTTAAACATTAATGAACTATCTGCTCGTATAGAAGGTAAAACACCTAACTGGGATAAAGAACGTATTGCTCAAATAGATATGGTACTTATTATGATGGCACAGGCAGAGTTTTTATACTTCTCAGACATACCAGTTAAGGTTACCATAAATGAATATCTTGAGATTGCCAAAGATTATAGCTCTCCTAAAAGTGCTAATTTTATCAATGGTATTCTAGATAATCTACTCAAGGAATTTGAGAAAAGTAACGAGATACAAAAAATGGGTAGAGGTTTAATGTAAGGTTAAGTTAAGAGCATAGGATTAAAAAATGTTTTTAATTACATTTGCTTTACATTTAAAGAAATTACTAAAATAATACAAGATGAAAAAATTAGTTTTGATGATAGCTGCCGCAGCTACAATGGCTTTAACTAGCTGTAATGAAAAAGCGCAATCTGCAACAATTGATGAGGCAAACCTTACCGCTGCAGCTGCAAGTAAAGAAGTTGCTGGTGACTTTCCAGAAATGACTTTTACGGAGACTGAATTTGATTTCGGTACTGTAGAAGAAGGTACAGTAGTTGAACATGAATATAAATTTATGAATACAGGAAGTGCTCCACTTATCGTTGTAAACGCAAAAGGATCTTGTGGTTGTACAGTTCCTACGTGGTCTAAAGAGCCTATTGCTCCTGGCGATCAAGGTACTATGTTAGTAAAATTCAACACTAACGGTAAGCCTAATGCACAGACTAAAACAGTCACTATAAAGGCAAATACAGAGTCTGGTACTGAGTCTATACGTATCAAAGGTTTTGTAAATCCTAAGGCAAAGGCTGGTATGCCTAACGCATAAGGAATTTATTATGGACATGAATACCATTTTAAATTTTGCGCCTTATTTGCTTATTATCGCAGTGTTCTATTTTTTAATCATGCGACCACAAGCACAGAAGCGTAAAGAAGAAAAAACTTTTGCAGAATCACTTAAAGTGGGTACTAAGGTAATTACTACTAGCGGTATACACGGTAAAGTAAATCAAATTAATCCTGAAAAAGGAACCGTTTTGATTGAAACAAGTGCAGGTAAAATAACTTTTGAAAGATCTGCTATATCTGTAGAACTGACAAAGAAATTATCTGATACAGTGATTACTAAAGAGAACTAAGAACAGTTGATGTTCATTTATAAAACCCTTGAGAGATCAAGGGTTTTTTTATGTGAGATATGTAACTCTTGAAAAATGGTTATAAGTGTCCTTCTAATCCAGGGAGATGTTTCCATCTTCCATCTTCGGCAACATCTTTTAAAGTTTTATTGCGTTGTTCTAATAGACGCGTCATGTAGCTAGCTAGAAATAATTGATCTACTAGTTTACCTAAAACACCTAGTGGTGAGGTGTAATCAAATATATCCTTCATCAGCGTAGAGCCATCTTCCTGTTGCTCAAAAAAGTGTTCATGTTTAAAATGTTTAAAGGCTCCTTTTACTAGCTGGTCTGCAAAATAATTGTAGGGTTCTACATCTGTAATTAAGCTAGTCAGTTTTTGAGTAAAACCTAAGTGCTTTGCTCTCCAGGTAACAGTTTCTCCCTTTTCTACAAGGCCAGTCGTTCTTCCTGCTATGGCCTTTTCATTTGTGTGTTCTAGGGATAATATGTGCAAATCTATACTTCTAGCTAGATCAAAAACCAGTTCAATAGGAGCGTTAATATGAGTTTTTAAAATAAGTCGTGGCATGCTTAAGTAAGGTTTTTTCTAATATAATAAAAGCGAACTGTAAAGCTCGCTTTTATTAGAAATGATATATGAATGATAGCTACTTAAAATCTCCAGCCAAAGTTTACACCACCACGACCAGAAATTTCTGGTAGGTTAAAAGTTTCATTTCTGTCATCTGCAATTCCTAAATTACGACCTATACCAATCCCTACATCGATTAAAAAACCGCTATCGCTTACCCATTTCCATCCTATACCTACACCCATAGAAATCTCGTTAAATGTTGTAGTGTCAAAATCGTTACTGTTTCCTGAGAAAAACGAATTATCTGTTCTAAATGAATAATATTTTAAAAACCCTTCTCCATAGAACCCTTTTGCACCATAATCTTCTTTAGAAAAAAAGTACTGACGGTAATATGGAGTAATACTAAAGGTTTCATAGTAATCAAATGTATCTTCGTTATCCAGAATACCGATGTTTAAATCTACACCTACACCAGAGTATCTACCCAATACATATTCATATCTAGGATTAATACCTAAGCCCGCTATTGCGGCAACAACATCTAGACTTACTTCATGTTTTTTAACTTCATTAAATTTATCTAGTCTTTTTTGACTATCTGTTTGATCATCATTTTGTCCTTCTTGAGCTATACAATTTATAGAGATTAAGAAGACGGTTGTAAAAAGCAGTAATTTTTTCATTGGTTTAGTTTTATTTTAAGCACATTCTTTATCAAAGGTTGTGCCAAATTGTAATATTGGTTTTAGTTATCTACACAAATATTGATCATGAGCTTAATTCTTTTAACTATTTCAAATATAGCTTAAAGTGACTATTATTGTGTCTAACAATCACTACATTCTCTACTCTCCATAGGAAAAGGTATTCTGACATACGGTTTTACTGGTAGACCTCTTACTGGAGCTACTTTCCATTTTACATTCATACTGCATAGACCTCTAATTGCCATTTCATCAGGTCCTCGATCTATTCCATTCTTTATTTTAATATCACTTACATAACCTTTTTATCCATCATAAAAAGTATGCTCATATTTAGTGCTGTAATCGGTTTTATGGAGTTCTATTAAATTATAATAATGTCTTATGTGAATCTGTAACTTACGCATGAATTTTTTAGAATTCATCAAAGGTTGCCCGCTTTGAGAATAGGAGTCATAAGTATAGCTTTTTCCATTTTGATAGCTTTTTCCAGATTGTGTAATCCCATCTTCGTATAATTCTTCATATACTAAGTCATTGTCTTTGTACGCTTTCCATAAACCACTAGCTTTTTGGTTTTTGTAGTCACCTCTCAGGCCTTATACTGTCTTACTGTTGCCTTTATATGGGTCATTAAAAACTCCATTCCCGTCTTTAATGGAGACGCTACCATCAAGCTCTTTTTTTTATTTATAATAATAGGGTACACCTTCTTCACTGGTTTTACTCAAAGCATAGTTTTCTAGCAAGGTTCTAGTGAAATCATAAACAGATTGATAACACCTGCTATACGACCACTAGAATAGGTGAGTTGCCTCGTCTTATTACCATTATTGTAAAACCAGTGCCAGGTACCAGTTCTATCATCTGTTCTTATTTCCAAATAGCCTTTTGAAAATAACCGATTATTTTGCTTGTAATAAGTTTTCTATTTTATTAAACCTATGGATGCGTTTGCTTCTTTAATTTGATAAAAGACTGCTTCTGTAGAATCGGTTACCACTTTTCTATCGTTATAGAGCCAGCTCTTTTCTCGAGCAATAGTTATTTATCGCAAATAGACCCAATGGTTAGAACAATAGTCGATGGCCGTTTAAATAGGTTTACTCTTCTTTAGCAACTAATTCTGCTATTCTTACTATTACCTCTGTAGCTTTTATCATACTTTCTACTGGTACATACTCATATGGTCCATGGAAATTATGACCACCTGCAAATATGTTAGGGCACGGTAATCCCATGTAGCTTAATTGAGATCCATCTGTACCACCACGTATAGGTTTAATAAGCGGTGTAATACCTAGATCTTTCATAGCCTGCTCTGCAACATCTACTATATGCATTACTGGTTCTACTTTTTCACGCATGTTGAAGTATTGATCTTTGATTTCTATACGTACTGCCTCGCGATCATATTGCTCATTAAGAGTGTTTACCAGGTTTTGCATCACTTCTTTACGAGCTTCAAAATGTTCTTTATCGTGATCTCTAATGATGTACTGTAATTCTGATTTTTCTACAGCTCCTTTCATATTATGTAGGTGAAAAAATCCTTGGTAATCCTCTGTATGTTCTGGAGTTTCCATTCTAGGTAAAGAATCAATAAATTCCTGAGCTACATACATGGAGTTGATCATTTTGCCTTTGGCATATCCTGGGTGAACTATTTTACCATAAAAAGTAACCACTGCGCCGGCAGCATTAAAATTTTCGTATTCTAGCTCTCCTATCTGACTACCATCCATTGTGTAAGCCCAGTCTGCACCAAATTTCTCTACATCAAATTTATGTGCGCCACGACCTATCTCTTCATCTGGTGTAAAACCTACCTTAATCGTACCGTGTTTAATTGCTGGATTATCGAGCATGTGTTTCATCGCTGTCATTATTTCGGTAATTCCAGCTTTGTCGTCTGCGGCTAGTAGGGTAGTGCCGTCTGTAGTAATAATGGTTTGCCCTTTGTATTGTTTTAAATCGGCAAAATATTCTGGCGATAATACGAGATCAGATCCTTTTAAAGGAATGTCACCACCATCATAGTTTTCGATAATTTGAGGTTTAACATCCTTGCCGGTAAAATCTGGAGTGCTATCAAAGTGCGAGATAAAACCTATGGTAGGTGTTTCATGGTCTACATTTGATGGTAGAGTAGCCATTATGTAGGCATTCTCATCTATAGTCACATCGCTCATTCCCATCTCTATAAGTTCTTGATGTAATTTGCGTGCGAGATCCCACTGTTTTGCACTACTAGGGGTTGTGTCGCTATTAGGGTCAGATTCTGTATCTATAGTGATATAACTTATGAAACGTTCTATGATTTCTTGTTTCTTCATGGCTTTTTTGTTGATTAAAGATAGTTTTGATTCCGCTTTCGCGAAAGCGGAATTTTTCAAAATCTCTCGATAGAAATATTAATTTATTGATTTAAGAATGGGATAGATTATAGGTTTTTAAAATTATTACCAAGCATTCCTATAACAAGACAGCGGATTATATGATCGGTGTAGTGCCGTATTTCTATTAGCTTCAAAAAACGCAGGGTTGCTAGATTTAAATTCTCGTGCAAATCGATCGTTTTCTAAATACACATTTACAGTCTTGCGGGCTTTTTTAAAACTTAATCTGCCAAAATCTGTGTTTGCATTAGGTGTATAAGGTTTAGACTGTAACGTCTGTGAGTTATTATAAATAGAAACCATATCGATGGTTTTTACACCTGGTGTTATGGAAAATCCTGTGTTAGGATTTACTATATTGTTACTGTCTAAGCTCAAAGAAATATCAATTTGATGCTCTGGCATTAAAAAAAGATTAAAACCTTGCAGGTCATCATTCTTTAACTCCTGTCCATAATTGATGGAGCATGTGCAAGAAATAATGATAATATAAAACCATCTAATCATAGATTTAAAGATAGAAAATGAAAAAGGATTAAGCAAAAAAAATGAATTACATTTCTATAAACTTCATTGTTGTATGGAAATAGACCGCAATATGCTGAGAATTATTAAAGTTATATGATTGATGGATGTCTTTAAAAATCATGCTCTTATTAGTTGGGGCTGTTTCTGTTTTTTTAATGGCTACTCTAAATTAAAGATAGGCCCATCGCAAACCATTTTTATTTTTATAAGTCGCTCTTGCGGTATGTAAGATAGATTTCCTGGGTCGCTATCATTGTATTTTATCGGTCTTGTAATTTTGCTAGTTTCTTAAGAGTTGCAGTGTTTTAAGAAATTCAGTTTACAATAATTCTTAAAACCAGTGTCTATTCTGGTTAACCGCAAAGGTCACACGTTTTTTTTCTGGTATTTTTTATGATAATTTGTGTTGTTTAAACATGAAAGTACTTATTGCTAAATCAATTTTAAATGTTGCTATATTGATGTTTCATGGTTGCTGGGTCTTATCAAATTAAATACCGCGATCTAAGAGTTAACTATACTCAAATTTATTTTTTAAGTTTTAAGCCTAGGTCTTTTCCTTTTTGAATCATAAAAGCATAAGCGGCATCATGTTCATTAGGAATCACGCCATCTAGTATGGAGTCTTTAATCGCGGTTTTTATCATTCCTATTTCTTTACAGGGTTTAAGATCGAAGGCTAGCATGATTTCTTCTCCAGTAACTGGTGGTTGAAAGTTGCGTACATGATCGCGCTCTTCTACCTCAACTATTTTATCGCGTACTTGTTGAAAATTATTATGATATTGTTTAAAACGTCTAGGGTTCTTAGTGGTAATGTCTGCCTCGCAAAGAGTCATTAAATCTTCTATGTGTTCTCCAGCATCATGTACTAGTCTTCTAACAGCACTGTCTGTGGCGCTCTCGTCAATAACGGCTATAGGTCGGGAAGACATGCGCACCATTTGTTGTACAAATTTCATCTTATCATTTAACGGCATTTTTAATCTTTTGAAAAGATGAAAAACCATTTTTGCTCCCTTGAACTCGTGTCCATGAAAGGTCCAGCCTACTTTTTTGCTAAATCTCTTAGTAGGTGCTTTACCTATGTCATGAAGCAGCGCAGCCCAACGCAACCAGAGATCTTCTGTATTGCGTGATATGTTATCAACTACCTCTAGCGTGTGATAGAAGTTGTCTTTGTGTTTTTGTCCTTCTACTTCTTCAATACCTTTTAAGGCAGTGAGTTCTGGCATTATTAGTCTAAGTAGCCCAGTTTTTTCAAGTAATAGAAAACCTAATGAAGGCTCTTTACATAACATAATTTTATTTATCTCAGTAACGATACGTTCTTTTGATATAATTTCAATTCTTTGTGCATTGCGTTTTATACTTTCAAAAGATTTAGATTCTATTCTGAATCCTAATTGAGATGCAAATCTAATAGCGCGTAGCATTCTTAATGGGTCGTCGCTGTAGGTGATATCTGGATCTAATGGTGTGCGTATAATCTTATTTTCTAGATCATTTATTCCATTAAAAGGATCTAATAAAGCGCCGTAGTTTTTTTTATTAAGAGAAAATGCCATTGCGTTAATGGTAAAATCGCGACGATTTTGATCGTCTTCTAGAGTGCCATCTTCTACAACAGGATTGCGACTGCCACGATCGTAACTTTCTTTTCTTGCACCTACAAATTCTAATTCTAGATCGTCTGTTTTAACCATGGCGGTGCCGTAGTTTTTAAAAACGCTTACTTTGGTGCTGTGTGGTAGTAGTTCTTCTACTTTGCGAGCTAGTGTAATACCGCTTCCTACGGCTACTACATCTATGTCTTTTTTCTGACTACGTTTAAGGAAAAAATCTCTTACATATCCACCTATTACGTAGGCTGGTAATTCCAGTTCTTCTGCTGCCTGACTTAAAGTTCTAAAAACGTTTTCTTGAATAGCATCAGGATAATGAGTTTTTTGATCCATTCTTACTCGCGTATAATTTTAATAACTCCATTACTAGAGATCTTCATAATAGAAGATGGTTTAATGTTTTTATGAACAAGAGGTAAGTCCATTACATGGTCTACTCTTGCAATTAAATCTGGATGAATATCTGTAAAGTTAACTGGAGAAGGTGCACCACTCAGGTTTGCACTGGTAGAAACGATAGGTTTACGTAATTTCTTAATGATAGAACGACACAATGGGTCGTTAGTGACTCTTACGGCTAGTGTGTTGTCTTGGGCTACTACGTTTTCTGCTACATTTTTAGGCCTGTCTAATACGATGGTAAGAGGTTTCTTATTCACTTTAAGAACCTCCCAAGCCATGTCGGGCACATTTTCAATAATAGATTCTAACATTTGAAAGCTATCTACAAGAACTAATAAAGATTTAGATTTATCACGTTCTTTAATTTCAAATATTTTTTCTACAGCGTCATAATTACTAGCGTCACAGCCCAAACCATAAATGGTGTCTGTTGGGTAAATAAGAGTCTGACCTTTTTTAAGAGCCGTTACAGCTAGGTTAATAGCCTCGCGAGGTAATTCTACCTCTATTTGCTTATCCTTACTAGGTTTGCGACCTCTTACTTGGTCTCTTCTATTTCTACTTCTATCACTTCTTCCCATGGTTTGCAAAATTAAGTTTTCTATTCCTAATAACGATATTTATGAATGTCAAACCATTTGAAAGTTGTTATATTAATCGTAATATGATCAATTATTTGGATCTACTCGTTTTGATAGAGTTAAATTAAAATTTTTATTCCTTTCTTTTCTTGTAAATTTGACTTCTTCTTGCTTTTAAGAATAATTTTAAAATCTGATACTTTGAAAATATTACATGTGAATGGTGCGCGTGGTTATGGTGGTAATGAGCAGCAAATTCTTGATATAGTAAGTAAGCTTTCTGAGCTTAAAGTTAACAATGCTGTTTTTTGCGCTCTGAATAGTGAGCTTTCAACAAGGTTAAAACCTTATCCTGGTATAGGAGTTTTTACAGCTGTAGATAAAAAATTTAAAAATGCAGTAAATCGCAAAGAATTTAAAAGAGTTATTGCTCAATTCAAACCAGATCTTGTACATCTTCATACAAGTAATTCACTTACTCTATACTATTTTACGGCTGTTTTATCATCCCTAGATATTCCTGTGGTATTCTCTAAAAAAGGAATGAGCAGTAGTATGAGCTTTTTGAGTAAGTACAAGTATAATTATAAAGGTATCGATGCTATTATTTGTGTTTCTCAAACAGTTAAAGAAGCCATGAAAAGTTTAGTTATGTTTGAGAAAAATTATAATAAATTGTTAGTTGTTCCAGATGGAGTAGATGAAGAAAGGCCAATGATTCTTAAAGACTCAACAGCTGTATTAGAAAGTAATGAAAAATCTGTGCAAATAGGAAATGTTGCAAATCATGATGACAGTAAAGATCTTCCTACTCTAGTGCGTGCTGTAGATCATTTAGTTAACGAGCTTAATTATACAGATTTTAGAGTACATCAAATAGGGATGTTCAGAGATAAGCAAAGCCCTGAAATAGTGACTCTCATTAAAGAATTAAACCTAGGTTCTCATATAAAATTATATGGTTTTGTAGAAGAAGCTACGCGAGCTTATGAAGAGATGGACATTTTTTTAATGACCTCTAAGCGTGAAGGTGGACCATCTTCACTTCTAGAGGCTATGAGGTTTAAAAAAGCCGTAGTAAGCACCAGGGTAGGATTAGTACCAGATGCTGTTGTAAATAATGAGACTGGTTTTATAGTGCCTCCTAAAGATTATAAAGCACTAGCTGAAGCATTGTTAGTTCTATGCCGCGATAAAAACCTTAGAGATCAGTATGGAGAGGCTGGTTATGCACATTTTTCAAAAAACTTTACGGCACAGCAAAGTGCTAGAAAAACTTTAGATATTTATAAGAAGGTACTGGAGGTTTAAAGATATTGATCCACACCTTTTTGAGCATAAGTATTTCCAGATTTTTCCATTTGTTTTTCTATTTCTAGATTTAAATGGACCTGGCTTTTATCTTGCTCTTTGTGATATACGTGATATACGATACCTTTATGTTTAATACGTTTACCCTGCACACCGTTGTTAATCATGCGCTGTATAAGTTCACTGTCGTCGATTCCCCAGCCTACTAGTTCTTCATTAAAACCATTTACAGCTATAAAGTCTTTGCGCCAAAAGGACATGTTACAACCTCTTAATTTTTTAGACCTTTTAGTTTCTTTCTTTGCGCTGTTTGCTAGTAAAGGTATGCGCAATGTTCTATTGCGTTTTTTGATACCTTTTGAGAAGTAATTGAAATCTATTTGTTTGTTTTTAAATAACTTTTCTAAATGGCTTTTTTGAATATTTACACGACTACCGAAAAGGTAAACGCCTTCTTCAGCCATAGAAAGATGGTCTTTTACAAAGTCCTTATGTAAAATAATATCACCATCTATCTCTATAATATAATCATATTTTGCTCTAGCAATAGCTTTATTCATGATAGCAGGCTTTTGATTTTTATTATCTTCATGCCAGACATGGATAAGCGGTACAGGAAAATCTTTTTGATATTTTTCAATAAGCTCGCGTGTAGCTGTGGTAGAGCCGTCGTCTGCTATAATGACTTCATTAGGTAGCACACTTTGCCTTTTAACACTCAATATTAGTAATTCTAGCGCCTGTGGCCAGTTATACGTAGGAGTAACAAGAGAGCATTTTAAAGACATAGAGATAAATAAAGTTGTACGCTGCAATATTAAGTAATTCTATTCATTTGATAGTTTTTTCCGTTTCTTTGTGGTCTGTAAATAGATGAAAATATAATGAGTAGAGAAAAATTTGTTAGTGGCACGCTTTCGCGAAAGCGGTTTCAAGAAGTACTCGATCTATTTCATCAATCTACGCAACAGTTAGGGGATGACCGCAATAAGATAAAAGTAGTCACGTACCAAGGGGAGGAACTGGTAGTAAAGTCTTTTAGAACGCCTAATTTTATTAATAAAATAGCGTATCGATTTTTTAGAAAATCAAAGGCGGCGAGATCTTATTATAACGCACAGTATCTAGAGCAGCATGGAATAGGTACTCCAGCGCCCGTTGCTTTTCTAGAGCAATTAACAACTCTAGGGCTGCATGAAAGTTATTATGTAAGTGCCTATGCAAATCATGATTTTACCTATCGCGAGATTATAAATGATGATCAATTACAGGATAAAGAGAATGTTTTAAAGCAATTTTCAAAATTCATGTACGACATGCATGAGGCCGGTATTTACTTTTTAGACCACTCTCCAGGGAATACCTTGATAAAAAAAGAAGGAGATAATTATACGTTTTTCTTAGTAGATTTAAATAGAATGAAATTTTATGATATCCCATACGAGGATAGATTAAAAAACTTTGAACGTTTATCTCCTAAAAAAGAAATGTATAAAGTCATGGGAGCAGAGTACGCCTTACTTTCTAAGCAAGACTCACAGACTACTATAGACACTATGTGGAAGTATACACAACAGTTTCAAGAGGCTTTTCATAAAAAGAAACGCATGAAAAAGAGAATTAAAGGTGTTTTTAAATCATGAAGTTATCTGAAATTCCTAAGTCCATAAGCATGAGCCTAAAGATGGTGTTTATATCGCAATCAAAGCTAGCTGCTAGTCCAGAAAAGAGAATACCGGTAATAGTGTCTCTAACCTCTATACCTACTAGATTAAGAACATTGCACATTACTATACGTAGTATGATGCAACAAGAATATTTGCCGGAAAAAATTATTTTATGGCTCAAAGAGGACCTTAAAAATCAAATACCTAAAAGGCTTGCAAAATTAGAAGGAGATCTTTTTGAGATACGATATTCTGCTTATGGTTTCTCTCATAGAAAATTGATTCATAGCATAGAGGCATTTCCAGATAAGGCTATAATCACATGTGATGATGACGTTATTTATCAACCAAATACACTTAAGGTTATTTTTGAAGAACATCTTAAATTTCCAGACCAAGTTATAGGAAACAGGTGTCGTAAAATGACTTATTTAGATGGTCATGTAAATTCTTATAGCAAATGGCCTTTTGTAGTAGATCCACCAGCACAGAGTCCTCATAATATGCCAGTAGGTGCTTTTTGTGTTTTATATCCTGCAGGTAGCTTGCATAAAGATGTTCAAAATGTTGAACTTTTTACAAAATTAGCTCCTAAGGCAGATGATCTTTGGTTTAAAGCAATGGCTATTTTAAATGGGACAACCTCATTACAAAACAACTCTAGGCCAGAAGTTCCTATTCCTATTTTAGGGACTCAGTTTGTAGCATTAAAAAAAGTGAATAAAGGACAAGATTTTAATCGAGTACAGTGGGAGCAAATTTGCGTCCATTATCAGTTATCTGAAAGTAAGATAGAAAAATTACTAGCTTAATTTATACCCCTACGCAGTAGCCATAGTTTTACATATCTCATAAAGATTCCATAGCTTCTTAAGTAAGCAATGGTAAAACCTACAAATCCATCTAGAAAACCTAGTTGTATTATGTAGTGTTTAAAAAAGCCCCAAAATGGTTTTAAAACCACATGAAACATAGTGATTTTACCTACTTTATTATCAAAATCCTTTGCCTGTAAACTAGCATAGCGTTGTAACTTGCTTATATGGTAATCTATATTCACATATTTATAATGCAAGAGCTTATTGTTTAACCTGCCTAAAGAGCCATCTGTCTCTATTTCAGAATGTACATGCTTGTCAACGTATTTGCATCTAGATTTTTGAAAAAGGCGTATTACTTTATCATTTTTCCAGCCGCTATAACGTACTTGTTTGCCCATGAAAAAATTGCGTCTCCCCATCCAGTAGCCGGTATGGCCATTAGTCTCTAGGTGAGGTAAAAGGTTAATAATTTCTTCTTTTAAGGCCGGTGTAACTCTTTCATCAGCATCTACCAGTAAAACCCACTCGTTAGTGGCCTGAGGTATGGCCCAGTTCTTTTGAGAAGCACTATGAACATATTCTCTAGAAAGTAATTTATCAAAATAGGGCTGTGCTAGTTCTACAGTATTATCTGTACTTTTACTGTCTACTAATATGATTTCTTTACAAAAACTTACACTTTTAAGCACTTCAACTATGTTGTGCGCTTCATTATAAGCAGGTATTATGGCTGTTATGGGATACTTTGTCATGTGGTGACTAATCTACAAGATAAAAATCAAAGAGCAGCAAAAATAACTTTGTTATCTTAATAACCCATCTTATATGATTAAATTTGTACAAAATCAGAATGCTATTTTTTATTTTATGATTAAAGATCCATCAATATCGGTAGTAATAAGTACATACAACTCTATTCCATGGTTAGAAAAAACCTTATGGAGTTATGAGCATCAAATATTTAGACAGTTTGAAATAGTTATTGCAGACGATGGATCAAATGATGAGACTAAAGAATTTATAAAGAAATATAGTGAGAAAAGCTCTAAGAAAATCATACATGTATGGCATGAAGATAATGGTTTTCAAAAAAGTATGATTTTAAATAAAGCGTTATCTGCCTGTAATGCAGAATATGTGGTCATGTCTGACGGTGATTGTATCGCGAGAGAAGACTTTTTGCAGATTCACTATGAGCGTCGTGAGCATGGTTATTTCCTTTCTGGTGGTTATTATAAATTGCCATTAGAACTTTCTCAAAATATTACCGAAGAAGATATCGCTACACAACGATGTTTTGACGCTAAGTGGTTAACTAGTAAAGGACTGCCTAAATCTTATAAGACCCAAAAGTTAACATCTGGATTTGTTACCGCAAAGATTATGGAAAACATAACACCGACTAATGCCAGTTGGAACGGGCACAATTCTAGTGGCTGGCTGGTAGATCTCAAAAAAGTAAATGGCTTTGACGAGCGCATGCAGTACGGTGGTCAGGATAGAGAGCTGGGTGAGCGTCTATTTAATTTAGGCATTAAATCTAAACAAATACGTTATAGCGCTATCTGTTTGCACTTAGATCACGCTCGTGGTTATAAAAATCAAGAATCTATAGATAAAAATAGAGCAATAAGAAAAGCTACTAGAACGGAGAAGAAAGATTTTACACCTTTTGGAATTGTGAAGGACAGTAAATAGATTTTAAAACTATTATTAATTAATAATTTTCTTCAATAAATTTCTCTAAATTGGGAAACATCAACTCTGTGTCAAATTGCTGGTATAATTCCATGGCTTGAGACTTCATGTTTCCAGGAGAGGAGTTTTTATATAGTTCTGGTAAATAATCTTGTAAATGTACAGAGATGTGTTTTTTGCCATCTTCACTAATATTCCATGATGCTTTATTAATCCATGGGCTGAATATAGCAAACGTAGGTATGTTTAGTGCTTTGCCCATATTAATAGCGCCACCTTCATTACCTATAATACTTGTACAGTGTGATAAAATTTTGACAAAATCTCTAATACTAGGCGCAAATGCATCTATAAAGATGTGTTTTTGAGTAGTGATGGAGCAGGTATTATATATAGCTAGCGCATCCTTTTTCTGACTAGGTATGTAATTAAAAAGTAATTGTGAGCCAGTCTGGTTTACAAAATTATCGAGCACCTTTGCCATGGAGGTAAATGGTAAAGTCTTATTTGTACTACTTCCTAATACACTCACCATAGTAAGTGATTTTTTAAGATCTATCCCAGACTGTAAAAGCCATTTTTCACCTTCAGTCTTTTCAGTTGGTTTGAGATATATTTGAGGTTTTAAATGCCATTGCACATCGCTAGTTAAAGGTGTGGTAAGCAGCATGCGGCTGCCTAGTGCTATGCCAGCTTTATATATAGAGGAGTTTGGAATATTCTTTACAGCATCAGTATAGGCAAGTCTGGAGAACCATTTTTTATAACCTATTCTTTGTTTTGCTCTAGATAAAAGAGATAGCACGGCGCTATTATTTTTTCCATAAGCATCTATGAGAAGGTCGTATTTATTGTGTTTCAGCTTTCGCGAAAGCGAGATTATAAAACTCATTTTCTCAAAATCTGACTTGGTTACTTTTATTAAGTTATCAATAGCTGGGTGATGTGCCACTAGAGCACCGGCATGAGCGATAATTAGATAGTCCAGATGTGCGTCTGGATAAATAATCTTGAGCTGATCTGCTATTATAGTACTGGTAAGTACATCACCTAGCATCTTATATTGAATGAGTAATATACGCACTATACGGCTACATTATATTCACGTAGAGCATCATTTAATGACGTCTTTTTGTTAGTGCTTTCTTTACGTCTACCTATGATTAATGCACAAGGCACTTGAAACTCACCTGCGGCAAATTTTTTAGTATAACTACCAGGTATCACTACAGAACGTGCTGGTACACGACCTTTCATCTCTACAGGTTTATCACCAGTTACGTCTATGATTTTTGTACTCATAGTAAGAACAACATTTGCGCCTAGAACAGCTTCTTTTTCTACGTGTACGCCTTCTACAACGATACATCGAGAACCTATAAATGCACCGTCTTCTATAATCACTGGTGCTGCTTGTAGAGGTTCTAAAACACCGCCTATTCCTACACCGCCGCTTAAGTGTACGTTTTTACCTATTTGAGCACAACTACCTACAGTAGCCCATGTATCTACCATAGTACCTTCTTCTACATGTGCACCTATGTTGACATAAGAAGGCATGAGGATAACACCCTTAGAGATATAAGCTCCATGTCTAGCTACTGCATTAGGTACAACGCGTATTCCTTTATCTGCATAGCCCGTTTTAAGAGGTATTTTATCATGATATTCAAATGGAGCGCATTCTATAGTTTCCATTTTTTGAATAGGGAAGTAAAGAACTACGGCTTTTTTAACCCATTCATTTACCTGCCATCCATCTTCTGTAGGCTGTGCAACACGCAATGTACCGCGATCTAGCATGTCCACAACTTCTCTAATAGCGTTTTTAGTAACTTTGTTTTCTAGAAGGGAACGATCATCCCATGCATTTTCTATAACATTTCTCAATTGATCCATGGTGTTGTTTTTTTTACAAATATAATCGCTAGCTCTTTGAATTCTGACTTTGAAGGTGGCATATTAGGGCATACTTATTGATTTGGTTATTTTTGCAATATATATGGCAAGATTACTAGCAATAGATTACGGTAAAAAAAGAACAGGAATAGCGGTTACAGATCCTATGCAAATTATTGCATCTGGTCTTACTACGGTTGCAACACGTGATTTAACTTCTTTTTTACAAGAATATCTCAAAAAGGAAGATGTAGAAACCATAGTTTTAGGTGAGCCTAAACAAATGGATTATACAGATAGTGAGTTAGGGCCATGGTTGAGAAAGTACACAGTTCAATTACAAGAGCTGTTTCCTGATGTGAAAATAGAACGAGAAGACGAGCGTTTTACTTCAAAAATGGCACATGCAGCCATGTTTAGTGGTGGGCTTAAAAAGAAACAACGCCAGAACAAAGCGTTAGTAGATGAGATAGCAGCGACTATCATATTGCAAAGTTATATGGACCGTAATAAATGATTAATTATTTAATTGTGAAGAAAAATTATACATGAGTAATGGGCTTAAATTGCGTAGTAAAAAGTTTACACATCGCTACGTTAAACTAGCTTTATTACTACCTAATCATACTTTAGGTAATCATGTAAAAGGTCAGTTGATTAGATGTTTTACATCTACAGCTGTAAATTATAGAGCTGCTTGTGTGGCGATTTCAACGAAGTCATTTGTTGCAAAATTAAGTATCAGTATAGAAGAAGTTGATGAGTGCGATTTTAGGATTCAATTTGCAGTTGATGAAAAACTATTTAGTTTTGAAAAATCAGTATCGTTAATCAAAGAGTTTAAAGAATTAACCGCAATATTTATAGCAAGTCGTAAGACTGCCCAAAAAAAATATGTAAATGCTCTCATCATTAATCATTAAATATTAACAACTAATCATTTATTATGATTTTACCAGTAGTCGCATATGGCGATCCAGTTTTAAGAAAAAAGGCAGTAGATATTACATCTGAATATCCTCAAATAAAAGAGATTCTAGATAATATGTGGGAAACAATGTATAACGCTAGTGGAGTAGGTCTAGCTGCTCCACAAGTAGGAATGCCTATTAGACTTTTTCTAGTAGATACAACTCCATTTTCAGAAGATCCAGATCTTAGTCCAGAAGAAGCAAAGGAGTTAAATGGATTTAAAAAGACATTTATAAATGCTGAAATACTAGAAGAAAATGGTGAAGAATGGGCTTTTAATGAAGGGTGTTTAAGTATTCCTAATGTTAGGGAAGATGTTTTCCGTCAGGAAGAGATCGTTATACGTTATCAAGACGAGAATTTTAAAGAACATACAGAAACATATAATGGATTAATAGCCCGTGTGATACAGCACGAGTATGATCATATAGAAGGTGTTCTATTTACAGATAAAATTTCAAGTCTTAAAAAAAGATTGATAAAAGGAAAGTTATCTAATATCTCCAAAGGAAAAACTAATGTAGATTATAGAATGCGCTTTCCTGAAGTTAAGGGAAGAAGGTAGTTCTAGACAGATTTCACAAAGAAATGTTGAAATCTTAAAGTAATAGTTAGGGTAAAGTGTAATTATATATATTTGCCACCGTTAAAAAAGAAAAATATGAGTTTAGATAATATACTTTCCATAACAGGTAAGTCAGGTTTATACCAGTTAAAGAGTAAAGCAAAGAGCGGTTTTGTAGTAGAATCTTTATTAGATAACAAAACTTCTATAGTAGGAATTAGTCATAATGTAAGTGTTCTTAAGGATATTTCTATTTATACTTATTCTAAAGAAATACCTTTAAAAGAAGTTTTTAAAAAGATAGCAGCAAAGGAGTCTAATGGTGCGGCAATTAATCACAAGGGTAGTAAAAAAGAGTTAGAAAATTATTTTAACGAGGTGCTGCCAGATTATGATGAAGGTCGTGTTTATGCAAGTGATATTAAAAAAGTATTACAATGGTATAACTTACTTCATGGTAATGATATGTTAAGTGCTCTAGAAGAAGAGTAAATATTACTGTTGTTATACAAAGAAAAAGCCTCTCTAGTTATGGAGAGGCTTTTTCATGTTTAAAAAAAATGTAATTTATTTTTTAAAAAAAGGAATTCTGTACATGATTCCATAGGAGTATCCTACGCCTATTTTTCCAGTGTCAAAGGTTCTACCGTATCCTGGGACATAGAGGTTGTCAAAATTAACAGGTGTCTTTTCTATTACCTGTCGTTTTAATTGAAAATTTGCTGTCATGTATAGGTTGTTCATTACTTCAACTTTTAAACCTAGTTGTATCTCTAACCAGACCGTATGTAGCCCCTTAAACTCTCGATCTACAGGGTTAGTAAAAACAGGGAAGTAATCATTTTCTATATTATAATCATAACGGTTTAAGGTTTGTGATAGGGTAGCATATCCTATTCTTGCACCACCGTAAATCATGTTATCCATGTCCAGCCAGTTTTGATAGAAATTGTAATCTACACCTGCTTTAATGAATGATCCTGACGTTTCATAATCTACACTTTGGCTTATTCTGTCTAGAGATTCATTGCCTAGCTCTCCAGCTATGTAAAGTCTATCGCTTAGTCGGTAATCTGCTAGTACTTGAAATCCTTTATACTCATCGTCAAGTGCTGTTCTTATTAAACTTGCAAGATCGATTCCAGCACGCAAGCCATAAGATTTCTTATAGACGACGCTGTCTTTTTCTATCTCGTTTTTACCTTGTGCGTTACTGGTAAAAAAAGTAAGTATGGCTAGTATGCTAATGAAGTATTTGAACATGTATGTCTTGTGTATCATTAGTTATCTCATTTTCTACAATTACGGTACTGTTGATCCATTGTGTTCCTCTAGTCTCTGAGGTAAGAACAGCGACTAGGTTATTATAGATAACTCTGAAACCGCAAGCTCTACTCACATATTCTTCTTCTATGATGTAATTAAAATCTATGTTGTCAGAGTTTATAGCGCCGTCTTCAGTTAAGATAAAATCATAACTAGTTCTATTACTATCTGTGCGTAAAGGGATAGAGATGGTTTCTACGTCGGTAAGTATAGTAGAATTATTACTGTCTAGTGGTGCTGGTTCTGTACTGCCTATTTCTTGTACTTGTATTTGATCTACAGCTTTAAAATCAAGAGGATTGAGCACGTCTCTAAATTCAATAACTAACCTGGGTGTTACTGCCTGGTCTGTTGTGCACAAATCATCTTTTTCACAACCATTTAATACCACGGCGAGCAATAGGATTAAAAAAATGTTAGAAAATATTTTCATAAAATTAAGGAGTGCTAGGAGTCTTGTCTACAGGCTGGTCATTAATCAACTTTTCTAAAATATCTGACGTAGGTCCGTAACTAGGTCTGTGTATATAGTCAGATAGTACCTGATTTCCTTTTTTATCAAAAATGGTATACGTTGGGAATCCCAGTAAATTTAATTGTTGTTGTACAACAGAACCTTGTTCATCTGTAAGAAAATAATGTTTTCCTTTTATATTATATTCTTCTATAGAAGGTAAGAATGTGGCTTCTTTACTTGCGTGGCATAGGTAGATAAATTCTACATCTTCTTTGAATTTTTCATGTAACGCAGGTGATGCTGCTGTAAACTCTGCCTTACAAGGTGCGCACCATGTTGCCCAGTTATCTATGTAAATAACTTTACCCTTTGCATTGGCCACTATTTCATCAATAAATGTAGATGCGTCATCATTAGAAAATGTGAGTATTTCTATGTCGTTAGATTCTCTAACCTGCTCTTTTTTACAAGAGACTGCAATAAAGAGCAAGATTAATATGGTGAAAATATTTTTCATGATATTTTTTTTATCCTTTAAGCTCTAGTAAAACTACGTTTTCTACGTGGTGTGTCTGTGGGAACATGTCTACCGGTTGCACCTTTACTATAGAATACTTTTCATCTAGTAACGCAAGATCACGTGCTTGTGTTGCACTGTTGCAACTTACATAAACGATGCGTTGTGCACTTAACTGTATAAGTTGTGCTACCACATCTTTATGCATTCCGTCTCTAGGTGGGTCTGTTATAATTACATCTGGCTGTCCATGCTCGTCTATAAACTCTTGAGTAAACACTTCTTTCATGTCACCGGCAAAGAATGTTGTGTTTTCTATACCGTTGTGTAATGCATTAGTTTTTGCATCTTCTATAGCGACAGGTATCGCTTCTATTCCTAAAACGTGCTTTGCTTTTTTAGCAACAAATTGCGCGATAGTCCCTGTTCCAGTATAAAGGTCGTAAACGAGTTCTTTTCCAGATAATCCTGCAAAATCTCTAGTTATTTTGTACAGTTCATAAGCCTGTTTGCTATTAGTCTGATAAAAAGATTTTGCGTTAATTTTAAACTGTAAACCTTCCATCTCTTCAAAAATATGATCGCGGCCATTATAACATATCACATCTTGATCATAAATCGTGTCGTTTGCTTTTTCATTTATAATGTATTGCAATGACGTAATTTCTGCAAAGTTTTCCTTTAAATGATCTAATAAAGCAATTCTCTGTGCTTCATTATCTTCAAAAAACTGGATAACTACCATGTTCTCACCGGTAGAAGACATACGCAACATTAATGTTCTTAATGTTCCTGTTTTTTCTCTTGGGTTAAAGTAGGATATGTTTTCCGCTTTCGCGAAAGCGTGCACACTCAACCTAATATCTTCTCCTATTTTAGGATGTAGATGACATTCCTCTAGGTGTAAAATTTTATCCCACATTCCTGGTATGTGAAAACCTAGCGCCTTTTTGTCTTCTATTTCTACATCACTTTGAATTTCTTCTAGGGTCAACCACCGGTTTGCAGAAAAACTGAATTCCATCTTATTGCGATAGTGGTATTGCTCAGAGGACCCTGCGATAGGAGTCATCTCTGGAAGATCTAGGTGACCTATTCTTCTTAGGTTTTCTGCAACTTCTTTTTGTTTAAAATACAACTGACTTTCATAAGTCATGTGTTGCCATTTACAACCACCACATGTGTTGAAATGTTTACAAACAGGCTGCGCACGTCTGTCACTTAATTCAATAAATTCTGTAACGCGACCTTCATAGAAAGATTTCTTTTTCTTAAACGTCTGTATGTTTACCACATCTCCTGGTACAGCATCTGTTAGGAAAATTACTTCTCCTTCTTCTGTTTTTGCAACACTTTTACCTCTTGCCCCTGCATCTACCACTGGTACATTTTCAAAGGTCTTTTGAGCTCTTCTTCTTCGTTTTGACATAGGTGGTAAAATTAACGTAATTCCTTGTTTTTACAGAATCTTTAAGCATTTAAGTTAAGCTATGATTCTTGCGAGATTGATAAATTCTTAGATGTTTTAATTTTAATTCTATAATCGAAATGATTAAATTGCGGCAAACGATAAAAATAGCACCGCAATGAGCATGATTAAAGAAAGTAAAGCACAACATTTTATAGATCTAGAAGATAAACATGGAGCGCATAATTACCATCCCTTACCTGTAGTATTAGAAAAAGGAGAAGGCGTTTATGTATGGGACGTTGATGGAAAGCAATACTATGATTTTTTAAGTGCTTATAGTGCGGTAAATCAGGGTCACTGTCATCCTGCGATTGTAAATGCTATGAATGAGCAGGCGCAAACATTAACGCTTACATCTAGAGCATTTCATAATGATAAATTAGGTCAGTATGAAAAATACATGACAGAGTATTTTAAGTTTGATAAGGTGTTGCCTATGAATACTGGTGCTGAGGCGGTAGAGACTGCTATAAAAATAGCACGTAAGTGGGCTTATGAGAAAAAAGGGGTAGAGGAGCATGCTGCAAAAATTATAGTATGTGAAAATAATTTTCATGGTCGTACGACTACAATTATCTCCTTTTCTAATGACGAAGATGCTCGTAAGAACTTTGGACCTTATACACCTGGATTTATAAAAATACCTTACAATGATACTGCAGCTCTAGAAAAAGCACTGCAAGAAGAAAATATAGCTGGTTTTCTAGTAGAGCCTATACAAGGTGAGGCTGGAGTTTTTACTCCTAATGATGATTTCATGAGAGCATCTCGTGATCTTTGTACTAAATACAATGCTTTATTTATAGCAGATGAGATACAGACTGGTATCGCAAGAACTGGTGGTTTACTGGCGGTATGTGGTGACTGTAGTTGTGATGCGCATTGTGAGCGTCAGGAGGCAACTTATGCACGTCCTGATATGTTGATATTAGGTAAGGCATTATCTGGTGGCGCTTACCCTGTAAGTGCAGTACTTGCAGATAATGAAGTGATGAATGTTATTAAGCCTGGACAGCATGGTTCTACCTTTGGTGGTAATCCAGTTGCAGCTGCAGTAGCAATGGCTGCTCTAGAAGTGGTTAAGGATGAAAAGTTAATTCAAAATGCTCGTGCGTTAGGTAATTATTTTAGAACTGAAATTAATAAATATATCGTTACTACAGACACGGTAACTCTAGTAAGAGGTAAAGGTCTTTTAAATGCTATTGTTATTAATGATACAGAAGATAGTAAGACGGCATGGAATATTTGTTTAAGATTAAGAGACAATGGATTGCTAGCAAAACCTACTCACGGTAATATTATTAGATTTGCGCCACCACTCGTAATGACTAAAGAACAGTTAGATGAGTGTATTGCAATTATTATTAAAACTTTAAAAGAATTTGAATAGATGGATCAATCTAACCAACCTCAAAACCAATTTCAACAACAACAGTTTAACCAAGGTGATAATTATGGGCCAGCGCCTAAAACCTGGTTAGCAGAATCTATTATTGTGACTATACTGTGTTGTCAAATTTTTGGAATTATCGCTATTATTTATAGTTCTCAAGTAGAAAGTAAACATAGAGTAGGTGATTTTCAAGGAGCAATAAAAGCTAGTAATACAGCAAAAAATTGGGTAATTGCTGCTGCTGTTACTGGTTTTGTGGTTCTAATCCTTACTTTTTTTATTTTTGTTCTAGGGGCTATTGCTGATGGAGGTTATTAATGATCAAAAATTTTAAACAAATACTTATTATATGCGGTGCCATAATTTTATTAGGCACCGCTTTTTTTCTGTTTAAAAATTATAATCCAGAGCAAGTTGGTTTTTACCCACAATGTCCTAGTAAATATGTTACAGGATATGACTGTCCAGGATGCGGTTCTCAACGCGCCATACATTCTTTGTTAAATGGTGATTTTATAAAGGCATATAATTATAATCCTTTGCTTTTTTTGCTGTTACCATTTGGTATATTAGTTGGAGTTTTTGAATGGATTCCTAGTCTACGCGATCACAGTTTTAGAAGATGGATCAATAATAAGTATCTAGTACTATCTGTTTTTGCTCTTGTTGTTGCTTTTACAATAGTTCGCAATTTTTAATATTCTAATGTTCTATTCTATCGAGATTTAAAACAAAAAAAAAGGGAAAGCGTTAGCTTTCCCTTTTTTGAATAAAATTCTTAAAAGAACTACCAAGGTAATTCAATTCCCATTTCTTCTAATTGTTCTCTTGCTTGCTCTTCTTGAAGTGCTCGTTCTTCATCTGTTGTAGATAAATAAGTGTAAGCTTGGTAAGCCGAAACCAATCCAGAAACAATAATAGCAATTAATGCTATAGTTTTTGCTGTTTTCATTGCTGGTCCGTTGACATAATCATTTGGATTTTCAGCGTATTTTTTAAGTTCCTTAGTCGCAATTACAAAAGCGATTATAGAGGAAAGAAGACCTAGTCCCCAAAAACAGCAGCATAAGAATCCTACTATTGAAAGAATGTAAACAAGTGTTGTATTTAATTTTTGCATGATTTGGTTAATTTGATATGTATAGTTAGTTGATTATTTAATCACAATGTTACAATATTTTTTTAATGAATTGCCATTTTGATAAAATAACTAGTGAGAATAGTACCTATGGTAAGTATAGTACCCCATAGTTTAATTTGTTCTCCATGCTTTACGTTTTTAAACCAATCAAATATGAGAAAAAAGAATAAAAACATACCTGGATAGAGACCTGGGTACATTAAAAAGGAATCTATGATGTCACCTTTGAGTAAAAAAGAAATGGACCGCTGGATTCCACATCCAGGACAGTCCATTCCTGTTAATTGTTTACTCATACAGGGTAGCATCCAGCTATCATCTATGAGAAATGATTTCATATTAATTTGAGATACTCACCTTAATAGCTATTTCTTTATTTTTTACAGTAGTCACCTTTGCGATGTAAATAGCGCTAGATAGTGATGCTGTTTCAAAACTGTAACTACCTTCTGTAGATGCAGGCTTGTTAGAGAAGATTTGTCTTCCTGCAAGATCATACAAAGCGATGTTTGCTACATCTTCTAAGTTAGGATTAAGTATCGTTAATTCTTTGCTTCCATTGTTTTGGAAAATATCAAAATTAGTATCTTCAATTTCATTACTCAATGCACTAGAAGTGTTTTTAAATGTTACTTCAAAACGATCTGTATAATGACCTGGCGCAATTAATAAAGTTTTGTTTCCTGATTTTAAATCGTGATACACCTCTGTTGTTTTATCATGAAGATAAACTTCATTAGGATCAAAGTTAATTAAGAAAGCTAATTCAAATTCTACGTCGATAGGAGCAGTAAATGAACTCCCAACCTCGACACCTATGGGTATAGCCATGTTCTCATCAAATGCTTGTGAAGAAAGACCATATTCACCTTGAGCACCTATTTTAATATAAGCATCTGTGTCAACTCTTCCAGATAAAGGAGATTCCCATGCATAATCATATGCTTGTGAGGTGCTGTTGTCAAAAGCAAAATTAAGAGGTCTAGCGTAAAGTCCGTTAGGTACTACATTTATAATCATCTTTGGTATTTGTGTTGCAGCATCGCTATTTAAACGGTTACCATTAACTGGAGCAGACTTAAATACAGATGTGTTACCATCTTCTTTTTGAAAAAACCTCATTGAATTATTGAATTCTACTGTTTCTCCTAGCCCACTAGGTACAGCGCTACCAGCTGTGATAAATGGAGTGCGAGCTTGTTCAAAAGATGTAGCGGTAAAAGGAATATCTGTGTTAGTTCTAGAAATAAAGAAACCTTGACCTATAGCAGCATACCTTCTTCTTCCATCAGTACCTGGTCCAGTGTAAGAAGTCTGTGTTCCAGGTGGAGTAATCCCACCAGCAGAAGTTGAGGTCCCACTAGTTATAATATTACCATCATTATCTGTTCTTCTAAAGATAGGTTCTAGATAAGTACCGCTATTAGCATAGCCGTTTTCAGTTCCAGGATTAAAGCCCATAGGTACATATCTTGCATAACCACCTAGGTAAGAAGTAAGTAAGTGTGAAGTTTCTACTTGAGATTCCCAAAATTCTACCCATGGATCCATTTTCACATCATTACCACTGGTATGTGCTGCATTAACCTCTATAAAACGCTTTAAATCTATAGCGCTAGGATAAGGATTACCAGCCAGAGTTGCGTTATCATTTCCTATCTGTAGGTTAATAGTACCATTATTAGGTCTACCTCTAAAATCATAACGTTGTCCACCATTGTAGTTAGCAGATCCTCCTGCGATTTCATTAACACCTTTCATAGTAAACCCTTGACCAGCTGGTGTGTTTTGTGCTCCATTAAAAATAGACCATCCAGCATAGCCTGTAGCAGGGTTGCCACCACTTTCATATGTGTATAACCATCTACCAGCTATTTTTAACGGGCTACCACCTATAGTAGCATCATCAGACTCACCATCTCGTATGCTGAAGTCCAGAATTTGTGAGTCGTCAGCGGTAATGGTATTATCTGTATTAGTACCTGCTGCTGTTGTAGGGTATTTGATTTGTGAATTTAAAAAACCTGTGTTACCAGTTCCTGTAGTTTGATCACTTACTGGAGAAGACCAGTAGTTGTAAGTGTAACTATTTGTGGTTCCTTCTTGAAATACAGAAATGATTCCAGCACCTTCGTTAGGTACATCATCATCTTGTATTAACTGAGCCTCTTCTCTAAGGTAAAACTTAGAATCAGTATCTAAATTAATTTTATTTTTAACAAAGATGTTTGTGCCCTTTGAGTAAATAAAATTATCACCTTTAACCCATACTTGTGCTGTTGCCATTTGAAAGGCAAAGCTTACTAAAAATAAACTTATAATGTTTTTCATAATATCGGTGCTTTAATAATACAAAAATAAAATTAATGTTCTTAAAGTTAGGGCCTTTTAAATAAGTTTATAAATTTGTTACAATTAATCAGACTAAATATAGAAAATGCCGATTAAAAGCAGCTTTTTACAGTTAATCAACGGTTTTGTGATATTCTCAGGTGCGATTTTATTGCTCTATACCATTATAAATGAGGACGCAAACGTATTATTTAAGGTTTTTGGAGTAATTCTTATCATGTTCGGTGCATATCGTGCCAGTTCCCATTGGGTGGAGCATAAAGATGATCATTTATCTGAAGAAGAAGAGTAGTCCATGCATCAGTTTCAAAAAGGAGATCGAGTGCTGGTTCTGGACGATGAATTTGGTGGTGTGGTAGCTTTCGCGAAAGCGGAACAAATAACCATCTTAACCGACGATGATATAGAAATTACTTATAATTCTAGTGAGTTGATTTTAGACAGGTCATTCAAAGTTTCAAATTTTACTCCTAAAGAAGAACCTGCGCCTAAGAAATCTAAAGTAAGACAGGTTTCTAGAAAAAAAGCAGCTTTTATTCCTGCTGTAGAAATAGATCTACACGTACACCAATTAGTAAAGTCAGAACGTGGCATGGATGCTTATGATAAGCTTAATCTACAAGTAGATACGGCGAGGCACAAGATAGAATGGGCCATTCAAAATCGTGTGCCTAAATTAGTTTTTATACACGGTGTGGGACAAGGAGTGCTTAAAGAAGAGCTCAATTTTCTTTTTCAACGATACAGTCAGATCAAGTTTTATGATGCTGATTATCAAAAATATGGAAAAGGTGCTACTGAAATATACATACACCAGAACCCATAGTGCCTGGAAATGCTGGTGTGCAGGTTAATATAATGGCGTCCGTTCTATAATTACCAAAGTCATAATCATCTTCAATTATTTCTACATTACCGTTAGTTAAGGTAAGACCTGCTATGGTGATGTGCAATTGTGTGATGCGTTCTATGGTATGTGGGATGTATTCTTCTATTAATGGACTAGCCTCTGCTGGTGTGCTAGAGAATACTTTGTAATTAGGTTCTGTGGCACCTATTGCAAAATCATCTGTTGGGTTTAGATTACCATCTATACTTTCGTTTCTTGTGAGAACTCCATCATCGTCATCGTCTTCATCCATATAGTCTGGTGTGCCGTCAGCATCTGTATCTGTACTGTTTGCCATGTCTATTGTGCCGTCGCTATTAAAAGCGACACCCTCTTGACGAGTAGGTACATTATCACCATCGTCATCTATATCTATAAAGTTTGGTATGCCGTCCTCATCGGAATCTCTACTGGCAAGAAAATCAATATTTCCATTAAGGTCGTACTCAATTCCTTCATCTTCAGATAGGATTCCATCATTATCATCATCACTACGTGTAGATGTTTCTATATAAATGTCTCCACCTATGGCATTAAATACCTCAGTTACTGTAGGTGTGCTAGGCGGTATGCTGTTGCAGTAATAATCATTACCTGGCGCAGCGTTGAATTTACGGTATTCAAATGAATTACTGCCAGTTATCTCATAGGGTCCATATTCATCATTTACGTTTAGAATATCATCACTAGTTAAAATTTGTAAAACCAGACTTTCAAAATTTGTGTCTTCATTTTTATAAAAAACAAAATTATTTGTATTGCTAGAAGAAGCTGTTGGTTCACAGGTCTCTACACTAGCATCTTCAAAATCAAAGTCGTTAGTAATAATGTCTCCATCATCACAGCCTAGTAAAACTGTAGGAATTATAAGGAATAGTAGTTTTTTCATATCTGCAAAAGTACTCAATCATATTAAAGCGCTAAAGTGCAAATTTTATTATAAATAAAATTACTTTTGTGCTATGAGAGAAGTGTATTTAGATAGTGCTGCAACGACACAATTAAGACCAGAGGTTATTCAAAGAATGACCGAGGTGATGACAGAAGTTCATGGAAACCCTAGTTCTACCCATAGTTTTGGACGTAGTGCAAAGTCCCTTATTGAAAATGCTCGTAAGAATATTGCTGCTCAATTAAATGTTACGGCTGCCGAGATTATTTTCACTTCTGGTGGTACCGAGGCAGATAATCTAGCTATTCATAGTTGTGTGCGCGATCTAGGTGTGGAGCGCATTATAACGACAACTATCGAGCATCATGCGGTTCTTTATATAGTAGATTATTGTAAAGAAAAATATGGTACAGAGGTAGCTCATGTAAAACTTAAAGATTGTGGAACGCCTAATTATATAGATCTAGAACAATTGCTAGCGTCTAGCGATAAGAAAACACTAGTTTCATTAATGCACATTAATAATGAGATAGGAAATAAACTAGATATAGATAGAGTAGGAGAGCTGTGTAAAAAACACAACGCGTTGTTTCATAGCGACTGTGTGCAATCGATAGGTCATTATGAAATGGATTTAAGTAAGTTGCCAGTAGATTTTACAGCAGTGTCGGCTCATAAATTCCATGGACCTAAAGGAACTGGATTTGCTTTTATAAGAAAAGGAACAGGTTTAAAACCACTTATTTTAGGTGGTTCTCAAGAACGAGGTATAAGAGCAGGTACAGAAAGTGTGCATAATATAGTAGGTATGGATCTGGCTTTAAAAATGGCTTATGATAACCTAGAAGAAGATCGTGCTTATATTTTAGGTCTTAAGAATTACTTTCAAGAACAGTTAGAAAAACACGTTCCTGGTGTTAAGTTTAATGGTAATTGTGGAGATCATAAGGAGAGTACTTACACCTTGTTAAATGTATGTTTACCTTGTCCTGCAGATAAAGCCGCGATGCTTTTATTTACCATGGATTTAAAAGGTATCGCTTGTTCTAAAGGAAGTGCGTGCCAGAGTGGTTCTCAAAAAGGTTCTCACGTTTTAACTAGTGTCCTAACAGAAGAAGATTTGAATAAACCGAGTTTACGTTTCAGCTTTTCTATTTATAATACAAAAGAAGAACTGGATTATGTAGTAGGAATACTGAAAGAGTATATGGAAGGTATTGTGGCTTAGGTTGTTTTTTAAGGCTATATAGATTAAAATATCAAACCTAGAAAAAATTAATTGTAATTCGGTTATTGATCAACACAAAAAAAGTGGACTTAAGTCCACTTTTTTTTGTAGATAGAAAATCTTAAAATTTCCTCATCGCTCATCGCTCATCGCTCATCGCTCATCGCTCATCGCTCATCGCTCATCGCTCATCGCTCATCGCTCATCGCTCATCG
>NZ_CANLXZ010000005.1 GCF_947495285.1 uncultured Nonlabens sp. | reverse complement strand
GGTTTTGACCCTTGAAAACATCCATATTTAAACCTTTTTATTGACTTTAAAGATAAGTATTTAGATGATTACCTCTATAAATTTATATTTATATTTTTAGTATTGTTGAACGATCCATAGATTTGATTAAATAAATAATTATTATAAACAGGATAATCAGTTTCATAAACCTTATTTAAAACTATATTATCATTAGAAGTAAAATAATTTGATTTACCACTATAAACTACTTGGCCTAAATTATCAATATTAAAATTATTGTAAAGGGATAAAATTTTAGCAGATGTTATCGCATTTAATGTTCCAGCATTGACTTTAGGTAGGCCTAATTCACCTTTAACACTACCTGTCAATATAAACTCTTTATCAAAATTCAAGCTCAATGCAGTTTCATCTGGATTGTTTTTTTGAAAACCTGTTTGGTCTTGATAATTTTTAATTATGGCCAATTCCAAAATCTGCTCTGGATTAATAATACCTGTAGCTTCTTTATATTCACTATCGAATAATTTATTTCCATTGACAAGTAAATCTGTTATGGTTTGTTCTTTGTATTTAATCGTGCCATTTTTATCAATTTTCATACCTGGAATCCTTTTAATGGCGTCTCTTAAGGATCGATCTGTTTTTGTTGAAAATTGTTTAAAATCTATAAATGTAGTGTCGCCGGATTTACGAATGGCCTTTTTAGCGGTTATCAATATTTCATTTAAACGCTCATGTTCTGTTTGAATTATAAATCGATAAAATGGCTTTTCTCCAAAATTTAATATTTCAAAGTTTTGAGTTTTATAATTTGGGTGGGAAATGGTGATTTTAAATGATTCGCCCTTATTTGGTATTTGATCTAACTGACCTTGAGCGTTTGTATAAGTTATGAGAATTAAGTTATTATTAAAATCTACTATTAGCACTTTTAAATCGGGAATAGGAATTTCCTGATTATCATAAAAGTCAATAGTCTGAGCATTTGTATTCAGACTATTGAAAAAAAATAATAAAAGAAGAATTGCAGAAATTAAATTCTTTCTCATACAAATCACTTATTCTATGTGTGCTGGAATTAGTATTTCTATGTTTCTATAGGGTATGTCAACCGAAGAATTAGGGTCTTCAGCACTTACTTTAGCCTTTAAATCAGTTCTCCATTTATCTTTTCTTAAAATAAATTCCTTATAGGTAAGCTTCATTCTATTTTTCCATCTATTTGGTATTTCTGGAATTAATAGTTTTTGATTAACTTTTTCAATCTGAGTGGCGATAATATGAACACTTTGACCAAAATCCATCACCTCTAAAATTAATCCAGGAGCATTCATAAACTTAAAAGGTCCGTCATTAATTTTCAGATCATTTGCATAATATATTTCATAATTTCTACCTCTGAATTGAAGAAATAGCTGTGAACAATCATGTCCAAGTATCTTTTTCTTTTTAGCCCCTTTTTTATATTCAAATTTAGGAAAATCTGTAACTAATGCAGACTTTTTAAATTCCACCGCTGTCCCATAAATAGCTGATTGATTTTCGATGGATTTATACATGCTTATATAATTTAAAGTCTTGGCTTCAAAACTAATCGGATTCCTCTGCGAATCATATAATGTGGTATCGATATAACTAACTAACTTATAATAACTTTCTTTGCCATCACTGTACAATTTAAAATTCATTGCATAGTGATAACTTTCTATATCTGTGGTGTCATTTACAATGGTTTTATATTCAACTTCGTAATGACTTTGATTAACTTCTTGCTGTCCAAACGTAAAAATTGGAAATAGAAATAAAAAGAAAAACTTCAAATAATTCATATGTGGTTAATAAGGATTTATTTCAGCAGCTTTCAATTCAGCTTTGAGACAAGCATTTGCATAATCAGCATTTCTATCCCCATTCCCATTTACACATTGTGAAACATCGATTCGCTCAGGAAATCCATCACCATCTGTTCCAGAAATTGTAGCCGTACAACAAGTGTAGCCCGGATTTACAATTAAATTTTGATTTGTATTTTCTTTGCTAATATTTGTTGCATTAGTCATTGCTGTCGATGCAAAAAATAGCGATGTTGCGATAAATAATATTGTTTTATTTTTCATTTGATTTTTTTAAAAATTACTTTCCGACTAAGGTGTTTGCTCTATCTTGTGCCTTCTTACAAGCTCTACCACTCGCATCTCCCAAAGTTTCAGCAGCAGCATCAAAACTTACACAAGAACTTACCCTAATCGTTAAAAACTCCTCTCCAATCTGTCCATTATTGGCATATCTTGAGCAACAAGTTCTTTCAGCTGATCGATCTACTAATTTTAAATCTTCTGTTGGACTATTCATATTTAATAAAAGTAAACTTGAAAAAGCAAGCAAAATTAATGATTTTATAATCTGAATTTTTAAACTTACAGTAAATAAAAAAAAACATAACGAGAAAAACAATTTTAACATTACATATTTTATTTCTTAACCAGTTTTAGTTCTGTTTTATGATAGTCATGATCTATTATATTTGCAACTTATGTCCCGCAAAAAACAAATTCTCAAGACAGCTGCTCAACTATTTAAAGAACGTGGTTATAGCGCTGTCACCATGCGCGATCTCGCGGCTGCTATGGATATGAAAGCGGCTAGTTTGTACAATCATATTTCTGGGAAACAAGAGATTCTTGCCACACTCATTCTAGAGGTTGCTCATGAATTTACATCTGGTATGGATACGGTAGAGATGGATGATAAGTCCGCTTTTGCCAAAGCGGAACAGCTCATACTATTACACATAAAAATAGCACTAGAATATACAGATGCTTTAGCTGTGTTAAATACCGACTGGATGCACCTAGAAGGAGCACCATATCAAGAATATATCACACTGCGTAAAGAATATGAATTAGACTTTAAAAAAATACTGAAAAATGGAATCGCAACTGGTGAGTTTAAAACTATGAATGTGGAAACCATACTCTTTAATTTATTAAGCACATTGAGATCCATCTATCTCTGGATACCAAAAAAGTCGACTACCGAAGTAGCCGACCTTAAAAAAGAGTTGCCTCAAATATTACTTACAGGAATTAGCTCTTAGCTTTTTCTTGTTCTAGAGTAGGGTAGTCCGTATAACCTTCACGTCCTTGAGAATAAAAAGTTTCTTGATTCCAGTCTGCGGTTTCTGCATTTAATTCAAAACGATGTGCAAGATCTGGATTTGAAATAAATAATTTTCCATAAGCCACTAAATCTGCATGTCCATCTTCAATAACTTGATTACCTGACTCGCGATCAAATTCATTATTGATCATTAAATTTCCTTTGTAAATAGGACGGTAATGTCTGGCAATATCTGATTCTAAAAAGTTAACACCACTAACATCTGTAAAAGGTTCTGATAAATGAACATAAGCAAGATCGTGATCGTTTAATTTGTTTACAAGATAATCAAAAAACGGAATCGTATCTGGTGTTCCTTCAATTCCAAAAACACCATGTAAAGATGGATTCAATCTGCAACCTATCCTGTTTTCTGGAAAAGATTCTTTTACAGCTTCTAGAACTTCAAAGAAAAAACGAGCTTTATTTTCATTACTACCTCCATACTGGTCTGTACGTAAATTAGATTGATTATTAAAAAATTGGTGAATTAAATAACCATTAGAACTATGGATTTCAACACCATCAAATCCTGCTTTTTTAGCGTTTGCAGCAGCATGACCAAACTCTTTTACAGTTTGTTTAATTTCCTCTACAGTCATCTCATGAGGGACTTCTGTCATTTTCTTTTCTCCGTATGGATTGCGCAACTCTGCCTTTGGATTAACAGCACTTGGTGCCCATGGTAATTGTCCATTGTGATAATCTGGTAGAGAAGTTCTGCCTACATGCCACAATTGTAGAAATATTTTACCGTCTGCTTCATGCACACTATTCACAACTTTTTTCCAGCCTTCTACTTGAGCATCATTAAAAATTCCTGCTACAAAAGGATAACCTCTTGCTTTTTCTGAAACCTCACTACCTTCTGTAATTATTAATCCAGCGCCAGCACGCTGGGTATAATAATCGACGTGTTTTTCATCTGGTGCTTGATGTTCATTAGTCGCTCTACATCTGGTCATAGGAGCCATGATAACTCTATTCTTCAATTCTACTGCTCCTATTGTTATGGGTTGTAATAATGCCTGTTTAGTACTCATTTTCTTTTTTATTTAAAGATATTGTGCCCACAAGTAAATAGGGTTAAGAACGCGTTAATTAGACTTTTTTTAAAGTTTTACAGTATTAAAATAGCGGTTGTATCATCAAGTTTGATACAACCGCTATTATTATTATTAACAAATAAATTTGTATTTGTTTATTTATGCCTTTTAGCAAGTTCTTTCTCGATATCTGCTAGAGATAATCCTTTGGCTTTTAATAAAACCAGGTAATGATACATAAGATCACCTGCTTCATAAATAAAATCTTCCTCTTTACCATTAATGGCGTCGATTACCGTTTCTACTGCTTCTTCGCCTACTTTTTGAGCTACTTTATTAATTCCTTTTTGGATTAAAGAATAAGTGTAAGAACCTTCTACTTGATCGTCAATGCGCTGGTGGATGGTTTTCTCAAGATCATTAATCGTGAAGCTGTTCTCGCTTTCGCGAAAGCGAGATTCATCACCATTATCAAAACAACTTACCGTTCCCGTATGACAAGTAGGGCCATGTGCATTTGCTTTTATTAGAATGGTATCTTGATCACAATCGATTTTTATAGCTACCACATCCAGGAAATTATTGGAAGATTCTCCTTTGGTCCAAAGTCGTTGTTTGCTACGTGAGTAAAAAGTCACTCTATTCTCTGCTTTAGTTTTTTCTAAAGCCTCTTCATTCATATAGCCTAACATCAACACTTCTTTATTAGTTGCGTCTTGTACGATTACAGGCAATAATCCGTTTTCTCCTTTATTCCAGTTTAGTTTCATATTTGTTCCCACGAAAGTGGGAATCTCTTCGATTCAACACTTTCGATTTTATTTACGCAGGCGGAAATCTTCATTTCCCCACCGCAATCATTTTTAATGTCTAGCCATCGTAGGCCAGACTTTATGTTGTCATTCCGCTGCATAGCGGAATCGTTTTATTTTATCACAATCCTATTTTAATTTCTCACGGCCACTCCAGCTGTAATCAATTGTTTTTTTAACTCAGGGACTGGTAATTCTCCAAAGTGAAATATACTTGCCGCAAGTCCAGCACTTGCTTCTGTGTCTTTAAAAAGTTCTTCAAAATGAGCACTCGTTCCTCCGCCACCTGAGGCAATAATAGGAATGTTTAACTTTCTAGAAATGGTATCAGTTAGTTTCAGTGCAAAACCATTTTTAGTGCCATCATGATCCATACTGGTCAACAAGATTTCTCCAGCACCCAATCGTTCAATTTCTTGACACCAAGAAATAGTTTCTAATTCGGTCTCTACACGTCCACCAGCTACAAATACCTTGTTGATTGTCAAGCCGTCGAAGGACGGCTTCGCTTCATCAGGTGTTACAATATTGGTTGAGTTCTGATTTTTGTCATTCCGCACCTGATGCGGAATCTGCTGATCGTTTATGGCAATTTCTTTAGTATCCACCGCAACCACAACACACTGACTACCTAACTCTGCAGCTAGTTCACTGATTAATTCTGGTCTTTTTACAGCAGCACTATTAATAGCAATTTTATCGGCACCAGCTTTGATTATTTCCTTGGCAAGAGCTACGTCATTAATGCCGCCACCCACGGTAAATGGAATATTTAAAACAGCAGCGATTTCACGAACTAGCGGTACTAAAGTGTCACGCTTCTCTATAGTTGCTGTAATATCTAGAAAACACAACTCGTCAGCACCTTGAGCAGCATATTGCTTTGCAAGTTCTACAGGATCACCAGCATCTCGCAATCCAACAAAGTTGATTCCTTTTACCGTACGTCCATCCTTAATATCAAGGCATGGTATAATTCTTTTTTTTAAACTCATATGGTCAAGCCGCTGCAGAGCGGCTTCGCTATAAATTAATCTCGATTTTTATCTAAATATTCTTCTTCCAATATCCCAAACTCATAGTTATCACTCCATCCAGATTTTAAGGGCAAGTTCTTTCTTTGAATTCCTTCTTGAGTAAACCCACATTTTTCTAGTACACGTTTAGATCCCAAATTGTTCCGTGCACAGCCAGCCTCTACACGATGTAATTTGTGAGTATTAAAACATTGATCTAGGAAATAATTTAATGCTTCTGTGGCATATCCCTGATTCCAAAATTTAGGATTAAATTTAAACCAAACTTCTGCCTTGTTATATTTAATGTTTGAAAATTTAATACCAAAAACACCAATAAATTCTTGAGTACTTGACTCAATAGCATAGGTTTTGTTAGTTCTTTCTTCCTTAAAGTTTTCAGTGATCCAATTTTGAAGAACGCGCTCTGTTTCTTCTTCGTTCTTTGGAATACCTAATGCATTGAACTCATCCACTTCCTTTATAGAATGTAACTGATGTACAGCATCGATATCTTGAGTGTTAATTAACCTATATGTCAATCGTTCACTATACAAATTCTCTCAATTCCTTAAATGTAATTCTACCTTCATAGAATGCTTTTCCTACTATGGCTCCTTCACAATTCATTTCGCGCAAGCGATATAAGTCTTCTACGACAGCAACACCACCGCTAGCTATTAATTTAACAGGTGCTGTGTTAAGGATTTCTTTATACAACTCATTACTAGTTCCAGCAAGCATACCGTCTTTTGAAATATCGGTACAAATCACATACTCGATTCCTTTTTTATTCCACTCTTTGATGAATTCTACCACTTCTAACTCGCTACTTTCTAGCCAGCCGTGTGTTGCGATCATTCCATCCTTAGCATCTGCTCCTAGAATGATCTTATCAGTTCCATATTTCGAGATCCAACCTTCAAAAGTGGCAGCGTCTTTCACAGCTATACTACCGCCGGTGACTTGTTTTGCACCACTTTCAAAAACAACTTTTATATCTTCGTCAGTCTTCACTCCACCGCCAAAATCAACCTGCAAACCAGTCTGTCCAGCGATGCGCTCCAGCACTTTCCAGTTCACGACGTGGCTGCTTTTTGCTCCATCTAGATCAACTAAATGTAAGTGCTTTATTCCATTTGCTTCAAACTCTTTGGCTACTTCTAGTGGGTCTTCATTATAAACCGTTTTCTGGTTGTAATCGCCTTGTGATAGACGTACACATTTACCGTCTATAATATCTATTGCTGGTATTATTCTCATAGTTCTCCGCGCAGGCGGAGATCTCTAAGAATCTATCACCTGACTTTATTTTACGTAGGCAAGAATCTCTTTGAATCCATCACCTAAATTTCATTTATTTATCAAGCCGTCGCACTGCGACTATCGCTCAGTGATCGCGGCTTCGGTTTTTGTTTATCTTAATTTTTAATTTGAGCATTCAATTTTTCACTTATGCGCAAGCCCCATTGTCCTGCGGACATTTCCCCAAAGGGGAAAATATTGATGTCTCGCCGTGCTCGTTTTTTCTTTTCCATATCAATAGTAAAAGTCCCTTCCGCCGGAAGGGATTTAGGGTAGGCTTATAAAATTCTTTAATATCTCCTCACCAATACTTGCACTTTTCTCAGGATGAAATTGTGTTGCATAAAAATTATCTTTTTGCAAGACACTACTGAAAGGCAAAATATAATCACAAGCCGCAACTGTGTTTTCACAAACTTCAGCATAGAACGAGTGTACATAATATACATCTGCTGCTGGTTGTAAGCCTTGCAAGATGGTAGATTGCTGATTAACAACTTCAGTATTTAAACTATTCCATCCCATGTGAGGCACTTTCATTCCTGCAGTAGTCGGGAATTTCTTTACCGTAGTGTTAAAAATCCCTAGACATTCTGTATCACCTTCTTCACTGTGATTACACATTAATTGCATGCCTAGACATATTCCTAGAACTGGTTGTTTTAAGTTTTTAATCACTTCATCTAGACCACGCTCCCGCAAATAGTTCATCGCGGTACCAGCTTCTCCTACACCAGGGAAAATAACTTTGTCTGCCGCCTTTAATTCTTCAGGGTCGTCAGTTACTTTATTTTTTATTCCTAGTCTATTGAGCGCATTTGTGACGCTTCCTATATTACCTGCGTTATATTTTACAATGGCAATCATAAAGTTCCTTTTGTACTCGGTAATTTACCATCACCAGTTTGTTTTACCGCCATTTTTATCGCTTTTGCAAACGCTTTAAATAAACTTTCTATTTTGTGATGCTCGTTATCGCCTTCTACTTTAATATTCAGGTTGCATTTTGCCGCATCGCTGAATGATTTAAAGAAGTGAAAGAACAATTCTGTAGGCATATCGCCCACATATTCACGTTTAAATTCTGCTTCCCAAACGATCCATGGTCTACCACCGAAGTCTATTCCTACTTGTGCTAGCGAGTCATCCATAGGTAGCAAGAAACCATATCTATTGATTCCTTTTTTTGAGGATAACGCTTTCGCGAAAGCGTCACCCAAAGCAATCGCCGTGTCTTCAATAGTGTGATGTTCATCAATTTCTAAGTCGCCATTTACTTTAATATCCAGATCCAAAGAACCGTGACGTTGCAGCTGCTCTAGCATGTGATCATAGAACTTTAAACCGGTGTCTATTTTTCCATTTCCAGATCCATCAAGGTTTAAAACGATGTTGATATCGGTTTCATTTGTTTTACGGCTTACCGTGACCTTGCGAGGTTGTCCTTTTAAAAAGTCAAAAATCTCTTTCCAAGAATCTGTTTTAAGAACTACTAATTCATCTTCAAATTCACTATCATCAGTAATACTAGGTAGCTGTATCCCTTTACAGCCTAAATTCTTAGCTAGTTGCATATCGCTATTGCGATCACCTATGACAAAACTGTTTTCAAGGTCGTAATTGCCTTTTATATAATGCGTTAATAGACCAGTTTCTGGTTTACGAGTAGGTGCATTTTGCTCAGGAAATGAACGATCGATTAAAACCTCGCTGAAGTTAATCCCTTCATTCTCTAGAACATTCATCATTAAATTATGCACGGGCCAGAAGGTATCTTCAGGAAAACTATCTGTTCCTAATCCATCTTGATTAGTCACCATAACTAGTTCATAATCCAGCTCTCGAGCAATACGGTGCAGTTGAGTAATCGCCATAGGCAAGAACTCTAACTTTTCATAACTATCTAGTTGATAATCTACTGGTGGCTCTTTCACTATCGTTCCATCACGATCTATAAATAATACTTTTTTCATGTATTTCCGCGAAGGCGGAAACCTCTTCCCGCAATCGACTTTGTTTGATTATATGCCATCAACTTAACGATGACTGTTTTGTTATGTCAAGCCGTCGCAGGACGGCTTTGCTATCTATTTATCTCTATCTTGATTTAACTCTTTTTCTTTGCGCAATTTCAGCTTTTCTAGGGTAATTTTAACTAAAGCTATACCTACAATGATTCCTGCTATATTAGATCCGGAGTTATCTGACCTAAACAGCCAGTAAAATGAGAATATACTGCATATAGCTCCTAATGCAATGAATACGTAATCTGCCCAATATTTCATAATAACTCATTTATATTTTTGAAAACGTTTTAAATTTTTAACAACGTCTTTTGAACCATCTAGATTCCTGCCTACACAGGAATTTCTCGCAAGGCAGTAATCACCGCTTTACATTCCATCATCGTCCCAACGGTAAAACGCAACGTGTCTTCAATCTGACTTCTGCGATTACGTATGATAATTCCTTTATCACGTAGGTAATTATAAACTTGTGTTGCGTTTTCTACTTTGGCAAGTATAAAATTTGCTTCACTAGGATATACTTCTTTTATAAAGTCAAAACTGTTTAAATGTTCCACAAGAAATTCTCTGTTATTGATAATTTCTTGTATTTCGTTTTTCGTTTTTTCTTTGTTTTGTAAAGCCTCTAGAACTGCTTTTTGAGACAATTCATTTACGTTGTACGGAGGCTTTGTTCTATTGAATAATTCAATGATTTCTGGAGATGCAAAAGCAAATCCCACACGAGCACCAGCAAGACCATGAGCCTTAGACATGGTTTGTAACACCACTAGATTAGGATAATCTTCCAGCCTATTAATAAAACTGATGTTCTCTGTAAAATCTTGATAAGCCTCATCTACAACGATAATTCCATTAAAACTACCGAACAATCTATCTAATTGTCTTTGGTTTTCTAGCATCTCTGCTTCAAACTCTGGAGCAAATGGCATGTCCATCATACCGCCACGAGTGTAATTTTGCGCTTGCCAGTCGTGTTTTAAATCGGCTTTAAGTAATACATTTCCAGTAGGGTTATTAGGAGAACATATCCATAATATCTTAATTGAACCGTCATTGCGCACTTGTTGCGCAATCGCTTCCACATCTAACGAAAAGTCATTTTTAAGCGACACTTTTAAAACACTAACATCATTAATCGCTGCGCTAACTTCATACATTCCATAAGTAGGAGGACAAGTAATCACGGTATCTTTTCCTGGTTCACAGAAAATGCGATACAACAAATCAATAGCCTCATCACTTCCATTACCTACAAATATTTGATCTGTAGCAATACCTTTTTGTTGTGCGAGTTCTTCTTTTATAGAAGACTGCAATGGATCTGGATAGCGGTTTAAATCTCCCTTAGGATTTTCATTTGCGTCTAGTAAAGTCAGCTCGTTTTTATCGCTGCCGTACAAATCAAATTCGCTGCGCGCGCTAGAATAAGGCTTTAAATTCCAGATGTTCTTACGGACTATGTTTTCTAAGTTAAATTCCATTTTTTTATGACTTATAAGCCCCATTGTCCTGCGGACATTTCCCCAAAGGGGAAACTAATTGGGTCTCGCTGTGCTCGTATTTTTTATTGTTTTAATTACCGTATCTAAATTTTTTAGAACTTCATCATTTGTAAATCTTATCACTTTAAAACCTTGTGATTCTAAATAATCTTGTCTAACTCTGTCTTCTTCTTTTTGATTTAAATGTATGTCTCCATCAATCTCTACAATCAATTTATTTTCAACATTGGCAAAATCAACAATATATTTATCGATAATATGTTGTCTTCTGAATTTGAATCCTAATTTTTTATTCCTCAATTCTTGCCAAATAATATCCTCTGTTTGAGTAGGGTTTTTGCGCATGTAAGAGGCTCTTTCTTTCAATGTACTATAAATTGATTTGCGAGCTGTCTCGTAAGAATACTTTTCGCGTCCTTTAAAAGTCCCTTCCTCTGGAAGGGATTTAGGGTTGGCTTTTATACTTCTCAATCGCACACTCACCGCATTTTTGTGCGCATCGAGACCTTCGGCAGTAGCCATTATTTCAACGGCCGGCCCTAGATTTTTCAACCCTTGTGGCGTTGCTTTTTGATAGGTTACTTTATTTACAAAACTATCTACTGACACGCCGCTATAATTACGCGCATAGCCATAGGTAGGTAATGTGTGGTTAGTACCACTAGCATAATCACCTAAACTCTCGCAAGTGTAAGAACCTATAAAAATAGATCCAGCAACTTGAATTAGCTGGGCTACATCATCAGCATTTTCTGTATTTATGATTAAGTGTTCTGGTGCATAAGCGTCTGACCATTTGATACATTCTTCTATGCTTTCTAGAACGATAGTTTTACTGTTTTCTATAGCTTTTTCTGCTGTTTGCTTTCGCGAAAGCGTACTTAATTGAATAGTTAATTGTTCATTTACAGCCTGGGCTAGAGTAATAGAATCAGTTAATAGGATAACTTGAGAATCTGGACCATGTTCTGCCTGGGCGAGTAAATCTGCTGCTACAAATGCTGGGTTTGCAGCCTCATCTGCAATTACCAAAACCTCTGACGGTCCAGCAGGCATATCAATGGCAACACCTTGTTGTTGTGCTAGTTCTTTGGCACGTGTTACAAAAGCATTTCCAGGTCCAAATATTTTGTCAACTGCAGGAATACTTTCTGTTCCATACGTCATAGCAGCAATGGCTTGTGCGCCGCCGGCTTTATAGATTTCTGTAACTCCACAAAGGCTAGCAGTATATAATACGGCTGGATTTATATCTCCGTTTGCATCTGTAGGGCTACAAAGAATCACTTTTTTATTACCTGCAATCCTGGTAGGAATGGCGAGCATTAATACTGTCGAAAAAAGAGGAGCAGAGCCACCAGGAATATACAGACCTACTTTTTGAATAGGCAAGGATTTTCTCCAACAGGTCATGCCAGGCATGGTTTCTATTACAGGATAGTCTACAGTATAACAAGCCTCGTGAAATGTATAAATATTTTTATATGCAGTCTGAATCGCGGCTTTTAATTCTGGGGAAACTAGTGTTGCAGATTGTTCAATTTCTTTTTCTGTAACCCTTAGAGAATTTAATTGTGCTTTATCAAACTTTTCTGCAAATGCAAATAATGCCTGGTCACCATTTTCTCTAACCAGCTGTATGATATCTTTTACAGCAGTCTCTACATTATCACGTTCTTGTTGCGGGCGTTCTAATAAGTTTTGTTGTTGAGAATAGTCTGGATTAGAAATAATTTTCATTATGCTATTAATTTTTCAATAGGACTTACTAAAATACTTTGTGCACCAGCATCTTTTAATTGGTCAATAACATTCCAGAAATCATTTTCTTCAATCACAGAGTGTAAACTGGACCATCCTTTTTCTGCTAGCGGTAAAACTGTTGGGCTTTTCATACCAGGTAATAAGGCAGATATTTCTTCTATCTTATCATTAGGTGCATTTAATAATATGTATTTACTTTTTTGTGCATTTTGCACAGCATCTATTCTAAAGGTAAGCTTATTTAATAACTCTTGTTTATCATGGCTTAGAGTTGGGTTAGAAATTAAAACAGCTTCACTATACATTACTGTTTCTACTTCTTTAAGACCATTCATTATAAGAGTAGATCCTGTAGAAACGATATCGCAAATACCTTCCGCAAGTCCTATTCCTGGTGCAATCTCTACAGATCCTCCTATTTCTTCGGTGGTTGCATTAATGCCTTTTTCTGTAAAGAATTTTTTAACGATGGTGGTGTAACTACTAGCTACCTTTTTACCGTTAAACCATTCTAGACCTGGGTAATCTACATCTTTTTGAACAGCGAGACTTAAACGACAGCCTGCAAAACCTAGTTGTTTAATCACGTCTACTTCTTGATCTTTTTCTTCTACTTCATTAAGTCCTAGAATACCAAGATCTGCAACTCCATTTGCTACGTATTGTGGAATATCATCGTCTCTAAGAAAAAGAATTTCCATAGGGAAGTTTTTTGCTTGAGTAGATAATTTACGTCCACCTTTGTCAAATTTAATACCGCAATCTTGTAATAGTTGCAAAGATTTATCTGATAGTCTTCCTGATTTTTGTACTGCTATTCTGATCATAATTTTTGTTGCCATTCTATTTTGAGAATGTTGTTTAAGCTGCTTACAAACTGTTTTTTATTTCAAACTTTTTTAAAACAAAAAAACCGCCTGAAACAGACGGTTTTTTATAAAATATGTTTGAGTTACATCCATACAATTTTATCTCGCCTGACGGGAAGTGAAAAAATGATGATGATGTACGTTCTGTGTTTTCATTAAGCCACAAAGGTAAGTCTCAAAGTTGGATATTTAAAGTGTATCCTACTTTATTAATAGGATTTAACTTTAATTTAAAACTTTATCTGTTTTGTTTATGCTTTAACGATATACTTATTTAATCGATGTCACAAAATTTGTAGCGGCCTTAGATAGGTCTTGTGCATCAGTAATTTGCCTTATGAATTCGCTACCTATAATTGCTCCATTTACATAGTTACACGCGTCTTGAAAATTCTGTTGGTTCTTAATGTTAAATCCAGTTAGAATAGGTGTTTTTAATTTCATATCTTTAAGTTTACCTAAGTAATCTGCTGCTGCAGAGAAATCTGCTTTTGATCCTGTGGTACTAGCCGAACTAACTGCATATATAAAACCGTTAGAATTATCGTCGATTTCTCTTATACGTTTTTCTGAAGTCTGTGGTGTTACTAAGAATATGTTACTGATGTTATATTTCTCAAAGACTTCTTTAAATTCAGTTTGATAAATATACATGGGTAAGTCTGGAACTATTAATCCGTCAACTCCTACTTCTTGACATTTTTTACAAAATGCCTCAAGTCCATATTGCATCACAGGATTGAGATATCCCATCAATAAAACGGGAACTTGAGGAGTATGAGTTTCTAATTGAGAAAATAGTTTTTCAATAGACATTCCATTTTCAAGCGCAATTTTGCTGCTTTCTTGAATGGTAGGACCATCTGCTAGTGGATCGCTGAAAGGGATTCCTATTTCTACTAGATCAACCTTTGCTTTTTCAAGTGCTGTAAGTAGAGTAGTGGTGTCCTCTAGTTGAGGATATCCAGCTGTATAGAATATATTCAACAAGTTCTGAGGCTTATTTTTAAGTAATTCTGTGAGTTTATTTTTCATTTTTATCAGTTTTCAGCGCATCGCATGCGCTTAGTTGGTTATGCATTCACTTTTCGGTTTTCAGCGCATCGCATGCGCTTAGTTTGGGATGCATTCACTTTTCCGTTTTCAGCGCATCGCATGCGCTTAGTTTGGTATGCATTCACTTTTCCGTTTTCAGCGCATCGCATGCGCTTAGTTTGGGATGCATTCATCTTTACGTTTTCATCGCATCGCATGCGCTTAGTTTGGGATGCATTCATCTTTACGTTTTCATCGCATGCGCTTAGTTGGTTATGCATTCACTTTTCCGTTTTCAGCGCATCGCATGCGCTTAGTTGGGTATGTATTCACTTTTCCGTTTTCAGCGCATCGCATGCGCTTAGTTGGGTATGTATTCATCTTTACGTTTTCAGCGCATCGCATGCGCACAGCATAGTAAGTGTGATTTTGTTTTCTACAGTAGGTTTAACTCTTTCATATAAGTGTTCATATCCTTATCTCCACGGCCTGAAAGATTAATCACGACACGATCAGTAGGTTTTAAGTCTAAGTCTTTTAAGACAGAAAAAGCATGAGCAGTTTCTAGTGCTGGAATGATTCCTTCTAGTCTACTTACCTCTACAGCTGCTTCTAGTGCAGCGGCATCAGTTACTGCCATGTATTGTGCGCGGTCAGACACTTTTAACCAGGCGTGTGCTGGTCCTATTCCAGGATAGTCTAGTCCTGCACTTATACTATGTGGCTCGATAACCTGTCCATCTTTATCCTGCATCATTATAGAACGACTCGCGTGCAATACACCAGGAGTTCCTAATGTTAAGGTAGCCGCGGTCTTATCAGTATCTACACCTAAACCAGCTGCTTCTACACCTATTAACTTCACTTCTTTATCATCTAAAAAGTGATAAAAAGCTCCCATAGCATTAGAACCGCCACCTACACAAGCAATGACATAATCTGGTAAACCATCCATTTGCTTCTTGATCTCTTCAGAAATCACAGATTGATATCTCGCCACCATATCTGGATAAGGATGTGGTCCAACTACAGAGCCTATAATGTAATGCGTGTCTTCTGGGTTATTGATCCAGTCGCGCATTGCCTCATTAGTAGCGTCTTTTAAAGTTTTAGAGCCGCTAGTTGCTGGTCTAACCGTTGCTCCTAACATTTTCATGCGGGCGACATTAGGCGCTTGACGTTCTATATCTTTCTCGCCCATATAAACGATGCATTCTAGGCCTTTTAAAGCACAAACGGTTGCTGTAGCTACACCATGTTGTCCTGCTCCGGTCTCTGCAATGATTCTTTTTTTACCTAGTTTCTCGGCAAGTAAAATCTGACCGATCGTGTTATTTACTTTATGAGCGCCCGTATGACAAAGATCTTCTCTTTTTAACCAGATTTGAGCTCCATATTTTTCAGAAAGTCGCTTAGCTAAAAACAGTGGAGTAGGGCGACCTACATAATCTTTAAGCAATTGATGAAACTCTTCTTGAAATTCTGGTGATTTTTCTATTGCTAGATAATTCTCTTGCAGTTCTTCAATATTAGGATAGAGCAGTTCTGGAATGAATGCACCACCGAATTCTCCATAAAACCCTTGTTCATTTACTTGATAGCTCATTTTCTTAATTTTTCTATGAATAATTTTATTTCTTCTATGTTTTTAAAGCCAGGCTCTATTTCAAATTTTGAATTGAGATCTACACCTAAAAACATATTGTGTTTAATTTTCTTTACTATTGAGACATCATCTTTTGAAATGCCACCGCTTAATAAAAAAGGGACTTCTCCTTTATAATAGTCGAGAATAGACCAGTTAAATTTCTTGCCGCTGCCACCATAATTAGGAGTAGCCGTGTCAAATAAAAAGAATAATTTGCCAGTATATTGTGCTGCAAGTTGTTCCCATTCTTTTAAACTATTGAAATCAAAGTCTTCGGTGATTTGAAATGCTTTAAATATCTTGATGTCTATTTCTAGTAACGCTTTCGCGAAAGCGGAATCCTCATCACCATGTAATTGAATAATGTCCAGTTGCAATGGAATGATATCTTTTAATATGTTTTCAAATGATTCATTTACATAAACACCTACGGTACCTTTATTCATAGTCTGTTGGGCGACTTTTTCTTTTTGAGAATCGTCTACAAACCGTTTAGACTTTGAGTAACGTATAATCCCCATGAAATCAATATCCAGTTGTTGTAACTGGTTAATGTTTTCTATATCGCGCATACCGCACACTTTAACCATCATGATTTTATAGCTTTTATAAATTGATCGCAGCTTGCTCCTGGCAGGTGGGTTTTCATGAAGTTTTCTCCTATTAGGAAACCTTTAAATCCTAATGTTTTAAGTTCTTTTACTATTTCAGGATTTGAGATACCGCTCTCTGATATGGCAAGAACATTTTCAGGAAAATGTGGTAAAAGATCTTTACTGTTTTGAATGTCAGTTTTAAATCTTTTTAAATCACGGTTATTAATTCCTATCACAAATTTGGACGAATTCAAAGAAGTGGTTATCTCTTTAATGCGATTGAGTTCTTCTAAATCATGAACTTCAAAAAGAATTTCAAGACCTAGATTTATCGCCTCTAGAGACATGGTTTTTAATTCTTCGTTATTTAAACATGCTGCGATAAGTAGAATAGCGTCTGCTCCATAAGCTCGCGCTTCATGGATTTGATATAGATCTATCATGAAATCCTTGCGCAGGATAGGTATATTAACTTGCGATCTTGCTTCTAGTAAATCGTCTAGCGTACCGCCAAAAAAAGGTAAATCAGTTAAACAACTTATAGCGCTTGCACCAGCATTTTCATATCCTATTACTACTTCAGTTAAACTTGCAGGACATTGAAAAGAGCCTTTACTAGGGCTTTGTCTTTTATGCTCAGCTATAATACCGCTGCCTTTCTTTAAACTATCGTTTAAGGATAGTGTCTCTCTAGAATAATGAGGCATCTTTCTTAGGTCTGTAAGAGAGGTAGCCTGCTTTCTAGCATTTAAATCTTGTGCGGTTTGATTTGTTATTTTCTTAAGAATGTCTTCCATTTTATTTCTTTTTGTACAGGTCTCACCTGGCCTTATTTTTAAACACTTATAAGGGTTAGTGTAGAACTGCTATCTAGCGGCTACCTTTGAACGTTTTGTAAGCGTTTAAAACTGTTCAGTGCTTTTCCAGACTCTAGAGATTCTCTAGCTGCTATAGCTGCTTGATGAAGGTTTAAATCCCGAGCCACAGAAATAGCAGTTGCAGCATTTGCAATGACTACATTTTTTTGTGCTTCGGTCGCTTTGTTTTCCAATACTTTCATGAAAATATGTGCTGCTTCTTCTACGGTAGCTCCACCATAAATATCGGCCTGCTTTAATGCTTTCATGCCGAAATCACTTGCCGATAGATCGCTTACTCCTGTGTTTCTAGCTAGTCGTACTTTTCCTGTAAGACTTACCTCGTCATAGCCTTCATGGGAATGAAGAATAGCGTATTTCTTACCTGTTTCAGACTGAAATAAGTACTCATAATTACGAGCTAGCTGCAAGTTGAAAACCCCAACACTTTGTAATTTAGGTTTTGCGGGATTTACTAATGGACCCAGCATATTAAAAAATGTTTTTACACCTAATTGTTTTCTTATAGGAGCCACAGCTTTCATCGCGGGATGAAATAATGGTGCGTGTAAGAATGTAATGTTTGCCTCAGAAATTTGTTTCCTTAGCACATCATGATCATTTGTGAATACAAATCCTAGATGTTCCATAACATTAGAAGAACCACTTACTGAGCTTACTCCATAGTTACCGTGTTTTGCAACTGGGACGCCTGCACCAGCAGTTAGAAAACTAGCTAGTGTACTTATGTTAAAAGTGTCTTTTCCATCACCACCAGTCCCGCACAAATCTATAGGATTAAATTCTGATAGATCTATAAGGTTTGCTTGTTCTAGCATGGCGTCTCTAAATCCAGCTAACTCTTCTACAGTAATACTGCGCATTCCATATACGGTTAAGAAAGCAGCAATTTGAGCATCATTTACAGTACCGCTAGTTATTGCGGTTAAAATATCATGTGCAGCAAGTCTAGAAAGCGTGCGATGGTTAAATAATTCATTTAAGATATCTTTCATTCTATAAAGTCTCTATAAAGTTCTTAAGCATTTGTTTTCCTTGCGGTGTCATGATACTTTCTGGGTGAAATTGTAAGCCGTAAATGGGTAGCTCTTTATGTTTAAGCGCCATAATTTGACCGTTTTCATCAGTGGCTGTGATTTCTAGAATATCTGGAAAACTGCTATTTTGTGCAGCCCAAGAATGGTAACGTCCTGCATCAAAATTAGTGTCGATGTGATTAAATATCTCATTACCATTATGTGTCATATTTGTAGAGATACCGTGATATACTTTATCTAGGTTTATAATCTCTCCACCGAATACCTCTGTTATTGCTTGATGACCTAGACAAATCCCTAAAAGTGGTTTTTTATCTTTAAGGTACTTAATTATCGCTATTAAATTACCAGCTTCGTTGGGGATGCCTGGTCCTGGAGATAGCACTACCGCATCATAATTCTCACATTCTTGGGGTGTGATTTGATCATTGCGCACTACAGTGAGTTGAGCGCCTAGTTCTTCTAGGTAGTGGACTAGATTATATGTAAAAGAATCATAGTTATCTATTAATAATAATCTCTTATTCATCTTTTAAAGTTTTAATTGTACCATCAGTTTCTATTTGTGCTATAGTCTCTTCACCACCTGGACAGGTGGTTATTATTCTTAAGTCTGCAGTTACTTTTCCTTCACATTGTAATCCATTAAGAGTAGAGGCGATTACCATTTCATCTTTTATTTTACCATTTTTAGTATAGGTTCTTACAAGAAATCCATATCGGTAACTGTTTTCTGAAAAATAACTTCTATTAAAAACTCTGACTTTAAAAGCTTCATTTTGATAAATAGGTGGGGCTACTTTGATCTCGCTAGACATTATTCTGTAAAAATCTTTATTGTCGAACAATGTTGCAGCACTATCGACTGCATTATTAAACGTTAAATTAGGTAGGTACTGGAAAACAAGCTTACCATCTTTTTTAACTATTTTAATGTCGATCAAGTCTTCTTTCTTACTATCCTGACACGAGAATAATAGAAAATTAAAAGAAAGAAGAGCGATTGATAAATATCTTAATTTCATGATTAATATTGATTTGCTTTATTTATAGCACTGCGTAGTGCGTTAGTCTTATTGTAAACTTCTTGCATCTCGTTTTCTAAATTACTTTCTACGACCACGCCAGCACCTGCTCTAAATAATAACTTATTATTGCGTGATAATATACTTCTAATGATTATGGCGTGATTAAAATTACCGTCAAAACCTAGGTAACCTATAGCACCACCATAAAATTCTCTAGAAGAGCTTTCGTACTGATCAATGAGTTGCATTGCTCTATATTTAGGAGCGCCACTTAGTGTACCTGCAGGGAATGTATCTCCTATCAGTTTAATTTTATCACTTTCATTAATGGTACCGCTTACTTTACTTACCATATGTATGACATGAGAATAGAAATGTATGTTTTGATAATCTTCTACCTTTACGTTTCTAGCATGACGACTCAGGTCATTTCTAGCGAGGTCTACCAGCATGATATGCTCTGCAGTTTCTTTAGGGTCTTTTTTTAATTCTTCGGCGGCCTTTAAATCTGCAATATCGTTTCCGGTTCTTTTATAAGTGCCGGCAATAGGTTGAATACTAGCTTTAGTATCTGATATTAATAACTGTGCCTCTGGAGAAGAACCGAATATTCTAAAATTCCCATAATCAAAATAAAATAAATAAGGACTAGGATTTATAGCTCTTAACTGTCTGTATACATTAAAGTCGTCACCTTTAAAGGGTTGTTCAAATTTTCTAGATAGAACGATTTGAAAAACATCACCTCTACGGCAGTGTTCCTTACCTTTTTCTACAAGCTTTTTGAAATCATTATCTGTCATTTCAGAAGACTCCTCTTCTGTACATTTAAAACTATAGTTTGCAACATCACGATGATTAATTACTGCTACTATTTCATCTAGTTTTGATTCAAAATTTGAATATTGATGATCAAATACATAAAGTTGATTATGGTAATGATCAAAAACGATTACATTTTGAAATACTTGATAGTAGGCAAGAGGTATGTTGTTGGTATCGCTTTCGCGAAAGCGAAACTCTAAATCTTCAAATAATTGAACAGCATCATAACTAAGATATCCGAAAAGTCCGTTAGTTGGGAATGGGAAGTTATCTATTACTTTTTCAAAAGAGTTCTTAAATTCATTTAAACCTGTAGTAAGGTCAAAGGTAGAACTGAAGTCTTGTGTGTTGATAGAGTTATCTGGAAAAGTAGATTTTACCTCCTTGTCATTTACCTCAAAAGTAGCAACTGGGTTACAGCAAATAAAAGAATAACTATTACTGCGCTGTCCGTACTCATTACTTTCTAAAAGAATGCTGTTTGGGTATTTATCCCTCAACCTCATGTACATAGCAACTGGTGTAAGCGTGTCTGCTAGTATGACTTTGTGAGTTGTGTTTGCTTTATGTAATTTCAGAACTGAGTTCATTAGATATATTTTACTTATTCATTTAAATAAAAAAAGGTCTACCGTTAAGTAGACCTTTCTCATTTATAAATAAACATAATGGCGACTTTACGGCTGTTGAGCTGTATAATTCCACCACCATGTATGATTAGTTATTTTCATTATGTGTCAAATGTAGTGACGCTATTTGAAAAGTACAACTTTTTTACATTTTTTTAATACCCTTCATCATGAACACCGCTTACCGCACGTCCTGATGGGTCATTCATATTTTTAAAAGCCTCGTCCCATTCTAATGCTACTGGAGTAGAACAAGCGACTGATTTTAAAGAAGGTACACAACTCGCTGCAGCGTCGCTAGGGAAGTGTTCTGAGAAAATACTACGGTAATAATATTCTTCTTTATTCTGTGGCGGATTGATCTTAAATTTAAAGGCAGCTGCCTCCATCATCTCATCAGTGACCACACCTTCTACGACTTCTTTTAACGTATCGATCCAGCTGTATCCCACGCCATCGCTGAATTGTTCCTTCTGTCTCCAGGCAACACTTTTAGGTAGGTAGTCTTCAAATGCTTCTCTTAAAATATGTTTTTCCATTTTTCCATTTCCACACATTTTATCTTTAGGATTGAGTCTCATAGCAACGTCCATAAATTCTTTATCTAAGAATGGTACGCGACCTTCAATTCCCCATGCTGCAAGAGATTTATTTGCTCTTAGGTTATCATATAGATGTAGGGTATCTAGTTTACGCACGGTTTCTTTATGAAATTCTTCTGCACTAGGTGCTTTGTGAAAATATAAGTAACCTCCGAATATCTCATCACTACCTTCTCCAGATAGAACCATTTTAATTCCCATGGATTTTATAACGCGTGCAAGAAGATACATAGGTGTGGACGCTCTAATGGTAGTGACATCATAGGTTTCTAGGAAATACACAACGTCTTTTATTGCGTCTAGGCCTTCTTGAATTGTGAAATTAACGCTGTGATGAACGGTACCTATATGGTCTGCCACTTCTTGCGCAGCTGCTAGATCGGGACTTCCTTCTAGACCTATGGCAAATGAATGCAATTGAGGCCACCAAGCGTCTTTATTATCACCTGATTCTATACGTTTTGCAGCGTATTTTTTTGCAACAGCACTTACTATAGAGCTATCTAGTCCACCAGATAATAAAACTCCATAAGGGACATCACTCATTAAATGTCTATGTACAGAGTCTTCCATGGCTTGCTTAAGATCTGTTACAGAGCTAGTGTTTTCTTTTACTGTATCATAATCTTTCCATTCTCTGTGGTACCATTTTACAAACTCACCAGTTTCACTATAGTAGTAATGTCCAGGTGGGAATGGAGCTATCTCATTGCAAGTTCCTTCTAGTGCTTTAAGTTCGCTTGCTACATAGAATTGTCCTAACTCGTCATAACCATAATAAAGAGGTATGATACCTTGATGATCTCTAGCGCACAAGAAAACATCTTTTTCACTATCGTATAAAGCAAATCCGTACATACCAGTAAGGTCATCCATGAAGTTGACGCCTTTATCTTGATATAGGGCAAGGATTACCTCGCAGTCAGATTTTGTTTTAAATTTATAATCACTGTAGTTATCTCTCAAGCTCTGGTGGTTGTATATCTCACCGTTAACTGCTAGCACTACATTTCCATCAGGACTATAAAGTGGCTGCCCTCCAGACTGTGGATCTACTATGGTTAACCTCTCGTGTGCTAGTATGGCGTTATCACCACAATAGATTCCAGACCAGTCTGGTCCACGATGTCTTAACTTTTTAGATAATTCTAATACTTTTTCTCTTTGCTCCTGGCTGTCTTTTTTCAACTGAAACATTCCTACAATTCCACACATAATTTATTTTTTAAATGAAAAAAGGTCTACTGTTAAGTAGACCTTTTGAATATATTAAAATACCAGATTCTACTTCCTACCTTTGTAGAAAATTATTATTAATTCTGATATTATTATTTAATGACATATATACAAATGTAATTAAAATCTTGAAAGGAGCAAGTTTCTCTTAAGATAAATAATTTGTTTTACTTTTAATGTTGAGCTTCTGGCTTAATAACTTGCGGCATTTTTTGAGCAAACTTTTTGAATCGAGGGATAGATACTCCTCTTATATAACTGTGGGTAGGGTGCAGTTTTGCGTAGTCTTGATGGTAGTCCTCTGCAATCCAGAATTTTTGAAAGGGTTTTACTTGGGCTCCTACATGGTAACCTTCTTCTGTTAATTTAGTTATTTTGTCTTCAATAATTTTTTTCTGATTATCATTTTGATAAAAGATAATACTTCTATATTGAGAGCCATGATCTGGACCCTGACCGTTAACTTGTTCTATGTTTTGAGAAGCAAAGTAAACGTCTACTAGTGTTTTAAAAGAAACGACGCTTGGGTCGTATATAATTTCATTAGTTTCAGCATGTCCAGTTTTACCAGTATTACTGTCTTCATAAGTAGGGTTTTTAGTATGGCCACCAGAGTAGCCAGAAACGGATTCACTAACACCTATTACGCCTTCATAGACTTCTTCTACACACCAGAAACATCCACTCGCAAAATAAGCTCTTTCTAGACCTTGTTGTACAGGGACCTCAATTGGGTCAGTGTTCACAGCTGTTTGTGCGGTATTTTTATTTTGTTCACTACAATTAGATGCAAGAAACATTATAATTAAAATTGATATTATTTTCATATCTCATGTTATTTAGATAATAAAAATAGGATTAGCTATCTAAGTAGTGTATTAAAAAAGGGTTAAATAAAAAAAAATCCCTTTATTTTTAAATAAAGGGATGATTATTATGCGTGAAAATTTTACTGCAATTTAGAAAAAACTTTATTCATTTTTTCAACCTGTTCATAGGCAAGAGCAGCATCTACAAGAATTCTACCAGAGTGCTCGTCTGTGATGATCTTCTTGCGGCTTGCGATTTCTACTTGTACCTGTGGTGGTATGGTAAAGTAAGAACCACCAGAAGCACCTCTTTCAATGGGTACAACAGCAAGACCATTTTTTACACTAGTCCTTATACGAGTGTATGCTTTGATCAATCTTTCTTCGATTGATTTTGCATGCTCATCACTCATGTTTAATAGATTTTCTTCTTCCTTTTGAGTTTCCTTAAGGATCTCTTCTAGTTCAGATTTTTTGTGCTTTAAGTGGTCAGTTTTATCAGTAAGACGCTTCTTACTTTTATCGATAACCTCTTTTTGTTGCTCTATTTGCGCTTTGAACTCACGTATGTGTTTTTCGGCAAGTTCTATTTCTAGTTCTTGAAATTCCATTTCTTTAGAAAGAGAATTGAACTCGCGGTTGTTACGTACGTTTTTTTGTTGATCTGTATATTTTGTAATCAGGGCTTTAGCCTCTTCAATTAAATTCTTTTTGGACTTAATGTTTTCACTAAGTTCATCAGAATGTGCGTCTAATTTAGACAGTCGAGTTTTTAATCCTTCTACTTCATCTTCAAGATCTTGTACTTCTAGAGGTAATTCACCACGCACATTGCGTATCTCATCTATTCTAGAGTCGATTAATTGTAGATTGTAAAGTTCTCTTAACTTATCTTCTACAGTAGCCTCGGTCTTTTTTGCCATCTTTTAAAAATAATTAACTGGGTTTGTTCGCGCTTGTGCACAAAGGACTGCAAAACTACTAAATTTTTCTGTAAGATATTCATGTAAAAGGTTTTTTGTAAACTGCTCGCTTTCATAATGTCCCACATCACATAATAGGATGTCTTGGCCGTGAAAGAAATCATGATACTTGAGATCTGCTGTGATGTATGCGTCAGCACCAGATTGAATCGCGTTTTTTATTGCAAATGCTCCAGAGCCTCCTAGTAGAGCGACTTTTTTAATGTTCCGCTTTCGCGAAAGCGAGCTTCTAACAACCCCAGTATTAAATACGGTCTTTGTTTTTTGTAAAAATTCTTCTGGGCTCAAGCTTTCTGGCAGCTCACCGATGGTCCCCATTCCTATGTTTTGGTAGTTGTTTTCTAGCGTTGAAATCTCAAAAGATACCTCTTCATATGGATGACTATGGATTAATGCGGTTTTTATAGCGCTTTCTAGATGAGGTAAAAACGTGATGGAGAGCATTTTTTCTTTTACGTTTTCTCGATTTAATTTTTCTCCGATTTTAGGATTACTATCTTCATTTCCTTTAAATGTGCCTGTGCCCGAAACAGAAAAACTACATTCTGTATAATTACCTAAGGAGCCTGCGCCGGCATTAAATAAGGCTTCCTTAACCTCTTCAAAGGAGTGGGAAGGTATATAGGTAACCATTTTTTTTATTAATTGAGATTTAGGAAGGAGTGTTTTTACGTTGTTGAGTCCCATTTCCTGAGCCATTCTATAGCTTACACCACCTTTTGTGACGTCTAGAGCTGTATGAGTAGCATATATGGCTATGTCGTTTTTGATAGCCTTAACAACTGTGCTGCGCACATAATCGCTAGGTTGTAAATGTTTTAATCCAGAAAATATAATGGGATGAAAACTCACAATTAGATTACAATTTTTTTCAATAGCCTCATCTACAACGTTTTCTAAACAGTCTAGAGTTACTAGGATTCCTGATAGAGCGGTGTTTTTATCACCGGTTAATAATCCTGTGTTATCAAAATCTTCGGCATAGTGTCTAGGAGCAAGTTGTTCTAGATGTGAAATAACATCTTTAATTTTCATAATGGTACTATTTATGTCTGTTGTAAAATTAACCTACTTTTGATCTCATGCAAAATTTAAGACTTTTATTATATCCATTTTCTATACTTTACAATGGTGTTACTTCATTGCGTAATTATGCTTTTGACAAAGGTGTTTTAGAACAACATGAATTTGAAATACCTATAATAGCTGTAGGTAATTTAAGTACTGGTGGGACTGGTAAAACACCTATGATCGAGTATTTTATAAAGAAAAATAAAGGTTTAAAAATTGGTGTTCTAAGTCGTGGTTATGGTAGGAAGACCTCTGGTTATATCGAGATAGATCTCAATGACACGGTTCATAAAGTAGGGGATGAGCCTTTACAAATTAAACTTAAGTTTAAAGATTTGATCGTGAGTGCTGTTTGTGAAAAGCGTGTAGATGGAATCCATAATTTATTAAATAATCATGATTTAGATCTTATTTTATTAGATGATGCATACCAGCACAGACATGTAAAGGCAAGTCATTATGTTTTATTGACTAGCTATGGTAATTTATATAAAGATGATTATTTGTTACCTGCTGGTAATTTAAGGGAGTCTCGTAGTGGTGCAAATCGTGCACAAACTGTTGTAGTTACTAAATGTCCTGCATCTATTAGTGTAGATGAAGCTTTAATAATTAAACAAAAACTACAATTGTTGCCATCTCAGCAATTGTGTTTCTCTTACATTGCTTATGATGATTTTGTTTATGGAGCTACTGCTAGGAAAAATCTAAATGACTTTAAAGGACGTGAAGTAACTGTTGTGACTGGTATTGCAAACCCTGTACCTTTTATAAAATATTTGAAGAAGTTTATAACTGTAGATCATCTTAAATATACAGATCATCATAATTTTACAAATGAAGAAGTAGAGGTTATTAGGAGTAAAGAAATAGTAATTACTACCGAAAAGGATTACGTGAGGCTTAAAAATCTTGATTTACCTAATGTAATGTATTTACCTATACAGACGAAGTTCATAGGGGAAGAACCTAGTTTATAGAATTTCAAGATTAGAGAATGCTTTTTGAATCTTTTCAAAAAACTCATCCATTTTAAATGGTTTAGGAATGATATCATCAAAGCCTATTTCATAGAATTCTTTTTCGGACTCGTTTAATGTAACTGCTGTAAGTGCTAATATGGGTATTTCTTTATTAAAAATCCTGATAGCTCTAGTGGCTTCTTTTCCGTCTTTTATGGGCATGTGTACATCCATAAGAATCAGGTCATACTTTTTGTTTTTTGCTGCTATTACCGCTTCTTCACCATTATTTGCTACCTCGCATATAAAATTCTTTCCTTCAAGAATTTTTTTTGTAATCATTTGATTGATTTTATTATCTTCTACTATTAATATACGTTTGTTTAATAATTGAGTAGAAGTTGCAGGTTTAGAGCTTATTATTTCCTGCTTGGGGTTTTCTGGTTTTTGGTCTTCTGTGTTGTTGTTTAGGTTGTTTTCAGGAATATTTAATTGAATATTAGGTAGAATTATTTCTTTTTTATCTTTAATATGAACAGTGGTAGTTGCTGTAGAATGGGACATTTTATTGATCTCAGGATAGTGATTCTCATTAAAAAACTTATTGGAGTCTGGTAATTCAAACCATATTTCAAAAGTAAATTTACTACCTATACCTACTTCACTTTCTAGTTGAACAGTGCCGCCCATTAATTCTACTAGATTCTTTACGATAGCTAGACCTAAACCTGTGCCTCCATATTCTCTATTTGTACTAGACCCTTCTTGTGTAAAATTCTCAAAAATGGCTTGTTGTTTCTCCTTAGATATTCCTTTACCGTTATCTTCTACTTCAAATCTTATTAGACATTTATCCTTTATAGTGTTTGTCTTATGTGCTCTTAACCAGACATCTCCATCTTTGGTAAATTTGATAGCATTACCCATAAGGTTAATTAAGATTTGTGATATTTTAACAGGGTCACCTTGTAACCTTGATGGGATGTTATCATCATACTCAATGTGTAGATTGTTTCTTTGATCTTTAGCCTGGCCTTTTAAGGATAGACTTATATCATTTACCCTTTTATTTAGATCAAATGATATGGCCTCGAGTTTAACTTTGTTAGCTTCTAGTTTATTGAAATCGAGAATATTATCAATAAGCGATAGTAAATACTCTCCTGAGGATTTTAACGTTTCTAAGTGCTCTTTTTGATCTGTTCTTGGGTCTGTTTCTAGTAATAAGTGGGTGAGACCTGTGACAGCATACATAGGTGTTCTCAACTCATGGGTTATGGTAGATAAAAAATCTGCTTTGATTTTTGCAGCATCTTGCGCTCTATCTCTTTCATCTATAAGAGCAGAATTTTTGCCTTCTAGCACGTGATTACTTTTTGCTCTCAATTTATTATTCTTAAATAAAGATAAGGTTAGTAAAGAGAGTAGTGTGATAAAAACACATAGCAATATGTAAGATGTGTCTTTGCCTTTTAATTCCTTTGCTTTTTCATTGTTAGATACAACTAGAGCTTCGTACTCCTTCTTGAGTTTATTAAATTCTAGTAATTCAACATTTGAGGCTATAGAATTTTTATCTTTTCTAGTTAGTTTTGTGTATTTCTGTAGATAAAAGACGCTATTTTTATAATCACCTTGTTGTTCTAACAATTGAGAGTATAGATAAAAATTATTTTTTAAAATATCATAAAATTCATACCTATCAGCTAGAGTTATGCTGTTTTCTATGTATTCTTTGGCTAGATTTAATTCTCCTTTTCCAGCAGCTATTTGAGCTAGTTCTAGATTAACTTGTGCAGTAAGGTAGTACTGTTTATTATTTTTAAGATGTGGTAAAAGTGCTATAAATGATTCTCTAGCCTTGTCTATTTTATCAACTCTTATATTTAATTGTGCTCTTCTTAATTTTAGAATCGCATGGAGGTTCTCGTTTTTAGTTTGTGCTAGTATTAACTGTGCATTTGTAATCGCTTCTTGGGCATCTACTAACCGGTTAGCGTTTATAAGTACGTCTGATTTTAAAAGCAATAATTGCGCACTATTCAAAGAAGATTTATCAAAATAAGGGGTTATATTTTTAATGACCTCGATAGCATTATCTAATTGTCCGGTTTTATTTAAATAAGAAATTTTTAATAATTGAGTTTGTGCATAAATGGAAGAATCTTTTGCTATGTAAGTCGCACTGGTAATAAAATTATCTGCCTCAATATAATTTGCTTGTTGTAGAGCTATTTGTGCTTTTTCTAGCATTAAATCAACTGCTAGTTGTTGATTAGATTTTGATATATAATTTTCTTGACCATTAGCTTTTTGAAAAAAACTAATAGTGAATAAACACCAGACAATGAAATATAAAACTCTAGAAGACACACCTATTAATTAATTGGGTAAATATAACGGACTTGATTCTATTCAAATAAAAAACGATTACAATCTTATGATATAAACCATTAAACGATGTTTTTACGGTAATGTTTCACTCTCGCTTTATTCTCTCTGCATAAACTATCATGTCCCTTAATCGATTAGAATATCCACTTTCATTATCGTACCATCCTATAATCTTTACCATTTTTCCTATTACACTGGTCATCAATGAGTCATATATACAAGAGTATGGACTTCCTGATATATCTATGGATACTAATGGAACATCGGTAAAGGAGAATGTTTTGGGGTTCGCTTTCGCGAAAGCGGAAAAAGCATCATTAATCTCTTCTATAGAAGTGTCACGTTTTACATTAATAGTAAGGTCGGTAAGGCTGCCGTTAGGAACAGGTACTCTGATACCGCAACCACCTATAACATCATTTAAATCTGGGAATATTCTAGTTAGCGCTTTTGCAGCGCCAGTAGTTGTAGGCACAATGGACTGCCCAGCTGCTCGTGCTCTACGTAAATCTCTATGAGGCTGGTCGTGCAGACTCTGGTCTGTTGTATAGCTATGCACTGTAGTTATATAAGCCTGTTCTATGCCGCAAAGCTCATTCATTACTTTAATGAGTGGCGCAGCGTTATTTGTAGTACAGCTAGCATTTGAGAAAATAAGGTCTTCTTTATTCAGTATATGCTCGTTAACGCCTAGAACCACTGTTTTAATATCGTCTTCTATAGGTGGTGCGCTCAGTATTACCTGGCATGCACCGGCATTAATGTGCTTTTGTAATTCTACTCTAGTTTTAAATTTACCTGTAGATTCTAGTACAGTGTCTATATCACCCCAGTTTAAATCTTCTAAATTGCGGTGGTGCGTAAAGGCGATTCTACGATCGTTTACGGTAATAGAATTTGCGTCAAAGGTTATTTGAGCATCCAGTACACCATGAATAGAATCATATTTTAAAAGATGCGCCATAACTTCTGTAGACGCGAGATCATTAATAGCAACTACTTCAATTTGTGGATCGTTAAAAACCGTCCTTAAAAAAGTACGTCCTATACGACCGAATCCATTGATGGCTACTTTAATCATTTGATAAACTTATTTTATTATTTAACCTCCTAGTAGTAGGAGTTAAAATTATGAATACTGCAAATCCTGAAATTAAAATAAACCAGAATGACTATCAGAAATTTTAAATTGAGATAGTGTAACCTATTAAAGATAATTCCATTACAATAGAAGGAATCTTTAATAAGGTTCCTTATGTTTTAATGCAAACTGCGTAATGTTTACAAAATATGCTTGTGCGCCTTATATGAACTTCTCACTAGCGCGCCACTCTCTACATGTCTGAAACCCATTTCTAGACCTATAGTCTCATATTTCTTAAACTGCTCTGGTGTGATAAATTCTTTTACAGGTAAATGCTTTTTAGAAGGCTGCAGGTACTGACCTATAGTGACTACATCTACGTTATTATCTCTCAGGTCTCTCATAGTCTGGATGACCTCTTCCTCGAGTTCTCCTAGACCTAACATGATACCAGATTTAGTTCTGTTAATACCTTGTTGTTTTAGATATCTTAGGACTTCTAGGCTGGTGTCATACTTAGCCTGTATGCGTACCTCACGAGTTAATCTTCTTACCGTTTCCATGTTGTGAGAAACCACCTCTGGATTTGCCTCTACGATGCGATCTAGATTACGCGTGTTGCCTTGAAAATCTGGAATAAGAGTTTCTAGTGTCGTTTCAGGATTCATACGTCTTATGGCAGCAACGGTTTCTTTCCATATGATAGAACCCATATCTTTTAAATCGTCACGATCTACACTGGTAATAACACCGTGTTTAATCCCCATAAGTTTAATACTACGTGCTACTTTCTCAGGCTCTGCCCAGTCCACAGTGTCAGGGCGTCCTGTTTTTACACCACAAAAACCACAAGAACGTGTACAGGTATTACCTAGAATCATAAAAGTTGCCGTTCCTTCTGTCCAGCATTCTCCCATATTAGGGCAGCTACCAGACGTACAGATGGTATGTAAATCATACTTCTCTACGGTGCTTCTTAATTCTTTATACTTTTGACCTACTGGTAACTTAACGCGCAACCATTTTGGTTTGCCTTTTCCTTTAGGTGGTGCTACAGATGTTTTTACTGATTCCATAATACAAAGTTAGTGATTAAGTAGTCGTATGTAAAAGAATACCTGACTAGTTCCATTGTTTAGGTTTATTAACCATATTTGAAACAAATAGTGCTAGCTGACTAAAAATTAATAATAATTCTAAAAAAGGTAGTAGGATGATGATATCGCTTTCGCGAAAGCGGGATAATCCTTTACCCATTACTATCCAAAATATAAAGTATCTTAAAAGTACCACTCCTAAGATGATCATCCAGTTCATACCAAATATAAATCCTAAAATAGCCGAGGTTATAAATCCTATTTGAGATATGTAAAATAAGCCTAATAGAAATTTGTGAGACCTCTTATAGTGACTTGCGGTGTTGATGTGTCGTTTTTTTTGTTTCCACCAGCTGGACCATGTCTTTTTTGCTTTACTAGTAGTAAAAGAATTTGGGTTTAAGGAAACGGCGGTATTCTGTTTTGTTGCTGCTTGATTTACAAAAAGATCGTCATCTCCACCCATAATTTTAATATGACTTATAAAACCACTTACCTCATAAAACTGAGATGCAGTATAAGCAAGGTTGCGTCCTACGCCCATATATGGGTTTCCATTCATCGCATAACTAAAATATTGAATAGCGGTTAGTCCAGTTTCATATCTTATGAGTGCGTTGAGTAATGATTTTTTGATCTTTTGGTAACCACCATAACCTAATACGATTTTTTTCTCCTCAGATAAATGCATTGCCATTAAAGAAAGCCATTGCTTACTATTAGGAGTACAGTCTGCATCGATAAATATCAAGTGATCGTTTACGGCTTTTTTAATACCTAGGGTAAGGGCATATTTTTTATTTCCCCAAAAACTTTCATTATTAACAACATCTACCATTTTAACTCGAGCATCTTGAGACATAAAACCCTCAATAACGTCCTTAGTATTGTCATAGCTGGCATCGTTAATTAATATCAACTCAAAATTAGGATGATCTTGTTCTAATAGTTTTGGAACTAGTTTTTTAAGGTTTTTTTGTTCATTTTTAGAACATACGATTACTGAAACAGCTTTTTTTAAATGTCCCTGTGGTTGCGACGTTTTACCATATCCTGCTTTTAAAAAGAATAAATAATAAGTTATGTTGATTAGGACAATGCCTGTCAACACATAGAAGAATAAACCTATTTCCATTAAGAAAGTCCTAAGCTGTTAGCTCTTCTTTTTTGCAATCTTGCTCTTCTGGTAGTTTACCACACATGCTGCATGCTTCACCATCTTTATTAAGAAAAGGGCTCTGACTGGCACAAGTTCCAGCAAATTTACCATTCTTTTTACCCCATATTTTTATTGCTATTCCTGCAAATCCTAGAGCTAATAATACAAACGTTATAAGTACGAGTTTCAAATTCATAATGCAAAGATAAGGTATGGTCATAGGTCTCTAAGGAGAACTATAGTTTAATTATAAATACAATTATTAGTTATTCTAATGGATTATTGATCGATCAGGTTTACTTCGGTGTTAATTTTAATGCCGTATCGATTCAGGACATGTCGTTGTATTTTATGAGCTACATCTAGTATTTCTTTTCCAGTAGCATTTCCATAATTTACTAGAACTAACGCTTGCTTTTCATGCACACCAGCGTCACCATATCTTTTTCCTTTAAAACCAGACTGGTCTATAAGCCAGCCTGCAGGAATTTTTACATGATTCTCATTTACAGGATAAGAGGGCATTTCTGGATGTGTTCTTATAAGGTCTTCATAAACAGTTTTTTTAATAACTGGATTTTTGAAAAAACTACCACTATTACCTAATACTTTGGGATCTGGTAATTTGCTGCTTCTTATGTTTATTACAGCTTGTGATATTTTTTGAATAGAAAGATCTCCTTGTAGACGGTCTAACTCTTCTTTAATAGCACCATAGCTTATTTTAAAATCATAATCTGTAGTCTGGTTAAGGTCTTTTAATTTAAAAGTTACCGATGTGATTACATATTTACCTGCGGCATCGTTTTTAAATATAGAATCTCTGTATCCTAATTTACAGTCGGCTAGGGTGAGAGTTTTTTCTTCTAGAGATTTTAAATCAATTACGTCACAACTATGAAAAACATCTTTAAGTTCTACACCATAAGCTCCTATGTTCTGAATAGGAGATGTGCCCACGTTACCAGGTATGAGGGATAGATTCTCAACACCTGCTAGATTATTTTCTATACAATGAAGTATAAAGTCATGCCAGTTTTCTCCTGCCATGACTTTAAGAAATACATTATTTTCTTCCCGATTAGTAACTTCTATTCCTTTTAATAGAACATGAATTACTGGCTTTTGAATATCGTTTATAAGTAGCATATTACTACCGCCGCCCAATAAAAAGACATCTTGATCTACATAGTAACCTAGAGACTCTTTTAATTGTTGCGTTGTGGTTGTTGCTGTATACGCTTTCGCGAAAGCGGATATTCCAAAAGTATTGTAATTTTTTAAAGAAAAATGATGCTTAATTTCTATCATGCTTTATAAGCTTTCAAGGCATGGTCTAAAATACGTACGGCTTTTTCTAGAGAATCTTTTTCTAGAACGTAGGCTATTCTTATCTGGTTTTTTCCCATACCTGGTGAGCTGTAAAAACCAGCTGCTGGTGCTACCATAATGGTCTCGCCATCTAGTTCAAAGTTTTCTAACATCCATTGTGCAAAAACGTCTGTGTCCTCTACAGGTAATTGTGCCACACAGTAAAATGCACCGCCAGGATTTGCTACTTTTACACCTTCTATTTTCTTAAGTCCAGCGATAAGAATGTCGCGTCGTTCTATATATTCTCCTATTACCTGGTCAAAGTATTCTTCTTTTGTTTCTAAAGCAGCCTCTGCAGCTATTTGTGCAAAGGTAGGAGGGCTTAATCTAGCTTGTGCAAATTTCATAGCAGTAGCCATTACTTCTTTATTTTTTGAGACCATGCAGCCTATACGTGCGCCACACATACTGTATCTTTTTGATACAGAATCTATCATGATAGCATGATCTTCTAGACCAGCTATGTTCATTACTGATAGATGTTTGCGGCCGTCGTAGGCAAATTCTCTATAAACCTCGTCAGATAAAAGGAAAAGATCGTGTTTTTTAACTAGAGCAGTTAATTGATCCATCTCTTCTTGCGTGTATAAATAACCAGTTGGATTCCCTGGGTTACATATAAGAATAGCTTTAGTTTTATCGGTAATCAGTTTTTCAAACTCGCTTATTGCAGGTAATGCAAAGTTGTTTTCAATGGTTGTTGAGATAGGTTTTACAGTAACACCGCTTGCTGTTGCAAAACCGTTGTAATTTGCATAAAATGGCTCAGGTATAATAACCTCGTCCCCATTATCACAAATACTACCCATGGCAAACATTAACGCCTCACTACCACCAGTAGAGACTATTATGTTTTCATCAGTTAGATTCATGCCTATTTTATTGTAATGTGCCGCGAGTTTATCTCTGTAGGATTGATTTCCTGCACTATGACTATAAGCAAGGACAGTCATGTCTGTAGCCTTAACAGCCTTAATAGCTTGTGCTGGTGTTTTAATATCTGGTTGACCTATGTTAAGTTGATAGATGTGAATACCTCTAGCTTTTGCAGCTTCGGCATAGGGAACTAATTTTCTAACAGGTGAAGAAGGCATTTTAAGCCCTTTTTCAGAAATCTTTGGCATAACTTAATTTTATGATTACAAATGTACTACTTGAGTAAGGATGCTCAAAAGACTTTGACTAAACCTTATATTTATTGTTCATGAAAAATGCGATTCTTTTATTCTCATTGATTTTATGTTTGTGTAGTGCAACTGCTCAAGAAGGTTTTGTATTTAATAAAGGTATAAATAAGGATAAGATTGCTTTTGATCAATATTCTAATTTAATCGTACTACCAGTAACGGTTAATGATGTAGAGTTTAACTTTATGCTAGACACTGGAGCAGCTAGAACTATTATATTTAATTTAAAAGGCATAGACTCTCTTAGTATTAAGGAAGGTAAGTATATCTCGGTAAATGGTTATGGCAGTAACGATGCGTTAAGTGCTTATTATTCTACAGGCAATAAAATAGAAGTAGGGGATTTTATAAGCGATACGCATGCAGATGTTCTTGTGCTTAGTGATAGCGAGATCGATATATCACCTAAGTTAGATATAGAAATACACGGAATTCTGGGAGTTGATTTTCTTGAGAATTTTGTTACTCATATAGACTATAGAAGTAGTTTTTTAAAGGTCTATGAGAACTTAGAAGATCTACCTTCTTCATTGAAAAAAGCAAAGCAGTTTCCTATCACTATTTATAACAGTAGGATGTTTGTTAATATTGGGTTAGATAATAGATTAGTAAAAGATGATTTTAAATTACTTCTGGATTCTGGAAGTGGAGATGCCTTATGGATTTTTGATGACATAGATGATACTAGGACCATTGAAAATAGCTTTGAAGATTATTTAGGTTTTGGTATTAATGGAGATATTTTTGGATTAAGGACAAAGGTGGATGCGGTTCATTTATTTAATTCTACTTTAAGAAATGTAGCTGTTTCTTACCCTTTTAAAAAGTATCAAAATACAGAACACGCATATGTTTCACACGACGGTAGTATAGGAGGAGAGGTGTTAAGAAGATTTCACGTGGTGATAGATTACCCTCGCAGTAAAATTATTATGAAACCTAATAAAAGTTTTAAAGAAGGTTTTTATTATAACATGACAGGTCTAGGTGTTAAGAAAGGTGAGTTAGAATTATTCACACTTTTAGATAGAGATTTTACCAACAGGAATGTAGATGGTTCTAGTAGTCAGATAACGCTTACTTCTAAAACTAGAATGACTTATAAGTATGTGCCTAAAATATACGTGGACTATTTACGAGAAGGTTCTCCTGCTCATAAAGCTGGTATTCAAGTAGGAGATCAAATCATTTCTGTTAATGGCCGCAAAAAAAAACAGCTCACTTTAAATAATGTCAGTGAGCTGTTTTTTAAAAATCCTTATCAGAAACTGAAAATGAAATTAAAAAGAGGAGAAACGGTATTTAATGTAAAGATTATCAATATTCCATTAATTCGTTAATTGAATGAACTATTCTCCATCCTTAGCTGGTAATACTTCACCTTTTAACCGTAAAGGAATTAATTTCTTCTCAATATTAGCATAAGCCGTAATAGTTTTAACAATCGGTCCCACTTTTTTAGTGTCGTATTTTACAACTATTTCTCCTGTCATACCTTGTGTAACAGGTTCTTCTGGTTTTGATAAAATGTCACAGCTGCATGAAGAATATATTTTATATATCTTTAATGGATTCTCACCAGTATTTTTAAAAGTAAAAGTTCTTACACCATCGCTTCCTTTTTCAACTTTTCCATAATCAATAGTAGAAGTTTCAAATTCTACGGTTGTCATAGGGTCTAAAGTTGTACTATCTTGTGCTTGCATACTTGTAGAAATGAGTCCTGTAAACAAGAAAATAAGTAGTAAATTTTTCATCATTATTTATTTAAGTTAATAAAAGTAAACTATCGAGCTTAAAGTGGCCGTTAATGCCGTGTAATTTTTACATTAATAGTACTTTTGTCGTTGTAAATTCAAAAACTAAGCCAAACATGTCCTTAGCATCTAAATACGATTCTAAAACTACTGAAGAGAAGTGGTATAAATACTGGATGGATAACGATTTCTTTAAATCTGTTCCAGACGAGAGAGAAAGTTACACCATCGTAATCCCACCACCTAATGTGACAGGAGTCTTGCACATGGGGCACATGTTGAATAATACTATTCAAGATGTATTAATACGTCGTGCTCGTTTAAAAGGATACAATGCATGTTGGGTTCCAGGAACAGATCATGCTTCTATCGCAACAGAGGCTAAGGTAGTTAAAAAACTTAAAGAACAAGGAATTGATAAAAATGACCTGTCTAGAGAAGAGTTTTTAAAACACGCTTGGGACTGGACAGATGAATATGGAGGTATTATCCTAGAGCAACTTAAGAAACTGGGTGCTAGCTGTGACTGGTCTCGTACTAAGTTTACTCTAGATGACGACATGTCGGCATCTGTAATTAAGGTTTTTATTGATCTTTATAATAAAGGTCTGATATATCGTGGTTACCGCATGGTGAACTGGGATCCAGAAGCAAAAACAACCCTAAGTGATGAAGAGGTTATTTACGAAGAACGTAACGGACACTTGTATCATTTAAAATACCTAATTAAAGGAAGTGAAGATTTTGTAAGTATTGCAACTACACGTCCTGAAACTATTTTAGGAGATGCAGCTATTTGTGTGCATCCAGAAGATGAGCGTTATACTGATCTTATAGGTAAAACTGTTATTGTACCTATCGTAAATCGTGAGATACCAGTTATTGCAGACTCTTATGTAGATATGGAATTCGGTACAGGAGCGTTAAAGATCACTCCTGCGCATGATGAAAATGATAAGAAAATAGGAGAGACGCATCATCTAGAAGTAATAGACATCTTTAATGCAGACGCTACTTTAAATAGTTTTGGCCTTCATTATGAAGGTAAAGATCGTTTTGTAGTGCGCAAAGAAATCTCTACGGAGCTAGAAGAAAAAGGTTTCTTAATTAAGAAAGAAGACCACGTTCATAAAGTAGGTACTAGCGAGCGTACAAAGGCAGTTGTAGAACCACGTCTGTCAGACCAGTGGTTCCTTAAAATGGAAGACCTGGCACAACCAGCTATAAAAGCAGTTAAGGAAGATATAGTAGAATTATTGCCTCCTAAATTTAAGAGTACCTATTTCCACTGGATGGAGAATGTGCGCGACTGGAATATCTCTAGACAGTTAATGTGGGGACAACGCATTCCTGCTTATTATTATGGAGATGGGAAAGAGGACTTTGTTGTAGCAAGTAGTTTAGAAGAGGCTGTTACGCTTTCGCGAAAGCGAACTAATAACGATAACCTGAAAGCAGAAGATCTACGTCAGGAAAACGACGTTCTCGACACGTGGTTCTCTAGCTGGTTATGGCCTATAAGTGTGTTTAATGGTGTTCTTGAGCCAGAAAATGAGGAGATTAATTATTATTATCCTACTCGTGATCTAGTAACTGGTCCAGATATTCTATTCTTTTGGGTAGCTAGAATGATAGTTGCTGGTTATGAATTAAGAGATGAGAAGCCATTTGATAAAGTGTATTTAACAGGATTAGTTAGGGATAAACAACGTCGCAAGATGTCTAAATCTTTAGGTAATTCTCCTGACGCATTAGGGTTACTAGAACAATATGGTGCAGATGGTGTGCGTGTAGGGTTGCTTTTAAGTGCAGCTGCAGGTAATGACATCATGTTTGATGAAGATCTTTGTCAGCAAGGAAAAGGTTTTGTAAATAAAATGTGGAATGCATTTAAACTTACCCAAATGTGGGAAGTTGATAACTCAATTGCACAACCAGCGCATAGTGCACAAGCAATAGCATGGTATAAAAGTCGTTTTAATCAAACTCTAGCTTTAATAGAAGATCATTACTCTAAGTATAGAATTAGCGATGTGTTAATGACATCGTATAAATTAATCTATGATGATTTTTGTGGATGGTTATTAGAGATCATTAAACCAGAATATCAACAACCTATTGATGCAAAAACCCTTGCTGAGGTTATTGAGCTTTTTGAAGATAACTTGAGATTAATGCATCCTTTTACTCCTTTTATTACAGAAGAAATATGGCAAACTATTTCAGATCGTAAAGTAGAAGATGCCTTATGTATTAATACATGGCCTGCAGGTGGTGATGTGGATGCCGCTTTGTTATCTGACTTTGTACTGGTGCAAGATGTGATTTCTGGTATTAGAACTGTACGTAAAGAGAAGCAAATTGCCTTTAAAAATGAAATTGAATTAAAAACAATTAATAACGAAAATCTTGACACAGTTTATAATCCATTGATTCAAAAAATGGGTAATGTTTCTAGTGTTGAGGTGATTACAGAGCAGTTGCCTGGTGCGGCAAGTTATAGAGTAAAATCAAATGAATACTTTATACCATTAGATGGAAACATAGACGTTGCTGCAGAATTAGTTAAACTGGAAGGAGAGCTTAAAAGAGCCAAAGGTTTTTTAATAGGTGTACAAAAGAAGTTAGGTAATGAGCGTTTTGTAAGTAGTGCTCCTGAGCAAGTGGTTGCTATAGAGAAGAAAAAAGAAGCAGATACTCTTGCTAAAATCGAGACGATCGAGGCGAGTATGAATGCCTTAAAATAATTTATATGAATACGGTAGATACCAAAGCTTTATTTATACTAGGTGGTGCTATACTTATTGTTATTATACTAGTGGTAATAGTAATGAGGTATATGACATATTTACTCAATAAAAGAAAATAATTAATGAATCCATTTGTAACTATAGTTGTTGTTCTAGGTGCGGCAGTATTATGTTTAACAATACTTGCTATTTATATTCTTAGAAAAAAAGAATAATTACCGTACACCTGATTTAATTAAAAAACCCTCAAAAGAAATTATTCTTTTGAGGGTTTTTTTAGTTCATTCTGTGTGTTGAAAATAGTAATATGTTTACCAAGGTTTAGGGTATAATTTTTCAATTATTTCTATATATTTTTTTTTAGCTTCGGTTTTTGTAAGAGATTGTACTTGTATAAGAGCGTTCATCTTAAATGCGCTTCTTAGATCGTTAGATTCAAAGCTGCGACTATTGTTATAAGGCTCATCTATAGCACGCTTATAGTAAGCATATAAATGTAATTGAAGGTCTGGTGGCACCAGAGATTGCTCTTCAGCGCATGCCTTGTTAAACGCCTCTTTAAAAGCTATGTTTAAATCTTTTTCTGTCATTTAAAATGTAGCCAGTACAGTTTCTCCTCCTTTTACTTTTTCATTCAGTTTTACCGTGACTGGAGTGTCTATAGGTAAATAAACATCAACGCGACTACCGAATTTTATAAAACCACTATCACTTCCTTGAACTATTTGCTCATTTTCTTGGGCGTAATTTACAATACGCTTTGCTAGTGCACCAGCTATCTGTCGGTACATTACTTGTATTTGATTTTTGTGATTTATAACCACAGTGGTTCTCTCGTTTTCTTCACTTGCCTTAGGATGCCATGCCACTAGATATTTACCAGGGTGGTATTTACTGTACGCTACCTGACCAGAAATAGGGTATCTGGTAACGTGAACATTTATAGGCGACATAAAGACAGATATCATTAATCTTTCCCCTTTAAAGTACTCCTTATCGGTAACCTTTTCTATAACAACCACTTTTCCATCTACTGGAGAAACTACAGTTTTATCGTTCAATTCAGTGTTTCTTTTAGGATTTCTAAAAAATTGTAGAATTATAAATAAGAATCCAATTGTAACTGTAGATAAGCCTATTTGCAACCACTGTGGTATGCCTACCAGCCATATAGCACTCATTACTACGATGGTTAATATAAATGCAATTAAGATTATTTTACTTCCTTCTTTATGAAACATGATTGATTATTATAAATGTTGCGTAAGCAAATGGTGCTGCAAATATAATACTATCCATACGGTCAAAGATACCGCCATGTCCAGGCATTATACTACCGCTGTCCTTTACCTCGGCCTGTCTTTTAATTTTACTTTGTATTAAATCTCCTATAGTACCAAAAAAGGCTACTACAAAAGCGATAATCATCCAGTCCCATACAGTGTAGTTAATAATACCTATGTAATGCAGGTAGTAGTACAGGCCAGCACCTGCTGCAATAGCCATAACTAGACCACCTAAGAAACCTTCAATTGTTTTTTTGGGAGATATGCGCTTCATTAATTTGTGCTTGCCAAAGTTTTTACCGAACAGATAAGCAAAACTATCATTAGTCCAAATAATAGCAAAGATACCAATTAATAATTCTGGCTGGTAACTAGGTGTTACAAGGTCTAGTTGTACCACAACATCAGGTATAAGCGCTAGAAATAAGCTACTACCTATGAGGTATAACAAGGCGATGATGTGTTTTTTTGTGTTAAAAAGAGCAATTCTATCTACTAGAACTAGATCTCTTATCAAGTAAATATTTACTAATAATGTCGCGCCTAGTAGAACATAAATAAATTCTGTCGATATGCTTTTCCAAACTATAAAATAATAAGAGACTGGTAAAATAGGGTATATAAACCATTGTTTTAACCTAATCATAGGCATTAACTCTAATAGGCAGATAAATGCAAATGCACAAAATAAAGCGATAAAGACATCCCTAGAAAATAAGGCACTTAGTACCACTAATGAGACATAAACGATTCCTGATATGGAACGAGTTATAAGTTCTCTCATTTACAAGTCTTCTAAAAGTAAAAGATAAACTCTTTTATTAGGTGTACCGTAATCCATTAAATCTTTTTCTTGCTTAAAATCTTTTTCTTTAAAATTTTTAAGTGTTGTAATGTTTGTAGGTATATGAGCTTTACTATTATGTTTAATACCTCGTAATCCTTCACCTATAGACTCAACTATCTGGCTTGTACTAGCTAGAATTACATAAGTATCAGGCAACTCTGCTGGCTTAGTTTCTTTTATCTGTCTAGAAGAAAAAAGTATGGCGCCATTATTTGCTATAACATTTTCACAAGTTCCTAGAAAAAATTCGCCATCTAGGTTTGTAGAGGAGTAATTTAAGTTGAATCCCTGAAAACGTTTACTTAACTCTTGGTCAAAGCATAAAACATTTTTCTCAAAATAATCATGCTCTACAAGAATATCCTCAAAATGTTGTTGAATTTCTTTTTCGTCTATAGCATAAAGAAATCTACCGCCTTGATGTTGGAAATTATGAATAAACTCCTCATCCAGAGGCGGTTTTTCTTCGGGCATATATTTAGAGCGTTCAAGTCCAGAACCTTCAACAGGTTTAGATTCAATGGATTTCTTAAAAAGCCTTTTAAATATACTCATTGCCTATGACAGCATTAATTTATAGATGAAATGTAAATATAGTTACTATTAGTTATGCTGGCAAACTATTCTTCTTCATCCACAGAGTTAGTGCTCCTTAAAATAGATCTATTAGACGATTTTAGAGAGATCGCTTCTTCTTTTATAAATGGTCGTTTTCCAAATATTTTCTCTAGATCATCTTTAAAAATAACTTCTTTTTCTAACAGTATTTCGGCGAGCTCAGTTAACTTGTCTTTGTTATCATCAAGAATTTTGATGGCTCTTTGATATTGCTCTTCTATTATTTTAGAGATCTCTTGGTCTATAACCACAGCAGTTTGTTCACTGTATGGTTTTGTCATAGAGTATTCTTGCTGGCCGCTAGAGTCATAGTAGGTAATGTTCCCTACTTTGTCGTTAAGACCATAAATGGTAACCATAGCCCTAGCTTGTTTAGTTACTTTTTCAAGATCACTTAGTGCACCGGTAGAAATATTATTAAAAATCACCTTCTCTGCAGCACGACCTCCCATAGTCGCACACATCTCATCTAGCATTTGTTCAGGACGTACAATTTGTCTTTCTTCAGGTAAGTACCATGCAGCACCTAGTGACTGTCCTCGTGGTACTATCGTTACCTTAATAAGTGGTGCAGCGTGCTCTGTCATCCAGCTTACGGTTGCGTGACCAGCTTCATGGTATGCAATAGTTTTTTTCTCTGATGGTGTAATTAATTTGTTTTTCTTTTCTAGTCCACCCACGATACGGTCTACAGCGTCTAAGAAATCTTGTTTTCCTACTGCCTTTTTACCATTTCTCGCTGCAATTAGAGCAGCTTCATTACACACATTTGCAATATCAGCGCCTGAGAAACCAGGTGTCTGCTTTGCTAAAAATGCTGTGTCTAGTTCATTTTCTACTTTTTTAAGAGGTCTTAGGTGTACTTCAAATATTTGCTCACGCTCTCTCACATCAGGAAGGTCTACATAGATCTGTCTGTCAAATCGTCCAGCACGCATCAGGGCTTTATCTAAAATGTCTGCACGGTTAGTAGCTGCTAGTACAATTACATTTGTATTAGTGCCGAATCCGTCCATTTCTGTGAGTAGTTGATTTAATGTGTTTTCTCTTTCATCGTTAGACCCAGACATGTTTGATTTACCACGAGCGCGTCCTATAGCATCTATTTCATCTATAAAAATGATCGCAGGTGATTTTTCTTTAGCTTGTTTAAATAAATCACGCACACGACTTGCACCTACACCTACAAACATTTCTACAAAATCCGAACCACTTAAAGAAAAGAAAGGCACCTTTGCTTCTCCGGCCACAGCCTTAGCAAGTAATGTTTTACCAGTACCTGGTGACCCTACAAGTAAAGCCCCTTTAGGTATTTTACCGCCTAAAGAAGTATACTTCTCTGGGTTTTTAAGGAAATCTACTATCTCCTGCACTTCTTCTTTAGCTCCTTCTAGTCCCGCAACATCTTTAAATGTTGTTTTAATATCAGTTTTTTGATCAAACAATTTGGCTTTAGATTTCCCTATATTAAAAATCTGACCACCAGCACCGCCAGAACCGCCGCCACTCATGCGCCTCATTAAAAATAACCAGATGGCTATGATAAATATAAACGGTAAAAATGAAATCAATAGATCGATAATACCTTCATCTTCACGATCAAAAACTAGTTTGGTTTCTGGGCTAGACTCATTTATTTCAAGAATTAATTTTTCTTCAAATGCCTTTGCGTCACCAAATTCTACCGTATAGTTGGGTAGTTTAATACCTCCTAATGATTTATCTTTTTTAGTAGCTTTATGTTCTTCTAGTTTTAAAGCTTCTTTAGTAAGATATACCTGCGCAATACCTCTGTTGCTAACAACAACGATACTATCCACCTGTTTTGCATCTATAGATTTAAAAAACTCTAAGTAATTTAGTTTTTCAGTTTGATTAAACGTGCTGTTAAATATATTGTACCCTATAAAAAGTAGAGCGATAGGTACTACTACCCACCATATACTGTATTTAGGTTTTCCTTGTCCAGGCATTAAGTTAGGACGTTTTTTATCTGAATCTTTCTTTTGATTTTCTGACATTACGTGGTGTGGTCTTAATTAATAAGTACTTTCTATAACTGTAGATTTTGCATCGCCCCAAAGTTCTTCAAGGTCGTAATATTCTCTAATTTGTTTTTGAAATACGTGAACTACTACGTTAACATAATCCATTAAAACCCATTCTCCTTGATCAGTACCCTCAACGTGCCATGCATTTTCATGAAGTTCTTTACGTACTCTTCTTTGAATAGAGTTTACTATTGCATTTACTTGAGTGTTAGAATTACCATTGCATATTATAAAATAACTAGTAACCGTGTTTTCTAGCTCTTTTAAATCAAGTAATATTATATTATTTCCCTTTACATCCTCTATTCCTGCAACTATTTGTGCGATAAGGGCATCTGTAGAAACTTCTTGTTTAGTCATTAAATATTTTTTGTATTCACAAATTTATTCTTTTTTTGAGCTGGATTTGCTAAATATCCCATAAACTCGTAAATAAATTTTCATTTTGCATATAGTCAAATTACATGCCACTACATCTACTAATGATGAGTTGAAATCTCGCTTTCGCGAAAGCGTACTACCGCATCTCACGGTTATCTATAGTTTAAAGCAAACTAGTGGTAAAGGGCAGCTAGGTGCTCAGTGGGTTGCTGAAGAGGGTAAAAACCTAACATTTAGCGTTTTACTCACTGAGCGCATTGCAAGTCTTACACCTTTTTTAATTAATCAAGTTGTATCTGTCAGTATTGTTGAGTGGTTAAAAAAAGATTTGCAGATTCAGTCAAAAATAAAATGGCCTAACGACATACTGTCAGTTAATCATAAATTAGCTGGTATTCTTATAGAGAATAGCTATTCGGGCAATGTTTTGTTAAGCAGCGTGGTAGGTGTAGGGATTAATGTAAATCAAAATGATTTTCAAGGATTACCCAAGGCTATTTCTTTAAAAAATATAACAGGAAAAGAATTTGAGCTGGAAGAATTATTAATAGGTTTTTTAAATATACTTAAAAGCAATTTGCGCGACCCTTTAAAGGTCGCGCAGGATTATCATAAACATTTATTTAAATACCGTCAAATAACTAGATTTGAGACTAGTGATTCCATTTTTGACGCTAGGGTAGAAGGTACAGATAAAGATGGTAAACTAATTTTAAAAGTGGGTGACCTGTTAAATGCTTACGATCTTAAAGAATTGAAATGGATCTATTAAATCTTTTCAATACCGTTTGCCAGTTGTTCTAAAAACTTTTTAATTGGACTCTTAATCATCATGGCCATCATAGCATTAAAGTCTCCGTCAAAATTAAGTTGTGCCTCTGCGCCTGTTGCTGCTTCACTAATATTACAGGTTAATGTAAATGCAAGTTTATCACTAGTAGACCCTAATACCACCGTGGAATAAGGTGTTTTTTCTTTTAGACCTAGAGCTATTTCTGGCATGCCTTTAAGACCGAATAAGAATTTGTCATCTCCTCTTAATTCAAATTTAGTGTCCTCGGGCATCAACTCCTTAAAGTTTTCAACTTTAGTTAAAAAGTTATATAGTTCTTGTGTGCTCTTTTGTGTATTTGCAATGCGGCTTTGTAAATTCATCTTGTTTAGTTATGCGTTCCAGTTACTGGGATCTTTTCTCCAGCTTTTTAATAATTCTATTTCTTCATCTTTAAAATGCCCTGCTTGTGTAGCTTGCTCTATAAGATGGTTGTAATCACTTAAAGTAGTTAGCTCTATGTTAGCTTTTTTAAAATTCTCTACTGCAAAATCAAAACCATAAGAGAAAAGTGCTACCATTCCCTTAACGTCAGCGCCATCTTCTTTTAGTGCTTCAACTGCATTTAAGCTACTTTTACCTGTGCTTATTAAATCTTCTATTACTACAACTTTTTGCTCTTTTTCTAGATGTCCTTCTATTTGATTTTTACGACCATGTTTTTTTGCCTCTGGTCTCACATAGATAAAAGGTAGGTTCATATAATCTGCTACCAGCATGCCTATTCCTATTGCTCCTGTAGCAACTCCTGCAATGACATCGGGCTTACCGTATAATTCAATTATACGTGCAGCAAGATGTTCTTTTAAGAATTTTCTAATTTCTGGATAGGAGAGAGTTACTCTATTATCACAGTAAATGGGTGAACTCCATCCGCTGGCCCAAGTGAATGGTGTTTGCGGTTGCAGTTTAATTGCCTTAATTTGCAACAATAACTCAGCAGTTTTTATTGCTATATCCTTATCTCTAACCATGGCACAAATGTATAAAGTTTTTGTGAAAGAGGTGGCTATAATCGTCACTTCAAATAAAGCAAGTTTTAAAGGTTACAATACTTTTAATATTAAAAAAGTTGATTTTCATAAGCTTATAGAGCAAATTGAAAATAAGGAGCTTAAAAATGTCGTTTTGTATTCAAAAAATGAATCTAAACTTTTAAAAAGGCTCCATAAACTGTTACCTCTAGTTATTGCTGGTGGAGGGCTGGTGTTAAATCAGGATAACGATTTCCTTTTTATACACCGTAATGGAAAATGGGACCTCCCTAAAGGTAAGGCAGAAGAAGGAGAGACTATCGAAGAGACTTCTATAAGAGAAGTTGAAGAAGAAACTGGTGTTAAAAATTTAGGGATTACTAATTATCTAGGTCATACGTACCATATCTTTTCTAGAAAGGGCAAGCTTAGATTAAAACTTACCCACTGGTTTATTATGGAAACGGACTCTGTAAAAAAATTAAAACCTCAAAAGAAAGAGGGCATAGATAAAGCAGTCTGGCTTAATAAAGAAATGGCAACCATAGCTTTAAAGGATTCTTATGCTAACATAAGAGAGCTTTTTCCTGATGATATGTTAGTTGATGACGCGAGAAAGGTCTAAGTAATGTTTCAACTGAGCAGCGTTTATCTCTATTACTATCGTGTTGTTTAAAAACTCAAATTCTTTAGGTAGTTCTACTGTTTTAGATACTCTTATTTTTTTAGAACCTTTATTTTTAAAGTTAAGAGATAGGCCTGTGTTTTCAAAAGAAGCAGTTTCAAAATGGTAGGTGGTTTTTAATAGATGGTCTGTAAACCTTTTCTGTACTTCTCCTTCAGGTAATTCTAGTGCTAGGCTAGCAACTGCTTGCTGCAGCTTTGCGTCAAAGATCTTTTTTACATCCTTTCTGTTTTCTTCTAGAATAAGATCTTTTATAAATATTTCTTTAAGTTCTGGTTTTAAATAAGTTTTTAAGACCCTTCCTTTGCTATTTGCTTTGCTGTACACTACTTCATAACTAGTAAATAGAGTAAGGTCAGTTATAAATAGTGTTTCTAAGTGAGTGAATCCTTCATTTTTTTTATCCTTACATAAAATGCGTTTTCTTCTTAAGATAAATGTCTCAAAAAGCGATTTTAAAGGTGTACCTTTCATGTAGGTAACGTCTATGAAATCTTGGGTAATTAAGCTAGTAATTTCATGATTTAAAACAAGGTGAGCACCTGTATTTGAATTAAAATTAGGAATAGAATAATCGTATGAAATCGTATCGCAATCTATCTTTTTATTTAAGATTTCATGAGATAATTCTCTAGTTATAGGATCTTTTGTTTTTGATTTTTTTAATTCAGATTTTTGTGATTCATTACAAGATAATAAAATTGCACAAAATAGAATTAAAACTATTTTGTCTACTATTTGTTCCATTTATAGATAGGATAATTAAGATGAGCAGGTTCATAATTTAAACTACGTTTATGAATCCAGTCTAGTTGTAGGTAATTATTTTGTTTAAATTTTCTATCTATCTTTTTTAAAGAGTCAAATTCTCTTTTTAAAGCTTTATTTTTTTTCAATAGCTGGCGCGCCGTTGCTTCAAAAACATAGGTAGAAAACCCTTCTTTTTGTTGTAGAATGGTGTCAAAGTAATTCCACTTAAAGAAAGAATCTGGTGCAGTAGGTTCTAGCGTTTCAATTATATACCTCATACCAGGTTGATGAGTTGGGATGATGATGTCGCTTTCGCGAAAGCGTAACTCAACAACATCTTCTTTCACATTAATATCGTGATGTGGGTAGTGACCCTCATAAGCGGTTTGTGCAGTTTTAAAATTTGCTATACGGTATTTACTGACTGTAAGTGTAGTGTCTTTAGTTAAAAATTCATATTGTATATTATTGCGACGCATTAATTCGATTACCTTCCATTGACTTTGTGGTACTACATAATAGTCTGGTATGGTTACACTGTCGGTGGCCTTATAGTAGTTATGGTAAACGGTTTTTTTATTTAAGGGTTTACTTCTATCATAAGTAAGTAAATCGTTTCCTGTAACGTCGCTCTTTCTTATTATTGCTTCATAGCCTAGAAAGTCTAATGTGTCTGCTTGCGTTTTATCGATAGAGTAATTAAGCACGTAATACGTTGATTTTTCAAACCTATTAAACGATTTTTTACGCACTTTCTTTATAAGGTCTACATTTTCAGATCCTATAGCAATCATCTCTTCCATGATAGCTTTTGTACCTAATACTCTATCCTTATATGGTTTTAACATATGTGTTTCTACCATCATGCCTAGGGTATTCCACAGGCTAGTGTATCCAGTTGAGTATCTTGGGTAATCCATGAATTGAGAAAATCCCATTACTGGAGATGCGTTGTGAACGTTCACATAAGGTGTAATAGGAAGATCACGTTGCGCAAGTCTCTTTTCTAACTGTGGTTGTAGTTGTGTGTGTAAATAATCGCCTGCAGCACCAGCTAATTTATTGTGCTGTGTAAAAAGGTGAGTTAGGGTATATTGATAGTCTGCACCATTACTTACATGGTTATCTATAAAAATGTCAGGATTTATTTTATGATAGACATCATAAAAAGCTAGTGCATTGCGAGAGTCTGCCTTTATAAAATCCCTATTAAGATCATAATTACGTGCGTTACCTCTAAAACCATATTCTTCTGGGCCATTTTGATTTGTACGTGTAGAAGAATTGCGATTTAAAGAGCCGCCTACATTATAAATGGCAATGGTACTGAAGATTAAATTCTCTGGAGCTTCTATGGCGCCTGTTGCAAGATCTCTCATGAGCATCATGGTGGCATCTATACCGTCACTTTCTCCTGGGTGGATTCCATTATTTATTAATATTTTAATTTTATCTTCATGAGCGCTATTCCAGTTGATCTTACTATTAGAAAAGCTTACTAAATGTAAAGGTTTCCCGCTGTCGGTCTGTCCTATTTCTTCCATCTCGATGTTAGAAAAGTCGGTAGAGAGTTCTTTGTAAAATTTAATAACTTCTTTATAGGTAGCGGTTTGATTACCGTTACCTAGTTCAAATGCAGTTGGGTATTCTTTGGTTTCTTGTAGTGCTTCTATGGGGTTATTCTCATTACAAGAGTGGAGTAGCAGTGCTGCGGTAAGTAGTACTATAAGTTTTTTCATATTATTTTCTAACTGTGTCTGGAACTAAACTAGTGTAATCACCATTATTTCTAATGACATCTCTTACTATAGAAGAAGAGATGTAACTTTTTCCAGAACTGGTAAGTAAAAACACGGTTTCTATATCAGATAGTTTTCTGTTTGTGTGAGCGATGGCTTTTTCAAATTCAAAATCGGCCGGATTGCGCAGTCCTCTTAATATAAATGCAGACTGTTGTTGTTTACAAAAATCTATGGTAAGTCCAGAGTAGGTCATTACCTTTATCTTTGTTTCATGTTTAAAAGATTCTTCTATAAAACGCTTGCGCTGCTCTAAGGAGAACATGTATTTTTTATCGGCATTAACTCCTATAGCGATAATTATCTCGTCAAAAAGGCCTAGACCTCTCTCTATAATATCATAGTGACCTAATGTTATAGGGTCAAAACTTCCTGGAAAAACGGCTCTTTTCATTAGTTGTGGTGCTTAATGGTGTTTTCAATAATCTCTGTAAATACATTTTTCATAGTATCTCCAGACGCTCTTATTTGCTGTGGTATAATACTTTCTTCACTCATTCCAGGATTAGTATTAATCTCAATAAAATGAGGTGTGCCGTTGTGAAAAATAAAGTCTGCACGTGCTAGGCCCTTAAGTTTTAATACTTGGTAAATACGTCTAGTTGTTTCTTGGACTACACGTGTGTTAGTGTCAGTAATGCGTGCAGGTGTTATTTCTTTAGATTTCCCTTGATACTTTGCTTCATAATCAAAGAAGTCATTTTCACTAACAATTTCTGTAGGCAGTAGGACCTTTATCTCATTATCTATTTGATAGGCGCCTACAGATACTTCTACACCATCTAGAAAGGACTCTATAATAATCTCATCGTCTACTTTAAACGCTATCTCTAGTGCGGCATCCATGTCCTTTGTTTTGTAAACCTTTGTTACACCAAAACTGCTGCCGCTGCGATTTGCTTTTACAAAGCAAGGTAGACCTATATTACGTGCTATAATTTCAGCATCTATTTGATCACCATGGTTTAAGTACATGTGATTTCCAGTCGTGATATTCCATGGTTTGAGTATAGCGATACAATCTCTTTTATTAAAGGTAATAGCACTTTGATAAGAGTCACAAGATGTTTGTGAAATATTTAAAAGCTCTAACATGGCTTGTATTTTTCCATCTTCTCCTGGAGTACCATGAATAGTGTTATAACAACAGTCAAAGTAGACTTTGTCCCCATTTACGGTAAGACTAAAATCATTTTTATCTATTTCATGACACTTACCAGCCGCATCTTTATAATGCCAGCTGTCTTTTAAAATAGCAACTGGATATACATTATATAAGGTAGAGTCTAAGTTTTGAGTAATGACAGCACCACTCTTCATAGAGATTTCCCACTCATGAGAATAGCCGCCCATTAAAACTGCGATGTTTTTCATTTATTTAATTTATTAAACAAGCTTAAACAACAAAGTTAAAAAAGATGTCGTTCTAAGAACGTTTTCTATCCTTATCTTTGTTCTTTTATTAACGGTTTTAGAAAAATACATCTTTTCGAGCCTATAAAATCATTTTATCCTTATGAATTTCTTCAGATTCATTTTTACTAAAGCCTTTTGGATCCAAGTAGTTATTGCTGGGCTGGTGACTGTTTTATTATGTTTTGCTTATTTATTCTGGCTGGACTGGTACACTAATCACGATCAGGAAATTAAAGTACCTAACCTAGAAAAACTGACACTTACTCAAGTAGACCAGCAACTAGAACAGTTTAACCTGCGTCGCAAGATTATCGATAGTTCTAGTTTTAATCCTGCTTATGCACCTAGAACGGTAATAGAACAAGATCCACTAGCAGGTAAGTTAGTAAAAGAGAATAGACAGGTGTATATTAAATTAAATGCGTCTGGTTATGGAAAAGTTACTGTTCCTAATTTGATATATAAAACTAAAAGGCAGGCTATACCTACCTTAGAAGCGTTAGGATTTAAAATAGGCGATATTACTTATAAGCCCAACATTGCAGAAAATACCGTCCTAGAAATGCGCTATAAGGGTAAGAAACTTGAGCCAGGAACACAATTAAATAAAACCTCTACTATAGACCTAGTCTTAGCGGACGGTCGCAACCCTTCAACAACTCTAGAATCTAGCAATTAATGAATAACGAGTTAGGAAAAGACGCATTAGGAGAGAAAAAGAAACACGAACATCACCATTTTACGGCAGGTAGTGGGCAAGATCCTTTACGTATCGATAAATACTTAATGAATTTTATAGAGAACGCAACACGTTCTAAAATTCAACAAGGGATAAAAGAAGGCGCAGTTACCGTAAATGGAGAGGTTGTAAAATCTAATTATAAAGTAAAACCTTATGATGATATAAGAGTTTTATTTGACCATCCGCCGCATGAATCACTTCTTGTGGCTGAAGATATTCCATTAAATGTCGTTTATGAAGATGACCACTTAGTAGTCGTTAATAAGCCTGCTGGCATGGTAGTGCACCCAGGACATGGAAATTATTCAGGTACTTTAATTAATGCTCTGATTCACCATTTTGATAATTTACCTAATAATACCAGTAATAGACCAGGGCTGGTACATAGAATAGATAAAGATACCAGTGGTTTACTAGTCGTTGCAAAAACAGAAGAAGCCATGGCGCATCTATCTGCTCAATTTGCGGCAAAGACCAGTGAGAGAGAATATATCGCGATAGTATGGGGTAACTTTACAGAGCCTAAAGGAACCGTAGAAGGTAACATAGGACGCCACCCTAAAAACCGTTTACAAAACACTGTATGGTTAGGTGAAGATGCTTATAAAGGTAAGGTCGCAGTTACACACTATGAGGTGACAGAAGATTTAGGTTATGTAAGCGTTATAAGCTGTCGTCTAGAAACCGGTCGTACACATCAAATACGTGTACACATGAAATTTATAGGACACACCCTATTTAATGACGAGCGTTATGGAGGTGATAAAATTCTTAAAGGAACTAACTTTACTAAGTACAAACAGTTTGTAGATAATTGTTTTAAAGTATTACCGCGTCAGGCATTACATGCTAGAACACTAGGTTTTGAGCACCCACATACTAAGGAGTGGATGAGTTTTACAAGCGAGGTTCCTTCTGACATGGTAGAGTGTATCGATAAATGGCGTGTATATGCTACTAACTCAAAAGATATGTAAATGAAGGATGGTTGTCTCGCTTTCGCGAAAGCGGGATAGTTTCTCACCTAGTGCTGTGGTTATAATTAAGACATAATATTAAACTATGATAAACACATAAATCATAGTCATTACTTATTCACGTATCAAGAACTTAACTTTATTTTGAGTGCTTAATCCCAATACCCATAGTATTTTTACCACTCAAAATACAAGTCATGAAAATCTTACTTTCTCCAGCAAAATCACTTGATTATAAAACAGATTTGCCTACTAACAGAGCTACACAGCCTTTATTTGTAGAAGATGCCATTAAGATAAATGCAAAGTTAGAACGCATGAGTAAAGGTGAAGTAGGTGAATTAATGCATATATCTGATAAGCTAGCAGACCTGAATTACCAGCGCTACAAAAGTTTTGAGTCAGATTTTAATACAAAAAATGCGCGTCCAGCGATTTATGCCTTTTCTGGAGATGTGTATACTGGTTTTAATGCTTATGATCTAGATACTCAACATTTAGATTATGCACAAGAGAACATACGTATTCTATCTGGAATGTACGGTTACTTGAGACCATTAGATTTATTACAACCTTATCGCTTAGAAATGGGTACTTCTTTACCTATAGAAAATAATAAGAACCTCTATGAATTCTGGAAAGATAAAATCACGCCAGCATTAAATAAAGAAATTAAAGAAGGAGAGTTATTAGTTAATCTAGCTAGTAATGAGTACTTTAAGGCTATAGATAAAAAACAACAGCAGGGTACTTTAATTTCTCCTGTTTTTAAGGACTTTAAAAACGGTAAATTAAAAATCATATCTTTCTTTGCAAAAAGAGCTAGAGGTACAATGGCAAGATATCTAGTAGAAAATAAGATCGATACCTTAAAAGGTATTCAGTCATTTGCAATGGATGATTATAAATACTCTGAGCAAGAAACCCTTAAAGAAAACGAGCCAGTTTTTGTGAGATAAGTTCTATCTTTATTTCATGGAAGAAGAAAAAGTTCATTTTTCTATTAAAGACTGGTCGCTCAACGATAGGCCTCGAGAAAAATTATTACATAAAGGTAGTTCATCACTTTCTGAGGCAGAGTTAATTGCTATTTTAATAGGTAGCGGTACACGTAAAATGAGTGCCGTAGAATTAAGTCGCATAATAGTTAATGATGCTCAAAACTCATTAGATATCTTAGGTAAAAAAAGCCTTAAAGAACTTATGAAGTATAAGGGAATAGGTGAGGCTAAGGCCATTACCATCGCAGCCGCTATGGAATTAGGTAAACGTCGTGCTATGGAAATGCCTATAAAATTACCTAAGATTACATCCAGTAACGACGCTTTTAAAATATTGCAGCCTATCTTAGGTGAATTACCACATGAAGAATTCTGGATCTTACTGTTAGATAATAGTCATAAAGTTTTAGAGAAAAAAAACGTAAGTATAGGTGGTATAACTGGTACTCTAGTAGACACAAGGCTAGTTTTTAAAAAAGCCATAGAAGCAGGTGCTGTCGCTATGGTGTTGTCTCATAATCACCCTAGTGGTAATTTAAAACCTAGTCATCAAGATAAAGCCCTTACTATGAAACTGGTAGAAGCAGGTAAGTTATTAGATATTAAAGTTTTAGATCATTTAATTATAACACAGCAGGGCTTTTATAGTTTTGCAGACGAAGGCCTGATGTAATGATATTAGTCTACTGTTCTCACATAACACCTAGAAAGGAGTATATTTTTAAGCATATTTTCCGTAGAATGATGATGCAAGAATTTAAATTCACATCACAGGTAAGTGAATTTGTAAGTCACTCTGGTGTGAAATTAAGTTATGGAGTTAAACCACTAGGAGATGAGCTTTTTATATGGTCTCAAGGCCTACTAGATGAAACCGGTATAGATGATCACGAGATCGAGTTCTATAAATGGGACGAGTTGCCCATATTTTTTAAAGCACCAGTAAGAAGTGATGTTCCTTTTGATATATTTTCAGCTGCGTTTTATTTAATTACTCGATACGAAGAGTATTTACCACAAGTAAAGGACGATTTAGGTAGGTATAGTGCTAAGGAAAGTGCAGCTGTGCAAGGTTGTTTTATTCTTATTCCATTAGTTGATTTATGGGTAAGAAAACTTCTAGATATATTGAATAGAAACTTTGACGTCTCATTAACAAGAAAACAGAAACTTAAGACCACTGTTGCCATAGAGGTGTCTTCTTTTTTTAAATATCGAGGTAGAGGAGCTCTTGAAAATTATTTGATGCTTTATAATCACTTTAGAAAATTTAAAATAAGACCCTTTTTTAAACAGATTTTAGTACTCACTGGTTTTAAGGTAGATCCTTTTAAAAACTATGAAGAGTTAATCGCGACTATAAGAAAGAAATGGAAATACGGTAAGAAATCTACTAATGCAGCACATAACATGATTTTCTTTTTTCATTTAGGCAGCTATAACCGCGTCGATAATGGTATTAATTATACCTCTAGAAAGTACCGCGAGGCTATTAAACAAATAGGTGATTATCTAGATATAGGTTTGCGATTTTCATTTTATTGTAAGGATAAGGAGGTGTTACAACAAGGCAGGAAGTTTGAAGAAATATCTAACAGATCTTTGCACAAAACTATGGCAGCATACTCTAAAATTGCAACACCTGGTCATTATAAACAGTTAGTAGACATAGAAAAACTAGAAGATTATAGCATGGGGTATGAATCTATGCCTGGTTTTAGAGCTAGTACCAGTCATCCTTTTTACTTCTATGATTTAGATTATGAAGTGCAAACTCCTCTTTTAATATACCCATATGCTTTGCATTATAAAAGTATTTCTGGTAATATGCTCAATGGACAAAAGCAAGTAGTCCAACAATTAAAACGTAGGGTAGAAGAAGTGTCAGGGCATTTTATTGTTATGTTTAATTACGCACAATTTGAGAAAGGATTAAAAACTCACGCGACTACCACATTAGAATATATATACGATAATGAAGTTTCATAATATAGAACACGTTTTTTTTGATCTAGATCATACCCTTTGGGATTTTAATCTCAATAGTAAATTAACCTATAAGCAAATTTTTAAAGAGCATCATATTGATCTAAATTTAGATAAATTCATAAGTATTTATGAGCCACTTAATTTACAGTTTTGGCGCATGTTTAGGGAAAACAAAATCTCTAAAGAAGATTTACGTTTTCAACGGCTTAAAACCGCTTTTGATGCGTGTGATTATCCATTAAAAGATGCGCAAATACATCTCTTTGCAGATTTATATATAAAATACCTGCCCCATCATAATCATTTATTTGACGGTTGTATAGAACTTTTAGATGCCTTGTATGATAAGTATCAATTGCATGTAATCACTAATGGATTTAATGGTGTACAACAAGATAAAATAAAGAATTCTGGATTATCTAAATATTTTAAGGTGGTTCTTACCGGCGAGACAGCAGGAGTAAAAAAACCAGCGCCACAAATCTTTCATAAAGCACTAGAAATGGCCGGCGCCACGATAGAAAACAGCATTATGATAGGTGACAGTCTAGAAGCAGATATTAAAGGAGCTCAAAATATCGGTCTTCCTACTATATGGTTTCATGTTACAAATGAAGAAATAAAAGAAGGAGAAGTAGTAGTACATCACCTTAAAGATATTTATTCTTTACTGTTGTAATCATAATGATCTTTCCAGCGTTTTTGTAAAAAATCTCTTTGTGATTGTTCCCTAGGGTTATTGCCAGGTTCATAGAATTTTGTTTTGCTTATCGCAGTAGGTAGAAAATCATAAGTGGCAAAATTACCTGGATGGTCATGTGCATATTTATATTCTTCACCATAACCTAATTCCTTCATAAGTTTTGTGGGTGCGTTTCTCAGTCCTAATGGTACAGATAAATCGCCAGTTTCTTTTACGGCACGTTGAGCGTTTCCTATCGCCATGTAACTCGCATTGCTTTTCAGTGAGGTGGCTAGATAAATGGCACACTGACTCAATATAATACGTGATTCTGGATAACCTATGGTAGATACTGCCTGAAAAGTGTTATTTGCCATGATTAAGGCAGTAGGATTTGCATTACCTATATCTTCAGACGATAGAATAAGCATCCTGCGCGCTATAAATTTTAAATCCTCTCCACCTTCTATCATTCTCGCTAGCCAGTAAACAGCTGCGTTAGGATCGCTGCCTCTTATAGATTTTATAAAAGCACTTATGATATCATAATGTTGCTCACCAGTTTTGTCATACCTAGCAGGATTAGCCTGTACTTGGGACAGTACCATTTTATTAGTGATTATAATAGTATCCTCAGTTTGTGCATTAATTACTAATTCAAAAACATTAAGCAGCTTTCTGGCATCGCCACCGCTTATTCTTATCAAAGCATCGGTTTGTGCTATTTTGATATTTTTTTTTGATAATACGTCATCGATTTTTATAGCTCTGGTTAGTAGATTTTCTAAGTCCGCTTTCGCGAAAGCGTCTAAAACATAAACCTGACAGCGAGATAAAAGCGCCGGTATGACTTCAAAACTTGGGTTTTCTGTGGTAGCACCTATAAGTGTAACCCAACCCTTTTCTACAGCACCTAATAAGGAGTCTTGCTGCGATTTACTGAAACGGTGTATCTCGTCTATGAATAATATTGGGTTTTTTGCGGTAAAAAGCCCACCAGAATTCTTTGCCTTTTCTATTACCTCTCTTATATCCTTTACACCACTATTTATAGCGCTTAGTATATAAAATGGTCGTTTACTCTCTGCAGCTATAATCTGTGCAAGCGTAGTTTTTCCAGTACCTGGTGGACCCCATAAAATTAATGAAGGTGTCGTCCCATTGATAATGTGTTGCCTTAAAGTTCCTTTATCACCTACTAGATGTTGCTGGCTTAGGTATTGATTAAGATTAGTAGGACGTATACGTTCTGCTAGAGGTGTGTTTTGCATGGGGCTAATTTAAAGTTTCTATCCTGTGCATACAATTGGATTAACAATAGTTTTGTCCTTTATGTCATGACATTGTTGGTAGATTGAGATTTGGCTTCTATATTGATAGATTTGTTTTAATGGAAGATTCTGATTATTTTAAATTTGACATAGTAACCGTATTTCCGGCATTACTATTTGTGCTTATTATGTGGACGGTGTATTGGTTAGAAATTAAATTTAACTTTCGGTTTAACAGATATGGTATACAACCACAAGTGGTCTCGGGATTGCAAGGTATTCTATTCGGTCCGTTTATTCATTCAGGTCTTAAACATTTATGGAGCAATTCTTTACCTAGTCTTGTACTTATAACAGCTTTGTTCTTTTTCTATAGAAGAATTAGCTTATTTGTTTTGATAATAGGACTTCTTTTAACCGGTATTCTTACCTGGTTAATAGGTAGACCATCTTATCATATAGGTGCGAGTGGAGTGGTATATATGTTAACAGCTTTTTTGTTTTTTAAGGGATTGTTTACGGGACATTATAAACTGTTGGCATTAAGTTTTTTAGTCGCTTTTTTCTATGGAAGTATGGTGTGGTATGTTTTACCTATAGAGCAAGGCATCTCTTGGGAAGGTCATATGAGTGGAGCCATCTCTGGAATAGTCCTTGCAATTTTTACAAAAAATAAACTCCCACAAAAGAAAAAGTATTTGTGGGAGTTAGAACATTATAATGAAGATGAAGATCCTTTTATGCGTCATTTTGATGAAAACGGAAACTTCATTGACATCTCTCAAGAAGAAGAGTAGGGCTGCACGCTTATAGCTTCTGTCTTACTACTTCATATAACATGGCACCGCATGCTACAGATACGTTTAATGAGGCTATGTCTCCTTGCATAGGTAATTTTACTACGTGATCTAGAACTTTTAAGGTAGAAGGATTTATACCTCTGTCTTCACTACCCATTACTATGGCCAGTGGTATGTTAAGATCCACATCATAAATTAAATCTGTAGTTTTCTCATTTGCTCCAGCAGTTTTTACTCCATAGGCTTGTAATAAAAATACCGCATCTTTTATATGGTTTACCTTACAAATAGGCATATTAAATACCGCACCAGCACTTGTTTTTACGGTAGCTGCATTTACAGGTGCGCTTCCTTTTTCTGATACTATAATCGCGTTTACTCCAGTACACGCTGCTGTGCGTATAATGGCGCCAAAATTTCTAACATCTGTTACTCCATCTAATAATAAGAACAATGGTTTACTAGCCATATCTGTTCCTTCTAATAAGGTTTCTAAATCATGAAAGTCAACTGGTGATATACTTGCAGCGGCACCTTGATGATTGCCACCCTTTGAGAGGTGATCTAGTTTTTCAGACGGGACATAGGATACGGTAATGTTGTTTTTACGTGCGGTGTTTTGCAGCTGGTGCATGAGAACACCGTCAGCTTCTTTAAGAAGGTATAGTTTAGAGATTTCTTTATTACTCTCTATGGCTTCTATAATTGCTCTTATCCCGTAAATGTATGTAGTCTTTTCCATGCTGCAAAGGTAGTAGTAATTATTTGAGTTTATTGCATAAAAAAACCCAAGCCTTAAGCTTGGGTTTCTAAAATAATAAAGTGTATCAATAATTATTGATTCACACAGAAAGGTACTTCTTGCCTTGGGCCGAATGCACCACCACCTGTGGCATAAGTAATAATGGAACAAGTAATTGTAAAATCTCCAGTTACATTTTGGTCTACTTGACCATCACCAAATGTATCAGTGATAACTGCAGTATAGCAACCATCTTCTAAGAAAATATCTTCTGTAACTGTTTGAACACCATCTGCTAACTGGCCTGCAACTAATTCATACACTACGTTTTGCATATCATCTAGAATTTGAAATCCAGTTTCTGATGCAAAACTATCTGTATTGATAGTAAGTATTACGTCGTTACATACAATTTCACGGAAATATGATACTGTAGCTATTTCATTATATGCTGTTGCACCTTCAGAAGGAGTAATTTGTATTAATGCGGTTCTTACGTCACCATCATTTCCACCTATTTGATCAAAATCTATACTGATATCAATAGTTCCTTCATAAGTATTAGCAGGTATTACCACATTTCCTAAAGTGATTGCATTTGCATCATCAGCTTCAGAAACAGAGACGTTGAAACTTCTGCTCTCTGTAGAAATAGTAGTAACAGTTACGGGCAAGGTAATTGTTTTTCCTTCTGTTGGTACTGATGTTTCAATACTTGTTTGAGCAAATGCTACAGCAGTCTGTCCGTTCACATTATCAAACTGCTCTTGTGAATCAGGGTCACAAGATATCAAAATTGCTGCCAAGCTAATTCCTAATATTTTAAAATAGTTTTTCATTTTGTTTTTGTTTTAATTAGTAACCAGGGTTTTGTTGGATACCAGCATTAGCTCTAATTTCTTCAGCTGGGATAGGAAGTGCTCTAGCTCTAAAGTCACTAAATGAAAGATCACATTCATTACCTTGTACAAAAGAACAGTCAGTCTCATTTCTATCATATCCAGTATTAGCAAGGCTTCCTAAACGTTTAATATCTATGTATCTGTGACCTTCTGCAAATAACTCTATTTTACGCTCTGCTAGGACATCTTGCCATGCGTCAATTGCACTACTATAAACTGGTGCAGGCTGTTGAATAGTATATCTTGCATCTCTTATAGTTTTGATTTGAGCTGCTGCTTCCATTAAATCACCATTTACTATAGCTGCTTCAGCAAGAATAAAGTGCATTTCTACAGTTCTAATCACTTTTTGGTCATTAGTATAACCACCTACTAAACTAGGTATAGAAACATCACCAGGATACTTATCTACAACTAGTAGATCGTCTTCTCTAGGATCTGTAGTTGAAGGGTAGTCTGCTGCTATAATAGAAGTAGGGTCGATATAAATTTGTCTTCTTATATCACCAAAGTTTGCTTCGTTTAACTCTAATTGATTAAAAAGATTGCGACTCATCTCATAAAGAGGTGCTCCAGCAGCTGTACTTGCGTTTGTATTGTAAATCTGACCTATACTATTACCGTTATTTTCAGTTGCATTGAATCTGAATATAACTTCTTGGTTTGTTGAAGTTAAGGTATAAACATCTTCCCAAAGATTTCCATAGGAGTCACTATCTGCAGCCGTAGGTAGAGAAAAATTTGATAAAACATTGTTTGCTGCCGTTACCGCCGCACCGTAGTTACCTACATATGCATTTGCTCTAGCTCTAAGAGCTCTCACAAAGTCTACTGATACAAAAATCGGAGAGTACCCTGTTCCTGCATTGGTTAATAAACGTTCTGCTTCATCAAGATCATCATTAATAAAATCTATGCTTTCACCAACAGTATTACGTGGTAAAACGTCCTCAATGGATGGAACAAAATCAACATTAATTATTCCCGCAGAGTTTCTGTCTGATAAATCTTCACCAAAGTATGCTAATAGTTTTAGGTGTGCATATGCTCTTAAAGCATAAGCTTCTCCTATCGATTCATCAAATAAAGCTTGCTCTGTTGCATCTGCTGGAGTAATTTCATTAGATCCTAATAAAACAATATTTGCATTTAGAATAGTTAAATAATTATTAGCCCATATTTCTTCAGCAAAAAAATCACCTACATTTAATTGTAGTCTAGCTGCTGCTGATCCAGATGCAGCTGAGTTTCCTAGTGCACATTCATCTGTGAAATGTGAAGTGAATTGGATCTCATCTTGATTATCTGCAGCGCCATATACCGCAATGGTAGAGGTCTTTAAATCGTCTATGTTTTGAAAAGCTGCAGCAAAGTTAAATTCACTAGGTTGAACGATTTCTTGGGCGTCCTCACAGCTGTACAATAGAAAAGCAGCTGCTGTAATTGTTAATATTATTTTTTTCATCGCTTTTTTTTTAAAATGTTAAATCAAGTCCAACTGAAATAATACGTGGAGTTGGGAATCTGTTTTCTTCCACCGATCTTGAACTTTCTGGATCACTACCTAACCATCCTGTCCATGTAGCAAGATTTTCTCCATTAGCATATACTCTCGCCGATTTTAAGAATGTTCTGTCTAACATCTCTTGGTTAAAATTGTAACCTATTTGTAAGAAACGTAATCTTAAGAAGTCAGAATCTACTAAGAATCTGTCACTGCTTACACCTGGGCTTATATTATTTGCGTCTAATGAAGGGATATCAGTTACACGATTATCTATAGTCCATGCTCGGTCTAGATCGCTAGATAATTGTAATTGACCTATTTCTGCTGGGTTTAAGTAGTTGAATAAGTTATTGTCAAATCTTTGTAATCCTGTCATGTAACTAAACTGTGTTTCTAGAAAGAAATTTTTATAAGAAGCGTTGAAACCAAATCCTCCAAAGAAATCAGGAATTGAGCTAGTTCCAGTAAGTCTTCTGTCTTCAAGTGTAGGATTCTCAGTTAATTCCCCATTAATATCTTCGTATAGTAAGTTACCGGTAGCAGGATTTACACCTCTGTAAGGTACTACAAAGAACTCATTAATTCTTTGTCCCTCTTGGATAACTGTTCCGTCATTTATATCATCTCTTAAACCGTCAGGTAAATCTATAAAATCCGCCTGATTTCTGTTATATGCAATATTTCCAAAGATTCTTAGATTTACTTCATCACTATTGTTAGCTCTGAATAAATCGTAGGATGCAGTTAGTTCAATTCCTGTGTTAGAAATATCTCCTAGGTTAGCATCTATTTGCGATACTCCAGTAATTAAAGAAGTAGATCTACTAAAGAATAAATCTTCTGTTTTTCTTTCGTATGCATCTATTGCCCCACGTAATCTGTTATCAAACATTTCAAAATCAATACCGATGTTGACTGTCTTAATGGTTTCCCATCTTAAATCCTCATTTCCTATTTGATCTCTTGTAAATGTTTGTTGGTCGTTATAACTTTGCTCTGTATTGAATAAAGTTCTAGTACTGTTTAGTGCTCCATAGTATCCACCTATACCATCTAGTTCATTAATACGGTCGTTACCAGTTGTCCCATATGATGCTCTCAATTTCAAGGTGTTTAACCAGTTTACTTCAGATAAGAAAGCTTCTTGATGTAAGTTCCATCTTCCAGCAACAGAGTAGAATGTACCCCAAGCATTGTCAGCTGTAAATCGGGAAGATGCATCTCTTCTTAGCGTAGCCTGAAATCCATACTTGTCATCATAATCATAATCAAATTCTCCAAAATAAGAGAATAGTCCAGTACTTGCTTTATTAGAAGTTACAAATGGCACGTTGTTATCATCGTTTGCTGTATCACCTATAAAAGCTCCGCCATTGTTGCCTGGGCTAAAGGTTCTTGGGTTGAGACCAGTTTGTACATATCTAAAATCTTTGTAATGTCCTTTTACATATTCTACATATCCATTTGCTATAACAGTATGTTGGTCCTTTTCACCATAAGACCTTTTGAATCTCAAACTTAAATTAGAGTTAAACCTAAAGTCACGTAGGTATTCTTCTCTTTGTGAACCTTCAACTGCTGTAGGACTAATGAAAGAAGCTCTAATTCTCGCTAGTGCTGATCTTGGATCAACGACTCTTAATCCCACCGTTTGGCCATAATCTGCACCCATGTTATATGCTAGTGTAAAGTCTTTATTAAGTTTATACTCAAAATTACCACCTAATATTAATTTTAATTCATCTTCTCTGTTTCTATTGAATTGTATGTTGTCAAATGTCACAAAAGGAGCATTTCGCGCTGTAAAGGCGCTAATACCAGTTAAGAGTTCTGGTGAATATTCATTGATATCTACATATGGCAAACCTCTATTTGCACCTAATATAGAACTAAAGAAAAACAATCCGTTTCTATTGTTTTGAGTCTCAGTTTGAGAATTACTTTGAGAATAACCTAAAGAAGCTGTAGTGCTGTACGTAAATCTATCATTATCTGATTTACCAGATATGTTAGTTCTTATATTAAACCTCTGTAAGTCGGTCGCTAGAAGTGTTCCTTCTTGCCTTGTGTAATTTATAGAAGTAAATTGTCTAGATTTTTTTCCTCCAGAAGATAGCGATAAATTATGAGATTGATTAACTCCTGTTCTGAAAAATACATCATTCCAATCTGTTTGAATATCGTAAGCAGCTATTTCTGCTTCAGTTAAAGTATTACCAAATCCAGCACCTCTTCTGTTTTCTAGGGATAATAAACCTCTAGAGTCATATAAGTTGTAATCTGTATCTATGAATTCAGTGAATGATGTCGTACCAGTATAGCTTACAGATAATGGGCTGTCAAATTCCCCTCTTTTGGTCGTTATAAGTATCACACCATTTGCACCCCTGTTACCATATATAGCAGTTCCTGCTGCATCTTTTAATACGGTCATGTTTTCAACATCATTAGGGTTAAAAGTAGCGAAAGCATCTTCATCAACCGGTACACCATCTACTAAAATAAGAGGCTCTGTGTTTCCGTTAATAGAACTAATACCTCTTAATTGAATTAGAGAGTTTGCTCCAGGTTGTCCCGTGCTTGTTTGCACTGTTAATCCTGAAACTTGACCTTGTAGTCGTTGTATTACAGAGGCGTTGGGCCTATCTACTATTTCTTTGCTATCTACTGTGGTAGATGCAATGTTACTTCTAGGTTTAGTAGAATTTCTATACCCTATTAACACAACTGTGTCTAGACTTGCTTGCATCGTTGTGTTGATAACTGTTTGATTTCCAACAAGTAAAGAAACTGTTTCATATCCCGAGTAAGTAAACGTAAGCGTGTCCTCTGGTCCAGCTAGGATCGTATAGTTTCCATCAAAGTCAGTAGTCGCGTTAGCGCTGCCTCCTTTTACTGATACAACCGCTCCTAGTAGTCCACCATCGGCATCAGTTACCTTTCCGGTAACAGTTTGCTGGGCAAAAGCTACTTGCACAACTAACGCTAGTAAAAGCGTCAAAATTCCATTTAATTTTGTTTTCATGTTTAGATTTATTTGAATTAGCCAGCTCCAAAAATCAAAAAAAGAAGCTTATAAAACAACTTTTATGCGTCCTATTTATTATATTTATTAAGATGTTAGTAACATTAAGTTAACATGTTAAAATTTTATCCTTAAGTTTATGTGAGCTATAGTATTGGTTATGTTTACTTTAGACTCTTTAAATCTACCGTTTGCTACACTTATATTTAATATTCCAGCAGATGTTAAAATTGCGATACCGCCTCCAAAACTGTATAGATTATTAAGAGTTTTATTGTTAAAATTCTCAAATATGCCTATGTCTAGAATAGTGTGGAGGTAAATTTGTTCATTTAATCGATATCTATAGTCTGTTGCTAGTGTTGTAAAGAAGGAGCTGTCTATGCTGTTTTGGTTAAAACCTCGTATGCTTCTCAGTCCTCCGAATTGATAAAGTTCGTTAAATTGTATGTTTTTTGAATTTAAATAATAGCTAGATATATGAGTTAAAAATTTACTTTTCTGTGATAAATGCCATAACTTTATAAACGTTGTGTTTAGATTTATTTGTTTTTCACTTATTTGTAGTCCGTCTCTTCTTGTTATCCCGATATTTGCTTGTATAAAGAGGTTTTCTGGCATCAATGGGTCAGTCGCATTTTTTTGATAGCTAGAGGTTAGCTCCACTCCGTTTTTAATGTAGCTTTCCAGATTTGCGGCCGTAACAGTTGCGGTAGACGTTGTAGATGTATAATTTAATCCAATATTGCTTTTCCAGTTGGGTTTGTAAAATAGTCCGGTTGTAAAAGATGTTCTTTGGTAGGTGCTATCTCTTCTCTGAATGTTTAGCGTGGTATTTATGCCTACCGGTGTTTTCCATATGTAAGGTAGGTTGATGCTGGTTTGTAGATTGCTTTGTTCTCCGTTATCATTTCTGTATTGTAAAGTAAAGGTTTCAGCGCGATTTAGATTATTTTGTAATTTCAGGTCTATATATCCATTTAATTCTAGTTTGCCATTTGCTTTGTTGTTAAACCCTATTAAGCCTTGTGCTGTGTTCGTTTTTATTTTTTTTAGGTACATGTAAATATGGGTACTGTCTTTTTTAAACAGCACTTCGCTGCTTTTAATTTGTTTAGCATAGGGGATAGTTTTTATAATTTCGTCTAATTCTTTAATCGTATTGCTGTTATAGATTCTTTTTTTGTTCGTAAACGCTGTTATAAGTGCTTTAGGAAATTTAGAGTATCCTTTTAGTACGATATGGTCGATGTAACGTTTTTGAGTGATTTTAATATCTAAATTTGCAAGTATGGTGTCATTAGTCCCAATTTTTATATCTGCATATTTCACTTCGCTAAATGGGTAGCCTGCTTTTTTTAATTGCTCATTGTATTCTTTAATAAATTGCCTTTGTTCTTTAATGGCTGTTATTTGTTCTCGCTTTCGCGAAAGCGAATTCATAATCAAGCTATCTCGTTTGTTTTTAATCTGGAGAATAGATTTTATATGTGTGTATTTATGATTTAAGGTGATAATTATTGTCTTTTTCGTTTTTAAGGGTTTCTGTGGTTTTGAAATAAGCATATTCAAATACCCTTGATTTATTAATTCTGATTTTATGCTGTCTGTTATTTTGGGTAGGTCAGTGTGTCTGTTTATAGATAGTATTTTTGTGGAATCACTTTGCTTAGTTATGCTGTTTTTATAGTGTATTAGGATTTCTTTATTTTGTGAAAACACTAAAGGGCATGCTAGTATATATATAATAAGGACAGTATAGGTTTTGATTTTCATTAACAGTAGGTTGTTTAGGCACCTTGTAAACGGTTTTTTATTCTTGTTTCTTATGTGTTTTGAAAAGATATTCTAAATATTTGAAACTGAGGTTTGAATAACTCTTTTTTATTCATACCTTTGCCGACTCTTAAAAAAGGGAATTAATTTATTAGCGTAAAACAATATGCCAACGATTTCACAATTAGTACGTAAAGGAAGAGCCAAAATAACCAAGAAGAGTAAATCGGCTGCTTTAGATTCTTGTCCTCAACGTCGTGGAGTATGTACGCGTGTTTACACAACTACACCTAAGAAGCCTAACTCAGCAATGAGAAAGGTAGCAAGGGTTAGACTTACTAACGGTAAGGAAGTAAATGCCTACATCCCAGGAGAAGGACATAATCTACAAGAGCACTCGATAGTATTGGTTAGAGGTGGAAGGGTAAAAGATTTGCCAGGTGTTAGATATCATATCGTGCGTGGGGCACTGGACACCGCTGGTGTTGCAGACCGTACACAACGTAGATCTAAGTACGGAGCAAAACGCCCAAAGAAGTAAATCAATTTTTAAGAATTCCAACAATACTCTGTTAGAATTTTTTAATTAACAATTTCAACAAGAAGAAATGAGAAAAAGACAGGCCAAGAAACGTCCTATCCTTCCGGATCCACGTTTTAACGACCAGCTAGTGACACGTTTTGTTAACATGATGATGTTACACGGAAAAAAGTCGACAGCTTTTAAACTTTTCTATGATGCAATGGATATTGTAGAAGAGAAAAATCAAGATGAAGAGAAAACTTCTTTGGAAGTGTGGAAAGAAGCGTTGTCAAACGTTATGCCTCACGTTGAAGTGCGTTCACGCCGTGTTGGTGGTGCTACGTTTCAAATTCCAATGCAAATCAGACCGGATAGAAAAATATCTACAGCAATGAAGTGGTTGATAAGTTACTCGCGCAAGCGTAACGAAAAATCTTTTTCTGTAAGATTAGCTTCTGAAATCCTTGCTGCGGCTAAGGAAGAAGGTGCTGCTGTTAAGAAAAAGGTAGATACTCACAAAATGGCTGAAGCAAATAAAGCATTCTCACACTTTAGATTCTAAGAAATGTCAAGAGATTTAAAATTTACTAGAAATATAGGTATTGCTGCTCACATTGATGCAGGAAAGACAACTACTACTGAGCGTATCTTATACTATACAGGAGTCTCTCATAAGATAGGTGAGGTGCATGATGGTGCTGCTACTATGGACTGGATGGAGCAGGAGCAAGAACGTGGTATTACTATTACGTCTGCTGCTACTACTTGTACATGGAAATTTCCATTAGAAAACGCTCAAACTACTCCTCAGACAAAAGATTATCACTTTAATATTATCGACACACCAGGTCACGTTGATTTTACTGTAGAGGTTAACAGATCTTTACGTGTATTAGATGGATTGGTTTTCTTGTTTAGTGCTGTAGATGGTGTTGAACCACAATCAGAGACTAACTGGAGATTAGCAGATAATTACAAGGTGCCTCGTATAGGTTTTGTAAATAAGATGGATCGTCAAGGTTCTAATTTTCTTGCTGTTTGTCAGCAAGTAAAGGATATGTTAAAGTCTAATGCGGTGCCAATTGTATTAAACATAGGTGACGAGGATGAATTCAAAGGTGTTGTTGATCTTGTAAAAAATCGTGCGATAGTATGGCATGATGCTACTCAAGGTTCTACTTTTGATGTTATTGATATTCCTGAAGACATGAAAGAGGAGGCGAGGAAATATCGTGGGTTGCTAATCGAAGAGGTTGCTGCTTATGATGAAAACCTTCTTGAGAAGTTCATGGAGGATGAAGATTCTATCTCAGAGGATGAAGTGCATGCTGCTCTTCGTGCTGCTGTTATGGATATGTCTATCATACCTATGATCTGTGGATCTGCCTTTAAGAATAAAGGTGTCCAGTTTTTACTGGACGCTGTTTGTCGTTATTTGCCTTCTCCTACAGATAAGGAGGGTATCGTCGGAACTAATCCTGATACTGAAGAGCAGGAATTACGTAAGCCTAGTGTAAAGGAGCCTTTTGCTGCTCTTGCATTTAAAATTGCAACAGATCCTTTTGTGGGTCGTCTAGCGTTTTTCCGTGCTTACTCAGGTCGTTTAGATGCTGGTTCTTATATATTGAATAATCGTTCTGGAAAAAAAGAACGTATTTCTCGTATCTATCAAATGCATTCTAATAAGCAAAATGCTATTGATTATATAGAAGCTGGTGATATAGGTGCAGCAGTAGGTTTTAAAGACATTAAGACAGGTGATACAATGTCTGATGAAAAGCACCCTATTGTCCTTGAATCTATGGATTTCCCAGATCCAGTAATAGGTATTGCAGTTGAGCCTAAAACTAAGGCTGATGTGGATAAAATGGGTATGGCTTTGGCAAAATTAGCTGAGGAGGATCCTACTTTCCAGGTTAGAACTGACGAAGCTTCTGGTCAGACTATTATATCTGGTATGGGTGAGCTTCATCTTGATATTATTGTAGACCGTATGCGTCGCGAATTTAAAGTAGAGCTTAATCAAGGTGCTCCTCAAGTGGAGTACAAAGAAGCTATTACAAGATCTGCTGATCATAGAGAAACTTATAAGAAGCAGTCTGGTGGTCGTGGTAAATTTGGAGATATTGTATTTACTATTGAGCCTGCTGAAGAAAATGAAGAAGGTAAAGTAGAAGAAGGTCTTCAGTTTGTAAATAAAATTAAAGGTGGTAATGTTCCTAAGGAATTTATACCTGCGATTGAAAAAGGTTTCCGTGAGGCTATGAAGGCTGGTCCTCTTGCTGGATTTGAAATGGATAGTATGAAAGTTACTCTTACAGATGGTTCTTTCCACCCTGTAGATTCTGATGCTCTTTCTTTTGAATTAGCTGCAAGAATGGGTTATAAGGCTTCAGCAAAATCTGCTGGTGCTGTAATACTAGAACCTATGATGAAACTTGAAGTTATCACTCCTGAAGAAAATATGGGTGATATAGTTGGTGACCTTAACCGACGTCGTGGTCAAGTGAATGATATGGGTGACCGTAACGGTGCAAAAGTTGTAAAAGCTGATGTTCCTCTTTCTGAAATGTTTGGTTATGTAACAACTTTACGTACTCTTTCTTCAGGACGCGCTACATCTACAATGGAATTCTCTCACTATGCTGAAACACCTTCTAACATTAGTGAAGAGGTAATAGCAGCAACAAAAGGTAACAATTAATATTTCAAACGATGAGTCAAAAAATCAGAATTAAACTCAAATCATACGATTATAATCTGGTAGATAAATCTGCTGAAAAAATCGTTAAAACTGTAAAAAGCACTGGTGCTGTTGTAACTGGGCCTATCCCACTTCCTACACACAAAAAGATTTTTACTGTATTAAGATCTCCTCACGTAAATAAAAAATCACGTGAGCAATTTCAACTTAGTTCTTATAAGAGGCTATTAGACATATACAGCTCTTCTTCTAAAACTATTGATGCGCTTATGAAGCTGGAGCTTCCTAGTGGTGTTGAAGTTGAAATTAAAGTGTAATTACTTTAATTTATTAAATCAATATTTGGTTCCGTCTTTTTAAGGCGGAACTCTTTTTAAAAATATATATAACAATTATTAATTAATATAAATATGTCTGGGTTAATAGGAAAAAAAGTCGGAATGACTAGTATTTATGATGAGAATGGTAAAAATTTACCTTGTACCATTATAGAATTAGGTCCTTGCGTGGTTACCCAAGTCAGAACTGAGGAGGTAGATGGTTACTCTGCTTTGCAATTAGGTTTCGATGACAAATCAGACAAGAATGCTTCTAAAGCTGCTCAAGGGCACTTTAAGAAAGCAGGAACTGCTGTCAAAAGAAAAGTTGCCGAATTCAAAAGTTTTGATGAGGAATACAAATTAGGAGATTCAATTACTGTTGATATGTTCACTGAAGGTGAATTTGTTGATGTTTCTGGTACCTCTAAAGGTAAAGGTTTTCAAGGTGTTGTTAAACGTCACGGTTTTGGTGGTGTTGGTCAGGCTACACATGGTCAACATAACCGTTTGAGAGCTCCTGGTTCTATAGGAGCTGCGTCTTATCCTGCTCGTGTATTCAAGGGAATGCGCATGGCTGGACAGATGGGGAATGAAAAAGTAAAAGTTCAAAATTTAAGAGTTTTAAAGGTTGTTGCTGACAAGAATCTTCTTGTGGTTAAAGGTTGTGTGCCTGGTCATAAAAACTCTTATGTAATCGTACAGAAATAATGAAGGTAGCAGTATTAGATATTAAAGGAAAAGAAACTGGACGTCAGGTAGAATTATCTGAAGAGATTTTCGGTATTGAGCCTAGTGAACACGCTATTTATCTTGATGTAAAGCAATATCTTGCTAATCAACGTCAAGGTACGCACAAAGCTAAGCAACGTGCAGAGATTGCTGGTAGTACACGTAAGATTAAAAAGCAAAAAGGAACAGGTACAGCTCGTGCTGGTTCTATTAAGTCTCCGGTGTTTAGAGGTGGTGGTCGTATTTTTGGACCTGTACCTCGTAGTTATTCATTCAAGTTGAATAAAGGACAGAAGAGATTGGCACGTAAAAGTGTGCTTAGTCAAAAGATGTCGGAAGGTTCACTTTTAATCGTTGAGAATTTTAATTTAGATGCTCCAAGAACTAAAGATTTTGTCGAGGTTTTAGAAGGTTTAGGTCTTGAGGATAAAAAATCTCTAATTGTCTTGGGAGAATCAAATAATAATGTATATTTGTCTTCGCGAAATTTGAAGGGTTCTGATGTTGTACTTAGCTCAGAATTAAGTACTTACAAAATCCTGAATGCAACTAAGGTTGTTCTTTTGGAGAGTTCGTTAGAAGGAATAGAAGAAAATTTAAGTAAATAAGCTATGAGCATTCTAATTAAACCGATTATCACCGAGAAGGCAACTAGAGATAGTGAGCTTCTAAATCGTTATGGTTTTGAGGTTTCCTCTAAGGCTAATAAAGTGCAAATAAAGAAAGAAGTTGAGACGACGTATGGTGTTACTGTTCTTAAAGTTAGAACTATGAACACTCGTATTGATCGTAATACTAAATATACTAAATCAGGGATTCAAGTTGGTAAAACTAGTGCTCGTAAGAAAGCATTTGTACAACTTAAAGATGGTGAAACCATTGATCTTTATAGTAATCTATAATTAAAAGACAATAATGTCAGTAAGAAAATTAAAACCTGTAACTCCTGGACAGCGATTTAGAGTTGTGAATGGCTACGACGCTATCACAACTGATAAGCCGGAGAAGAGTTTACTCGCTCCGAAAAAACGTTCAGGTGGTCGTAATGCTAGTGGTCGTATGACTATGCGTTACATTGGTGGTGGTCATAAAAGGCGCTACCGTATCATTGATTTTAAAAGAGATCGTCATGGTGTTCCAGCGACTGTAGCTTCTATAGAGTATGATCCGAATCGTACCGCTTTTATAGCTTTAGTTAATTATCAAGATGGTGAAAAGCGTTATGTTATAGCGCAGAATGGGATGAAAGTTGGTCAGAATATAGTTTCTGGCGAATCTGCAACGCCAGATGTTGGTAACGCTATGAAATTGTCTCAAATCCCTCTAGGTTCAATCATTAGTTGTATAGAGTTGCGTCCTGGTCAAGGGGCTGTTATAGCTCGTAGTGCTGGTTCTTTTGCTCAGTTAATGGCGAGAGATGGAAAGTATGCGACTGTTAAGATGCCTTCTGGTGAAACTAGATTGATTTTACAGGAGTGTCTAGCTACTATCGGTGCTGTGTCTAACAGTGATCATCAACTAGTTGTTGGTGGTAAAGCTGGTAGATCGAGATGGTTGGGTAGAAGACCTAGAACTAGGCCTGTTGTGATGAATCCAGTTGATCACCCAATGGGTGGTGGTGAAGGTAAATCTTCAGGAGGTCATCCAAGGTCTCGTAATGGTATACCTGCAAAAGGATATCGTACACGTGACAAGAATAAAGCTAGTACTCAATATATAATAGAACGTAGAAAGAAATAAATTATGGCTCGTTCACTTAAAAAAGGACCTTACGTATTTCATAAACTTGAATCTAAGGTGGCTCAAAATGTTGAGTCTGGTAAAAAAACTGTAATAAAAACATGGTCTCGTGCTTCTATGATCACACCAGACTTTGTTGGTCAGACAATTGCTGTTCATAATGGACGTCAATTCATACCTGTTTACGTTACTGAAAACATGGTAGGACATAAACTTGGTGAATTTTCACCTACTAGATCTTATAGAGGTCATGGTGGTGCTAAGAACAAGGGTAAAAAATAATCTAAGCTATGGGAGTTCGTAAAAGACAAATGGCTGAAAGGCTAAAGGAAGAGAGAAGTAAGATTGCGTTTGCTAAATTAAACAATTGTCCTACCTCACCGAGAAAAATGAGACTGGTTGCTGATATTATTAGAGGTAAGAAGGTTGAGGATGCTTTAAATATCCTTAAGTTTTCTTCGAAAGAAGCGGCAAGAAGATTAGATAAACTTGTTCTTAGTGCTATTGCAAATTGGCAAGCTAAGAATGAGGATGCTGATGTAGCAGAAGCAGGACTTTTTATCAAAGAGATTAGAGTTGATGGTGGTGCTATGTTGAAAAGATTGCGTCCAGCCCCTCAGGGTAGAGCGCATAGAATAAGAAAAAGATCAAACCACGTTACTCTTGTGTTAGGTCAGGCTAATAATAAAGAGGTTAACTAGTAAAGGTATGGGACAGAAAACAAATCCAATAGGAAATCGTTTAGGTATCATCAGAGGATGGGAATCTAATTGGTACGGTGGAAATGACTATGGCGATAAGCTTGCAGAAGATGATAAGATACGTAAGTATATTCATGCTCGTTTATCTAAGGCTAGCGTTTCACGTATTATTATAGAACGTACTTTAAAATTAGTTACGGTAACAATAACCACTGCTAGACCTGGAATTATTATAGGTAAGGGTGGTACTGAGGTAGATCGTTTAAAGGAAGAGTTGAAAAAAATATCTGGAAAGGATGTTCAAATCAACATTCATGAAATTAAGAGACCTGAGTTAGATGCGCATTTAGTTGGTTCTAGTATAGCTAGACAAATTGAGAATAGAATTTCTTATAGACGTGCTATTAAAATGGCTATCGCAGCTGCTATGAGAATGAACTCTGAAGGTATTAAGGTACAGATTTCAGGTAGGTTGAATGGTGCAGAGATGGCTCGTTCTGAATCTTATAAAGATGGTCGTATTCCTCTGTCTACTTTCCGTGCCGACATAGATTATGCTTTAGTAGAATCACATACTACATATGGTAGAATAGGGGTTAAGGTATGGATTATGAAAGGTGAGGTATATGGTAAAAGAGATTTATCTCCTTTGGCAGGATTAGCAAAGAAACAACAAGGTAATAAAGGTGGTGGTGCAAACAATCGTGGAGGCAACCGTCGTCGTAGAAAATAATAATAGCTAGAAATGTTACAACCTAGAAAAACAAAGTTTAGAAAACAGCAGAAGGGTCGCATGAAAGGTGATTCAGGACGCGGTAACCAACTAGCCTATGGGACTTTTGGAATTAAATCTTTAGATTCTAATTTCATTAACTCAAGACAAATTGAAGCGGCGCGTATAGCGGCGACTAGATTTATGAAAAGAGAGGGTTCTTTATGGATTAAAATATTTCCAGATAAGCCTATTACTAAAAAACCACTCGAGGTTCGTATGGGTAAAGGTAAGGGTAATGTTGAGTATTGGGCTGCGGTTGTGAAACCAGGTAGAATTCTTTTTGAAATCTCTGGTGTTCCTCAAGCAGTTGCACAAGAAGCGTTAAGGCTTGCTGCTCAAAAATTACCAGTTAAAACTAAATTCATAGTCGCTCGCGATTATCAAGAATAGATTTGAGTTATGAAACAATCAGAAGTAAAAGGATACTCTCAAGAAGAGTTAAAGGATAAACTTGTAGAATCACAGGTTGCCTACGGAGATTTGAAGAGGACTCATAGTATGTCGCCATTGGATAATCCTTCACAGATTACAAAGTTGCGTAAGACTATTGCGAGAATTAAGACTGCTATAAACAATAAATAGTACGATAATGGAGACTAGAAATTTAAGAAAAGAACGTGTAGGTGTTGTAAAGAGCAACAAAATGGACAAAAGTATTGTCGTTGCTGAAGTTAAAAGACAGAAGCATCCTATGTATGGTAAATTCGTTTTGAAAACAAAGAAATATGTTGCTCACGACGAAAACAATGACTGCAATGAAGGGGATACGGTACGTATTATGGAAACTCGTCCTTTGAGTAAGTCTAAAAATTGGAGATTAGTAGAAATAATAGAAAGAGCTAAGTAATGGTACAACAGGAATCCAGATTAAGAGTCGCTGATAATACAGGTGCAAAGGAAGTTCTTTGTATACGTGTTCTTGGTGGTACTAAAAGAAGATATGCTTCGGTAGGTGATAAAATTGTTGTTTCTGTAAAAGAATCAACTCCTAATGGTAATATAAAAAAAGGTGCTGTTTCTACTGCTGTAGTAGTTCGTACTAAAAAGGAGGTAAGAAGACCAGATGGTTCTTATATCCGTTTTGACGACAATGCCTGTGTTTTGTTAAATCCAACATCGGACATGAGAGGAACTCGTGTTTTTGGACCGGTTGCACGTGAATTACGTGACAAACAGTTCATGAAAATTGTTTCACTTGCTCCAGAAGTACTATAATAATTATTATGGCAAAATTAAAAATTAAAACCGGAGATACAGTTAGGGTAACTGCTGGTGAGCATAAAGGTGCTGAAGGTAAAGTCTTAAGAGTTTTTATTCAGAAGAATAGAGCTATCGTAGAGGGTGTTAACATGGTTTCAAAGCATGAAAAACCAAGCGCTACTAACCCACAAGGAGGTATAAAGGAGAAAGAAGCGGCTTTACACGTTTCTAATCTTTCTTTAATAGATAAGAATGGTAAGAATACTAGAGTTGGATATGAATCTAAGGATGGTAAGAACGTTCGTTTTGCAAAAACAACTAAAGAAGTAATATAATCATGTCATATTTACCAAGATTAAAAGGAGAATATAAGGAGCGTATTGCTGATGTTTTACAGAAGGAATTTGCTTACAAAAATGTAATGGAGATTCCAAAGCTCCAGAAGATAGTATTAAGTCGTGGTGTTGGTGCTGCAGTAGCAGATAAAAAACTTATCGATTATGCTTTAGAAGAGCTAACAACTATTACCGGACAAAAGGCGGTTGCTACATTATCTAAAAAAGATGTTGCGGCATTTAAATTACGTAAAGGTATGCCTATCGGTGTAAAGGTTACTTTACGTGGCGAACGTATGTATGAATTTTTGGATCGTTTTGTGACGGTTGCATTACCTAGAGTTAGAGATTTTCAAGGCATCAAAGCTGATGGTTTTGATGGTAGAGGGAATTATAACTTAGGTATAACTGAACAGATTATTTTTCCAGAGATTAACATAGATAAGGTTAATAAAATTTCAGGAATGGATATAACCTTCGTTACTAGTGCTAACACTGATAAAGAGGCAAAATCATTACTTACGGAATTAGGTTTACCATTTAAAAAGAACTAATAAGAGATGGCAAAAGAATCAATGAAAGCGCGTGAGCGCAAGCGTCAAGCATTAGTGGATAAGTATTCTGCTAAGAGAAAGGCACTAAAGGAAGCTGGAAACTATGAAGAGTTACAAAAGTTACCTAAAAATGCATCTCCTGTTAGATTACACAATCGTTGTAAATTAACTGGAAGACCTAAGGGGTATATGAGACAATTCGGTATTTCTCGTGTAATGTTCAGACAAATGGCAAATCAAGGTTTAATCCCAGGCGTTAAAAAAGCTAGTTGGTAATCGCTTAAAGATATATTTATGAATACAGATCCAATCGCAGATTATCTAACAAGAATTAGAAATGCTGTAAGAGCAAATCACAGAGTAGTGGATGTCCCAGCTTCAAAATTGAAAAAGGAGATTACTAAAATATTATTTGATCAAGGTTATATTTTAAGTTATAAATTTGAGGATAATTCAACTCAACAAAATATCAAAATCGCTTTAAAATACGATAGAGATACAAAAGAATCAGTAATTAAAGATTTACAACGCTTATCAAAGCCAGGTTTACGTAAGTATTCTGGGGCTAATGATTTACCACGTGTTCTTAATGGTCTTGGAATTGCAATCATTTCCACTTCTAAGGGTGTTATGACTGACAAGCAGGCTCGTTCAGAAAACGTAGGAGGTGAAGTTCTTTGTTACGTTTATTAATATACAGCTATGTCTAGAATAGGAAAAAATCCAGTAACTATACCTGCTGGTGTAACAGTAAGAGTTGAAAACAACGAAATAATTGTTGAAGGAAAGTTAGGAAAATTAGTTCAACCTTTTTCAGATGTGTCTATTGAGGTCGGTGCAGAGGATGTAGTTGTAACAAGGCCTTCTGACGCTAAAGATCATAGAGCTAAGCATGGTTTATATAGATCATTAATAAGTAATATGATTCATGGTGTGTCAACCGGTTGGTCTAAGGAATTAGAATTGGTTGGTGTTGGTTATAGAGCATCAAATCAAGGGCAAAAATTAGATTTGTCTTTAGGTTTTTCTCATAATATTGTTTTGAATATAGCTTCTGAGGTTACTGTAGAAACGGTTTCAGAAAAGGGTAAGAACCCTCGTGTTAAGCTTACATCTTTTGACAAACAATTGGTAGGTCAGGTAGCTGCAAAAATTCGTGGTTTCCGCCCGCCAGAGCCATATAAGGGTAAAGGTGTTAAGTTCGTTGGAGAAATTATTAGAAGAAAAGCTGGTAAATCAGCATAATTTAAAGATATTATGGCATTTTCAAAGTCAGCAAGAAGGATAAAGATTCGTAAACGTATTCGTAAAACAGTTATTGGTTCCGCAGCGCGTCCAAGATTATCTGTTTTTAGAAGCAATAAGGAGATTTATGCTCAAGTAATTAATGATGTGGATGGAGTGACCATCGCATCAGCTTCATCACGTGAATTAAAATCGACCGCTGGAAAAGTGGAGGTTGCTAAAGAAGTAGGTATTGCAGTAGCCGCTAAGGCTAAAGCTGCTGGTATTGAATCTGTTTCTTTTGATCGTGGTGGATATTTGTACCATGGACGTGTACTTTCACTTGCAGAAGGTGCTCGTGAAGGTGGTCTTAAATTTTAATTTGAAACATTTAATATAATGTACCAAAAATATAAAAACGTAGAAACGGTTAAGCCAGGTGGACTTGAGCTCAAGGATCGTTTAGTAGGTGTTCAACGTGTTACTAAAGTAACTAAAGGTGGTCGTGCATTTGGATTTTCTGCAATTGTTGTTGTAGGAGACGAAAATGGAGTTGTTGGTCATGGTTTAGGAAAATCTAAGGAGGTTGCCGAAGCTATTTCTAAATCTGTTGAAGATGCTAAAAAGAATTTAGTACGTATACCGCTATTAAAGGGGACAATTCCTCACGAACAAAAAGGTAAATTTGGTGGTGCTAGGGTTTTATTGATGCCTGCATCAACTGGTACTGGTGTAATTGCCGGTGGCGCTATTCGAGCAGTTCTTGAGGCTGTAGGTGTTCATGATGTACTTAGTAAAAATCAAGGTTCTTCTAATCCTCACAATGTTGTTAAAGCTACATTTGATGCCTTGTTACAGTTGAGAAGTGCGGAGACAGTTGCGAAGCAAAGAGGAATTTCAATGGATAAGGTATTTAACGGATAATTTCTATTATGGCTAAGTTAAAAGTAAAAAAAATACGTAGTGCTATCAACAGGACTGCTAGACAAAAGAGGACTCTTGAGTCCCTTGGTTTAAGAAAGATGAATCAAGTTGTAGAACATGAAGATAATTCGGTGATACAAGGAATGATTGCAAAAGTTCAACATTTGGTTTCTGTAGAAGAAGCATAAAAATATTTATAATGGGATTACATAATTTAAAACCAGCTGAAGGTTCTGTGAAACGATCTTCCAAAATTATTGGTCGTGGTCAGGGATCTGGTAAAGGTGGTACTGCAACTCGTGGTCACAAAGGGGCTAAGTCTCGCTCAGGTTACTCTAAGAAGGTAGGATTTGAGGGTGGTCAAATGCCTCTTCAACGTCGTGTTCCTAAGTTTGGATTCACAAACATCAATCGTAAAGAATATGCTGGAGTTAATTTAGACGTTATTCAGGCCTATCATGATGCAGGTAGATTCTCGGACACTATCACTATTGAAGATTTGATAGCGGAGAGGTTAGTTTCTAAAAATGATTTAGTAAAAGTACTTGGTCGTGGGGAATTGAAAGCTTCAGTTAATATTACTGCACATAAATTTACTTCTACTGCAAAGTCTGCTATTGAAGCAGTAGGTGGAAAGACACAAACAGTTTAATTTTACTAAATGAAGTTAATTGAAAATTTAAAGAATGTTTGGCGTATACAAGAGTTAAGGGATCGTATTTTAATGACCTTTAGTTTACTTCTTGTTTTTAGATTTGGTGCACAGATTACCTTACCTGGTGTTGATTCTACTCAATTAGTAGGTTTGGCTTCAAATTTTAAGGATGGTATTGGTGGAATCCTGAACGCTTTTACAGGTGGTGCATTTGCTAAAGCTTCAGTTTTTGCATTAGGTATCATGCCTTATATATCGGCTAGTATTGTCGTTCAGCTAATGGGAATAGCTATTCCTTATTTACAGAAACTTCAAAAAGAAGGTGAATCTGGTAGAAGAAAGATTAATCAGATAACTAGATGGTTAACTATCGGTATTTGTTTAATTCAGGCTCCTAGCTATATGTTGTCTCTTGGTTCTTTGGGTGTTCCTGAATCAGCATTTATGATGCAGGATCAGCAAACTTTATTTTTAGTTATAAGTACTATAATTTTAGTTACTGGATGTGTTTTTGCTATGTGGCTTGGTGAAAAAATAACGGATAAAGGTATTGGTAACGGTATTTCGTTATTGATCATGGTCGGTATTATTGCTACATTGCCTCAAGCTTTTATTCAAGAAATAGGTTCGAGAGTAGATGGAGTAGGTGGATGGTTCTTGATTATAGTGGAAGTTATAATTTGGTTAGTTGTTATTGCTGCATGTATAATGCTTGTAATGGGTGTTAGAAAGATACCTGTTCAATATGCTAGAAGATCAGCAACTGGCGGTTATGAGAAGAATGTTTTTGGTTCTCGACAGTATATTCCACTTAAACTTAATGCTTCTGGCGTTATGCCGATAATTTTTGCCCAGGCTATTATGTTTGTCCCTTCGGCTATTGGTCAGATGGAGGCTTCTTGGGCTAAGTCTATTGGTGTTGCTTTTGGCGATATTTTTGGTTTCTGGTATAATTTAACTTTTGCCTTATTAATCATAGTTTTTACTTATTTTTACACCGCGATAACTGTACCTACTAATAAGATGGCTGATGATTTGAAAAGAAATAGCGGTTTCATACCAGGAATTAGACCTGGTACGGAAACTTCTGAATATTTAGACCGCATTATGTCTCAAATCACTTTGCCTGGTTCATTGTTTTTAGCTGCGATAGCTATCTTTCCAGCTATTATATCATTGATCGGTGTTACTCAATCTTGGGCATTGTTTTATGGTGGTACATCGTTGTTGATTATGGTAGGTGTGGCGATAGATACGATGCAACAAATTAACTCTTACCTTCTGAATCGTCATTATGATGGCTTGATTAAGACAGGTAAGAATAGAAAAGCAGTAGCGTAATGGCAAAACAATCAGCGATAGAACAAGATGGTTCTATTATAGAAGCACTTTCTAATGCAATGTTCAGAGTTGAATTAGAAAATGGTCACGTGGTGACTGCGCACATTTCAGGTAAGATGCGTATGCACTATATCAAATTATTACCTGGTGATAAAGTAAAATTAGAAATGAGTCCTTACGATCTCTCGAAAGCAAGGATAACTTATAGATACTAAAATGAAAGTAAGAGCGTCAATTAAAAAGAGAAGTGCTGACTGTAAGATAGTTCGTCGTAAAGGCAGATTATACGTCATTAACAAAAAGAATCCTAAATTTAAACAAAGACAAGGGTAAGCTATGGCTAGAATTGCAGGGGTAGATGTACCTAAAAATAAACGTGGAGAGATTGCATTAACTTACATTTACGGTGTAGGTAGAAATCGTGCTAAAGAAGTTCTTATGTCTACTGGTGTGGGTGTTGACAAAAAGGTTAACGATTGGAACGATGATGAGATTAGTAAGATTCGTGCTGCTATAGGAGAGTTTACCATTGAAGGTGAATTGAGATCTGAAACGCAGCTGAATATAAAGCGTCTTATGGATATAGGATGTTATAGAGGTATTCGTCATAGATCTGGTCTTCCATTGAGAGGACAGCGCACAAAGAATAATTCTCGTACACGTAAAGGAAAACGTAAGACTGTTGCTAATAAAAAGAAAGCAACTAAATAATAAGTAACTGATATGGCAAAGTCTAAAGCGGTAGCTAAAAAACGTAAAGTTATAGTGGATAGTGTTGGTGAAGTTCACATTTCATCTTCTTTCAATAATATATTGATATCCTTAACTAATAAAAAGGGTGAAGTGATCTCCTGGTCATCAGCTGGAAAAATGGGTTTTCGTGGTTCAAAAAAGAATACTCCTTATGCTGCACAACTTGCAGCTGAAGATTGTTCAAAAGTTGCTCACGAAGCAGGATTACGTAAAGTAAAAGCGTATGTAAAGGGTCCTGGTAATGGTCGTGAAAGCGCGGTACGTTCCATACACAACGCTGGTATAGAGGTAACTGAAATTATTGATGTTACTCCATTACCACACAACGGTTGTCGTCCTCCGAAAAGAAGAAGAGTTTAATTTAATTTTAATATCGAGGGATTATAAGATCATTGAAGGATATAGACCTGAATTCAAGATACATCTCTCACAAAATTTATAATAATGGCAAGATATAGAGGTCCTAAGGCAAAAATAGCTCGTAGATTTAGAGAACCAATTTTTGGCCCTAGTAAAGCTTTGGAGAAGAAAAACTATCCTCCAGGAATGCACGGTAACGCAAGGCGCCGTGGTAAAGAGTCTGAATACGCTGTTCAGCTCAAAGAAAAGCAAAAAGCTAAATATACTTATGGTATTTTAGAAAAGCAATTTAGACTTATGTTTGATAAGGCTGTTCGTAGTACTGGTATTACTGGTGAAGTATTGCTTCAACTTTGTGAGTCAAGGTTAGATAATGTTGTTTACCGTATGGGTATCGCTAGAACTAGAAGAGGTGCTAGACAGCTTGTTTCTCACAGACATATGACGGTTAACGGTCAATTGGTTAATATTCCTTCTTTTCAATTAAAGCCAGGTGATGTTGTGGCGGTTCGCGAAAAGTCTAAATCTTTAGCTGTCATTGATGATTCTTTATCAAGTAATGATCGCGTTTATGATTTTTTAACTTTCAATAAATCCTCCTTATCAGGTACTTTTGTTAGCGTTCCAGAACGTGTTCAGATTCCTGAAAATGTTAAGGAGCAGCTGATAGTAGAATTGTACTCTAAATAATAACCAATTCATTAAGTAATCTTATGGCAATATTAAATTTCCAAAAGCCGGATAAAGTAATCATGATTGATTCTACTGATTTCGAAGGAAAATTCGAATTCAGACCGCTAGAACCAGGTTATGGACTTACCGTTGGTAATGCACTTAGAAGAGTACTTTTATCTTCTTTACAGGGTTTTGCAATAACTTCAATTCGTATTGAAGGTGTAGATCATGAGTTTTCAACAATCGAAGGTGTAGTTGAAGATGTTACTGAAATCATCCTTAATTTTAAACAGGTTCGTTTTAGAAGACAAATTGACGAAGTGGATAGTGAAGTTGTTAATGTATCTTTTTCAGGTAAGAACCAGTTCACTGCTGGAGATTTACAAAAGCATATTTCAGGATTTCAAGTATTGAATCCGGACATGGTTATTTGTAACACTGAAAGCAGTGTTAGTCTTAATTTAGAACTTACTATTGAAAAAGGTCGTGGTTATGTTCCTGCAGAAGAAAACAAAAACGTAAATGCTGCAATTGGTACTATAGCAATAGATTCTATCTTTACGCCTATTAAGAATGTAAAGTATAGCATTGAAAACTACCGTGTAGAACAAAAAACTGATTTTGAAAAGTTAGTTTTTGAAATTATTACAGATGGTAGTATTCATCCAAAGCATGCGTTAACTGAAGCGGCTAAGACTTTGATTCATCACTTTATGTTGTTTTCTGATGAGAGAATTACGTTAGAGGCAGATGAAATAGCTCAAACTGAAACTTATGATGAAGAAAGTCTTCACATGCGTCAGTTGCTTAAAACTAAGTTAGTAGACATGGAGCTTTCGGTAAGAGCATTAAATTGTTTGAAAGCTGCTGAAGTAGATACATTAGGTGATCTTGTTTCTTTCAACAAGAATGATTTAATGAAATTCAGAAACTTTGGTAAGAAGTCATTAACTGAGTTGGAAGAATTAGTAAATGTCAAGGGTTTAAACTTTGGTATGGATCTAGCAAAATATAAATTAGACCGTGACTAGGCTTATCCTAGTTCAAGAATATAATACAAAATGAGACACGGAAAAAAAGTAAACCATTTAAGTAGAAAGACAGCTCACCGTAAGGCGTTGTTATCAAATATGAGTTGCTCTCTTATTGAGCATAAACGTATTAATACTACTGTGGCAAAGGCTAAAGCTCTAAAACAGTTCGTAGAGCCATTGATTACAAAGTCTAAACAAGATACAACTCATAATAGAAGGTTGGTATTTGCAAAACTTAGAAGTAAGGATGCGGTAACGGAGCTTTTTAGAGATGTAGCTGCAAAGATAGGTGACCGTCCAGGTGGTTATACTAGAATTATCAAATTAGGTAATAGACTTGGTGATAACGCAGACATGGCTATGATTGAGCTTGTTGATTATAATGAACTTTATAAGATAGAAGCTGGTGCTAAGAAAACATCTACGCGTCGTAGAAGAAGAAGTAAATCATCTTCTGTTGCACCTGTTGCTGATACAAAGTCAAATGAAGAAGAATAAATTTCTTTACATTATATAGTAAAAGGATCAATGATTATTTCATTGATCCTTTTTTTTTGCATTTTTTTTAGATTATTTTTGAAATTAAACTCACTATGGGATATTTAGAGAAAAAAGACGCCATTATTTTGCTGGAAGATGGAACCATTTTTCACGGTAAGGCGGTAGGTAAAGGTGGAACGTCCACCGGAGAAATTTGTTTTAATACTGGTACTACCGGTTATCAGGAGATCTTTACAGATCCTTCTTATTTCGGGCAAATCATGGTTACAACAAATGCGCACATAGGTAATTACGGCGTTAGCGATGTGGACGAGGAGTCAGATTCTGTTAAAATCGCGGGCCTTATATGTAAAAACTTCTCTGACGTCTTTTCGAGAGAATCGGCTCAAGGCGATCTGTTGTCTTATTTAGAGAAGAAAGATCTAGTTATTTTATCAGACGTGGATACTCGAGCGTTGGTTTCTTACATTAGAGATAATGGTGCTCAAAATGCTATTATTTCTTCCGAAATAGATGATTTATCAAAACTTAAAAAGCAACTTTCCTCTGTTCCGTCTATGAAAGGTTTAGAGTTAGCTTCTAAAGTTTCTTGTAGAGAACCTTATTTTTACGGAAATGAAAATGCTGAAATTCGAATTTCAGCTTTAGATCTAGGAATTAAAAAAAATATATTACAAAACTTAGCGAGTCGTGGAGCTTACATAAAAGTTTTTCCTTTTAATTCTACTTATGAAGAAATGAAATCTTTTCACCCAGATGGTTATTTCTTATCTAACGGACCAGGAGATCCAGAACCTTTAACTCAGGCTATTCTTACGGCTAAGGAAATATTAAAGGAAGAGAAGCCCTTATTCGGTATTTGTTTAGGTCATCAAGTTATTGCTCTTGCTAATGGTATTTCCACTTTTAAAATGCATAACGGTCATCGTGGTATTAATCATCCTGTGATGAATGTTGAAACAGGTAAAGGAGAAATCACTTCTCAGAATCATGGTTTTGCTATTAATAGAGAACATACAGAAAATAATTCAGATATTTTAATCACACATTACCATCTTAATGATAATACTGTGGCAGGTATAAAGCACAATAGTAAACCTTGTTTTTCTGTGCAATATCATCCAGAAGCGGGCCCTGGCCCTAATGACGCTACTTATTTATTTGATAAATTTATAAATCTTATTAATTCAACAAAAGAAGTAACAATATGAGTACAATAATAGAAGTTCACGCAAGACAAATCTTTGATTCACGAGGTAATCCTACTGTAGAGGTAGATGTGGTTACATCAAATGGAATTATGGGTAGAGCAGCAGTACCATCTGGCGCTTCTACTGGTGAGCATGAAGCTGTAGAATTGCGTGATGGAGGTAAGGCTTATATGGGTAAAGGTGTAAGTAAAGCAGTTAAAAATGTGAACACCATCATTGGTGAAGAGCTTTTAGGAACCTCAGTATTTGAACAGGCATACATTGATCAATTAATGATAGAATTAGACGGTACGCCTAATAAGGCAAATCTAGGTGCAAATGCCATATTAGGTGTTTCGTTAGCTTGTGCAAAGGCCGCCGCTAGTGAGCTTAACCAGCCTTTATATAAATATATAGGTGGTATGAGTGCAAGTACTCTTCCTGTTCCTATGATGAATATTATTAATGGTGGATCGCATAGTGATGCTCCTATTGCGTTTCAAGAATTTATGGTAATGCCGGTAGAAGCTGAGAGTTTTTCTCATGCTCTGCAAATGGGTACGGAGATATTCCATCATTTAAAGAAGGTCCTCAAAGATAGAGGTTTAAGCACTGCCGTAGGAGATGAAGGTGGTTTTGCTCCTAAATTAGATGGGACTGAAGATGCTTTGGATACTATTTTATTAGCCATTAAAAATGCAGGTTATGAGCCAGGAACTCAAGTGATGATTGCACTTGATTGTGCTGCAGCAGAGTTTTTTGTAGACGATAAGTATGATTACACTAAGTTTGAAGGTGACTCTGGGGTTATTAGAACATCAGAAGAACAGGCTAGTTACCTTGCTGATTTAGCAGATAAATATCCTATTATTTCCATAGAAGATGGGATGGATGAAAACGACTGGGATGGTTGGAAGTTTCTGACAGAAAAAGCAGGTCATAAAGTACAGCTGGTAGGTGATGATTTATTTGTAACAAATGTAGAAAGACTTTCTAGAGGTATCGAAAATGATATTGCAAACTCTATTTTAATTAAAGTAAATCAAATCGGTACACTTACAGAAACTATTGCAGCTGTTACTATGGCTCACAAAGCAGGATATACATCTGTAATGTCACACCGTAGCGGAGAGACTGAAGATAATACTATTGCAGACCTTGCTGTAGCCTTATCTACGGGACAGATTAAAACTGGTTCTGCTTCACGTTCAGACCGTATGGCAAAGTATAACCAGCTCATCCGTATAGAAGAAGAGTTAGGTGACGCTGCTTATTATCCAGGTAGAAAAGCTTTTCAGTTTTAAATTAATAGATATTTTCCGCTTTCGCGAAAGCGGAAAAACACAAGCCACCTAGAATATAGGTGGTTTTTTTATTGACAAATATTTGTTTTTAAAGTCTTTTGATCGATAAAGCGCGTTAAAACCCTGTAAAAAATTTGTTTTATTGATGAAATGGTGAATATCAAGGTAAAATGTTGGATATTTAATAACCCAAAAATTCATAACAAATGAACAAAATTTTATTTTTTGCATTCTTAATTCACTTACCGTTCTTAACCTATTCACAAACTATTTGGAAAAGTCCGGATATGTCTATTATAGGTAAAGTCTCCAAAGAATTAAGACCTATACAACCTAATAAGTTTGATATTTTTGACATTAATGTAGAGGCACTTTCTATCAAGTTAGATGGAGCAGTCGATAGATTTGATGGAGGCACAGCTATAGAAGTAGACTTCCCACTAGGTAATGATAAATTTGAAACATTTAATGTCTACACTTCTGGTACTGTTTCTAAAGAGCTCCATGCTCAATACCCACAGATTCAGTCTTATGTAGGTCAAAGTAAAACAAACCTTTTAAATAAAATATATTTTACCATAACACCTAAAGGTTTTCATGGTTTAATAACTGGAGAGAAGATTCTTTATATGGATCCATATTCTAAAGTATCTCCCGAGTCTATTATGATCTATAATAGAAAAGATCTTAACCGTGCTAGTGATGATAATTTTGCGTGCGAGGTCGTAGAAGGTAATTTAGATCTTTTAAGTAAATCTCACGTAGATGTGGATATTAAGACTTTTAGAGATAGAGCATTCAGAACGTATAGATTAGCAGTAGCAGCTACTGCAGAATATACTGCTTACCATGATGATGGAGATGCAGGTAATGGAGGTTCGGTGGATGACGCGATTGCCGGAATAGTTACTACCATAACTAGGGTAAATTCTATTTTTGAAAAAGAAATGTCTATTAGATTTTCGCTAGTAGGTAATAATGGAAGTATTATCTACACTGACCCTAATAATGATCCTTATGATAATTATAGTCCTAGTCAGCAAATAGGTATAAATACTAATAATATAAATGAAGTTTTCGGTGGTGGAACAAATGATACGGCTAGATCTGCTGGAGCGGCTTTATATGATGTAGGGCATGTGTTCTCAACCGGCGGTGGTGGTCTAGCGAGTGCTATACGATGTGGTGGTAGAACAAGTTCTAAAGCTAGAGGTGTTACCGGAATAGTTACTCCAGAGTTTGATCCTTTTGACATTGATTATGTTGCACATGAGCTAGGCCATCAATTTGGTGCAAGTCATACTTTTTATAATGGCTGTTTTGGATTAAGTCCTTCTTCTCAGCCTTATGAAACTGGAAGTGCTTCTACTATAATGGGATATGCTGGGATTTGTGCTCCTAATGTTCAAGATAATTCTGATGCCTATTTTCATGCAAGAAGTTTGCAACAAATGCATTCTACTATTGCGTCAGATACTTGTGATAATGAGCTGTCCTTAGCATCTAATAATCCTACAGCTCCAAATGCGCAAGATTTAGCAGAGAAATTTATGCCTATAGGTACTCCATTTAAATTAACAGCAATTTCTTCTCAAGCGCCTGATACAGGAGAAATTTATACGTATCGTTGGGATCAGTTAGATACTGGTGCAGCTGCTAATACTGGTGCTACTCAACCACCTATAGGTTCTAGTACTAGAGGACCTATGTTCAGGTCAAAGTTTGCTACTACTAATCCTACAAGATACTTTCCTAATCAGGAAGAAGTATTGAATGGAGTTGACGATATATGGGAAACACTTTCTACTGCAACAAGAGAAATGACATTTGTTTCTACTATTTATGATAATAATATTAATGGTGGTCAGACAGATCAGGCAGAAGTTGTTGTGAAACCCAACACAGCTGCAGGACCTTTTGTTGTAAACACTCCTGGGGAAACAGATATATGGCATGAAGGAGAAGTGAGAACCGTAACATGGGACGTTGCAAATACTAACCAGCCTCTATTAGCCGAGCAAGTAAATGTAAAATTATCATTAGATGGTGGGTATACATTTCCCTTCATTCTAGCAAGTAATGTTAGTAATACAGGTTCTAGAGATGTGACTATACCTATTGGAACAAAAACGACTACTGCTAGAATTATTGTGGAAGCTGTTGGGAATTACTTTTACAATGTAAATAATGGGAATTTTAAAATAAAAGAAGGAACTTTTGAATTAACCGCAGTAACAGAAGATTTTTCAGTTTGTAAACCTGGAAACGGTACAACTTCTTTTCAATACAACGCTGCGCCTGGTTTTAATGAAACGGTTACATTTAGCGCAGTAGGTTTACCAGCAGGATTAACAGCAAGCTTTAATCCTAACACTACTAGTGTAGATGCTATGGTAGATGTTGTTATTTCAGGAACATCTGCGGTAGATGCAAATCAGTACGATTTTATTGTAGAGGCACAATCTTCTACAGCAACTATAGTCAAAGATTTTACTTTTAAATTATTTGATAATAGTATAGGAGATGTTATTCAAATAGCACCGGTAAATGGTGCAGGAAATCAAGTAGCAAACCCATTATTAGAATGGGAGGATCTAGCTAGTGCTTCTAATTATTTTATTGAAATATCAGAAAGTCCTAGTTTTTCTACAATTGCAGAATCTGGGATGGTTTCTTTTGTGAATTCATACCAGCCTACTGGATTAGAAGCAGGGAAAATCTATTATTGGAAAGTAACGCCTTCTAGTGATTGTATCGCAGGAACTGTTAATTCTATAAGTTCTTTTCAAACGGCACAAGATGTTTGTATTACTTATGATAACGAGACCTATGAGAACACGGCTCAAAATGCTTCAAACCAAAACGTATGGAATACTAGTGTAAATGCAGTTGCTGCCAAAGTAATCGTTACTGATGATATTCAAGTAACTAATCTCAGCTTTTATATGAGAGCTACTCATGGAGATACAGGTCATATTAAAATGCAATTAAGCGCTCCTACAGGAAGATTTGCAGAGGTGTATAATCGTGAGTGTGCTGCTGGTGTAAATTTTGATCTTACCGTTAGTGATCAAGGAACACAAAATTTTGGTTGTAATCCTGGTTATACAGGTGCTTTAATAGGTAATCAAAGACCAGGGCAGGCATTTACAAGATTTAATAATGCCAGTGCTCTTGGAGAGTGGACATTACTAGCTACAGATAGAACTGCTGGTACAGGTGGGACATTCAATGAGTTTTCAGTTACCGTTTGTGGTAGATTACAATATGTAAATGATATAGATAATAATAGAAACTTAGGATTAACAAGTGCTTTTAATGCAACTAGCATCATCGATAATACATTATTAAGATCGGTTCAAACAGGATTTACTAATGCAAACCTTACTTATGTAGTAACTAACGATGTAGATTATGGACAGATTCAATTAAACGGTGTAGATCTTAACGTAGGAGATTCATTTACTCAAGGAGATATAGATAGTAGTAATATTCAATATGTACATGACTCTATAGAGCTGGTGAGTGAAGACTCATTTGAATATACAATTTTAGGTAATTCAGAAACTATCCTATTAGGTGATGTATTTACTATAGCCATAGAAGATCCTACCCTTGTATATGATGCAGGTGCATGGTCACCTTTTGCTCCTCATGCAGAAACAGGAGATTTAGATGCTCTAGTATTAAGTGGAGTAGCGCCTATTGCAGTTCATTCAGTAATTAATAATATGGAAATATCAGGTGCTATGAGTACGCTAGATATTAATGCAACACTTGCTTTAAAAGGAAATCTGACTGTAGATGGTCTAGTAGATGCAACAGATGGTGTTCTAGAAATAAGTGGAGCATCTAGTCAGACAGTAACTGGTACTGGATCTATGGACTTAGATATTCTAGAGGTTAACAACACAGCTGGAGTGACCTTTGATGCTGTTACAAATATTTATAATGTCTTAAGACCTCAGTCATCTGTTATAAATGCCAATAATAATATTGTATTTAAGAGTAATGCAACCGCAACAGGTCAACTAGATAATGCTAGTCTAGCAACTATTAACGGTAGTGTAAAAGTAGAGCGTTACATACCAGCAAAACGAGCTTTTAGATTCCTTAGTTCTTCAGTAAACTCTACCGCGAGTATAAGAGAAAACTGGCAAGAGGATGGAAATGTTGCAACAGGATTAGGTACGCATATTACAGGACCTAGCGCTGCAAACGGTTTTGATGTTACCTCTACAGGAGCTTATTCTCTATTTACATTTGATAATGACAATTTTTTATGGAACGCAGTTCCTAATACTAACATAGAACAATTAGTTATAGGTACACCTATGAGAATGTTAGTAAGAGGTGATCGTAATACAGATTTAACAAATAATGCAGCAACACCTTCTAATACTACACTAAGATCTAGTGGTGTATTACATACAGGAGATTATGCGGCATCTTATGCAACTAGTAATGGAGAGTTTGCAATGATAGCAAACCCATACCAGGCAGTCGTAGATTTTAAAAGCGTCTTATTAGATGCAACAACTAGTGGTGTGAACGCAAACTTTGTTTATGTTTGGGATCCTAATTTAAATGTACGTGGCGGTTATGCTACAGTAGATTTAGGAACTGAAAATGGTGATGCTGTACCTTTTTCGAGTACAGCAAATAAGTTCTTGCAACCAGGACAGTCCCTATTTGTGTCTACTAGCGGTGTTAGTGCTTTAACATTTAAAGAATCTCAAAAAGCAGTTAGCCAGCCTCTGACTCAAGTTTTTGGAGCTTATGAATTAGATAATAACATAATCATCGGTTTAAAAGACGCTGCAACTAGGACTATTTTAGATCAAGCTGTGATGCGTTTTAATAATTCATATAACGACCAGGTAGATAACAGTGATGCATTAAAGTTTAACAACTTAGATGAAACACTTGCTATATCAAATGATGGTGATATTCTAAGTGTAGAAAAAACACAACATCCACAGGCAGGAGATATAACACCACTACATATTTCTAATTATAGAATAAATAACTATGTGATGGAATTAGACCTTAATTTAAACAGTGGTGTAATAGCTATTCTAGTAGATAATGAAATAGGAACACGCACAGTATTACAAAACGGTGTAAACGCTGTTAACTTTAGTGTAAACGCAGCTAGTAGTAGCGATAGATTTAGGATAGAGTATGAGGCATCGATACTATCACTCGAGCAGTCATTATTAGAAAACGACCTAGACGTGTTTCCTAATCCAGTAATAGATAACTCTTTTCAAGTAAATAGTAATTATTTAACTGGTAAAGAAGTGACTATGACATTGTATAATACTTTAGGTCAAAGTATTTATACTCATACAAATGACTTCAATGGTTCTCAATCGATAAAACCATCAACCATTTTAAGTACTGGAATGTATATCTTAAAAGTAGAAACAGATAGAGATGCTGTTACGATACAACTTATAGTAAAATAAATTTTGTTAGTTTTTGGGACTACAAATTGCATTACGGCGGCCTTTTTTGGTCGTCGTTTTGTTTTTAAAATGGTTATAGTTTCGCTTTCGCGAAAGCGTAATTCAATTTAAAAAATTCCATATTTGTAGAATATTCTAAGACATTACCCTAAATAGGTATAATAAAGATTAAATATTTATTAAATAATTAAACTTCACTTCTATATTGTATGAAAATTAAAGGTTGTGACGTATTTTCGTAGACAGAAAATCCAAAAATAAAAATGGCAGACAAGGCGATATTAGAGTTTGAAGGCAAGAAATACGAGTTTCCTGTTATTACTGGCTCAGAAGATGAAAAGGCAATAGACATAAAAACACTTAGAGGTGCAACAGGTGGGCTTACCACTATCGATCCAGGTTATAAAAATACCGGTAGTTGTACTAGTGCGATAACATTCTTAAATGGTGAAGAAGGAATCCTTAGATATAGAGGTTACTCTATAGAAGACCTTGCAGATAAAGCTGATTTCCTTGAAGTTGCCTATTTATTAATTTTTGGTGAGTTGCCTACAACTGCTCAATTAGAGAAGTTTCACAACGACATTAAAGCACAATCACATGTGGATGAAGACGTAAAGAAAATTTTAGACGGTTTTCCTAAAACGGCTCACCCTATGGGAGTGCTTTCTTCTTTAACAAGTGCACTTATTGCATTTAACCCATCTTCAGTAAATGTAGATAGTGAAGAAGATATGTACAAGGCTATCGTGAATATTATGGGTAAATTCCCAGTTCTAGTAGCATGGGCTTTGAGAAAACGTACAGGACAGCCACTTGATTATGGTGATGACGGTTTAGGTTATGTAGATAACATCCTTAAAATGATGTTTAAAAAACCTAACTCTGAATATAAAGTAGATCCTATTGTATCTAATGCACTAGATAAATTATTAATCCTTCATGCTGACCATGAGCAAAACTGTTCTACAAGTACGGTGCGTATAGTAGGTTCCTCGCATGCAGGTCTTTTTGCTAGTTTAAGTGCTGGTATATCTGCACTTTGGGGACCACTTCATGGTGGTGCTAACCAGGCAGTTCTTGAAATGCTAGAAGCAATCAAAGAAGATGGTGGAGATACTAAAAAGTACATGGCCAAGGCTAAAGATAAAGAAGATCCATTCCGTTTAATGGGATTCGGACACAGAGTTTATAAAAACTTTGATCCACGTGCTAAGATCATAAAAGTAGCCGCAGACGATGTTCTTGAAGCTTTAGGTGTAGAAGATCCTATTTTAGCCATAGCCAAAGGTCTAGAGCAAGAAGCTCTTAACGATCCTTACTTTATAGATCGTAAGTTATATCCTAACGTAGACTTCTATTCTGGTATCATTTACCGTGCTATGGGAATTCCTGTTGAAATGTTTACAGTAATGTTTGCATTAGGACGTCTTCCAGGGTGGATCGCTCAATGGAAAGAAATGAGAGAAAATAAAGAACCTATCGGTAGACCACGTCAGGTATATACTGGTGAAAACTTAAGATCATTTAAAGAAGTATCTGATCGATAATCTCCTTTAAATAAGATGTTTAAAACTCCCATAAGTAATTACTTTTGGGAGTTTTTTAAATTTTAAGCATTTTATAAATTGATTTAAAACTCATTATAATTTAAGGAGTTAATAAAAGCCTTGTTGTGTTATTAGAAAAGACTAGAGATAATTATTAAATTCGCATTATGGAAAAAATTAATCTTCATGTTAACAACGAGACTTCAAAGTTAAGGTCGGTAATTTTAGGTACAGCTAGAAGTAATGGCCCAGTGCCAGACCTAGAAGATGCTTATGACCCAAAGTCTAGAAAGCATATTCTAGAAGGGAATTACCCTAAGAATGAAGACATGATACTAGAGATGGAAGCAGTCGCTGCTGTTTTTGAAAAATATAATGTAAAGACATTTAGACCAGAACTAATAGAAGACTGTAACCAGATTTTTACACGTGATATAGGTTTTGTAATCGATAATGTTTTTGTAAAAGCAAACATTCTCCCAGATCGTGAAGAAGAAATAGAGGCTATACAATACGTTATAGACCTAATTAATCCTGATAATGTAGTAAGACCTCCAAAAGAGGTGCATATAGAAGGTGGTGATGTCATGCTATATAACGATCATATCTTTGTAGGTACCTATCGTGGTGAGGACTATGCAGATTATATAATTGCTCGTACTAACGTGGAAGGAGTAGAATGGTTAAAAGAAACATTTCCTAATAAGAAAGTAATCTCTTTTAATTTAAGAAAAGATAATCTAGATCCTTATAATAATGCACTTCACTTAGATTGTTGTTTCCAGCCAGTAGGAAATGATAAATGTATTATACATAAGAATGGATTTTTACAAGAAGAAGAATACCAGTATTTAATAGATTTCTTTGGACGTGAGAACTGTTTTGAAATCTCTCAAGAAGAAATGTATAACATGAATTCAAATATCTTTTCTATCGCTCCAGACGTGGTAGTATCAGAAAAGAATTTTACTCGATTAAATACATGGTTGCGCAGTCATGGTATCACTGTAGAAGAAGTGCCATATGCAGAAATATCAAAACAAGAAGGTCTTTTAAGATGTTCTACCTTACCCTTAATTAGAGATTAATGAGACAAATTACTGATACCATATTTATGGTGCGCCCTATACAGTTTCGTTTAAATGAAGAAACTTCCATAAATAATTACTATCAAGATGAAGGCGTAAAGATCATTGATCAAAACAAGAAAGCCCAAGATGAATTTGACGCTTTTGTAATAGCATTACAAGAAAAAGGAATTCATGTATTAATAGTACAAGATCGCATAGAATTTGATACTCCAGATTCTATATTTCCTAATAACTGGATTTCTACTCATGAGAATGGTGATGTAGCATTATACCCTATGTTTGCCGAGAATAGACGTAGAGAGAGAAGACCAGACGCGATGGAATTAATGGAGGCAGAAGGTTTCCAGATCAGTAGCGTTATAGATTACACCAGTGCTGAAGACGAAGGTATCTTTCTAGAAGGAACTGGTAGTTTATTATTAGATCGTGTAAATCGCAAGGCATACTGTAGTTTATCTGCTCGAGCAGACGAAGAACTCATGATCGAGTTTTGTGAAGATTTTGAATACACACCTGTTATCTTTAAAGCTTATCAAACAGTAGGAGAAGAGCGTCTATCTATTTATCATACTAACGTAATGATGGCTCTAGGAGAAGATTATGCAGTAATTTGCTTAGACTCCATTGATGATAAGAAAGAAGCTAAAAACGTTCTTAATCATCTTAAAGAAGATGGCAAAGAAGTAATAAAGATTACCGAAGCTCAAGTAAATGCCTTTGCTGGTAATATGATGCAAGTACATAATAATAAAGGTGAGCGCATTCTAGTCATGAGTGACCAGGCTTATAACTCGTTAACTGCTGTGCAAATAGAAAAATTAGAAAAATACAATGAGATTTTACATCCATCTATTTCTACTATTGAGACATTAGGTGGCGGCTCAGTAAGATGTATGATGGCTGAGGTGTTTTTGCCGAGGGTTTAATTACACTCAATTTATAGATATGGACATAAGTCCGTATCTATAAATTGATAATACTTTAAACTATGAAAGTGAAAGATTCAATATTCAAAGGTCTAAACCCTGCGTCAACACTTTTATTGATAGAATCTAATCCTTCACTTCTTTCTTTAATGAAGGCGGCTCTTTTTGATTTAATGCATAAACAGGTTTTAACTGTAAAGAAAGAAGAGAAAAAGTTAAACCCTAGAGATAAATATTACAGAGTCTATACGGTTGTTGAAACTGGAGTAAACTTCTCAAGTTATAAGCCTAACACCTTTGAATCTTACTTTATAGATAAAGTAAATGAAGATTCTTATTTTATTTTGATATCGTTTTTAAGAACAGTCTATTCAAATATTCATTCTAGGTATGATTTCTCTACTAAGGTTATAAAAAGTGGTGATTTATCTCCATATTTCAATCTTAATTACTTCTTTTATATTTTTAGTTATGTTTATCGCAAGGTTAATGGCAAGACAAGAGGTAAACAGTTGAAAAATCGTTTAAATGAAATAGATACTACTATTAAAGACGATTTAATAAACAATAAATCACGAGTATATGACATGGTCCAAGAGTTAGGAAGTAATGTATTTTTATTAGAGCATATGGACTTTTCTCTACTTAAAAACTATTCAAGATTAGAATCTAACACTTCTTCAATGAAAAATGAGATTTTAGATGATTATAGTTGGTTAGAAATTTTTATGGACGATAGCTATAATGTTTTTGATAATATCATAACGAGTTCTAGTTTTGATTATGAACCGGACTTTGATTTTTAACAATCAACATTTAGATTTGAGATTTTAAGAAGCATCTATTTCCCAGTTGCAATATGCCTCAACATACCAGCAAAAATAAAATAGTGAAAAGGTAACATAGAGAACCAATACAGTCTACCCCATATACCTTTGGGTCTAAAGGTTGCTGTTTGATGTACGACATTATTCTCATCGATTTCAAATTCTAACCAGGCTTCTCCTGGGACACGCATTTCAGCAAAGAGTAACAATCTTTTCCCTTCCCGATCTGCAACAAGAACACGCCAAAAATCTAAGGCATCTCCAGCATAAATAGTTGTAGAATTAGTACGGCCACGTCGCAAGCCTACACCACCTAAAAGCTTATCTATGTAGCCTCTTATTTTCCATAAAAATGTGGCATAATAGTAACCGTTTTTACCACCTATAGACCATATTCTCTCCAGCGCTGCATCAGCATCTCTAGTAGCTAGTTTTTGAGCATCCTTAAGACATCCATAACTAGGTACTTGTTTATATTTATTGAGACTGTATTTAAACCTACCGCTCACCATAGAATCTTTCCAGCTGCTTACTACCTGATTTTGCTCTATTTTTGCAAATGCCATAGTAAGTGCCTCTTGATAATCGTATAATTCTATTCCTAGCTTTTGAGCAAGATCGTTCTTAGATGCGATCACTTCTATAGCCATGCTGTTTACTAGATTTTGAGCAAGTTTATAACTCGTACTGGTTACAAAGTATAGCCAGTAACTACTCAATTTAGGTGTCATCACAGGTACTGTAATTATGGCTAGCTTTAAGTTTCTGTTTTTAGCATAACCTTGCATCATTTCCTTGTAGGTTAAAATACTCTTACCACCTATATCAAAACTTTTACCATAACAATCTTCTCTACCTAACACACCTATTAAAAAGCTCATCACATTACGTATGGCTATAGGGTGCGTTTTAGTATTCACCCATTTAGGAGTAATCATGACCGGTAATTTTTCACAGAGATCTCTTACTATTTCAAAAGAAGAACTACCACTACCCACAATTATTCCAGCTCTTAATACCGTGAGATGATAATCTCCTGTATATAGTATGTCTTCAACTCGCTTTCGCGAAAGCAAATGCTTACTCAATTTATCCTCGTTTACTATGCCAGAGAGATAAATAACTTGTTTACATTCTGTTTTTCTAATTAGTTTCACAAAGTTTTGTGCGCTTTGTGCTTCTAGTTGATCAAAATCCTCTGTACTTGATGTCATAGAGTGAATCAAATAAAAAGCAGCATCAATATTTTGAGGTAAATTTTGATTTAATTCTATCTTAAGAAAATCTAGTTCTATAACTTCAATTTGATCAAGTATCTCCTGTGGGACAGATAATCTAGTGGCATTGCGCACAGCACAAATCACTTCATGATCTGCTTTAAGAAGCTCATATAATAAACGAACTCCTATATAACCATTTGCACCTGTAAGTAATATTTTCATGTCTTAAAGATACTACACTAAGTAGGTACTGCGGGAAATAGTTTGTTAAAACAAAAACGCCATCTGGTAAGGATGGCGTTTTAAGACTATTGTAAAAGTATTTTATTCTTCTTTTTTATTGTCAGATTTGCTCAACAACATGCGATTATCATCACTGTTTCTATCAATCAGAATATTGAAAGGATCAATTCCTGCTTCAATAGGTTTTGAGTCTACAACAATGTCAAAGGAATTAGAAATCTCAGAGATCTTAACCTTTTTAAGGTAGAGCACCCTTTCTTCTCCTGTTTCTTTGTCTTCTTCTCCAAAAACTCCTACCTCTATATAATCAGCAAGTGGTAACGATTTTATGGCTCTTTTCTTTCCTTCAGGAGTAAATGAAATGCTGTCACCTGCGATGTTTTTGTAAACAGATTTACCTTTTTTATCAGATCTGTATTTACTTGTCAAAGCATTTATGTTGACAAGATATCTACCATCAGGAAGTTCTGTGTAAGTAGCTTTTTTAACTTTATTATCATATAAGGTTATGGTTTCAAACATATCGGTAACTAGATACTGCAATGAGTCTGGTGTTACAGCTCTTATACTTTCCACAAATTCTATAGACGTAGGATAAGGAGCTTCTTTGAATTGATATTTCTTTGCAAATCTTTTTATTACATCATTGAATTTCTTTTCACCTAGATAATCACTCATCGCATACAACACGAGAGATCCTTTTTGATAATGAATGTACTGTTGATTTTCATTAAACATCAACGGATTCTCACCTATAGATTCTACTGTTCTACCTAGTAAATATCGATCCATAGCGTTCTTCAAGAATTTACGCATTTGGGTTTTACCACTTCCTGTTTCCAACACTTTTAAAGAACTGTATTCTGATAGACTTTCAGAAAGTAGAGTCATTCCTTTTGCTTTAGCACCTATAACTTGATGCGCCCACCATTGATGCGCAAGCTCGTGAGCAGTAACACTATAAGGAACATCGACACCGTTTTGGTCATCCTCATCAACATCTGCAATGAAACCTATGGCTTCACTAAAAGGTATTGTGTTAGGAAAAGCTTGTGCAAATCCACCACCAGTTCTCGGGAACTCAATGATACGTGCTTGTCTATGCTGGTATGGTGTATAATTATCATTATAGTAATCTAGACCATCTTTAAGACCACTCATCATTCTATTAATATTATAATCATGATCTGGATGATAGTAAATTTCAAGTTTTACACCATCATGTTCATCTCTTAATACATCATATTTACCACTCATGAAGTTATAAAAGTTAAGTATTTTACTATCCATTTTATAATGAAAGTATTTGCGATCATTTTCTTCCCATTCTTTAGTGAGGTAACCAGGTGCAATGGCTATTTGATCATTACTCGTGCTTACGGTTGCTTCAAAGTCTATCCAGTCGCTATTTCCACCTATATAATTATTATTTGTTGCTCCAGGAGCTAATGGAGATGGCAGTCTGTCCTTAGGAGGTAGGTCGTATTTCTCACGTAATTTGGTATTTCTTATTTCAAAACCATCGCTATATCCTAAGGTAGGGAAAATACCGCTGTTAAGGAATGTACCATTTTGAACGATAGGAGAGAAGTTGTTAAGCAAAGAAGTTTTTCTATTATGCTTATCAACCGTAAAAATTAATGTGTCATTGGGTTGCAGCGCTTCTTGAAATTTATAGATGGTATAATCATAATCTTTATTCTCATAAACGATATCTGCTTCACGGCTTAATTGAATATTAACAAGACTATCCATAGCACTATTAACATGTAAACTGTCGATTGCTACACTAGATTTGTTAACCATAGTCATTACCGCTTTGGCATTGTAATCCCCATCGTAAGGATAGATGTCAACATTTGCTTTCACTGAAATTATTCTAGGTTGAGGTATGTCTAAATATTGAGAAAGGTCTTTTTCATAGTTGACTCTTAATTGTTCTCTTTCTTTCGATGAAGTGATCTCGCGTTCCACATTATTAGACCTCCAGATCATAGTACCTGTGGTAAAGAATCCTATTAGAGATATAAATAATACACCTAACATTGCAGGTTTAAATCTTTTTTTAGCTATGTATAAGCGTTCTACAGCTTTTACACCTACACCTCTTCTGTACAAAGTAATTGCGGTTACGATACTTGCAATACCTAAGAATATCCAATAGACTCTGTAAGCGATAAATTTATTGATAAAACCATAACCATTCATGTCGCTGGCGCTTAAACTGCTACCGCCTTGATTAAATTTAAATTGTGCTTGTTCTATACCTATTCCATCCAAAATTAATGGTATAAATAGGAGTGCAAATAGTAAAAGAATAAATCCTACCCATCTATTTTTAATGAGCGTATGAACAATAAGTGATAATCCTATCCAAGGAATGAACCACCAAATCCCAACTAAGAATAAGTCCTTTAGGTAAAGCCCTATTTCATATTCATAAAAACCTCTTGCCGTTTGAACCGTCATACCGGTAAGCATTATAAAAGATTGATACAATGCAATCATTAAAAATAAAGCTAAAGCCTTTGAGATCAACATAGAAGTATTGCTTACTGGTGTTACATCTAGTATCTGTCCCATATGAGCAAGTCTTGCTCTATTCATCAAAAAACCTCCATAAAGAGCGATAAGAATCACACCAAAAACTCTAAATGATCCAGAAGCATTTGATAGCATACTCCATGTTTTAGGTAAAGAAGATGTTCCAAAAACGCTGTTAATTTCTATCATACTTAAAAATGCAAATAGAAATGCAAACAAAGTAATGATGATAAACGGCCAACTTTTTACGATATATTTAAAATCAGTAAAAGCCATAGTCCATAAAGATTTAAGCTGGTTTGTATAGCTGAAATCCCTTTTTACCCTAGGCATTTCAACTCTTTGAATTACTCCAAAGTTGCTTTTGGTCATTCTCTTTTTCTTAGGTTTCCTTAATGAAATACTTGAAGGGTTTTGAGAGAAATTAAACCTAAAAATAGTACTTATAAAAACGATAAGAGATATAGTTAACCATATCAATCTATTATACAATATATTTCCTTTAATAGGTATCAATTGATTACTTTGCTCATCTGGAGTCCAATATTTGATGGTTTCTGCAAGAGCCGTGTCTCCAGTAGGTTCTAGTAATTGTAACCAGGTAGTGTCTTCCATTTCTTGACCAGCTATTCCAGTTGCAATTTGGACAATGAATAAGATCAATACAAAAATAAATGCAGCATTTAAATTTCTGAAAAAGGCAGTGATCGCAAAAATAATAGCGCTGTAAAAGAATGTATTAGGGATGGTGTAAACTAAGAATGGTTGTAGGTAATTAATCAATTTGAAAGGTCCTAAGTTTTCCTCGTTTGCACCAGGTAAATAAAAACCTATAGTAATAAATACAATACAGCCTAAAACAATAATTAAAGTAATCGTAAACCCAGCTAAAAATTTTGATGCTAGATAACTGACTTTAGTAATTGGATAACTATACAAAACATTATGCATATTATTTCGATAATCTCGTTGTAACGTTCCTCCTATTAATGTAGGTAATAAGAAATAAAGAAGTATCATGAATATACCTAGCATACCATAGATAGAAAGAGCACTATTTACTTTGGCAGTAGAAACTACAGTTGCACCTGTAAAATCAAATACTCCTGATGCAAGAGCACTTAATAACAATGCAAGAATCCATAAAATAGCAGCAAATATATAAGGAGCTGGTTTCTTAAACCAGGTCTTTATCTCGTGTAAATAAATCGTACTAAACATTATTATGCATTTGAAAGTTCAGTTACACCTTGATCTTGGCGCAATGTAGTAAAGTATACATCTTCTAGTGTTGGGCTCGCTTTCGCGAAAGCGGAATCCAATAAATCTTTACTGAAAACACGTATCATTAAATCACTATTTTCATTAAAACTAGTAGAAATAACATTGTATTCAGATTCATAACGCTCTAATTCTTCTCTTTCAATAGATCTAGTAAACACCTTACCATTTAATGCTGCAACCATTTCTTTAGGAGTTGATTGAGCGAGTATTTTACCACCATTAAGAATCGCCATGTCGGTACAAAGCTCTTTAACGTCATCCACAATGTGAGTGGAGAAAATAACAATATGATTAGTTCCTATTTCTCTAAGAACATTTAAAAAGCGTCTTCTTTCTGCAGGGTCCAGTCCAGCTGTAGGTTCATCTACAATAATTAACTTAGGGTCGTTAAGTAGTAATTGAGCGATTCCAAAACGTTGTTTCATACCGCCAGAATATCCAGCTACGTGCTTGTGTTGTACCTCAGTAAGATTAGTGATTTCTAGCGCTTTTTCTACGATAAGTCTTCTATCTGATTTGCTAGAAACACCTTTAAGAGTTGCAAAGTAATGCAGCAAATCATGAGCACTCATTTTAGGATACACACCAAATTCTTGTGGTAAATAACCCAGTGTTTTTCTAAATTCAATTTTATTATTTAATATATCTAGTCCATCGAGATGCACACTTCCAGAATCTGGAGATTGTAAGGTAGCAATGGTTCTCATTAAAGAAGACTTACCAGCACCGTTAGGACCTAGTAAACCGAACATACCAGCCTTGATATCTATCGTTACATTATCTAGTGCTTTTACACCATTACTATATGTTTTAGAAACATTCTTTAAACTGAGAATCATGCGATTGATTTTTTTATTTAAAGCGTTAGTGTCTCCTTCATGCGATACGTTACAGTTTTTACTTAAAAATACGCTTATTATAAATCATCTATGTATTCAAATCCTTGATCAGTTTTTAATTGGGCTAGTTTTTCAAAAAACTTATGAATTTTCTTATGATCTGCCTTTACTTTAATAAAATAGTTATCCCTATGTATGCTGTACTCCTGGGCTTTTCCTTTATAAATAACCAGTTTATAATAGGGAATAGGCAGGGCATAGGTTTCTAATAAAGATCTAAATCTTAAAATGACACCATTTTTTCTCAATTCGATGTTGCAAGAATTGATGTTATTATCTAGTACTAATAGATTATGAATTTGTATACTGCAGGCTGTAATTAAAAGCTTAGGAGAACCAGATCCTTTTAATTTCCACCTTTCTTTTAAAGAGAGAATAGCACCTACCTCGCTAGAAATAGCGCGTTCTATTTTAGGATTATTGTAAGAGACATTATGTAGCATATCGTAAAGTTACATTCTTAGTAGTAGTAATACCCTAAGCCTTTCATAATCCTTATCTTTGCGGGCTTAAATTTTTATTATGACACTTTTTCAACAACTGGAGAACGCATCAAAAGAAGCTGTAAAATCAATTTTTTCTATAGAATTAGATAATGTAGAAATTACGCTTACGCGAAAGGATCAAAACGGAGACTTTACCATCATGGTATTTCCTATGTTACGTCATATTAAAGGTAATCCAGCAGCGATAGGACAGCAAATAGGGGAGTATCTTAAAGAGCATACAGATTTAGTCACCGATATAGAAGTCATAAAAGGTTTTTTAAACATAACAGTAGCTGCAACCGCGTTCTTAAAAGACTTTAACCGTATTCTTAGTGATAAGAATTACGGTATAAAAAGTCAAGACACTACCCAACCTGGTGTTATGGTAGAATACAGTTCTCCTAACACAAATAAACCGCTTCACCTAGGGCATGTTAGAAATAATTTATTAGGATTTTCTGTAGCAAATATTATAGAGGCCACAGGACGCACAGTAAATAAGACGCAAATTATAAACGATCGAGGGATTCATATCTGTAAATCCATGCTAGCGTGGAAGCAATATGGAGAAGGCGAGACTCCAGAATCTACAGGCTTAAAAGGAGATAAATTAGTAGGTAACTACTATGTAAAATTTGATCAAGAATATAAAAAGGAAATAGCAACTCTTATCGCTCAAGGTAAAACCGAAGAAGAGGCAAAGAAAGAAGCTCCATCTATTCTAGCAGCTCAAGAAATGCTTCAAAAATGGGAGAAAGGCGATGCTGGTGTAGTCGCGCTGTGGGAAAAGATGAATGGATGGGTATATGACGGTTTTGAAACTACCTATAGAAATCTAGGAGTAAACTTTGATAGTTTGTATTATGAAAGTAATACGTACTTGCTAGGTAAAGATGTCGTACAACAAGGCCTTGATAAAGGTGTTTTTGAAAAAGATCCTGATGGTTCTGTATGGATAGATCTTACAGAAGATGGATTAGATAGAAAAATAGTTCTACGTAGTAATGGAACTGCAGTTTACATGACTCAAGATATAGGAACAGCTATCCAGAGAGTAAAAGATCATAACATTAATTCTATGGTGTATACCGTAGGTAATGAACAAGATTATCACTTTAAAGTACTTTTCTTAATACTTAAGAAACTAGGTTTTAACTGGGCAGAGAATTTATACCACTTAAGTTATGGTATGGTAGAGCTTCCTTCTGGTAAAATGAAATCTCGTGAAGGTACTGTGGTAGATGCTGACGAGTTGATGGAAGAAATGACCTCAACTGCAAAAACCATTGCACAAGAGCAAGGAAAATTAGAAGGTCTTTCTGAAGATGAGAAAGAACGTCTGTATAATATGATAGGCTTAGGGGCTTTAAAATACTTTATGTTAAAAGTAGATCCTAAGAAAAACATGATGTTTGATCCGGCAGAATCGGTAGACTTTCAAGGCAATACAGGTCCTTTTATTCAATATACACATGCTCGTATTAAGTCGATATTAAAGAAGTCAGGATTTGATCATAACAAATTAATGACTGCCACAAATTTAGAGTTGACAGATAAGGATACGGCAGTGATTATGTCATTACAGCAATATCCTAACATGATACAAACTGCAGCAGATAAATACAGTCCAGCTTTAATTGCAAATTATGTGTATGAACTAGTAAAAGAATTCAATTCTTTCTATCAAAACGTACCTAAGATAGTAGAAGAAAATAATGCACACATGAAGCAATTCCGTTTGTTATTATGTTTTAAAACAGCAGTTGTCGTAAAAAGCGCCTGTCATCTTATGGGAATAGAAGTCCCTGAACAAATGTAAAATAAAACGAGTTTATGTTTCTAATATAGTAGGGCTTCTTATTAATTTATTATGAATTAATAAGAAGCTTTTTCTTTATTTAAAACTCAAGTAGTCAAATGATTATAAGGGTAGAATGTATATTACTTTACTATAAAAAGGTCTTTAGGATCATAAAACAGCTCATAACATTTGTTATAATTCATGTTTTTTAATGATAAGATGATTCCTCAGCGTTTTTAGATTACTGTAACGCGTCCATTTTTTTGAGAATCTCGTCAGCCTCTGCATAAGCCTTATCGCTCGCCGCGCGATCTGATTTAGAAAGCGAGTGGTAATCTTTCATGAGTTTTTCATACTCAGATTGCAGTTTTTCTAACTCTGTTTTCTTTTTAAATATTTTAAACATAATACATAATTTGAAAAGTAGTCGTGATGATTTTTATACCTTTCGTATTAAATCTACTTTATAGCATATTTTCTAATTAAAAAAGAACAGTGAGAATATCATGTATCGATATTTCCTATTCTTTCTTAATTTTATAGAGCTTTATATATTACTTCTTTTAATACTTACAGCATTTGCAAACCACTGGAAAGCAAAGAAACTTATTAAAAAACCGATGACAAAAGGGTTGTCCACATTACCAGTAGTAAAGCTTATAAATAATGCAATAGAAGCGATAATAGTCATGATACCGGCAGCGAGTGGCATCATATATTTAGGTTTAGTCTCCATATAAAACATGCTCCATGGAATCATTAATATAAGTCCTGCTATAGCAACCATTAAAAACCTGCCGTCTTCTAGTGTTAAATAAGCCGCAACACCACTGAGTGAAATCAATACACAAATACCAGTAAAAATCACAGCCTGCTTTTCTTTCTTACCTAACAAGAACTTTGCATATTTATTAAAGCTGAAAAGTAATTTAGAAATAGGGCCTATAATCCATGTGCTCAAAGCAACTAGAGCTAGCAGTATTACAATAGGAGATAGAAAAGGCTCTAGTGCAGGTACTGAGTCTGCTACATATCTCAACAATCTAGTCCCTGCATAAAAGCCTATGATAAAATACCATTGATACTTTGCAGCCATATTACCTATCCAGAACTGGTATTTTAAAAACCATCGATACACAAAATACTTAGCCTGTAATGCCTGCATCATTCCCGATTGAGCATAAGAATTATTTGGGTCATAGCGTAGTGCTTCTTTAAAGTGCTCCAGCGCATCTTTATGCTGTCCCATTTCTAGCTTATTCCAGCCGTAATTTGTGTGGGTATAAGAATCCTCTGGATTTTCTCCCAGCGCCCCTTTTAAGGTTTCTTCAGACTCTGCTTTTTTATTTTGTTTTAATTGTGCGGTACTTTTTACATTAAGGGCAAGCAAGTTAGCTGGATCTAGAGATAAAGATTTTTCAGCTAGTTGCTCTGCTTCTTTATACCGCTTTCGCGAAAGCGATATATGAGCCAGCATCGCATAATTTTGTGGCTCTTGAGGATTTAAACTTATCGCTTTTTTTAGTAATTCCTCTGCCTCATCATAACGTTCTACGTCTAGCATTATTCGTGCCTTAGTAGCGTATAATAAATCGGTAGATGGCGATAATCCTATAGCTATGTCTATAAAATGATTTGCTTTTTTAGGGTCGTCTAGGGCTAGATTTACTTCGGCCAGTAGATGCAGGCAGGAAATACTATTAGGATCTTGAGTCAGTGCCTGGTTAAGTAACTGCTCTGCCTGTGGATAGCGTCTTTGCTGGAAAAGTAAATAGGCTCTTTCATATAAGGCTTCTATCATTACTTTTTAATCTTCAAATAAGTCAGTATGTCGTCATAAAGCCCAGATTCATTTGCATAAACAGCAAAGTTCTTTGCAGTAGTAAACCATTCCTTTGTACTAGGTTTATGCTGTTTAAGAGATTTTAAAAGATCTTTTGTGACCAGTGGTTGTGGTGCTCCTAATTTTATAGCATCTTCTAGTTTGTTCTCTATTGCGATGTCTATCACCGCTTCTATGTCTGCGCCAGAGTATTCTGGAGCTTTTTTTGCGAGCGCTTTAGTGTCTATATCTTTAGTAGGTTTTTCTTCTAGTTTAAGATCAAAAATAGCCTCTCGTGCTGGAGCATCTGGTGGCGGTACAAAAAGTATGCGGTCGAATCTTCCTGGACGTCTGAAAGCGGTATCTAGATGCCACGGCATGTTAGTCGCTCCTAAAATAAGTAGACCTTCATTATCATTTGATATTCCATCTAGCTCTTGTAAAAACTGGTTGATTAAATTTTTACCAGCGCTTTGTTTCATGTCACTGCGACTAGCACCTAGAGCATCTATTTCATCAATAAATAAAACACAAGGCGTATTATTTCTAGCTACTTCAAAAATGCGGTGTAGGTTTTTTTCAGAATTACCTATCCACATGTCTAAAATGTCATTAAGGCTTAAGGATATAAATTTTGCGTTGATCTGGCCTGCGGTAGCTTTGGCAATATAAGTTTTACCACATCCTGGAGGTCCGTAAAGTAAAATACCACCACCTATTTTTTTACCATAGGCTTTATAAATTTCTGGATGTAATAAAGGCTGTACGATCTTTAAATCGATCTCGCGCTTTACATTTTCCATACCGCCTACATCCTTAAAACTTATTTCTGGTTTTTCTATAAAGACGCTTGCTTCATTAAACCCATCGTCGTACTCATCATCGTACGCGTCATCTTCTTCATAATTATTTTCGGCTGTAGATGGCATTCTTAATTGTTTATCTAACTCGTCATCACTAAAATCGGGATGGAATTTCAATAAATCTTGATATGCATCTACTGCTTGTTGTGTGTCATTAGACCTCACTAATGCACGTGTATAGAATAAATGAGTATCTAGATCTTTATTGCCTTCTTGAATCAGGCTTTCTAAGATAACGATGGCCTTAGAATAATTTTTCTGTTTATAAGAAATAAGGGCGAGGCCTATTCTAGCCTTAGGCTCTGCCTTGTACTGTAAAATAATTTCATACTCTTCTTCAGCTTCTTCTAGCATGTTAGCTAGTCGTAGCGACTCGGCCAGGTGTAATCTTAATGGGATATTATCTGGAGAGAATTCGAGTGCTTCTCTTAAATTCTGAATAGTTTTATCGTCCATTTATTTTCTTCAGTAAATTTTTAAAAAGGGGATTTCTTAGTTTTTAAATCTCCATGCAACAAAGCGAGATTCTTTTTTACCGGTAGTCATTTCTACAACTCTTACGTCTGCTTTGAGTTTTTTAAGTTGTTTAAGGGGTTTTATGAGGTTTTGCTTTTGCGAAAGCAAACACGTAAACCATCCTACCTGATTTTTAAAAGCTACAGATTCTTTAATCATACGCTTTATAAAAAGTGCTTCACCACCATTGCACCAAAGCTCGTGAGAGTGACCGCCAAAGTTGCGTATCTCTTCTCGTGTACCTAGTTTTCTTTGTTTAGTTATATTTGCTTTTATGGCTTCTTCTTCACTAGTGTAAAAAGGTGGATTACACATCGTGAAATCATAGTTTTCTCCATCTAGAATGACACCTTTAAAGATATTTCCTTTATCAATTTGATGACGTATTTCTATGGCGTCATTTTTTAAAGTATTCTTTTTTGCAAATCCTATACTGTTGTCATCTACATCACAACCTACCATATTCCAATCATAAATGGCATTACCTAAAATAGGGTAAATGGCACTAGCGCCACAGCCTATGTCTAGACCAGTCCTATCTCCTTTTTCAAGAAGGTCAGCTATGTGGTGTATATAGTCTGCACGACCTGGAATAGGTGGATACAAAGATTGTTCTGGTAGTTTCCAGTATTTAATTTTATAATGATGTTTTAATAAAGCGGTGTTGAATTCTAGTATGGCCCTAGCGTCACTAAAATCTATAGTTGCTGCTCCCGTAGGGCTTTCAATTATATGTTGTTCTAGTTCTGGGTGTGATTCGGTTAGTTTTTTAAAGTCGTAACCGTATCTATGTATGTTTCTTAAATGCATGATGCAAAGATACTTTAAGTAGGATATTATTACCTATTATGTACTTCAAAGTTATTCTAGTATCATTCTCTTTAAATGAAGATAAAACACATTACCAGACTCCTTTTAAATGATGTAAAAACGGAACTCTGTTTCTCATACTGCTGTCTTCAACCTAATAAACTACCTTTGCAAAAAAATTACCAGTATGAAATCCTTTGTAGATCTGAATCTTAAAACACCATTAATTAATGGATTAGAAGAATTAGGTTTTGAGACCATGACGCCTATTCAAGAAGAGGCTTTTCCAGTTATTCTTTCAGGTCGAGACATGATCGGTATCGCGCAAACAGGTACTGGTAAAACGCTAGGTTACATGTTGCCATTACTTCATGAACTTAAATATGCTCAAGTTAATGACCCTAGAGTATTAGTTCTTGTACCTACTAGAGAGCTGGTAGTACAGGTAACTGAAAATATAAATCAATATTCAAAGTATCTTAACTTACGTGTGTTAGGGATTTATGGAGGGACTAATATCAATACACAGAAAAAAGCATATGCCGACGGTGTGGATATTCTAGTTGCTACACCTGGTAGACTGTATGATCTTATTATAAGTCAAACGGTAAATTTAAAGAACTGTAAAAAGGTAGTAATAGATGAGGTAGATGTAATGCTGGATCTAGGTTTTAGATTTCAACTTACTAATATCTTTGATCACTTACCTAAGAGGCGTCAGAATATTATGTTCTCTGCAACGATGACAGACCAGATAGAAGGTTTTATTAAGGAATATTTCTATAATCCTGAAAAGATTTCTATTGCTGTCTCTGGTACACGTTTAGAGAATATAGAACAGACCGCTTATGCCGTAGAAAATTTTTACACAAAAGCAAATCTACTCATGCACTTAGTCAGTGATAAGGAAAAGTTTCACAAAGTACTGGTCTTTGTAGGGAATAAGAAAAGTGCAGATAGATTACAAGAAGTGCTTAGTCCTCATTATGGTGGTGAAATATCTGTAATACACTCTAATAAGACACAAAATTACAGATTGCGTTCTATTGAACTCTTTGATAGTGGTGAGAGTCGTATTCTAGTTTCTACAGACGTTATGGCGCGCGGACTAGATCTAGATAAAATATCGCACGTTATTAACTTAAATGTGCCTGCATTTCCTGAAAATTATATGCACCGTATAGGTAGAACAGGTCGTGCTGAAGAAAAGGGTAGATCTATCTTATTCTACACAGAAAAAGAAAAAGAAGATAAGGAGAATATAGAGGAATTGATGAGTTATAAAATTCCTGAATTAGAATTTCCTGAAGAAGTTGAGATTTCAAAACAAAAAACACCAGAAGAGAAACCTGTAGTACGTGAGATTTTTAACCCTCATAAAGTAATAGAAGAGGAACGTGGAGCAGCTTTTCATGAAAAAAGTGAGAAGAATTCTAAGACTAATGAAGGTGGTAGTTACCGCCGTATCATAGCAGCAAAATATAAAAAACCTAAAACGCGCGGTGATAAAGGAGCAAATAGACGTCGTAAAAAATAATTGTATTTAAAGCTCTTTTTAAACATAAGTGTTTTGATCTTTAAACTAGCGTCACAACGCTGGTAACAATTTCTTAATGTAGGTGTCTACTTATTTAAGCATCTGAAAATCTTATTTTTGCAAAAAAAACAAATTTGAAGAAGCTATTATTTTTTTGTTTCATAATTTTAAGTGCAACATTTGTAAATGCACAAGCGGTAAACACGGCCTATTTGTGTTTGAGAAATGGAAATGTGGTTCTTGCAGATTTAAGTTCTTGTAGTTCTACGGTAGTAGCTACAAATAGTCAGTCCATGTTTGACATAGCGCAAGGTGATAGCGCTACTACTCTTTATGGAATATATGATACAGAGTTGTATTTAATAGATCTTAATACAGGTAATTTTACCTTATTAGGTAGTCTTACCATCATAGGACATAGTGGTAGCTTTAGGGTAGACTCGCTGGTAAAAGAGCAAAATGGTGTTTTACTAGGAGTGAATAAAAATGGCCAAGGAGAACTTTTTAGAATTGATGTAGCCGCACTTACCGCTACTAATTTAGGAGCAACAGGTTTCAATAGCGCAGGAGATTTAACCTACTTTAATGGAGATCTTTATTTAAGTGCGGCAAATAGTGAGTTGGTACAGGTTAATGTAGCAAACCCAAGTGCATCTTTCTTAGTAGGTAGTATGGCTAGTAATGGTTTTGGAAGTGTTTTTGGTGTAGTGACTATAATAACAGCAAATCCATGCTCTGCTGCGCCTACCATAGAACTAGTTGCCACTGGTGGACGTACCACTAAATTTGTGGACGTTTCTAACGGTAATACCACAAATAACTGCACTAACTTTTTGCCTTCAGATATTTTTGGGGCTGCAGAGGTTACATCAGACATACTTTGCCCTATCAATGTAGAAATTATCGATACCACTCGCATGAGTCCTGACCCTACTTCTTACTGCAGTCAGGCTACTACGACTTTAACCGCAAATGCAGATCCTGCTGTAGCATTAGGAACTTATTCTTATGAATGGCGAGAGCAAGGTAGTACTACCATTATAGGAACTAACAGCACATTACCTATAAACATTAATACGACTACTGTTTATGAATGTACGATAACAGATAGTGGTATTGCACCACCAGATAACTTTGCTGTAGATGTGATTACTATAAATGTAGATTCTACGTCGTCATGGATGCCGCTAGGTAATATTTATGCAAACTCTAACTACACACTACCTGGAATTACCGGTACTAACGTGCCAGCTAACAGTGCCTATTATACAGGTCCTAATGGAACAGGAACACAATATAATATAGGAGACATAGTTACTGAATTTGATTTTATAACTAATCCGGTCACTTTATACATTTATGGAGATGAGACTAACGGTTGTGAAATAACAGGACAGTTTGATCTAGAATTTGTAAACGTACAATTAACAATAACGCCGGGCGGTATACAAGATATTTGTGCTGGAGAAACGGTAACTTTAACAGCCACAGCTGCTCCTGCAATAGCATATGGAACGTACACTTATAACTGGACCGATTACCAAAACACGGTTTACCCTAACACAGATTCTATAGTTTTTACGGCAACAGTAGATACCACGGTAGCGCTAACTGTAAATGACTCTGGTGTAGAAAACGGTGCAGATATGGGATTTGATATGACAGATTTTAATGTCTTGACACCTGTAGATATAACAGCTATTACTGATCAGACTGCGACATCTACATTTACTTTCCCAGTTATTAATGGAACAGGATTAACCGCTGCGCAACGTTATTATACACAACCTAATGGTATGGGAACTGCATATGATGCAGGTGATATTGTTAATGCGTCAGATTTCACATTGCTACCGGTGACACTTTATATGTATGACACTAACGGTGCATGTGAGGATCAAGAAAGTTTTTTACTCAACTTTGATATCCCTTTACCATTAACGGTTTCTATAAACGCTACCGCAAATGATTTTTGTGTCGGAGAAATAACAAATTTAACTGCCACACCTAATCCTGCTATGGCGCAAGGAACGTACACTTATCAATGGGTAGAGCAAGGCACAACAGCCGTTTTATCTACAAGTAATACATTAACGGTAACGCCATTAGTAAATACCACTTATGAATGCACCGTGGCAGATAGTGGATTAACGACTAATAATACGGCAACTTCTACCATAACAATTAATGTAATCGATGTGCCAGTTATAGATGTAATAGATAATCAAAATAGCACCACCACATTTACATTTCCTCCTATTACAGGTGTTCATTTGAGCGGTAATGAGATGTTCTTTACACAGCCAGACGGTTTAGGAACAGCTTATAATGCTGGTGATGTAATAGACATAATAGAGTTTGTTAGTTATCCAGTTACAATTTATGCCTATGACGTAAATGCGTCAGGCTGTAGGGATCAGGTTAGTTTTAATCTGGTAATAACAGAAGATGTAATTATCCCAGAACCAGAGGTAGAGTTGTTTCATGTGCCAGATTACATGACACCTAATAATGATGGCTATCACGATTACTGGCAAATAGAGGTTTTTGAACCGTCCGTTCAATTTAGTAATATCTATATTTTTGATAGGTACGGTAAATTACTCAAGCAACTTTCCATCGACGGCCTAGGTTGGGACGCTACTTATAACAATAACGCGTTGCCTTCTTCTAGTTATTGGTATAGTTTTGAATATACGTATAATGGAAATACCTTGTTAAAAAAGGGATTCTTTGCAGTAAAACGTTAAGCTGGTTTGTCAATTTGTTGCTGGAATAAAAAAGTGATTCTTATGATAAGTTCGCTTTCGCGAAAGCGGAACCTCAACAACCATAACACTAATTAACACTAAAAGACCTAAAAGTGGTCTAATAGTTGAAAAGTGATGGTAGAATATGTCCAAAAGTGTAAGAGGACTTAACTATCTTGCACACCTTAATTTAAATAAAATGAAAAAATTACTTTTAGTATTATTTTTAGCCGCTGGAACAGCAATGGCACAAACTGGTTATGTAGCATCTGAGGCTCTTCTTCAATCTATGCCAGAATTTCAAACAGCACAACAAGAAATCACTAAATATGCAGAGTCTATAAAAGCAGATGATGTAAAAGCAGAAAATAATGCCAGAACTAGAATGGCAGAATTGCAACAAAAAGTACAAGAGCTTTCTAAAACAGCAACAGATGAGGCTACTTTTAATAAAGAAGTAGAAGTGTACAAGACACAAGCAGCTGCTATCGAGAGCGAGCTAGTTAACAGTAAAAGAATCGCAGAGCAAAGACTAGGCGAGAAACAAAACAAGTTAATTACTCCACTTACCGTTAAGTTAAATGAGGCTATTAAAAAAGTAGCTCTTGACAAAGGTTATAAAGTAATAGTAGACATTAACTCTATCGCTTTTGCAACAGAAGAAACTAACATAAGTCAGGATGTAGCCAGAGAATTAGGTATCCCTATGCCGTCTAACTAAGACTTACATAGTAATATTTAAAAGTCACTTCTAACGGAGTGACTTTTTTTTTGGTATTTTAGCAAGAATATGTTAAAAAACTTAACGTTATTAAATATAGGTCAAGAGCAGCATTACCCTGGTCTATACAACAGGTGCCTGTAAATAATATATGTCTATACTTAAAAAGAGATTTAATTTTTTCATGTTTGCGTGCATGATAATGATAAATGCTTTGATTTTGAGCCAGCCTGTGGTAGAACTGTTTGTAAAAATGGATAGTAGTATTACCCATATCGATACAGATGTAGACAGCGATATTGACGCAGAGGAGAGTTTTAAAAAAGATGCTCAAAGCCTTAAAGTATTTAATGATTTCCATTTCATAGGTTTTAATGATGAGGTCCTGAATCAAATCGTTTTAAATAATCTATTAGAGTTAGTAATGGAAAGTTATTCTCAAGAAATACATAGGCCACCGCCCAAAGGGATGATCGCATAACCTGCGTAAAGATCATCTCTTAAATTTTATATTTATCAATGAATCTGTTTTACAGTTTAATCCATTTTAAAAGTTCCTATATTTATGAGGGACAATACAAGTATTATGCAATATTCAAATCCTTTTAAAAATTTTAAAAACGATATCCCAGCAAGTGTCGTGGTCTTTTTTGTAGCTTTACCTTTATGTCTAGGTATAGCACTAGCCAGTGGTGCGCCACCATTTGCAGGACTCATAGCTGGTATTATAGGTGGAGTAGTAGTAGGTTCTATAAGTGGCTCTAATATAGGAGTCAGTGGTCCAGCTGCTGGACTAGCCGCTATAGTTGCTATTGCGATCAAAGATTTTGGTGGTCTAGAAAATGGAGGGTTCGAGATTTTCTTGGTTGCAGTAGTTATAAGTGGATTGATACAGATCGCTTTAGGGTTATTAAAGGCAGGAATCATAGGTTATTACTTTCCATCTTCTGTTATTAAAGGGATGTTAGTAGGAATAGGAGTTATTATTATATCAAAACAAATACCTCATTTCTTCGGTCTAGATAAGAATCCTATGGGTGGTTGGGATTTTATTCAAGTAGATGGTGAGACTACTTTCAGCGAAATCATAAATATCGGTGAGTACATAAGTCCAGGAGCAACCCTTGTAGGCTTAATAGGTCTAGCGATACTATTACTTTGGAATAACGTATTGAATGGTAAGTCAAAGATATTTGAGATCATTCAAGGACCTCTAGTGGCTGTAGTAATAGGTATCGTGTATTACGTAATAACTAGAGATGCTGGTTTCTGGAGTATATCTACAGATCATTTAGTAAAAGTTCCTGTGCCAGAAGATTTTGATTCTTTTGTAGGGCAGTTTACATTTCCAGATTTTTCTCAGGCTGGACGAGTAGATGTAATTATTGTAGGTTTTACTATAGCACTGGTTGCATCATTAGAAACCTTATTATGTGTTGAGGCGACTGATAAATTAGATCCGCGTAAGAGAGTAACACCTACTAATAGAGAGTTGATAGCACAAGGAACTGGTAACATACTCTCTGGTCTAGTCGGTGGTTTACCTATAACACAAGTTATTGTTAGAAGTAGTGCAAATATTCAATCTGGTGGTAGAACAAAGATGAGTGCTATTTTACACGGTTTCTTGTTACTGGCATCAGTAATTTTGATTCCGACTTTAATGAATAAAATACCTTTGTCTGTTCTTGCGGCCATACTCTTAGTAGTAGGATACAAGCTAGCAAAGCCAGTAACATTTAAACACATGTGGAAAGCCGGTTGGAGACAGTTTATACCATTTATTGTTACCGTAGTATTGTTGTATTTTAATTTCTTATTAGGCGTAGGAGTTGGTCTTGCGATAGGAATTATAGTCACTCTTTATCAGAGTTTTCAAAACTCTCACTTTCTTCATGCTACACAAAGTAATGAAGATGGTAGAAATGAAGTGAAAATGGTCCTTGCAGAAGAGGTTACTTTCTTTAATAAAGCAACTATTTTAAAAGAGTTAGATAACTTACCCCAAAATACATTTCTAGAATTAGATGTTAGAAAAACTAATTATCTAGACCATGATGTTATAGAAATCCTGGACGACTTTAAAGAAAAGGCAAAAAACCGAAAAATAAACATTAAATTGATATCTGAAAGAGGTATTATTGAGAATCCAGATAGTTTCTTAGAGTTTTTCAAATTAAGACCTATTCAAGATAAATTTAAAAGATAAAAAGATGAAAGCACATACTAAAGAATCTCAAGCTACCATGACACCAGAAAAAGCAGTCCAGTTTTTATCTGAAGGTAACGAGAGATTTCAAAATAATTTAAAAGCAAATCGCAACTTGTTACAACAAGTTAATGATACTAGTGAGGGACAATTTCCCTTTGCTACTATATTAAGTTGTATCGATTCTAGAGTGTCTGCAGAGCTTGTATTTGATCAAGGTCTAGGAGACATTTTTAGTGTACGCATAGCAGGTAACTTTGTAAATGAAGACATTCTAGGAAGTATGGAATTTGCTTCAAAACTAGCCGGTACTAAATTAATAGTCGTTCTAGGACATACCAGCTGTGGGGCGATTAAAGGAGCTTGCGATCATGCGAGGCTGGGCAATCTTACTAAGTTAATAGAAAAGATAGAGCCAGCAGTATATGCCGTAAAAGAACCTAAGGAAGAAGAAGAACGTAATTCTAAGAATCTAAAATTTGTAGATGCCGTTTCTACAAAAAATGTAGAACTTACTATAAATAGAATACGTAAAGAGAGTCCCGTTCTTAAAGAAATGGAAGATGATGGTGATATAAAAATAGTAGGCGCAATGTACAACGTTGCTACAGGAGCAGTAGATTTTTTATAAATAGAATACTACTTTGTTTTGATATTAAAAAGCGTCTTTTACATCACGTAAAAGACGCTTTTTTATGAATCAAATACATCTGTTTTTTCTAGTTCTCGAGAGGCAGTTTTATAACCTATCTCAAATATTTCTCGCAACGCTTTAAAATTAAATAAGCCATAGTTACCTAGTTCATCTGGTTCTATAAGAAGATCGCACTGTGTGAATTTTATTTTGTCTTGATGGTATTGATTAATCGCATAAGCTCTACTAGCCACGTCATAAGAGTGCTTTAATTTACGACTCTTTTGATCTACTTTATTTACATAACTTCCTATTTTAAGATCACAATCGTCTAATAAATCGATGGGAAAATTATTGATAACGCCACCATCCACATAGAGATTACCATCTATTTCTATAGGTGTAAAAATACCAGGAAAAGCAGCACTGGCTAGAATCGCTTTATATAATTCACCTTCTTTAAATACTTTAAGCTTACCTGTATTCAGGTCTGTGGCAGTAACTGATAATGGTGTTTTAAGGCATTTAAAATTGTTCTCTGGAATGTATGGAGATAAATTCTCTATAAATACAGAAGAGTTAATAAATCCTGCCTGTCTGAAAGCAAATTTTCTAGGGTGAAAAAGATTAGACTGCTCAAAGAAATTAAAAATATGATCTACATCTATTCCCATGGCATATAAAGCACCGACCAGTGCACCAGCACTCGTACCAGTTACATGATGGACAGTAATATCATGCTCCTGCAGTGCTTTTATCACACCAGCATGGGCGATACCTCTTACACCACCTCCAGAAAGTGCAATACCTATTTTCATATAATTTTACTCTCTTACTCTTTTACTTCTGTTATCTCGTCGTTCTTCTTAATAAATAAATAATATCCATTCACTAGTAAAATACCTAAATTAGTGATGATAATAGGAAGGTTAACGCTGTCAAATAAAAAACCATAAAGTATAAATATCGCACAACCTAATGAATTCACAATACGTAATGTTTTTATGCTTTTCATAAAAAATGAGATTAATACCACAGCACTCGCTGCATAACCTACTAAATCTAATGTCTCTGTACCGAATTCCATAAATTAATTTTACAGCCGCAATATAACCGTTTATAAGTCACATTTAAATTTTCATCTTTAATTTTTAGATTGTTTATTAGGATCAAATAATGTGTTGACCAGGCACGTAATAACCGCACAGCTGCCTTAGATTTACTCATGAATACCCTAAATTTGCCTCATTTAACCTAGTTTATGGAATACGATTATATAAAGTCATTGCACCTCATCTTTGTAATTACCTGGTTTGCTGGCTTGTTCTACATACCGCGATTATTTGTGTATCAGATAGAAGCACAAGCAATGCCAGAACCTGAAAAAAGTATTTTACTCAAACAATTAAAAATAATGACCAGCAGGTTGTGGTTTATCATAACCTGGCCCAGCGCTATTCTAGCCATTAGTTTTGCAGTTTATTTACTTTTTTTAAGACCTGTTTATTTAGAACAACCCTGGATGCAAGTAAAATTAGGTTTTGTAGTATTGCTTATTATCTATCACATTAAATCTCATTTTATACAGAAAGAACTACAAAACGATGTGGTAAAATGGACCTCAAATGGTATGCGTATTTATAATGAAGGTGCGACATTAATACTGTTTGCAGTCGTTTTTTTAGTAATTTTAAAAAGTGCGGTAAACTGGGTATATGGACTTGTTGGTCTTCTCGTTTTTGCAGTTATTTTAATGCTTCTATTTAAATTATATAAGAGAATAAGAGAAAAGAATAATAGTTAAAAGTTTGTTGTTATTCCGCTTTCGCGAAAGCGAGAAAATAACCAAATACATTTATTCTTTTTAGGTAAAATGTACCGACCTTCTACCGTAAAAATAATGATAAGAGAATACATGCTACATCTCGTTTTCTATAAAATGGTCTTCTAAAAGTAATTCTTCTTTTAGTGAGTACACATACAGGTAAGCGAGTTGCGTTATTAACTGCTGGTATCTTTCAGGTAATTGCGGTTTAAAAGTTTATTAGAGATAAAATGCCCGGCAGTATAGGTACTATTATCTGGATAACGGTAAAATTTTAGTGGGTCATGTGTTTCTCTAGAAGGCTGTTTTTAAACTATAATTTTATGGGCTTAGGCCATGGTATTATTACGGTCTTTTAAGGAGCTAGATTAAGATTTTATAACAGAAGTACCACCACATTTATTATACGTTGAGCAGCAGGAGTATGGAACCAGTGCGCGGTTATCACAGAGATAGGGATTAAAACCAGGTGTTTTTAATCTCTTCCTTATACTGCTATATATTTAAAATAATGACTCTGCTTATAGTTGCATTAATTAGTTCAATTCAAGTATGTTAAGTGCAGCCTCCTCATAATAAAATCGGTAGGTTTTTCTTAAGCGAGGTTAAGTGATTGAGAACTGTTTCTGGTGGTCTTTATGGAGAAAGCGGAATCTAGAAAATATTTTTGATAGATAACAGTATAGTCGCTGGGCTGGTAAATATTCTTTTTTTTATAATTTGTACTCTATTCAAATCCCTAAAAATCACGGCCTAATTCCTACTTATCTTTATGTTCATCTACGTTATTATTTTTAATCCTTAATTCACTATCATTTAAGATAACTGTACGAGTAGGGTAGGCTAGGTCTATACCGGCTGCGTCAAATTTTTCTTTAATCGTTTCATTTACATCACATCTTAAGTCAAAGGAATCTTGAAAATTGCTGCACCAGGTCCAGGCTCTTATAGTTAAGGTAGAATCATTAATTCTAGTCATGGCGGTTTTTACCATAGGGACCTTATCTTTAATTTGTTCTTGTGTACGGTTATCGATGCTCAATGGGTGGTTCTCACATACTTCTCTCATAATAGTTTTGGCAACATGCACATCACTATCATAAGAAATTCCCATCTCTATATGTTCACAGCATTTGTGCTCACCTAGATCATAATTGATTAGCTTTTCTTTATTAATTATCGCGTTAGGAATAACGATCATTTTATTTTCAAAATTGCGTATTACGGTGTGCCTCAAAGTAATATCGGTAACCGTACCTACCATGGTGTCGGTAACCTTAATTATGTCACCTATTTTAAAAGGTTTAAAAGAGATTATAAAAATACCGCCTATAAGGTTAGAGAGTGCCTCTTGTGATGCGATACCAGCGACCAGTGCTAGAATACCAGCACCACCTAGAGCTGTTTGTGCCACACCTCTTAAAGAAGGAAAGGCAAGTAAACCAAAGAGCGTACCAGTAAAATAGATCATGATTACCACCAGATACCTGAAAAATTTATAGCTGGTAGGGTCTTCATTAAGTCTTATTTTTTTTCTTATCGTACCTAGAAACCACATGTTCACTGTCGCTGCAACGGCTATAGTGGCGACAGATAAAAGTCCTAGGTAAAGAGCTAGTTTAAAACCAGCGACCATAGCGTCATTATCTTCTTTATCTACAAAAACAAAACCTATAGAAATAACGCCTAGAACGATCCACAGGGCATTAAGTATAACCCTAACCAGGTTAATAGAAGTAGGCTTCTCTCCTGGAAAACGTTCCCGTTCTTTTTTTAGTAACCAGCGGTATAAAAATTGGGTTAAAAAATATAATAGGGCAACTGTACCTATAACAGATAGTATCCAGATCATTTGAGATTTATAGGTGATGATAAACTCTTCCATATTTATGTAGTAACGATAGAACTGTTTAAAACAAGACTTTAATTTTCATTTTCTAAAAAACGAGTTATTTTATCGGCTGTTTTTTTTACTAATTGCTGCTTTTCTTTAAGGTATTCTTGATATATAATCCCTAGAGATTCTTCATTATTAAATTTTGCAGGATGGTATCTTTTATTAAATGCGTTTACCTCACTTAATATTTTAATTTCTTTTTCTATCGATACATGGTATGCATTTAATGAATTAATAGAGGAATATCGAGCCAGTTTAAAGTAGCGTTTTCTATCACCGAGTTTAGTCTGGTAAGTAATGTAATTTAATTGTGTTAATACGTTGATGTTTACAGATATAGAGCTTTTACTCGCTTTGATTATTATCCTTATTTCTTCAAAGGTAAGACCGTCATAAGAGCATAACATAAGTAATGCATATATGCGCGAGGCTAGAGGAGATAGGTTCAATAGATCTTGAAAACTTATTCCTAATTTTTCAATGAGTAATTCTTGTTCAGTTTGCTCTGACATTAAAATCGTTTTATTCTAAAAAAAGCTAAGATACATCTAGTTGGGCAAGTAGCGTGCTCAATCCTTAAGAACTATATCTTTTAAAGCATTAAAGTAAGTGGCTGTTTTTTGTTCCGCTTTCGCAAAAGCGAATACCTAATCCATCTATTTTTCAATCTTATAACTTAATCATAAAGCAATTTACTACAACATTTTTTTTCTAAATGTAAGATGCACCACGGTAATACGTATGGATAAGGCGATACCCCAAGTACAAGCAGCTGAGGTAGCGCACTAGAAAAACCTATAAAAAAACTACTTATAATTAACAGAATCAGTGTACTAGAAACAGAAGCCGCGATTAAGGAAAGAATCATTAAAGCAAGGTCAAATTTAAAAATTTGCTTATTAGGTATTTTATAACCTAACGGTATGATAAAGAAAAGTCCAGCGGCATAGCCTAGTTGCGTCGCTAGCGCAACCTTACTTATCGACGCCTGGCTTGTATCTAACTCTATAGATGTCTTGTGCAGTAAAGGCTGATTATAATAAAGATTTACACCTACTAGACCGGTAGAAATACTCATTAAGTACAATAAGGAATTGCTTAATTTCTTTTCCATAAAACAACTAGAAAGCTGTTACGGTTTTAAATAAGGTAGATCGCTATTTTATTTAGGCAGTTGTAAAGATCTATCTAGACCATTAAATAACCGCTAGAAGAAGTGTTATAAAAATAAAAAGTGGTAAGAAAAAAGAAGCTCCTAAGAACTTACTTTTATTCAAACCACCGATTTTAAATAGTAACTTATAGGTTCTAAATATAAAATCCCCTAATTTCAAATTTTAAGTACTGTTAAGTTACCATACAAAGGTAATGTTAGTTCATAAACTTACGAACTGAATAATTTAAAATCTGTTGTAAAATAAAGAGTCATCAGTAGGGTTGAGGAATACATAATATGTTTTTTTGCTCTTTAAACCGTTATGTTTTATGTGATTACTTGTAAACTAGCAGTAGGCCATCCATAAAATTGAGATAGAAAAAAGTATACCGTTTATCGAGTATGGAGTTTACCTATCGCTCTAGAAGAGATAAATAGCACGGCGAGATGACTTAATAATTAGATAGCATGGATAAAAAGGGAACATGGAATCATCTCTATTAAGAACCACGAAAAAAAAACGTCAACCCAATTAAATAGAACACCGCTGGAGATCATGAAGGTAGAGTTATAGATACATATAACGCTTATATTTAGAGAAGCGACGGCGTTATTTTTTAAATAACCAGTACCCTGGTGATACCATAGAAACCAGTCATTTTATAACCTTTTTACCATTCACAAAAACCTAGAAAACCATACTATAGATGGTAAAAAAACCTTTAATTACCATTACTAAAGCCCGCAACACATATAGTGACGACTATAAAAGACGCTTTCAAATACCGCGTTACGGCACACTATGTAGCAATAGAAGGTATTTCATTAAGTCTATGCAGTGTAACAGATGGTAGCGACCGCTACACAGATAGGATTTTAATACCTAAGAAAGATGGAGTGTTGTGTAAAACAAAACAACAACCAGATATTTAAATTTTAAACTCTTTAAAAAACAAGAGTTTAAAAACCATGGTATATTTCTAATCACAACACCTCCTGCAAGTTTACGTTTTATAGATCTACAGAAAAGGATTTATACTATAAATTCTTATCTTCACAGTCCCCTAAAACATACTTACTCCTATAATACTGGATAAGTGCGTTTTAGGGTTTTTAATTTTAAGTGTTTCGCTTTCGCGAAAGCGGTAACAATAATATCCATAACCCCAAATGGCCAAAAAGAAACAAGAGAAAGAAAAATCTATAGAAGAAGCCCTATGGCAAAGCGCAAACAAACTGCGTGGTAGCGTAGAAAGTGCCGAATATAAACATGTCGTACTAGGACTCATATTCCTCAAATTTGCCAGCGATAAATTTGAAGTACGTCGTGCAGAACTCATAGAAGAAGGGAAAGAAAAGTACCTAGAAATGGCAGCTTTTTATAACGAGAAGAATGTCTTTTTTCTAGAACCGAGTTCGAGATGGAGTTTTATTATCGATAATGCAAAGCAAGATGATATTGCTATTAAAATAGATACCGCTTTACACCAGATTGAAAAAGCAAACCCAAGTCTTAAAGGTGCGCTGCCAGATAATTATTTCTCGAGACTCCAACTAGATAAAAGCAAGCTAGGTGCCTTACTCGATACCATTAATAAAATAGACACGCAAAAAGATGAGGCGACTGATATTGTAGGACGCGTCTATGAATATTTCTTGAGCAAGTTTGCACTAGCCGAGGGAAAAGGAAAAGGAGAATTCTACACGCCTAAGAGTATTGTAAATCTCATTGCAGAGATGATAGAACCCTATGAAGGGATTATCTATGATCCTGCCTGTGGCTCTGGTGGTATGTTTGTACAGTCCATTAAGTTTATAGAAAACCACAACGGTAACAAGAAAAATATCTCTATTTACGGTCAGGAGTATACCAACACGACCTATAAATTGGCCAAAATGAACCTCGCCATACGTGGTATAGCCGGTAATCTAGGCGCTGTAGCGGCAGACACTTTTGCACGAGACCAGCATCCTGATCTCAAGGCCGACTATATTATGGCAAATCCACCTTTTAATCAAAAGGACTGGCGCGCCGCAAATGAACTCACAGACGATCCCAGATGGCAAGGCTATGAAACACCACCTAAGTCTAATGCAAACTATGCGTGGATTCTTAACATGGTCGCAAAACTCTCTGATCAAGGAGTCGCTGGTTTTATACTCGCAAACGGTGCACTAAGTGGTGGCGGCGAGGAATATAAAATACGTAAAAAACTTATAGAGAATAATCTGGTAGAAGCGATTGTGATCTTGCCAGGAAAGATGTTTTACACCACAGATATAAGTGTTTCGCTTTGGATCATTAATAAAAATAAAAAAGCACATACTCGTACTATAGGCGATGTAGAAAGAAAATACCGCTTTCGCGAAAGTGAAGTTCTATTCCTAGACCTGAGACAGCGAGGTATTCCGTTTGAAAAAAAGTTCATCCAGTTTAGTGATGAGAATATTACTGAAATTACCAATGCCTATCACAACTGGCAACAAGTCGATGGCGACTATAAAGACGTACCAGAGTTTTGTGCCAGTGTAACCAATGAGGAGATTGCAAAGAAAGATTTCTCACTTGTTCCTAGCAAATACATAGAATTCGTGAACCGTGATGAACAAATCGATTACCATGTTAAAATGGAAGAATTGCAAATTACCGTTAAGTCACTGATGCAAGAAAAAGAGCAGAATGATAGCGCACTAATAGCAGTTTTTAAAAAATTAGGCTATGGAATCTAATTATAGTCGTTTAGGTGATTTAATCGTAGAAACTGGGCCAAAAAATTCAGAAAATGAAATTACACTATTGCAAGGTATTAGTAATAATAAGCATTTTCAAAAAGCTAAAACAAATACGGTAGGTATTAAATTAGAAACCTATCGAATAGTTAGAACTAATGAGTTTGCCTTTAATAGAGCTACAACTAGAAATGGCGAGAAAATTTCGATAGCTAGACGAAAAGGAGAAGATTGTGTTGTTTCCCCATCTTATCGAATTTTCAAAATTAAGGATGAAACTTTATTGAATTCTGAATATCTAGAGATGTGGTTTAAGAGGCCAGCTTTTGATCGATATGCTAGATTTAGATCGCACGGATCAGCGCATGAGTTTTTTGATTATGATGAAATGTCTGAAGTAGAATTACCAGTTCCATCCCTAGAAAAGCAACAAGAAATAGTAGCTGATTATAATGCCGTACAAGACCGCATACGCATTAATGAACAGCTCAACACCGCACTAGAAGAAACTGCGCAGGCGTTGTATAAACACTGGTTTGTGGACTTTCAGTTTCCAGTAAAATATGCCAATTCTAGCACGATTACTTCCTCTCCGCTGGAGAGGACTGAGGAGAGGCTAGGGTACAAATCCAGCGGTGGCGCTATGGTGTATAATGAGGAATTGGATATGGAGATTCCTTTGGGATGGGAAGTGGTAAGTTTTTTGGATGAACTAAATATAAACGGTGGTGGAACTCCTAAAACAACAAATCCTGATTTTTGGAACGGTTCAATACCGTTTTTTACACCTAAAGATGTAGGCAAATCTTTCTTTACAATAAATACAGAAAAATATTTGACAGAGGAAGGATTAGAAAACTGTAGCAGCAAATTATATAATCAAAACACCATTTTCATAACAGCGAGAGGAACAGTAGGAGCTATTTCAATATCTGGTAGAGACATGGCGATGAATCAGAGCTGTTATGCTTTTATTGACAAAGATAATTTACAATATTATGGCCATCAATCAGCGAAATTTGCAATTGATAATTTGAAAAGACAAGCCGTAGGTGCGGTTTTTAGTGCCTTGGTCACAAAAGATTTTGAAAGTACAATGATTTTAAAACCATCACTAAATGTAAAACAGAAGTTTAATCACTTATTGGAACCTATTTATTCAAATATTTTAAATGCGCAAATAGAGAACATTAAACATCGTGAATTAAGTGATTTACTCCTCTCAAAAATGGCAACGGTAGTGGATGGGAAAGAGTTAGTGAATTAAAAAGTATAGAAATGGATGAATATGAATACCGTTTAAGAGAAACAGAAGAATTGAAAAGCTTATTTATGGATAACCTTAAGTACAGCACACGTCGCTATGATGTGGTAAGTTTAGTATTTACAGGTTTTGGGTTGTATGCAAATTATGAATTGTATAAGTCGGCTGGTGAATTTAACATAGGAACTGGATTTTTATTAGGTTCAACATTATTCTTGCTCGTTCTTGCTTTTGTGAATCTGTACGTATTGCGATGCGAAAGTATTTTACAAGTAAAATGGATTACGCTATATCAAAACATGCCTTTTAAAACTCAAGAGGAAAGAGAAAAGCAACAAAAAAAGGCTAACAAATTTGAGAAGAAACAAGAACGTAAAAGAGCTGTTATTTATTTGGGATTGATCTTGACTACCGTTTTGACTTTGTTGGGGTTTGTGGTTTTGAATTTGTGGTAAGAAAAAATTTATGGAACTTAAAAAAGTTTATTTACAGAAAGATGGTCTTCAACCAGGCGATAAAATAATACATGAATGTCGTGAAGTGACTCTTGGTGGAAGAAAAAGGATTCGAATAGCATCTTTATTAAGCGAGGAGAATAAAACTGTAAATCCTGATGGCTCGACAACTTATTCCTTAACTCAATCAGATCACCTACCTGTCGAAAGTGATTTTTTTAATGGGTTAGATGAAGGTAATGTTTTAGAAAAAATAATAAAACTGAATCATCATGAAATGGTTTTTGAAGATTTGTTTAAAGATAAAACCATGCCTGTCTATTTTACAACGGAAGTAAAAGAGCCAATCTTAGAAAAACATAGTAAAACTAAACCTGGTGATATTGATATAATAGCTTTTCAAGAGCCTGATAATGTGATTGGAATTGAATGCAAGTGGATCAAACACGTCAACCAAAATGGAATAATTTCTAAATGGAATAAACGCAGGAATATCAAAAAAGCTTGGAAACAATTAAAAGGTTATCGGAAATTAGGGTTTAACCAGACTTACTTATTACTGATAATTGCAGATGATCAAAGTGAAAATACTACAGACACTACATTTTTTCGAGAATTACAAAATCCATTAAATGGAATCATTGAATTTAACGAAGACAATGATTCTGGCATTATCATTCTAACCGTAAGTAAAGTAACTCATGCTCACTTTGCAAACCAACATACAGCTGGCAGTATTTTAGTGAGAACAGCCAAAACAGAAAATCAAAATGAATTTATTACTAGAGTGATGAATGATTTTTTGAATAACGAAATAAGCAAATAATACTTTATAATGTCAATACCGAGATTAAATACTTCATTTCAACCAGCTAAAGAAGATCTATTAAACTTCAAACCTTATGCTCAAAAAGTTCAAAATATCATAAGAGGACTTTCTAATACATCAGAAAGTATTGTAATTGGTATTGATGGAGAATGGGGAAGTGGTAAGTCTACATTTAGTAATATGGTATTTAAACATCTCGAGATGTTTTCAAAAGGAAATACTGATAGACGCATCATCAAAATGCGCTACAATCCATGGATGTATTCTGGAACAGATGAAATGTTATTTGATTTTCTCAATGAAATGAAAAAATCATTTTATCGTTCAGAAACAAATGCTAAGAAAATAGGGAAAGGGATTTTGAAATATTCTAAATATTTAAAGTCTGTAAAGATTTCTGGAAAAATTGGATTGAGTGAAATTGCATCGATAGGTGTTAGTGTAGAGCCTGAGAAAATTTTGAGAGAAATAGGTGGGGAATTAATCAAAGCAGATGAAGGACTTATTGATTTAAAAGAAAATATTAATAAGCTTTTGGAAGAATCAGATATAAAATTGGTAGTTTTTATAGATGATTTGGACAGACTTGATAAGGATGAATTATTTACGATATTAAAGATGATTAAACTAACTGCGGACTTCAACCATGTGGTGTTTGTAGTATGTCTTGACAGTGAAATGATTTCAAAATCAATTTATCAACGATATGGAAATGATAAGGAAGATGGTAAAAAGTTTTTAGAAAAAATCATTAATGTGCCGATTTCACTTCCACTTATTGAGGACATTGATAGAAAAGAGTTTTTAGTGAAACTTTTAAACAAAACCTTTGATCAATATCAGTTTGTCGATTTAGCTGAAAAGAACCAATTACTTCAAAGTTTACATTTAGTTGAATTCAATAATCCTCGAGAAGCTATAAGAGTTACTAATTCATTTACTTACAGTTTGTTTGCTATCGGTGATGAGGTGAATGTTCATGATTTATTTTGGATAGAATATATTAAAATAAAAAACTTCAGATTGTATAAAGAGCTAAAAGACTATGGGTTATCATTACGAACTAATCTCTTTTTTGAAAATAGAGTTATTCTTAATAATCGAAATGACCTAACCTCTGCTGGAGATACAAATCGAGATAAATTAATGAAACGATTCGATGCAGATAAAAGAATTATAAACATGCTATTTCCAGTCGACAATAGAGGGACGACAGCTTATCTTTCTAATGCTAAACAAGAGCCTGAAACTAAAATAAATAGAGAAAAGCGTATTTCTCATGCAGATCATTACGAAAAGTATTTCTCTTATCATACAGAGCGGAAAGTTTCGTTTTTATGGTTAAATCAATTGATATTATCAATTAATGAGAATCAAATGGAAGCTGCTGTGTTGACTTTTGATAAACTCAAAGAAAAAGCAGATGATATTCGAATTCTAAGAATGCTCATCGAATCAATGAGACAACCAAATGAAATTGGAGTTGTTCCTGTAGCCTTATTGAATTTTCTTGAACATTATAAAGAAGATTGCGCTTTGGATGGTGATATGAATATAAGTATTGAAGCCATTACTCCAGAGCTAGTTGCTGGAATTACAACAGATCATAAGAAACACCTCGAGATTTTAAAAAGACTTTGTATAAATACAAACCTAAATACATCTTTATCTATTGGTTCATTGATAGCCAGTAGTATTAGTGAAGATGAGGCAGCAAAATGCTTTGAAATAATTAAAATTAGAATTATAAGTTTTGAAGAACAAGCTTATTTTGAGTTATTGAGTTCAAATCCTTATTACTTTCATCAATACTGGCGAAACTCTGAGAAGGATGAATTTTATGATTATTTAAGCCAGAGACTTAATACAGAGGAGCAAATAGGTCATTTTTTAAAGTTATTTGTCAATTTTTGGAACGGTGAAATAAGAGGAATGATACGTAAAGAAAATTATAAGGCAATAACCGATTTGGTAAACCGTAGATTAATATGGGTTAAGATAAATGAAGTTTTTGAAGATATTGAAAAACCCAAAAATTTAGAAAGCTATAGTGATAGAGATAGCAATTCCTTTAGACAACTAGCTGAACAATTTTTATATTGGGTTCCTGATGCTACAAAAGCCAGTGATTTTTAAAATTTAAAAGAAGAATAAAATTATAAAATAATGGCAAAATACTCCGTACATCAACAACCTGTAGATACTTTATTAAGCTGGATCAAGTCTGGTGAGATCGCAATTCCAGAGATACAACGTCCCTTTGTATGGAAACCTAAAAAGGTACGTGACCTTATAGACTCTTTATATCAAGGCTATCCAGTAGGTTATATCATCACCTGGCGCAATCCAGACGTGAAGCTTAAAAATGGAGAGCTCTCAGCTGGTAAAAAAGTATTAATTGATGGACAGCAACGTATAACGGCATTAACAGCGGCTATAGTAGGCCAACGTGTATTGAATAAAAACTATAAAGAAATTTCTATACGCATTGCTTTTAATCCGCTATCAGAGCGTTTTGAGGTATTGAACAAAGCTTATGAAAAAAGTCCAGAATGGATCAATAATATCAATCCTATTGTCAATGATGAGATTTCTATCACAAAAGCCATAAGAAAGTACTTAGAATTAAATCCTGAAGCGAATGAAGATCTGGTAGAAGATCGCATAGAGAACTTAAAACGCATTAAGAATAAGCAAGTTGGTATTATAGAACTAGACAGCACGCTTGACATTGATACGGTAACAGAGATTTTTATACGTATCAATCAAAAAGGTGTCGTATTAAGCAATGCAGACTTTGTCATGTCTAAAATCGCATCAGATGGGCAGTATGGTGGTAATAAGCTGCGCAAGCTCGTTGATTATTTCTGTCGTTTGATCGTAGATAAAGACTTTAATAAACACATACTTGATAACGACAAAGAATTTGTCTCAAGTGATTATTACAAAGCTTTATCATGGATGGCACAAGGTCATGATGATTTGTACGTACCTAATTACATGGATGTATTGCGTGTAGCATTTACCAATAGATTCAGCCGTGGAAAATTTAGTGATTTAGTAGCCTTACTTTCAGGTAGGAATTTTGAATTACGTACGTATGAAAGTGAAATCGCAGAGCAGAGTTATAAAAAGCTAAGTGATGGACTGCTAGATGTGGTAAACAAAAGTTACTACCAGAGATTCTTAATGATCGTAAAGTCTGCTGGATTTATAAGTAACAAGTTAATTGCATCAAAAAATGCCTTGAACTTTTCTTATGCCTTGTATTTAAAATTGCGCAATGAAGGAATGGGCGAAAATGAGACGCAGTTTTATGTAAAGAAATGGTTAGTGATGTCCTTGTTAATAGGTCGTTATTCTGGCTCTTCAGAATCAACTATTGATGAAGATATCAAACAAATCAATGAAAAAGGAATTCAAGAATACCTATCTCAAATGGAGCGAACACATTTAGGAGATGGTTTTTGGGATTTTGGGATCATCTCAGATTTAGAAAGTACGAGTGTCAATAATAATGCTTACAACGTGTATCTCGCAGCACAATGTAATGCACAAAGCGTGGCATTTCTTTCTAAAAGCATGAAAATAAGTAGCCTGATAGAACAGCGTGGAGACTTGCATCACATTTTCCCTAAGAAATACTTATCTGATAACGGTTTCATATTGCGTCAGTATAATCAAGTAGCTAACTATGTTTATACAGAACAAGCGACAAATATTAAAGTAGGGAAAATGCCACCTAATGTGTATCTAGATTTGGTGAAAAAAGAAATCGATAATAAAGAAATTAAAATCTCAACGATAGACAGTCAAGCAATTCTTGAAGAAAACTTGATGGCAAACGATATTCCAAAAGAATTAGTGAACTACACACATGAGAATTTCAAGGATTTCTTAGTAGAACGCAGGAAGATGATGGCTTTGAAAATAAGAGCCTATTACGAAACACTATAAATCATTTGATTAAGCTTTCGCGAAAGCGAAACAAAAAGTAAGTACATGCAAAAATTTACAGAAGCACAGTTAGAAGAAACATTTACAGAGTTACTTGTTCAGGAAGGTTATCCTCATACTTATGGAGAACATCTGAACAGGTCTACAGAAGATGTACTCATAGAAGATGATTTAAAAAACTATCTAGCTAGTAAATATGCAGATAAAGGAATAACAGAAGCAGAGATTCAAGTCATTATTCAAGATTTGAAGAAATTACCAGCGTCTGACCTCTATGAAACGAATAAAAAAATCATGCAGCGATTGCGTGATGGTTTTATACTAGAACGTGAGGATTATACTCAAAAGGACTTTCATGCTTATCTAATAGATTATTCTGGTCTAGAAGAACAAGTAAATAGTATGAGCGTAGATCATGTTGTTGCAGAGCCAGAACCTGATACAGCTTATACCAATAAAGACAAGAACATTTACCGTTTTGTCACACAAATGAAAATAGTAGAAAACCATCCAGAAGGCCGCATACCTGATGGGATTCTTTATGTGAATGGATTACCGCTTGTGGTTTTTGAATTTAAGACAGCGATAAAAGAAGATTGCACCATTCATAATGCCTATAAACAAATAAACGAACGATACGGTCGTGATATTCCTTCTCTTTTTAAATACAATGCCTTTTGTGTGATAAGTGATGGAGTAAATAATAAAGCAGGTTCTTTTTATGCCTCTTATGATTTTTATTATTCCTGGCGTCGTGTATCTGGTCTCGCTGCAGATGTGGATGGAATAGATAGCATGTTTACTCTAGTACAAGGAATGTTGCACAAGAATAGAGTACGTGATATTGTGCGCAACTTTATCTACATGCCAGATAGCAGTAAAAAGGACATGAAGATAGTATGTCGCTATCCACAATACTATGCTGCAAGAGCTTTGTACAATCAGGTTAAGTTAGCACAACGACCAGATGGTAATGGTAAAGGTGGTACTTATTTTGGCGCTACAGGATGTGGTAAGAGTTTTACTATGTTATATTTAGCTAGGTTATTAATGAAGAGTGTCTACTTTAATAATCCTACAATCATTCTTATAACAGATCGCACAGATCTAGATGATCAATTATCAGAGAGCTTTACTAATGCTAAGGCCTTTTTAGGTGATGAAAATATCATAAGCGTCACAAGTCGTAAAGATTTAAGAGAGCGATTGCAAGGTATAGAAAGTGGTGGTGTTTATTTGACTACCATTCACAAATTCACAGAAGATACCAAAGTACTAACTGATAGAAATAATGTGATTTGTATTAGTGATGAAGCACATAGGAGTCAGACCAATCTAGATCAAAAAATTAAGGTCACTGAAAAAGGAGTGAAGAAAAGTTATGGATTTGCTCATTACTTGCATAAATCTCTACCTCAAGCTACTTATGTAGGTTTTACAGGAACACCTATTGATGCTACACTAGATGTTTTTGGAAAAGTGGTAGATATCTATACCATGACAGAATCTGTACGAGATGAAATCACGGTACGATTAGTTTATGAAGGTAGAGCAGCACTAGTGAACCTTAAAAACAGCAAGCTCAAAGAAATAGAGCAATACTATAATGAGGTAGAAGAAGCTGGAGCAAATACTTATCAAGTAGAGCGCAGTAAGGAGCAAAGCGCTAGTATGAATGCTATTCTAGGCGATCCAGATCGTTTAAAAGCTATTGCAGAGGATTTTGTAAAGCATTATGAAACTAGAGTGAATGAAGGTGCTACGGTAAAAGGTAAAGCAATGTTTGTGAGTAGCAGTCGTGAAATAGCGTACGAACTTTATAAACATTTGATTTTACTGCGTCCAGAATGGGCAGAGGTTAAGGTTGCTGAAGAAGGAGTAGAACTTTCTGAACAGGAAATGAAGGTAATCAAACCTATGCAACGTGTGAAGCTGATCATGACCAGAAATAAGGACGACGATAAGAAGCTTTATGATATGCTAGGCACAAAAGATTATCGTAAAGAGCTGGATAGACAGTTTAAAAATGGAAAATCTAATTTTAAAATAGCCATTGTGGTAGACATGTGGCTAACAGGTTTTGACGTGCCATTTTTAGACACAATTTATATTGATAAACCATTACAAGAACACAATCTTATACAGACTATTTCTCGAGTTAACAGAAAATTTGCTGGCAAGAAAAAGGGATTAATAGTCGATTATATAGGTATTAAAAAGCGCATGAATATCGCCTTAAAAAAATATGGAGAAGGCGAAGAGGAGAACATGGAAGAGGTGGAGAAGTCAGTAGGAGTAATGCGTGACATGCTGGATTTACTGAATCGTATGTTTCATAAGTTTGATAGTACGCCATATTTTATAGGAATCGCAATGCAGCAGTTGCTCAATCTCAAGATGGCGTCTGAATTTGTGATGCAAGAAGAACCACATGAGAAGCGTTTTATGGATATGGTAAAACGTTTAAAAGCGTCTTATGATATCTGTTCTGGTAGTGAAAATATTAAACAGTTAGAAAGAGATCAAGTACATTATTATCTAGCTGTAAGAAGTATTGTTTTTAAACTCACTAAAGGAGACGCTCCTGATACCGCCCAAATGAATGCAAAAGTACGTGACATGATTAAAGAAGCACTAGAAAGTGATGGAGTTACCGAGATTTTTAAAATAGGAGAAGAAGATGCCGTAGAATATGATCTCTTTGATGAAGATTATATGGCAAAAATTGATAAAATAAAACTGCCCAATACCAAAATCAAATTATTACAACAACTTCTTAAAAAAGCTATAGGTGAGTTGAAGAAGAATAACAAGGTAGCTGGTGTAGATTTCAGTAAAAAAATGGAAGGGCTGGTAAAACGTTATAACGAGCGTGAAGCAGATAAATGGGAAGCTGAGACTTACAAAGATTTTAGTCAAGAGGTAACAGATTTGATTTGGAAAGTAAAAGAAGAGTTTGATTCTGGCGATGACCTAGGAATCAGTTTTCAAGAAAAAGCTTTTTATGATATTTTAAAATCACTTTGTGTAAAATATGATTTCAGTTATCCAGAAGATCAACTTATTGAACTAGCTAAAAAAGTGAAAAATCTTGTCGATAAAGAAACGGACTTTCCGGACTGGAAAAACAATACAGCTATACAAGCATCACTTTTTGCAGGAATTATAATCCTCTTAGATGAGAATGGATATCCGCCGATAGAACGTAATGAAGTTTACAAAGAAATATTAGATCAGGCAGAGAATTTTAAAAGGAATAGATAGGAATAGAATTATGAGTGACTTCTATACGGGAGACAAATTAAATGATTTAATAGAAGATGTTTTCTATAGAGCAAAAAAGGAGATTACCATTGTATCTCCTTTTATTAAATTAGATGACCATTATAAAAAAGTTCTTGATAAAGCAATTGAGGATCATGATGTGCATGTAAGATTGTTAATAGGAAAGAATGAAGACAATATTTATCGTAGCATATCAAGAGAGGACTTAGATTATTTTAAATCACATACAAATATCTCGATTTTGTATGAACCTAACCTTCATGCAAAATGTTATATGAATTATTCAGAAGCAGTGATTACATCAATGAACTTATATGATTATTCTGCCATAAATAACGTCGAGGCAGGAGTTCATTTAAAAAAAGCAATGATAGGAAACAATGAATCTTTTCTAGACTGTTACAATTCATTTGAAAAAATTATTCAGGAATCACATTGTCTTTTTATCCAAAGACCAATATTTAAGAAGAAGCTCTTTGGATTGGCAAAAGATTTTAATGGGTCTAAAATTTTGCATGATATTACTGATGAATTTAGTGTTACTGATAGAGATTATAAAAAGGTGTCCATATCTGAATTTGAAGGAATAGAAAATATGAGCGTCAAAAGCCCAGCCTTTAATTTAGAAAGAAGGAGAAAGCAGTTAGCATAGGAAGAGAGCGATCAAATTATTGAAGAAGATAACAATGATCAAGAATATGGCTACTGCATTAGAACTGGAGAAAAGTTATATTTTAATCCTACTCAACCTATGTCTAAAGAGGCTTATTATGAATGGAATAAGTGGGAGAATATGGATTATCAAGAGACATATTGCCATAAAACGGGAGAGCAAAGCAATGGTAATACCAATATAGTTATATAATGTCATTTATTTTTTGTATATTTATGTATGGGAAGAACAGCATATTTAGATATCA